>CAZXFJ010000012.1:0-26952 GCA_964640435.1 uncultured Gammaproteobacteria bacterium | reverse complement strand
TGAATCTCAAATTGATGCCTTGGAATTTCTTCTGCTAACGCCTTGATTATTCTTCTTGAGAAAGCATCCACTTCAGTTCTATGAACTACAAAGGAGAGTTCTGGAATAATATCGTTGTTAACTGATATATCAACACGCTCAAGATTTGAAGCTTGAAACTCAGCAATCTCATAATCAAAAGATGCATAACCTGCTGAAAGACCCTTCAATTTGTCGTAAAAATCATAAACGATATTGGCAAGAGGCATAGTAAATTCAATTTTTGCTTGAGTACCAAAATATATAATATTCTGACTAAAACCTCTTTTTTTATGAATCATTTCAAGAATAGGTCCAACATATCCAACTGGTGTATAAATTTCTCCCTTAACAATTGGCTCTTTTATCTCATGATTTGAATTATCCAAATCTTTTGGATTTGTAACACTTTTTCCATCAACTATATATTCAATTGATGGGGGTGCAGCAAAAACTTCAACACCCTCTTCTCGTTCAAGTCGCTCTATTAGAATTTGCGCATGTAGAAGACCTAAAAATCCACAGCGAAATCCTGGCCCAAAAATACTTGACTGCTCTGGTGTAATAACCAGTGCTGCATCATTAAGCTTTAAACGATATAAGGCCTTACGCAAATCCTGAAAATCACTAACAGATGTAGGGTAGAGAGATAAATACACAAAAGGTTTCTGTTCAATATATTTTCCAAGTGACTCCCCTTCTCCACGACTATTAAGAAGAGTGTCTCCTACTTTTGCCTGAGTTATATCTTTAATATTTGTAATGATAAAACCAACTTCCCCGTTTGTAAGTTGATCAGTATAAGAAAATGTTGGCTTCATAAATCCAACTTCATTAACAAGTACTTTTGTTCTATCTGAATCAAAAGTTAATGTGTCGCCTTTGTGTATCTTTCCATTTCTCATTCGGACATAAATTACAATTCCACGATGCTCATCATATACTGAATCAAAAATTAGGGCTTGAGTTGGAGCATCAACAGAACCTGAAGGTGCTGGAACTTGTTTTATAACTTCTGCAATTAAATCTTCTACTCCGATTCCTGTTTTTGCTGAAATCTTAAGAATTGCCTCTTTGTCAAAACCAAAAGTCTCGACCATTTCATCCATTACCTTGTCTACATTTGCAGTTGGTAGATCAACTTTATTTACAACAGGTATTATCTTTAGTCCAAGATTATATGCAAAATTATAATTTGCAACAGTTTGTGCCTGCACTCCTTTTGTTGCATCAACAAGAAGGATAGCTCCTTCACAAGCATAAAGCGTTCTCACAACTTCATATGAAAAATCAACGTGACCCGGGGTATCAATGAGGTTAAGAATATAATCCTCCCCATTTACTTTATATTCCATTCTTACTGGAGCAAGTTTTATCGTGATCCCATGCTCACGAGAAATATCAGAACTATCTAAAAATTGAGATTGTCCTTCAATCTCAGATGTTCTAATTGTTCCTGTTATTTCAAGCAGTCTATCTGCAAGCGTTGATTTACCATGATCAACATGCGCGATAATACAAAAGTTACGAATATTTGTTTGGGTCATCTGTGAATTATACCAAAAATTGAGGCTAAATAGTTGTTTAGCAACTACATTACAGCGTCACGTCCAAAATTTAACATTTTACTTAAAAATCTTTTTTTGTTTTTATCACTTTTTTCATCCATTTTTCCTTCTAGTCTTTGCCTATATTTTTCTGTTTCAGAAACTTCACGCGAAATAGCTACTGTGCCCTGCATAACCCTTTCTCTATCAGATGTTTCAATTGCACTTAATGTACGACCAACAACCTTTGAAAGTTTTTTAAACTTTTCAACCTGAAAAGTAGTACCTGCAATTTCTGCAATTGAGTTACCTAAAATTCCCACAATTACTAATGCTTCCGGATTATGCTTAACTTCTGAGGCGGGGTTAATAGAAAATTTGGTTACTGCTTCAAGATCTGATGAAACCAAAGAAGGAGACTCCTGCATTGAAGCAGCGATGCTTCGAAGTCTACTGATTGCATCTTTTTCAGTTTCTGACAGTTCTATTTTACCCGTAGTACTAACTGCTATATGTTGTCCTTCAAATAGGACCTGCGCACTTCTATTAATATATTGTTGGTATTCGTTACGTTTGAAATCATTTCTTCTTAAAATTACATCGGGGTGCTCTAACTTTCGCATAATAAATTCTAAAATAAAATTATTAAGCAAAACAAGTTATTCTTTTATACCCCTTGCCTTGCATAAGCAACCATTCCTTTGAAAATAAATAAACCTTCTGGGGTTCTTTCGGGATGCGGCATAAGACCAAATGTAAGTCCTGATGGATCAGTTACGCCAGCAACTGCATTTTCTGAACCATTTGGGTTATAGGGAAATTGCTGAGTTGGTTCTCCATCTCTAGAATATCTAAATACTATTTGACCATCTTTTTCCATCTGGCCTAAGGTTTGTTTCGATGTAACAAATTTACCCTCTCCGTGAGCTACTGGAAATTCAACTGAACCTAATTCTTTTAGATCTTTTAAGAAAACACAATTACTATTTGCATCCATTATCAACTCAACCTGCCTACTTATAAATCTTCCTGAGTCATTTCTATCAAGCGTTGCTTCCATTTCTCCAATATTACCCATTGGCAGTAAGCCTGAACGAGCAAGGATTTGAAAACCATTACATATTCCCAATATTGGTCTTGTCTCCTTAAATCTTTGTATTTGATTTCCTACATAGGTATCCAATTTTAGAGCTAAAACTTTTCCAGATCCCAAATCATCTCCATACGAAAATCCTCCTGAGAAAACAAGTCCTTGATAATTTAAAAGTGACTTCTCCCCATTTTTAAGATCTTGCAATAAAACCTCTTCAGGATTTGCGCCTGCTTGTCTAAAAGCATGCGCGGTCTCAACATCACAATTTATTCCTGGCGCTTTTAATACTGCTATTTTTGGTTGTAATTCAGTCATTTATTTTAATGGAATAATGTTCTCATTGGCTCTTTCCAAGATGCCCTCAAATCATCAACGTCTGCTTCAAAAACTTGCTTATCATTATTTCTAAATACAATTTTTTTATCCTCTGTTGTTTTACCTAAAACTTTGTAAGGAACATCGCCAAAAAGTTCTGCTGCCATTTCTTGATTTTCAACTTCTACAATAAACATTCCTGTAGTTTCGTTAAAGAGGAAAAAATCAGATCTATCCTCATTAACCTCAACTTCAATTCCTACGTCTCCTCCAAAAGACATTTCTGCAAGCGCAGCAGCAACTCCACCTTCTGATACATCGTGACATGCTGCTACATGCTTATTTTTAATTGCATTATGTACTGAGTCAAAAACTTTTGGAAGTAAATCAAGATCTACCTCTGGAACTTCATTCCCTACATAACCTAAAGTATCATAATATGAAGATCCTCCCATTCCTTTATGCATTTTTCCAACAAGCACTAAAGTTGATCCAACATTTTTCAGATCTGTTGTAACCGTCTTATCTACATCTTCAATTCTTCCCATTGTAGAGATATCAACTACTGGTGGAATATGAATTTTTCTTCCATCTCTATATGTATATGTAGATGAGAGACTATCTTTCCCAGAGACAACTGGTCGCTCTATAGTATCCAAGAATTCATTGACTGCATCAACCTGAATATCTAATGACCCCATAAAATGTGCATCTGGAACCGGAGAAATATAATTTCCACAAAGAACCATTTCTTTGTAATCTCCACCTACAGCGACTAAGTTTGAAACCGCTTCTGTTGCTGCCCAAATAGCGCCTCTTCTTGGATCAATTCTTGTAAGAATTGGATTCATACCATCGGACACAATCATTCCATATGGCTTATCTAAAATTGGTCTTATAATTGTTGCATCATTTGGAGCATCATGGTTCTTACCCCCAAGTGGACCAATAACCCTACCGCCTTGAACTGTTGTATCATACTGCTCAACAATCGGCTCCTTAGAACAAACATTTCCATGGGAAAGAATATTTTTAAAAGCCTCTACGTAATTCTCTGGCTCTTCTATGTCAGGCTCTTCAAAAACTTCTCGCGAAAACTTTGCCTCCATAACTCTTTGAGGTAAACCATTTTTTAGAAAATCGTAATCTAAATCTGCAACCACTTCCTCTTCGTAAAAAACCTGCATCCTATTGCTTCCATCAAAATATCCAAGATCTGATGATTCAACACTGTAACGCTCACATAAATTATTAAACTCATCCATATTATCTGGACTTACTGCTAAAACCATTCTTTCCTGGGATTCAGACATCCAAATTTCCCAAGGAGAAAGACCTTCATATTTTAGTGGTGCCTTTGAAATATCGACATTAACACCAATATCTTCTCCTATTTCTCCAATTGCTGATGAAAATCCCGCAGCCCCACAATCTGTTATTGCTTTAATGAAACCTCTATCACGGGCTTCAAGAATTAAATCTGCAAATTTCTTTTCGACAATTGGATCTCCTATTTGAACCGCTGTTGAATTCACGGTTGCTGTTCTCTCAGTCATTTCTGCAGAAGAAAATGTTGCGCCATGTATTCCATCCCTTCCGGTTCTCCCCCCAACAACAACAATTCGATCACCAAGCTCTGGTTTACCTTTTTCAGCATATTCTTCACCGGTTATCCCCCACGCCTTTACAATTACTGTCGGTTTAGGACCAAAATCTTTATGAAAATGAACTCCACCATTTGGAGTTGGTATTCCCATTGGATTTCCATAATCCCTAACTCCTGAAACGACTCCTCTTAGCATTAATCCAGGTGGAATTATATTTGGCGGTAAATCTTCTGCTTTTGTATCAGGTGGAGCAACTGCAAAAACATCTCCCAAAAGAATAGTTTTTGCTCCTTTACCTGTTCCGATAATGTCTCTTATGACTCCCCCAACTCCAGTTGCAGCGCCTCCCCTTGGCTCAAGAGCCGAAGGACTGTTATGCGTTTCTCCTTTTACTAAAATTACCTGTTTATCGTAAAAATACATTCCTCCAGAATTATCTTCAAAAGCAGTAGCAACATCTTTGCCAAAATACTTTCTTGAAGTTTCTTTTATTCTTGTAAAAAGTGGCTTCTTCTCAACTCCGTCTACCATAACCTTTGCACTAAATGTTTTGTGAACGCAATGTTCGCTCCAACGAGCTGCAATTATTTCAAGCTCGGCGTCTGTAGGGTCTCTTCCAATTTCTTGAAAATATTTTTGAACAACCTGCATCTCTTCCAAGTTAAGAAAAAGTTTGTCACGAGATAAATCCATAAGACCCTCACTACCTTGTTCTCTTATAGGAACTGTAGTTATTGGCCCTCTCTCTCCTTTTATTACTAAAGTTTCTGGTACTACCTTCACTACTTCTTGAACCGTTTGGTTAACTAATAATTTATTTGCTATTTCTTCCGCTTTATCCCAATCAACTCCATCAAATTCATAAACCGTCGAAACACGAGCCGCATCTATTCTTATTCCAAGATCTTTTCCAACTTCTTTTATTGTTTCTGCGATCGGATCTGTAACACCTGGCTTATATGAAACTTCAATCGATGGCCCAAATGATTCAAGTGTTTTTGTGTTGTCAGTCGGATTTATTAATCCTTCCTCAACTATTGGATCTACGAATGCTCTGCTTGCTAATACGCCTGCCTCTTGCAATGTAGGTCCTTCAACTCTATATAAAGTCGTAGTTAATACTTTTGCGTCGATGTCATAAACTCTTTTTATTTCAGCAGAAACATCATTACCACGGGGATCCCCCATTTCCTGTTTTCTTCTTACATGTACTTCGTGTATTTCTGCCATTAGCCTTTAGGGTGTAGATATGCTGCAAATATTTTAGCTTGTTTTAAGATTGCCTCCTGCCCTTCCTTCACAATTCTTTCTCTTGTAACTTCAACAAGTTTTCCTTCAGCAGCATCTTTTAACATTTCTATCTGAACTCTATGCTCAACAGGAAGTGCTCTTTGCTGAAGATCATCAACTTCATCTCCTTTTAAAATACCAACTCTTGCCGATTTTAAAACTTTACCACTGTCATATTCTGTAGCGCCTTCAAGACTTACTCTTTGGCCAATTACTTCTGTCCACATGTCTTCTGGTACGGCTTTCGTAGCCCGACGAAACATCAAGACAGCAGCATGAACTCTTTTTCCATACATTCCTTTACCACCAAATTCTGGAACTGGACCTGGATGCTGATTAAATATTGAATTTTCATATGCTTCGATTACATTTCTAGGGGTCATAGGGAGCCATCCGTTTTGAGATACCATATCTGCTCCGTGGGATCTAAGAGCAGCTAGTAAATCTCTACCAAATTCAAGCTCATTAGTTTTACCTGCAATTCTATATTGAGAACTATCGACAACTTCAATAGGAACACCAAGTTTTTGAGCTTTTTCAATACCACCTATTCCTGGCTTACTTGCTATAACACATGCTATATCCAAAGGAAGTTCTCCCGAATGAGATGCTTCAACAATCTCATTCATTGTTGTTCCTCCACCTGAAATTAATATTCCCAATCTTCTTTCTGGCTTACTCATCTTACTCCTAAACTTTCTCCTTTAAATATTATATTTTTTGGCTCAATAACTACCTGCTTTGGCCCATCACTTACATATCCAATTTTTTCTGCATCAAGATTATTATTTTTTGAAACTTCTACAGCACGCGCTACATCTTTCTCAGGAATATATATTGCAAAACCTACACCCATGTTGTAATTACCATACATCTCAGTATCATCATTACCAGAATTTTCCTGGATGAAATCAAAAACTGGCTGGGGTTGTGGAACTTTTTCTACAACATATGATAATTCCCTATTTGCCCTCATAAGCTTTCTCCAACCGTGACCTGTTACATTTACCATGTAGTGGATATCTATACCCGCTTCAAATAAATCACGAATAAGATTTGCATATATATGAGTTGGCGCGAGTAATGACTCTCCAAATGTTTTACCATCTGATAAAAGCGACGCGTAACCGTCTGGAACTATTTTTGCAATTTCTCGAGTTAAAGTTATTCCATTTGCGTGGGGCCCAGAGCTTTCTATTCCAAAAATTGCATCTCCTGGTTTTAATTTATTTCCCAAAGCAAGCCTATCTTTTGGCATTATTACGCCAACCGCAGAACCTGAGAGATCTATAGTAGCGGGATTAATAATATCCTTTAATGTTGGTGTTTCTCCTCCACCCCAAACTGCTCCCGCCATGTTACACGCCTTTGCCCATCCATCAACCAAATCATACATTCGCTCTTCATCTTTAAGCCAATTTGAATCACCAACTGCCCAATATGCATCAACCACCTGAGGATCCGCTCCCACTGTAACCAAATCATTTACAATCATTGCGACTGTATCTTGGGCAATAGTATCGTAATGAGTTTTACCAGTGAATTTTCTAGTCTCATCAGCAACAATATTTTTTGTTCCTAATCCTTCTATAACAAACGCTCCATATCTATCTCCCTCTTCCCAAACAAAAGCTGATTCTCCTCGACTTTCAACTACTTCCTTGATGCCAAATCTTGAAAAATTACCAGAGGTTTCTCGGGCATTGACCTGAGCCATTCTTTTGACAGGATCCATAGCATCATAATCCACACCTGAAGATTGATAAGTAATTGGCTGGCGCTCGCCCTTAGTCATAAACTTAAATCATAATAATAATTAGAAAATCTTGTGTCAACAGGACAAATTAAAAGTTAGAGGTTCTGGTTTGGACGGTCAATAACTTCGTTAAGCTGTTTGAGTATCTTATTTGGACTCCCAAGTTTCCTAAACACTTCTATAATATATGCGGCTTCTCGAATATCGAAAAGCCAAGTTAAAAATACATAAACAATAATTCCAAGAGTTGATGCAATTCCTGTAAGAATAAGTAGGTTAAAAGTTCTTGTTGTATCAAAAACAAGTTGATCCAAAAGTTTTATTGGAACATATAAAGCTACTCCCATGATAAGCGTTGCAATGAATGTTTTTGTAAATGAAACAAATATTTCTGTTTTTGGTAGAGTGATTCTTAAATTCAACATAAATGTGAGAACAATAACTCCAAGTATTGATGAGATTGAATATGCAAAAGCCAGTGAATAAATTGGAAGGTGATAAATCAAAACAAAAACAAATGCAATTAAAACGTTTACTATTACACAAACTATTGTAATGATAAGCGGAGTTCTTGAATCTTTATGCGCATAGAAGGCTCGAGACAAAAGAGAAATTAATGCGTTTGCTGTAATAGAAATTGCAAAATATGACAGAGTTAAACCTGTTGCAACAGTTGCTGACCAATCAAAACGTGATGCTCCAAAGAAAAGTCGTACTAAAGGAATTCTCAAAACAATTAATATTGCGGACAAAGGAAGCGTTAAGTAAACAATTTGATTAAAGGAACTTGTAAAGATTGCTAAAAACTCTTCTTTCTTCTCACTTTTAAGTGAAAGTGATGGAAATGACGCCTGAGCAATTGATTGACCAATAAGTAAAACTGGTGCCATTGCCAATGTTTGTGCTAGATCCAAAACAACGAGTGAGCGTGCAGATATAAATGATGCAAAAAATACATTCGCAGTTGCTGCAACTTGAGAGATAACAAGCGTTGCTGATCTTGGAACCATAAGGCGCAATAATTTATCTACTCCATTTTTAAGATTTAACGAAGGAGTATATCTAAATCCTGTTGCTATAAGAAGCGGGATTTGAACAATACAGAACAGAAGAGATCCTATCATTACACCAAAAGTTCCACCGAATATTCCGAAATGGAAATAGTAAGAAAAAAGAATAAGACCCAATATGATTCCAAAATTATAAAAAGCAGTAGCAACTCCTGGAATTACAAAATGCTGAAATGACTGAAGTACCGCTGTAAAAAGTGTTCCTAAAATAAAGAACAATTGAGACAACTGAATTATTATCATGAGTCTAGACATCAGAACCAGCTCGTCATGAGAAAAACCTGGAGCAACTAACGCACATAACTGGTATGAAAAAATAATGATTATTGCTGAAACAACAATGAAGAAAACTATTCCAAGAGTTAAAAGTGATGATGTAAATTCAAAACCCTGTTTTTTCTTATCTTTCGCAATGAACTCAGTAAATATAGGAATAAATGAAGCAGATAGCGCTCCTGCAATAACTACCTGAAATACAAAATCTGGAATTCTAAAAGCAGCAAGAAATACTCCAAGGTCGCTTGATGCACCGAAAAGCGCAACTAGAAGTCTATATTTTAAGACACCTAAAAATTGCGAAAGAACTGTTGTAGCGATAATAAATGAGGCAGCTGTAAAGATATTTGTCTGTCGGGCGGTAAAGGCACTTATACCTTTTTTAAATAAATCGTTAACCATATGAAAAAATTTCCAATTTTTTAAATTGGAAATTCATGCCTGCTAGGCTTGTATTTCTAAGTATATCATGCTAAAATTGCTCCATGCCAGTAATAAAATCAGCAATAAAAAAGATGCGTAAGGACAAAAAGCGCGAGAGCGCCAATAATAGCCTACGCGTAAAAATCGATCAAGCAATTCGTTCTGCAAATAAAACTAAAACCGCAGCTTCTGTTTCATCTGCTGTTTCACTAGTTGATAAAGGTGTAAAAAAGAAAATTTTACCTCAAAATCGTGCTGCAAGAATTAAATCAAGTCTTTCAAAATTAAGCAAACCTGAAACAAAAGCAAAGGCTCCAAAAAGTACTGCTAAACCTGCAGTAAAAAAGGCCACAAGGGCTGTCAAAAAGACAGCTAAAAAATAGAGCCTCTTCCCTTTACAAAAACTCCCAAAGTATCTAAACTAAATCTATGGCGAATTCACCTCATGTGAAGATTAATCTTGTTGGGAAAAACAAAGTCTCATTTAGTGGTGACCTTCTCAAGTGGGCAACAAATGTTGGCAGGATCATTATCGTTGTTACCGAGCTAGTTGTTCTTGGTGCTCTTGCCTACAGATTTACCATTGACCGCAAGATCATTGACCTACATGATGAAATTAAAAAATCTGAACTATTTGTTCAGGCTCAAGCAGCAAAAGAGAAGGATTATCGGAGTATTCAGACAAGACTTGAAAGTATTCAAACAATTCAGCAACAAACAAATAACAAGATACAAATAATTAACCAGATCCTTGATGCCATTAACAAAGGGGAGCTATCTTCAACCAATCTAACAGTTAGCGAGAATGCTGTTAATGTTAATGGAGTTGCCTTTTCAATCTTTCCCTTAAGCGATTTTATTAACAGATTAAAAGAAAATCCAAACATTTCATCTATTAGTCTTGATGATATTTCAAGCACAAGCCAGGGTATCCAATTTAAACTCAGCATAGAACTTAAAAATGTTGGACCAAAAATAACGCCAACACCTGGTACTTAATATGAAGCTTGATAATTCTCTAAAAAAAATAAATTCAAAAGTACAAAGCTACTTTAGCTCCATGACTGAAGAAGATAGACAAAAAAGTATTTCATACTTTTATATCTCACTTACCATATTTACTGTATGCTTCTTTGGAATCTTTGCAATAACACCTACTCTTACAACAATTTCAAATCTTAATAGACAGTATGCCGATAATAAGCTTATTTATGATGCACTTCAATTAAAACTGTCTAATCTTCAAAGGCTTGATTCCCAATACAATGCAATTCAGTCAGATCTTCCAAGGATTTATGATGCAATTCCAAAAACTACAAAAATACCACAACTAACTCGTCAACTTGAAAACATTGCGCAGAGCTCTGGAGTTAATATTAAAGATCTAACTTTTGGAAGCATTGAGATATACCCAAATGTTAAAAATGATGATATTTATTCATTCACATTTAATGTTAATGTTGGAGGGACAGCTGAGGCTGTTGACAATTTCCTGTCGAGCCTTATTAACTTTGATAGAATAATCGGAATAGACAAGATCTCAACTGGTAAAGATGAGGTCGGACAAACAACAGCACAAATTACAGGTAGAGCTTATTTTTCAAATAAATAAACATGCTTAAAAACTTATATTACATTGCTATTCTCACATTTGTAGTTGTTGTTTCCTGGATTGGATTTGAAGTTTATAACAGCAACGTTACATCAACCATAACCGCTGATAAAAGCGTTATAATCACACCAATTCCTCCGGAATTTAATCAAGCTATGATAATTGCAATAAAATCTAAAAAAATTGTTCCAGCTAATCTTTCTGAAAATGCATCAAGATCTGCAGTATCAACGATTACATCGCCAACGCCTACTCCAACTGTTGCAGCAAGTCCAACATCATCCAGTTCTCCAATAATTCAACCACCTGTAATTCAAGATACAAATTCACCTGCGCCTAATTTATAAATATGAAAAGAGGATTATGGAACAAAAGAATGCCCACGGGATTCGCTTTTTTACTCTTAATACTCGGTATTGGATTAACGACTTATTTTATCCAACAAAGGACAAGTCTTACAGGACAAGCTTCTCCTGAAAAAGAACCTCAAAATGTTGTTATCTCAAATATAGACGATAATTCTTTTACTGTTAATTTCACAACTACATCACCTTCAAGTGCTGCAGTTTCAGTTACAGATGGGTCATCAAATCCAAAAATTGCATACGATGAAGGAAGCACCGCTGGAAAACAAATTCCAACGCTTTCTCATTTAATAAGAATCACAGATCTTAAACCAAATAGTCTGTATAGATTCTCAATTCTTTCGGATGGAGAAACATATCTTAAAGATGGCCAGCAATACACAGTTAATACAGGACCAACTCTTGATCAATCTGATATAGTTCAAGTTCCTATTAACGGAAGTGTTCTACAACCCGATGGACAGCCAGCAACGGAAACACTTATAGAGCTTTCGATTCCCGGTGCCCAACTATTAACAGTTCTTACAAATTCTGATGGACAATATGCCATACCTCTTGAGAACCTTAGAAATGCCCAACTTAATTCATATAAGAGATTAAGTGCAAACGACACGCTCACAATAACCGCTCTAAGAGGAGATCTTAAAACTACGATTGATATAAGCGCAAACAACGCTTCAGAAATACCACCGGTTACTCTTTCAGAAAGCTATAACTTCACAGGCCAAGCTGCTGAGGAGATATCAACTCCCTCGTCTGAACTTAAAGTTCCCGCAGAAGGAACAAGTAATGGGCGTGTAACAATTACTACTCCAACAAAAAATCAATCATTTGTTGATAGTAGACCTAGGTTTTCAGGAAGCGCATTTCCAAGTGGAGATGTGAAAATAACTATTAACCCAACTAAAACAGCAACAACTGTTAAAAGTACTGGTGGAGGATTTTGGAGCTACCGACCAGAAGAAGCATTACTTCCTGGTAATTATACTATTACAGTTCAGTCTGCTGACCAATTTGGAATTTCAACAAGTGTAAGTCAGTCGTTCACAATCTTCTCATCTGGTAGTCAGCTGTCACCTAATGCATCTCAATCAGCAACAACTCCAACACCGACTAAAAAACCTACATCAACACCTACCCCAACACCAACCCGAATTCCAAGTCCAACAACTGGAATTACATCAACTATTACAACAACGCCAATTCCATCATCTTCTCCAACACCACTACCAACAAATGTGCCAACAGTTGCCATAACATCAACACCTACTCCAACAGTTATCGCAAAACCAACTGCAACTATTGCACCAACTGGTGTTGGAATAATAACAGCAACTCCTCCACCTCCTCCTGTTAGCGGAGCAGCTACTACAACAGTTGTTCTAACAACAATTTCACTTTTGTTAATATTTGCAGGAAGCGCACTACTATTCCTCCTTTAATTCTTGTTAATTTGAATATATTTATCTAAAATATGTGAATGAAGATCGGTATTATTGGAGCAGGTTTTACAGGACTTGCCGCAGGCTACTACTTAACCCGCGATGGACATGATGTAGAGATACTCGAACGTGACAGCCTCCCAGGAGGACTTGCGATTGGATACCAAGAAAAAGGCTGGAAATGGACACTTGAGCAACATTATCATCATTGGTTTACAAATGACAAAAGCGTTTTAGAACTCGCAAAAGAAATTAATCACAAAGTTGTTATTGTTCGGCCTAAGACTTCTAGCTTTGTTGATAATGAAATTCTTCAACTCGACTCACCTGTTTCACTTTTGAAATTCAAAAAACTTTCTTTACCTGATAGATTTCGTATGGGGGCAACAATCGCAAGCCTCCGCTACAACCCTTTCTGGCAACCTTTGGAAAATGTTTACGCAGAACCTTATCTTAAAAAAATGATGGGAGAGAAAGGTTATAAAACTGTTTTTGAGCCATTAATGGTTAATAAATTAGGAAAATATAGCCATGATATGTCTCTTGCTTGGTTCTGGGCAAGAATTTCAAAAAGGACACCGTCCCTTGCATATCCAGAAGGTGGTTTTCTTGATTTCGCACAACACCTTGATAAGGTAATAAAAAAGCAGGGAGGCAAAATTTTATACAACACGGAAGTTATAAAATTATCATCAGATGGATCTCCAACAATTGAATACAAAAATAAAAATAAAAAAACTATTAAAAAATATGATGCGGTCTTAGTTACATTACCATCGTTTTTGTTTCAAAAAATTTCACCAGATCTACCAACTTCCTACACGGATAGATTAAAAAAACTAAAAGGTATTGGAGCAATAAATCTTGTCATGAGACTTAAAAAACCTTTCTTTAACGAAGGGACATACTGGCTTAATATGTCAGATCCGAAATCAGACATACTCGCAGTAGTAGAACACACTAATTTTCAGGATAGTAAAAATTACAACAATGAACATCTTGTATATGTTGGAAACTACCTTCCAACAACTGATGGACGATATATAATGTCAGATAAGGACTTACTTAAAAGATATACCCCATGGCTTAAAAAAATTAATCCAGATTTTGAAAAATCATTAATTGGATACAAAGTTTTTAGAGCCCCATTCGCGCAACCAATTATTTTTCCTAAATATTCAAAACTTATTCCTCCATTTAAAACACCCCTCGATGGTGTATTCTTAGCAAATATTGAACAGGTTTACCCTTGGGATCGTGGAACAAACTACGCAGTACAACTTGGAAAAAAAGTAGCAAGTCTTATTGAAAAAAATTAACTCCATGATAAAACGATTAGAACGTTTTATAAAACGCAATCTGCTTCCCATTGCTCTTGTTGTTTCAGGATTTTTATTCGCAAGCTGGCTAATGTTCTCAACCCTCTCATATAAGAGTGGTTCAATTTATATTGCTACAAAAGCATGGAGCGATTTTGCATCACATGTTCCCTTAATACGCTCATTCTCGCTCGGGTCAAATTTTCCACCACAGTATCCTATCTTTCCTGGAGAACCAATTCACTATCACTTTGTTTTTTATGCTTTTGCAGGAACACTTGAAAAATTAGGATTCAGATTTGACTGGGCACTTAATCTACCATCAATCATTGGTTTTACAGCTCTTATCTTCATGATTTATTTGTTTGCAAAAAAGTTGTTTGATTCAAAATATGTAGGACTGCTATCTGTGTTATTTTTTATTTTTAACGGATCGCTTTCGTTTGTTTATTTTTTTAAAAAATACCCCCTCTCAATAAACACCCTAAACCAAATAGTAACAAGTCGCGAGTTTGCATCATTTGGGCCATATGACAAAGGGCTTGTTTCAGCATTTTGGAACTTAAATATTTATACAAATCAGCGTCACCTTGCCGCGGCTTTTGCATTATCACTTTTCCTTATTTACATATATCTTTTCTATCTTCCTCTTAAAAAGGCAAAGATAAAAATGCTTTTATCCTTCTTAATAGGACTTACCCTTGGTGCTTTTTTCTTTTTCCATTTAGTTGCTCTTCTTATGACATCCATGATTATTTTTATCATCGGAGTTTTAAATAAAGATGTAAAAAATATCTTAATTATTTTCATAACAGGCGGCATTCTTTGGATTCCTCAATATTTATATCTAAATCATGGCTCAAGTGCATATTCACTAATGCTTGTTCCAGGGTACCTCATTTCTGATAATCTAACATTCACAAATTTTGTTGGATATTGGATTGCAAACCTAGGTCTACATACAATTCTTATTGGGGTGGGACTTTTTTTTGCTAATAAAAAACAACGAATATTCTTTTTAGCAGCTCTTTCATGTTTTGTTGTAGGAAATCTTTTTCAGTTCTCACCAGATATGGCAGGTAACCACAAATTCTTTAATTACTTTATGCTGTTTGGCTCTATGTTTACCGCGTTTGCCATCTTTAAACTATGGAGTATTAAAAAAATACCAAAAGCAGCAATTGTAATTTTAGTTTTTACACTTATTTTCTCAGGAATATTAGATCTATTTCCAATTGTTAATGATAATAAAATTTCAATTCAGGATTATAAAACAAACAAAACTGCTGCTTGGATTGTCAAAAATACACCAAGGGATGCAGTATTTTTTAACACTAACTTTCTCTACCAAAACCCATCCATCGCAGGACGAAAAATCTTTCTTGGTTGGCCATATTTTGCTTGGTCTGCAGGATATGACACGACAAAAAGATATAATGATATGAAAAATGCTTTACTTTCAAATAGCAGCTCTGTGATTTGCACCTTTATGCAAAAAAATAATCTGTCTTACCTGGAGCTCACCCAACCATCAAGCGACTTCCCTTTCAATCCAGATTTATTAAAAAATGTTAAACCATCATATAAAGCTCTATCTGAAACAATATATTCAAAAGAAGATATATGTAATACAGACAGCCAATTGTAATGAGGCCGCCATTTTTGTAAAATTTAGACTTAACAATGACAAAAGTAAAAATAGGTTTCGATTTTGATAGGATTTTTGTTTCATATCCACCATTTGTACCAAGCTGGCTAATTGAATCCTTATATAAATATAGAAACAAAAAACAAGGGGTGACTTATAGAATCCCAGGTAAAGCAGAACAGAAAATTCGAGAGATATCGCACGCATCTTTTCTTAGAAGCCCAATCAAACCCAATATAACTGCTTTAAAGAAAATATTCACCAGTGAAAAATATCAAATATATCTTGTCTCAAGTCGTTTTTCTTTTCTAAAAAAACAAACTAAAAAATGGGATGAAAAAAATAAATTATCTAAGTATTTTGAGAAGATGTATTTTAATTTCACAGATAAGCAACCAAATGTTTTTAAAGATGAAATTATAAAAAAAGAAAAAATCACTAAGTTCGTGGATGATGATTTAGATTTATTGAATTATCTTTCTGAAAAAAATCCAGAAATAGATTTTTACTGGCTAAGTCCTAAGAAGAAAGTCCCCCCTCTTCCTCCCAAAATAAAACATATAAAAACCTTGGATGAGTTTAGAAGAAAATATTTATAATGCCAACACAGGATTTATTCTACGTTTTGCAGTGGTGGGCCACAATTTTTATAATTGGGTTAGTATTTTTTCCTCTATCAAGCCTTATATTCAATAAATTCGTAGATTACGGCTATATCTTTTCGAAAGTAATTGGAATTGTATTTCTGTCTTACTTACTTTTTTTACTAAATACTCTTCATATACTTCCTTTTTCACTTTTGTCTATTTCCATTGTCGCATGGATATTTATCCTAATCAACGTTTTTATTCTCAAAAAAGATTTTAAGAAATTTAAAAAAATTAAATTAAAGTTATTAGTTTTTGAGGAAATTCTTTTTTTGATTGGAATCATCATCTGGGCATACGTTAGGGCTCATGAGCCAAGTATAAATGGTCTTGAGAAATTCATGGACTTTGGTTTTGTAAATTCAATACTACGTGGCGATTTCCTCCCTGCAAAAGATATGTGGCTCGCCTCAATGCCAATTAATTATTATTACTTTGGTCATTTTGCTACAGCAATCCTAACAAAACTCTCTTTCCTTCCATCATATATTACATACAACTTAATGCTTGCAACACTTTTCTCATTTACCTTTTGTCTTTCATTCTCTTTGGGAATCAACTTAATATCAAAAGAAATATTAACTCGTAAAAGTTTTTTTGCTGGTGTCCTGTCAGGTGCAATAATTTCTTTCGGCGGCAATCTTCACATGCTTTATGGATTATTTAAAACATACAACGTTGATAATCCTGTACCTATTTGGAAACTGCAATTTCTACCTTCATCTTTTCCTAATGCATATTGGTACCCTAATGCCACAAGATTTATTCCTTTTACAATTCATGAGTTTCCTATTTATTCATTTGTAGTTTCGGACCTACACGGTCACGTTTTGGATATTCCCCTTGTTTTAACCACTCTTGCGATTACCTATACACTCCTTCTGGAAGACACTAAAAAATCAAACGTCTTAAAATTTTTAAATCGCTTTAATGTTTCATACTTTGGGTTAAGAATAATTTTAATCTCTCTTATGCTTGCATCCATGTATATGACAAACGCATGGGATGGAGCAATATATCTGATGTTTCTAGGAATAATATTGTTATTCAAAAATAGAAACTTATTAAGATCGATTAATTACTCGCATATTAAAAACCTTCTTGTCGCAACACTTAAGCCATTTATTATTGCCTTTGCGCTTTTTATTATTTTTACTTTACCTTTTAGTGTTTACTTTAAACCTTTTGCGTCAGGCGTTGGGGTCCTTTGCGCACCAACATTTCTCACAAAAATTGGCCATGTCGGACCTTTACTATTTGAAGCGGCTCACTGTCAAAAATCTCCATGGTGGCAATTATTAACTCTTTATGGTTTTTTCTATTTCTTCGTAGTCTCATTCTTTGTTTTCATAGCGGCTCAGAGAAAGAAAATTAAACTTCTCCAGGAAGATTTTTTTGTTATCGCGCTAATTATCGTTGCAACAATTTTAATAATAGTACCCGAATTTGTATATCTAAAAGACATTTACCCTCAACATTACCGAGCAAACACAATGTTTAAGCTTGTTTATCAATCATTTATGCTTCTTTCTCTTGCGTCCGCCTATGTAATCGTTAGAATAATAAGTTTCTCAAAGAAAACTACTTTTTCAAAAGTCGCAAATGTTCTTTTTTATCTTGCAACCTTTGCGCTATTACTTACAATTTTTACATATCCCTTCTACGCCATAAATTCATACTATGGAGATCTTAAGACATACAAAGGACTTGATGGTATTGCGTACCTTAAAACAAAATATCCCGATGATTATGAAGCAATAAACTGGCTAAATCAAAACGTTGTGGGTCAACCTGTAGCCCTGGAAGCTCAGGGTGATTCATATACAGATTATGAAAGGATTTCAGCAAATACTGGCCTTCCAACAATACTTGGATGGACAGTTCATGAATGGCTGTGGCATGGAACATACGATGTACCAGCACCTAGAATTGAGGAAGTAAAAATGGTATATGAAAACCCAGACATAACCCTTACCAAAAACGTTTTAAAAAAGTATAAAGTGCAATATGTTATTGTAGGAAATCTTGAACGCGAGAAATATCCAAACCTGGATGAATCAAAATTTGGGAAACTAGGCAACATGGTCTTTCAACAAGGAAGTATAAAAATATATAAAGTAAATTAATTCTTCTTCACTTTTGGACTTGGACTTAGAGGATCTTTAATTATCCCCTCATCAGATATTTCACAGATATGTCCATCTTGAATACACACAAGATAATCTTTTATCTCTGAGAAGTTTCCATCCCCAACCCTTGGAATTAAATTGTATTGAAATCCTTTTTCTTTTGATGGAATTGCTTCTTTTAATAATCCGAATCTATCATCAGCTGGGTTTCCAAAATCTATAACATAACTTGTTGTTTTTGCCTTCTGCATTTTCTGAGCAAGATTTATAAAATCATCAAATTCAGCAACCTGAATATTTGTATCTATATTATCCTTAACAATGTTAAAGATTCCTAAAACTTTAACAGGATTTAAAATAATACCAAGAGACAAAACTTTATCTTTTACGGCGTTTATTACTTCACTTTGTCTTCTAGATCTTGCAAAATCAGATCCTTCTGCACCAACACCATGACGTGATCTTGAAAACTCAAGCGCCTCAACTCCATTCATGTGCTGCAAACCCTCTTCTACATGAATGTGCTTATATCGACAGGCAAAATATTCCCATTGCTCAAGTTCAGCTGGACCTGTTGCTACAAACTCTTCAACTTCTTGATCTGAACGACCACAAGTATCTGTTTCTTTTCCTTCAATTGGATAGTTATAATCATCAAGGGTATGAGCAACATTTACATCAATTCCACCAAGGTAATCAATTAATTTCTCAAATCCTGAAAAATCTATTACAACAACATAATCTATCGTTCTTCCGGTCAAACCCTCAACCACTGCCTTTGACAAAAGAAGTCCCTGACCATTTTGCTTTTGTCCCTTAGCATATGCTGTATTAATCTTTGCCTTGATAGCAGGTACCCACATATCTCGAGGTAACGAAACCATGTTTACCTGATTCTTTGAAGGATTTATCATGGCAAGAATTATTGTGTCAGTAAGATCTGGCCCATCATGAGTTCCTCCCCCTCGACCCATTACCAATATATTTATGTTTCCGCTTTTCTTCTCGGTTTTAAGTTCAATCTTCTTTGTTACAACAAACTTATTTACAAAAACGGCACCCAAAGCCAAAACAATTACTGCCAATATGAGCAAGGGAATTCGATATCTTTTTAACATTTATTAATTAGCATGAGGAAACTTTCCGCAGTCAAACTCGCTCCGCCGACCAAAACCCCATCTATGCCCGGCATTTTTACAAAACTATCAACATTATCTGCAATTACACTTCCACCGTACAAAACCTTTTCTACACCTGGATGATTTTGTCTTATTTTTTCTCCAACCTTCTCGGCGTTCTCAGGAGTATCAGGCTCACCTGTTCCAATCGCCTCGATTGGCTCGTATGCAACTATTTTTACTTGCTCAGGAATAGCTGTTTCTGCGTTCGGTACGCAAAAAATTGGAGTTAATCCAAAACCTAAACAAAGAGAAACCTTGTCAGCAAGCATCTGATCTGTCTCCCCAAAGTTTTTTCGTCTCTCGGAATGACCTATGATCGCATAAGTGGCAAACTCACGAGCAAGTTCTGCTGCAACTTCTCCCGTATATGCTCCAACCTCAAAAGGCGAAATATTTTGCACTCCAATCTCTAAATTTAAATTTTTCTCCTTAACAAACGCTGAGGCAGTAGGCACAGAAAGATAGGATGGACAGATTACGACTTTTATGTTTGTGGGGAAATCAGGACTAAGCGCAAATTTTTCAAAAAAATTGAGCGTATCTTTTGATGTCTTATTACTCTTCCAGTTGGCTACGATTAGTAAATCTTTCATGTGTTAAAATGTAATTTACACCCAATTATAACAATATAACGGCCCTGTTTGAAAGTATTGTTATCAAGACCCATGCAAGACATTTTAAGCAAACTTAATGCTGAACAGAAAAAACCCGTAACCACTACGGAGGGTCCTGTCATTGTCCTTGCGGGAGCAGGCTCGGGAAAAACGCGAGTACTTATCAACCGCCTTTTGTATCTTGTTCTTGAGAAAAAAGTTAATCCATCCAACATTCTTCTCGTTACATTTACTAACAAAGCAGCGGGCGAAATGATGGATAGAACATTAAAGATATTTGACAAATATGGTATTTCTGAAAAACCAATTGTTGGAACATTCCACTCAATATGTGCCAAAATCCTACGTCGCGATGGGTATCACATAGGTATTCCTATCGGTTTTCAGATATATGATACACAAGACCAATTAGAGGCTATGAAAGAAGTGTTTTCATTTCTTGATATCTCTGTTAAAGAAGTAAAACCAAGATCAATTCTTGCAACAATCTCTTCAGCAAAAAACCAAATGATTGATTCTCTTCAATATCAAGGTATGGCAAGAGGATATTTTCAAGAAATGGTAGCCAAAATCTATCCAGTATATGAAGGGGTGCTAAGAGAAGCAGATGCTCTCGATTTCGATGACCTAATGCTTAAAACAATTGAACTATTTCGAAAAAACCCAGAAGTATTAAATCGCTATCAAGATCAATTTCAATATATTATGGTTGATGAGTATCAAGATACTAATGAATCACAGTTTCAATTAACTAAGCTTCTTGGAGGGAAAACTCGAAACATTTGTATCGTGGGAGATTTTTCACAAAGCATCTACTCTTTTAGAGGCGCTGATTTTAGAAATCTTGAAAAATTCAAAAGAGATTTTCCCGAGAGCTTAACCTTCCCCCTCTCTCAAAATTACCGCTCAACAAAAAAAATTTTACAAGCAGCAGGTTCTGTAATTTCAAATAATACAAGCCATCCTGTTTTATCTCTTTGGACTCAAAATCATGAAGGTGAAGAGATTAAAATTTATGAAGCAACTAGTGAACATAACGAGGCAGAATACATTATAGATCAAATATATAGAGCAAAATCAAAAGATCCCTCACTAAAGTTTTCAGATGTTGCAGTTCTCTATCGAACCAATGCTCAATCTCGTGCTCTTGAAGAAACTTTCCTGCATAACTCAATTCCCTATGTTTTAGTTGGGGGTACAAGATTCTATGAGAGAAAAGAGATTAAAGACGTACTTTCATATATTTCATTTCTTGCCAATCCCAAAAACAAAGTAGCTTTAAAAAGAATTGAAAAGATCGGTAAAAGACGCATGGAAAAATACATGCTATATGTCAACTCAATTGAAGAAAACGATGAGTTTGATAAAAAAACAACTATAGAATTTCTTGATGACATACTTAACAAAACTGACTACGTCGCGCTATATGATGAAAAGGATCCAGAAGATAAATCTAGAATTGAAAACATAAAAGAGTTGCGCTCTGTTGCCGTTGAATTTCCAACACTTAACCAATTTTTAGAAAATGTTGCCCTAGTCGAGCAAGACTATAACAGCATGCCAGATAAACAAGCAGGTTCAACACCTGATGCGATAACCCTTATGACAATGCATGCAGCAAAGGGGCTCGAGTTTAGAATTGTCTTTATAGTTGGAATGGAAGAGGGACTCTTCCCACATGCTCAAAGCCTTCTTGATACAGGAGAACTTGAAGAAGAAAGACGTCTTTGCTATGTTGGAATAACTAGAGCAAAAGAAAAACTTTATCTAACGTTTGCTAAAAGACGACTTTATTTTGGACAAATAATTTCAGGGCAGGTTTCAAGGTTTATTTACGAGCTACCAAAAGAGGTGTTAAAAGCAAATTATATCGAACGGATAAGTGACGAACCAGACTGGATGTAATTATGAATTTATTTATTGACGTTGACGAATCAAAAAAGGAAGAATTTAACAAAGTGGTAAATCACCCACTTCAGTCGTTTGAATGGGGAGAGTTTCGTAAAAAAACAGGAGTTAAAGTTATTCGCCGCGCGCAAGTTGAAAACAATAAGATAATTGATGGTTTTACATTAACTCTTCACAAAGTTCCAAAAACAAAATATTACATTGGTTATCTTCCAAAAGGTAACTCACCTACAAAGGAGGTTTTAGAAGAACTTTCAAGAATTGGAAAAGAAGAAAATTGTATTTTTATTCAGCTTGAACCAAACGTAAAAGTTAATGAGGGATTTGATCTACCTTCTACGACTTACTCCATAAAAACAGCAGCGCATCCTCTGTTTACTAAATATACTTTTGTTTTAAATATGGAACCAACCGATGAAGAACTTTTATCGAAAATGCATTCAAAAACACGCTATAACATTCGAGTTGCTCAAAAACACAATGTAGAAGTGTTAGAGGATAATTCAAAGGAAGCATTTGAAAATTATCTAAACCTAATGCTTGAGACAACTCGAAGACAGGGCTTTTATGCACATACACCAACTTACCATAAAGATCTTTTCGAAATACTTCCAAAAAAAACAGAAACTAATACACTTTCATATCACCTATTAACTGCTTCATATAAACCTGAAGGTGGAAAAAAACAAACACTAACAAGCTGGGTTCTTTTTGTTTTTAAGGATCATCTTTATTATCCTTACGGCGCATCAAGCAGAGAATATAGAGAAGTTATGTCAAATAATTTAACTGCTTGGGAAGCAATAAAATTTGGTAGAAAACATAAATTAAAATATTTTGATATGTGGGGCGCACTCGGACCAGAACCAGATAAAAACGATCCCTGGTATGGTTTCCATAGATTTAAAGAGGGCTATGGAGCAGAACTTACTGAATTTGTTGGAAGTTATGATCTTATTATTAAACCTGCAATTTATGAACTATATAAGGTTGCAGATAAAATTCGATGGATTGTTTTAAAACTTAAAAAATGAAACTAGGAAAATATCAACACTCAAAAAAAGGAACCTACTATCGCGTACTTGCCATTGGAAAACACTCAGAAACTTTAGAAGAAATGGTTGTATATGAAGCTTTGTATGAGAATCCAACAAGTAAAATCTGGATTAGACCTAAAAAAATGTTTATGGAGAAAATTATTTTAAATGGTAAAAAAGTCCCCAGATTCAAACTTATTGAAGAATAAATTTGAAAATTTCACAACTTTATATATAATACTCAGACATTTATGACAATGTCACCAGAAGCCACAACTCATTTAGATGTAGATCTGCGTGAAATAGCAGGCTTACATAGGCTAGCTACTTATTCATGCTCTGATCAAGAACTTTTTGAAAAATTATCATTAGTTGCAAAAAAAACTATAGAAAGCGCTGAAAATGGAAATGACACATCTGACTATATCTGTCCCATAAAACCAAATGAATTTAGGGCGGCATTTCCAGATTTAGGCACCGCTTTACCTCTTGTTTCATACCTAAGCCATGAATTAAATCCCACGTTCTCTTTTTCTGATAGCAAAGTCCTTGTCGTTATACCCCTCAATAATTTCAATTTAAATATTGAAAGTACCCCTAAAAAAATAAAGGCAAGATTCATGCCAAAGGAGAATAGCTTAGGAAATAGACCATCATCATTCTTCTATAACACTTTACTCGGTTCATCGAGAAAAATCGCAATTGACTTTGTTAATTATCAAAATTCTTTAATTGAAGAAGCTAATATTAACAAACAAAAAAGAGAACGCTTCCTTAGGCTTGTTAAATAGCCTCAATCTAGTCTATAATACCCAGTCTATGCCAGAATTTAGAATTCTTTCACATGAAGATTATTTTGGTCGGGAACCCATCCAGGGCCTTTTCGTTTTTGCTGACTATTCAATGACACCTGAAGAGGTATATAACAAATTTGTAACCGTAGCAGATAGAACTACTGGCAAACAAATGAGAGGAGCGGAAATAGCCCCTAACTCAGTATCGCCCGAGGATTTTTCTAAAGCTTTCCCCTACCTTACTCAAGCTTTAAGAAAAGCTTTTGAAAGACCCCAGCCCATTCAACTAGAATTTTTTAGATCAAGGAATGCCGATAAAGATAATACAAAATTTATCTATGGGGGTCGCGCAGAACTTACAAATATGTTTTTAGATATTCAGTGTGTTCGTGACTACGCCAATATCCGTTTTCAGACAAAAGGAACCTACAATAAAAATGATAATAGAACGAGAGAATCTGAAATGCATCTAAATAAAAATGAAAATACAAAAAATACTTTAGTTGATATCGTAAACTATCAATACTCAAGACTTGAACAAACTACATAATTTTATATAGATACATCTCGCTTTTGGCATCTGTTTTTATAAATTTTAAATGCTTATCAGGCTTAAATTTATAAACGTGACTTATTACTCTTGTCCCCTTTTTTAATTCACGGAACAACTGTGGCTTCAATTTTTCTAGAACTCTAGGTACTAAATATGCGTATACTACAGTTGCGTTCTTAAGATTCACATCATAAAAGTTTTTTCTTTTAAGACTAACTTTCTTGTCGACACCGTTTAAAAATACATTTAACTTTGCAGTTAAGTGTCTTGATGGATCTATCTCAATCCCAACACATTTAGCACCAGCCTGCTTTGCAACTGTAACAAGAAAAGTTGCATCCCCACTACCCAGCTCGTAAACAGTATCTTTATTTGTTATTGATGCCAATTTTATTGCAGATTTTGATTTTCTACCATTTGTTCTCCACCAAGGACTCCAGGGAGAATCAGGTGGCCAAACAAAAGAAAGAAGAATAAGAAGAAAAACAACAAAAATAACAAGGCCGATATTAATAAGTTCCATAACGAATAATGATATAATGTTTTTCTATCAAACTCAATCAATGAAAATTAATATAGAAAAAATAGCACAACAATACAAATACTGCTCTATCTGTGGGGGAAAACTTGAGTGCAAAGGTAGAAATCTACTAATCTGTGATAATTGCAATTATCACCATTATATTAATCCTGCTCCTTGCAATGGAGCATTCCTTAAGAACAGCAAGGGCGAACTTTTATTAGTAGAAAGAAAAGTTGATCCTGGTAAAGGATTGTGGGATATACCTGGCGGCTTTGTTGATCTTGAAGAAAATGCCGAAGAAAGCATGATTCGTGAAATTAAAGAAGAAACAGGACTTGATATACAAAACCTAAAATATGTAAGCTCGCATGATGATACATATGTTTTTGGTGGAATTGAATTTCCAATACTCGTTATTATGTTTGAGGGAGAAATTGGCAATCAGGAAGTAAAAGTATCCGATGATGTTTCTGGATATAACTTTTTCAAACTTGATGAAATTCCAATTGAAAAAATTGCATTTGAAGGCCTAAAAAAATCTATTGAAATTTATACAACTAGGACTTAGGGGGAGAATATCTATCTACTAGTCTGTCTTGAAGCTCTTTAGCCGCCCTCTGCATTCCCTCCGGACTCCCCAGATGATAATTAAGCTGAGAACCTAAACGCCCTCCCAATATGTCTTGCGCAATTTCACCAAGCGGCACACCTCTACCATTTGCATCCACTGTTCTTTCAGTTATCACCACCTGGTCACCATTAAGAACACTTATAGCTAAAACATTTAACTTATTTTTTTTACCATCAACAGGAGTTGCTAAATAAGAAATTGAGGAAGGTGTCTCAGAGACTTCCCCCGTAAAATATTCGTAATCTCCAGACCCCACAGACTCATGCCGTGTGGTGACCTGATCACTTGTTCCAACCTTAGCTTTACCACCATAAACAACTTCATTTACGGCTTTTAATAATTCTTCTGCTCCTAATTTTCCAAGTGTCTCACGACTGACTCTCAACCTTTGTGAATGATCCTGTGAAGTTACAGGCTCTGGGGCCGATTTGGGTCGTCTTGCTGCTTCAAGTCTTTCTCTGAAATCTGACATAAAATATATTATATACCTAATTGTCAAAAATTAATTTTCTTTTATTATTAATTCTGCTGATTTTTTAATTTCCTCCGCACGCTGCGCCTCAATTAAATATTTTGCCTTCAGCTCTTGATTTGATATTTTAAGAAGGTCTGTTACTAAAACCACTCCATTATCAATTAATCTTCTTTTTTCTTCAGTTGTTACATCAGTTAAAATTGTAACTGGATACATCTTTGGTTTTTCAACAAATTCCTGTAAATTATTGTCATGAGGATAATTCCACGCCAAAAGTTTTATTCCCTTGCATTCTGCATAAGTAATAGCATCCGTAGTAAGCTTTGTATTTGTTACAACCCAAACCGTTGAGATGTTATTGGATTTTTGTACATCTAAAAACCTTGCGTAGGTATATAAAACTACTTGAACATCAGACTTTCCAAAACTTTGATTGTGAAATTTAACTTCAACAATTTCACGCTTTCCATCCTTCTCAAGCAATATATCTATCTCATGAGAAACACACTCACCACGCATAATAAGATCTGTCTGAGTTTTGTAGCCTTCTGACTCAAAGATTCTTGCTAAATATTGCTCGAACGGAAAGCCCGTAGGCCCTAAATCAAAAATTCCTTGACGGAGATTAAAGCGGATTGCACTTTTTTTGTCTTTTGTAGTTAAAAATTCACGGATGTGG
>CAZXFJ010000011.1:0-26958 GCA_964640435.1 uncultured Gammaproteobacteria bacterium | reverse complement strand
GTCATACTCACAAAAAGAAAGAGAAGAAAAAACCAAAGAAGCAGAAATAATTTTTGTTTTCCTCAGTCCACTATTTTAGTCTATCTGTTACATCAGTGAAGATATAGAAGTTTTGTTCGTCTTTAAAAACCATATTCTTGTCTTCAAGTAGAGGGTAATTTGTTCCAAAGTAAGTATTAAAAATAACTCTGAAGTTATTAACTGGTGTTATCGATGGATAAAGATTTGCACTTCCAGTTGAAGTAGGAAGATAAAATGCATTAAGAATAGGGAATTTTTCCTTCAAGGATGCAGTTTTTGCCGCTCCCCATCCTTGCTTTGGTGGAATAGGTGTTTTCATTGGAAATGGTCCTTCATCAGACTGTAGAACTATTATTGGTTTAACCTTGCTGTTGTTGTTTTTAAGAATATCAGACATTATTGATTCCATCTGTTTATTTGCGCATTTAAGCTGTTGAGTATAGTTATAGACATGGTCATGCTTATTTACTTCCTCTTCATTTACTGGGTTACAATTTTCATTGAAAACAAATGGATCATGAGGAAGAAGAATGTGTACAAATACAAATTTTGGCCCTGGAAGCCTAATTGCTTCTTTTACTGCATTTATTTCAAATAAAGCAAGTCTTCTGTGTTCATTGTTATTTGGATCTTTTGACACATCAAGCGGGTTTTGGAATATCTTTTTAAATATTGGTTCTGCAATCGTAGTATTGTAGTATCCAGTTGCAAAAGGATCTGAATATGGGTAAGTTCCTTCAGTCATTGTGTAGTTTTTGTCTGCATTTGGATTAACACTTGTTGGATTCCAAGTCTTTGGGCCAATATTAACGATGTAATATCCGCGATCTTTTAGAAAATTTAATACCTTGCTGTTTCTAATGTATGGCGTAATGATTGACTCATCAGGAGATGCTCCCCCTTTTGTTTTTTCTGTAGCAAAATCAAGATATTCCATATTAAGACTTGATCCAAGAGAGAGAAAAGTTTTGGGATAGTTTGTTGTTGCCTCATCTGCTACATAAAACCCTTTGTCTTTGAGAAAATCAAAAAATTGACTATTATCTATGCTAAATTCGGTCTTTTGTGAAATAGGACCTGCATATCTATCAAAAATAAAATAATAAACATCTGGGTCATTTTCATTCCCTTTTTTGCTCGTTTTTGTTTGTTCTTGTGATGCTGGTTTTATTGTATTTAATATTCTACCGGTCTTTATTTCAAAGGATATGATCGTAAATAATGAAAGGGCAATTAAAATTGTAGAAAGGTAAACAAGTAGTTTATTAAACTCAGCAAGGTTTTTAGTAGTTTTCTTTACAAAATATACAATTCCAATAAGTATTAGCAGAAGTATTGGGGTTAATATCACGTTGTTAAGTCCGGTAAGACTTGTGATTCTTCCAAATGATAGTGATGAAAGAATCACAAAAGATGCGACAATTGCTGCTTGGTCAATTTTTTTAAGTAAAAGCTTTGAGATTAAAAATACAATACCTCCAAATATCAAAGAAACAATAGATGGAAGAATAATTGATCCTTCAGTATATTCGTGAATGTTTTTAGAGTATAGAAAGATTACTGGATAGAGGGCGAACAAAAAGGGGTGAATGTATTTTAAATACTTTTTCATTCTAATGGATTTAACCGTAGAGTGAGTTAGTTTATTTTCTCTTCATTAAGTAGAGAGTTCTCTTGCTCCCTTTTATTTTAACAGCTTGTTTAATTTTAAAATACTGTTTGTATGCCTCTTCGAAATTTTCCTGAGTGAAGTCTTCTAAGATATCATCGCGATTCGTAACAAGCTTTTTAACCTGTGAATCTTCACGATCAACAAATTCAACGATTAGGTTTTCTCCCATTTTTGCAAAACATTGAGCTTGATAGATGAAAGGTGCTTTATATGTGATTGCTAAGTGATGAATAACAGCAAGCGCTAGAACTGCATCTGCAGGTCCTCTTTCAAAAACAGACATGCGTTCCTGGTTTTCCCATCCTACTGCTGGAGTTGGAGTAGCAAGATCTAAAAAGAGTGGTAAGATCTTTTCTTCACCCTGTTTTTTAACAAGGTCTCTGTAGTTTTTCTCAAGCGCTCCATAGTCAATGTCAAATGCTATAGTGTTTGCTCCAAGTTTTGCAGCAATTTTTGAGAACATTCCTGTATTTGCTCCAATATCAAAAACTACTTTTGCATCAATTGGTTTTAGGTATTTTTCAACTAAGTCCATTTTGTGTTTAAACGATTCATTTTTGTAATTATTTTTGTCTTCCTCGTAATAATCTTCCCACTGTGTTCCTGAAGGATTCCATTCAAGACTTTTAATTGCGCTTTCAAGATTATCTATAAGTCCTTTTAAGGATGTTTTTGTAAATTTTCGTGTCTTCATTCCTTTATTTAATTTTTTGTCAGAATATTTTTTCTGTGCTGAAGCATGAGCGAAGATGTGTATGAATGTACTTAATGAGAACCTTGATTTAAAAGGAAGAACCTTTGATGTGATCTCAAGTGGAATTCCATGCACAAAAACTGATGAAAGGCGTCCAAGTTGAACATCAACTTTTGACATAAGTAGAAGTGGTGATAGGAAGTTTTCTACAAATTGCTCATATGCAATCCATGGTTTTCCCTCTTGGTATGTTTCAAAAGACAAAGTGTCGATAAATATTGGTTTACCATTTAAGAACTGGATATTAAAAGCAGTGGCATCTTTAAGACTCATGTTGTAATCAAGTGCTTTTTTCTGGATAGCAAGAGTTAGGAGTGCTGCATCTTTTAACATGCTGAAGGGCCATTCGTAATAGTAAGAAATAAAAGGAATTTGGCGAGGTCGTATTACTTTCCATGCTCCATCTTTTTCTTTGTGAGTTGGAAGTTCAACCTCTTTGTGTTCTATAAGATGATTTGAAGCAACAAGGTCACGGTAAAGACCTGAATTCATTAAGTTCTCGTAGTCTTTCTTATATATTTTATTGATTTGACGATAAACTACTCCCTTTTGTTTGAAAACAAATCCACTGGGATCGCGAAAAGACGCGATTAAGTTATTTTGAGTCAGATTTTTCAGAGGTTTTTTTATCCTTTCCGCCAAAAAGGTTTGAAATAAAGTGGCTAATTTGTGTCCACCATGTTTTTATAACAAAAATTCCACCAAAGAATACTGCAGCCAAAACTTGGATAACATAGCTTCCGGTTCCTGGATCAAGATATGCGTGAGCACGAGGTGGGAAGAGTGCCGCTACTGCTGCTAAAACTAAAAAGAATTTGATCTGTTTTTTCATGTGAATTTTAGGCAGAGTTTGATTCTACATTTTTTAGGAAGAATTTGCAAACCGTAAAAATACCTATTTTCCTACGATATAGGTTTTTAAAATTTTTGTCAATAAATTTATTCTTGAATTAAAAGCTGAAGACTAGCTTAGATGGTTACAAGTCGACAGGTGAGGAATGGCATTTTCATTTTAATAAATCCAACTTGAATATTGAAATATATATTTGAGCATTGAAGTTTAAGCATTGGAAATATTGATCCGCCAGGGATAGGGGTAGGAGTTATAGTTGCAGTTGGAGTGACCGCTAGCGTTGGCGTTATAGATGCTGTCGGTGTTACAGAAATTATGGACGTCGGTATTGCAGTGGGTTCAGTAGTTGGAGTAGGAGTGGGGTCATTTGTAGGTGTAGGTGAATTAGTTGGCTCCAGAGTGGGTATTGGAGTTTCACTTGGAGTTGGGCTTGGTGTAAGAGTAGGAGTTGGTGTATCAGTTGGGGTGGGAGTCATTGTAGGTATTAATGTTGGTGTAGGAGAGTTGGTTGGTGAAGGTTCATCAGTGGGAGTAAGGGTTGCTGTAGGCGTAAGAGTTGGCGTAGGAGTATTTGTTGGAGTTGGTGAAATTACAACTGATGAGTTACGTGGTGCTGATGCTGAAGGTGCATCAAAGTCGGCAGAATTATTGTCTGTATCAAGTCCATGTCCACCTGTGTCATCAATTTTTCGTTGGATACTTTTTCCTTCTGATGGTTGAGCGGTGTTTGATGCCTCATTATCAACTGCTGTTCCCATTCCGACCCTGTCGATAACATTTCCATTGGAATTTTGTAGAACAACAGTATTGTTATCTGTTATCGTTGCAGATGCATTAGTATAGACAAGATCTGCACCTTCTGACGCTGATGAGACCTGAGAAGTGAGAAGAAAATATCCACGAGATTTTATGGTACCTGACATACTTGAATTTAGATATTGAAAATTAGTATTTGTAGGATTCTCTTTGAGAATTTTCCACTTAGATAAATCTATGTCACTATTTGTTGGATTGTAAAGTTCAACAAACTCATCTGCAGCAATTGTCCCGCTCACTTGAATTTGTGAAATTACAAGATGATTTGCTGCTGCATTTGCTATTGGGGTTTTAAATCCTAAGAAGATAAAAATAGCTACAAAAAGAGGTGTTAAAATCCATGACAGATTGGATTTACTCATAACTTATTTTAAAATCCTTTTTGAAAAATTTGTCAAGGTTTTAATCGTATTTCTCAAGAAGTTTAATTAAGGCGTATTCATCCCAAGATAAACCTTTTTTCTTTGCCTTTGATTTTGAATAACTATCGAAGTGCGGAACTAAAAATTCTTTAGTATATGTATGTATTACTGTAGGATGAATATAGTAGCTTCTACAAACTGCAACAGTATTATTAAGATGCTCTGCAACTTCCTTAACTGTATCTTTTATATTTTTCTCGCGAATCTTCTTATCTGGTTCTAAGCCGAACTTATACAATTTATCAGCTGACAGATTTGTGGCTCCCCATGTTCTGAAGTCTTTTGCAGTAAAGTCGCTTCCAGTAACTTCTTTTAAGAACTCATTTACATCTGCAGAATCAATTACATGACGATTATTGTCATCATCTATAAATTGGAATAGTTCATATCCGGGTAACTCAATGCATTGCTTTATTGTTTTTGCAACTGTAGGGTTTGAGACTTCCACAATGTTTTCAACTCCACTTTTCCCACGAAAACGAAATGTAATTTCATCGCCTCGAACCTTTGCATGACGGTTGCGAAGAGTGGTAAGGCCAAACGATTTATTTTCCTTTGTATATTCTTCATTTCCAATTCGTAAAAAAGTTCTCTCAAGCAGCCAAACAATTGTTGCAAGGAGTTTTCTTTTATCAAGTCCTTTCTGTCGAATGTCATAATTTATTTTGTCTCGAACTCTTGGTAGATTAAGGCCAAAATCAATCATTCGCGAGAATTTATTTTCCTGAGAAATTTTCAGCCAATCAGGATGATATATATATTGTTTGCGTTTCCTGTCATCAAGTCCCGTTGCTTGAAGATGACCATTGACTTGAGCGCAAATCCAAACATCTCTCCATGCAGGAGGAATCTTAAGTGACTCGATTCTTTCAAGAATCTTTTTAGTTCTAATTTTATTTCCATCGGTGTCGTAATAAACGAACTTCTTACCAATTCTTTGTCTAAAATAACCGGGCTTGGAGTCAGATGTATACCGAAGATCTTCTCGTTTTAAATCTTTAGCAAGTTGTGGATCAAGTTTGTCCATGAAATAATCTTACAACTATTTTTAATTGGTGTATACTAAATTTATGGGTATTTATGATTTTGTAAAACTTTATCTTTCAGCTCTTCCAGTTTTTTTCTTGGTAGACATGATTTGGCTAGGTTTAATAGCAAATAAGCTGTATAAGAATGAACTGGGTAGTTTACTTGCAAAAAATCTTAACTGGACAGCAGGTATTATTTTTTATCTAATTTTTATCGCCGGGATAATTATTTTTGCAGTTATTCCTGCTCTTGAGAAAAAAGACTTAAACCACGCTTTAATATTTGGTGCCTTATTTGGATTCTTCTGCTATGCAACATATGATTTAACAAATTTATCAACACTTAAGAATTGGCCATTTAATCTGACTATTATTGACATGATTTGGGGCACAGTTTTATCAGGACTTGTTGCGACAGTTACATTTTGGATTGCTGTAAATATTCTGAAACTTCATGCTTAGTCTTTTTTTAATACTTCTTTTAGCTGTCTTTTTATATAAAACAATAATATTTATTCTCGGCTTATATATAAATAGAAACGATATTGCAGATATTTCTTGGGGAACAAGTTTTATTCTAATAACTTTTATTGTCTTTGTTTATACAAAGAATTATTCTCAGGTTTTCGCCTTAGTATTTCTATTAGTTTTGATTTGGGGGACAAGACTTGCGGTAAGAATATTTTTAAGAAATAGAAATCGAAAAGAAGACTTTAGATACAAAGCTTTAAAAAATGAGAAAACAGATAAGGCGTCTTCCTTACGAGTATATTTGCAGGTCTATATCCTACAAGGAGTGCTGGCAATAGTTGTCTGTTTTCCTATTATCTTTCTAGGATTTACTGATTCACAAATAAACATTTATACGATTATTGGATTGGCAGTTTGGGTTATCGGATTTTTATTTGAATCAATTGGTGATTCAGAGCTAGACCGATTTAAAAAAGATCCAAAAAATCATGGGAAAATTCTTATGTCAGGACTTTGGAAATATTCAAGACACCCCAATTATTTTGGTGAATTAACTATGTGGTGGGGAATTTTCATTATAGTTATGGGAGCTGGAGTACCGTTAATTTCAATACTAGGTCCAATTATGATTACTTTTTTAATTACGAAAGTTTCAGGAATTCCAATGCTTGAGAAGCATTATGAGGGAAATGAAGACTTCAATGAATACAAAAAGAAAACGAGCGTTTTGATTCCATGGTTTGTAAAAAATTAATTGGGTTAAGAAAAGCTTTCTGATATAATCAGGCTTATGGAAAATGTTTTTGAAAAGGTAACGGCACTTGCTAAACGCCGCGGTTTTATTTTCCCCGGAAGCGACCTTTATGGTGGACTTGCAAATACCTATGATTATGGACCAGCGGGCTCGGAGCTTCTAAGAAATATACGTAATCTTTGGTGGGATACTTTTGTTCATAAGCGCGATGATATCGTGGGTCTTGATGCCTCTCTTATCTCACATCAAGAAATTTGGAAAGCATCTGGACATGCAGCAGGTTTTGCTGACGCACTGGTAGACTGTAAGAATTGTAAACTTCGCATGCGAGCAGACCACTTGATTGAAGATTCTACAAAGAAAAACGTTGAAGGTTTTTCAAATGAGCAATTAGATAAAGTAATTGAAGATGAAGATATTAAATGTCCAAACTGCGGAAAGCATGACTGGACTAAGGTTCGCAGATTCAATCTTCTATTCCCAGTTAATTTAGGAATTGTTGAGGGAGATCAGTCTTTGGCATATCTTCGCGGAGAAACAGCACAAGGAATGTTTGTAAATTTTAAAAATATAATTGATTCAACTCGCGTAAGACTTCCTTTTGGAGTAGCACAACTTGGTAAATCATTTAGAAATGAAATAACTCCTGGAAATTCTGTCTTTAGAACCTTAGAGTTTGAGCAAGGTGAAATTGAATACTTCTTTAATCCTGACAAAACAGACTGGAATTCCTTATTTGAAAAATGGAAAGAAGCGATGTTTGATTTTGTAAATAAAAAACTTGGAGTAAAAGAAGAAAATCTCAGATGGCGTGAGCATGAAGAAGCTGAGCGCTCTTTCTATAGTAAGCGAACTGAGGACTTAGAATATAAATTCCCATTTGGCTTCAAAGAGCTTTGGGGACTTGCCTATAGAACAAATTATGACCTTACACAACATGAGACTCATTCTAAAAAGGAGTTGAGAATTAATGACCCTGAGACTAATGAGAAAATATTGCCACATGTTATTGAACCAGCAGTAGGAATAAATAGACTTTTCTTGATGGTTTTATGTGACGCATATACAGAAGATGGTGAAAGAGTTCTTCTTAAGCTTGATCCAAAGGTTGCGCCATATAAGGTTGCTGTGTTTCCACTTTTAGCAAATAAGCCAGAGCTTGTAGAAAAAGCTCGAGCAATTTACGAAGATTTGCAAAAAGACTTTACCGTTGCTTGGGATGAGCGAGGAAACATTGGTAAGCGTTATGCATCACAAGATGAAATAGGAACACCGTTCTGTATAACATTTGATTTTGACTCGCTTGAGGACAACTCGGTCACTATTCGAGATCGTGATACTGCAACTCAAGAAAGAGTTAAAATTGCCGATCTTGCTGTCTTCTTAAAAGAGAAAATTGGGTAATTTTAAACCCTTGACAACCTTAATAATTTCCTGCAAACTTTATCCAATGGCTCAGCGCACATTAGAGAGTTTGCCGTTCGGAGCAATAGAAATTATTCATACACAAGTCTCTAGCTCACAAAGAGAGCTAGCTAAAGATGTTGTATATGATATTGTAGAAGTTGATCAAAGTGCTGTAAGATCAAACCTAGAAGAAGCATATCAGAGACTTAGGTCTACAGCTCATAAAGCTCGTTTTAACCCAGCGATTGACGATAGAACGAGAAGGAATTTGGTAAAAGGAGCTTTTGATATTAGAAAAGAACTTAAAAGAGCATAGATGAATTTTTTAAAGAAAAACAAAATAATAGTTGGAGTAATAGTAGTAATTATTTTAGTAATTGCTGGAGCAGCAGTATTTTTACTTCCTAAAGGATCAACTCAAAATGGCGGTGAAGAGCAGCAGCTACAAAATGTAAAACAGCTTCAGCCAGAAGATATCGGTCTTACTCTTCAATTATCCTCAGACAAAAGAAATGTAAATATGAAGATAACAAAACTTGAAGGTATTAAGAGTATTGAATACGAACTTGACTATACAGCAATTGTTACTGAAGAGGGAGAAACAAATGAAGTACCTCGTGGAGTACTTTCAACAATTGATGTTAACGGTGACAGCGAAATAGATAAAGATGTTCTTCTTGGAACATGTTCATCAGGAACGTGTAAGTATGACAAAGTAACCTCAGATATTAAATTAATCTTGAAACTTACTTATGAAAATGGAGATGTAGCGAGTGTTGAGACCTCAATTCCATTCGACTCCGAATAAAAATTTTCACATTCGTGAATTAGCCTCGTAATCTTATCTTATTCTTATCAACTTTTAACATTCCTCTGTATGTAGTGTTTAGCCTTGCTTAATCCACTATTTTGCCTCAACTAGTACTTGACACTTTTCACGAAATGCTTCAAAATGGGAATAGATGGGAAAAAGTGGGATATTAAAATATCTACTCCATTAAAAAAGTAAGCCTCACAAAGCAGGAAAGGAACTTGAATAACTCAAGTAAGAAAAAACTATGCTCATCGGACAATATGAAGCAAAAATTGATGAAAAAACAAGACTCGCGTTACCAAAACGTTTCAGGGAAATTCTTGGGAGTCGCATCATTGTTACTCTCGGATACGAAAACTCACTCATTATTGTCTCAGAAGACTCTTGGAGAACGCTTCTCTCAGGAACAGAGGGACGTCCCTTCATTGAATCAGCCACTCGTGAAACTCAAAGATTTTTGCTTGGAGGAGCAAGTGAATTGGAGCTCGATAGTAAAGGAAGGTTTGTATTACCAAGCTACTTACGAAAATTTGGACAGATTGAAACAGAAGTCGTTTTCTTAGGATTGTCGCAATACGTCGAGGTTTGGGATAAGAAGCGTTGGGAAGAATATCGGGGGAATTTAGAGAAAAACATTGATAGGATTTCGAAAAGATTGGTTACAAACACGAAAGAGAGGGGAAATGAATAACTTTCACACACCGGTATTGTTAAAAGAAGTAGTCGAAGGATTAAGAGTTAAAAAGGATGGGAAATATATAGACGGAACAATCGGAGGGGGAGGACACACGGAAGAAATATTAAAAAGTGGGGGAAGAGTTTTAGGCATAGATCAGGACAGAGAAGCAATAAAGCACCTTAAAAAGAAGTTTGAATCCGAAATAAATACGGGGCGTTTGATACTTGAACACGCTAATTTTTCTGATATTGAAGAAATTGCAAAAGCACATGATTTTACAGATGTAGATGGAATACTGCTCGATTTGGGAGTTTCAAGTTATCAAATAGATGATTCCGGAAGAGGTTTTTCTTTTATTCGCGAAGAAGAACTAGACATGAGAATGAATCAAGATGGAAATTTAACAGCATTTGAAATTATCAACAGTTGGTCAGAGGACGAACTGCGTGAGATCTTTGCTAGATACGGTGAAGAGATGAAAGCAAAGGAAGTGGCTCACGCAATAGTCCAAGAACGGGATAAGTCAGAAATTAACACAAGTAGAAAGCTCGCAACGATCATTGAAAGTGTCATAAAACCGAACGGAAAAATTAACCCTTCAACAAGAATATTTCAAGCAATACGAATTGCAGTAAATGATGAAATTAATAGCTTAAAAAAAGGAATTGGTGGTGGATTCAAACTTCTTAACGAAGGTGGAAGGTTTGAAATTATTTCATTCCATTCATTAGAAGATAGAATTGTAAAACTATCTTTTTTGGAATTTGCTAGAAGCGGTGGAGAAATTATTACTAAAAAGCCGTTAGTAGCCAATTTTGAAGAGGAAAGAAGAAATAGACGCTCAAGAAGCGCAAAACTTAGAATTATAGAAAAAAAATGAAAAAACTTTTAACATTATCAATAATAGTACTAGTAATTACAGCTGTAGTAACACAGTCTGTAAGCATTTTTATCTCAAATACTTCAGCACTTCAAAGTATTGATGTAACAAAAATTAAAGCTGAAATTGCAGAAGTTTCAGAAAGTAATATGGCACTTAGTGCTCAGGTTTTGAAATACTCATCCTATGCAACAATAGCATCTCGTGCTGCAGAGCTTGGTTTTGAATCAAATAAAAGCATAGTATCGGTTTACGATCCTATTCCGCTTGCTATTAATAGATGAAAAAAACCGAACATCTTCGCTTCGGCATAATACTACTTGTATTCTTTTTTCTTTACGGCGTACTAGTCACGCGTCTTCTATATTGGCAGACTGTAAAAGCGGAAGGGCTAAAAAACATTGGAATTAAGCAAAGTTCACAGGTTCTCACAATTCCAGCAATTCGTGGTGAAATTATGTCCTCTGATAATTTTCCTCTTGCAACAAATACAATCTCTTACCTTGCATATACAAACCCAAAGTTAATTAAAGATAAAGAATATACAGCAGGAAAAATTGCCAGCATCTTAAATGTTGATGCAGCATCTGTTTCTGCACAACTTTCAAAAGATCTTTTCTGGGTTCGTCTGGGGCAGAACTTAGATAATGATACAAAAACAAAGCTTGAAGCACTGAAAGTTCCCGGTCTTGGGTTTGAAGAAGAATATACAAGGTTTTATCCAGAAGCTTCAATGGCGGCACACTTAGTAGGATTTGTAGGACGAAATGCAGATGGAAATCATGAAGGATATTTCGGAATTGAAGGTCGATACAATGAGCAACTTGCAGGGCGTGATGGAGCAAATTATGCAATTCGCGACGCGCTAGGAAACGATATTGTTGGAGATATCCGTGAGTCGCCAAAAATTGATGGAAGAAATATAAAGCTTACTATTGATCGGTCAGTACAGTACTTTGCCCAAAAAGCATTACTTGCTGGTGTTCAAAAGTATGAAGCGGATGGTGCAAGTGTGATCATAATGGAGCCTACAACTGGCAAGATACTTGGAATGGCATCATATCCTGATTTTGACCCTCAAACATATTATGATTTTGATACTAAGTCATATACCAATCCTATTCTTTCTAGCCTCTATGAACCAGGAAGTACTTTTAAGGTTTTAGTAATGGGAGCAGCGATTGATAAGGGCCTCGTTACTCCTCAAACACGATGTAACATATGTGACAGTCCTGTAAAAATAGGTGAATATGATATTAGAACTTGGAATAACCAATATATTCCAAATATTTCAATGAATGATGTAATTATCCACTCTGATAATACTGGAATGGTTTTTGTTAGCCGAAAACTAGGTCTTTCGACAATGATTGATTATTTCCACCGTTATGGTTTAGGAAAGCCGACTGGAGTTGATTTACAGGGAGAAACAACAGGAGTCATAAAAGATGAAAAAGACTGGTATACCATTGATTTGGCAACGGCATCTTTTGGACAAGGTATCTCTCTTACTCCAATTCAACTTGTAACGGCAGTTAATTCAATTGCTAATGGAGGAAAGCTTATGCAACCTTATGTTGTTGATCAAATTACAACTCCAGATGGCAAGACGATTGATATAAAACCTAAAGAGAAGAACAGGACTATTTCTACTGCTGCTGCAAAAACTGTAACTTCTATGATGGTTGATGCAGTTGAAAAAGGAGAAGCGCAATGGACAAAGATAAAAGGATATAAGATTGCTGGTAAAACTGGTACTGCTCAGATTCCAGTAGCAGGACATTATGACCCTAATCAAACAGTTGCTTCATTTGTTGGTTTTTTCCCAGCACATAATCCAAAAGTTACCATGCTCGTGGTCGTTCATAAGCCTAAAACATCCATTTATGGAGCAGAAACTGCAGCGCCAATTTTCTTCAATATAGCCCGCGATCTTATTAAGTACTACAATATCCCTTCAAATTAGTCCTATAGGATTTATTTAAGTTCAAAAAGTGATATAATCTCATCTGTCAGATGGTAGCCGGGAACGGAGTACTATCCTGACTAAATCTTGCACTTTGAATTGTTGTAAACGTAGTCACGGAGGTGAGTTTAATGTGGATTTCCAAGCTGGCAAGTGTAGTTTCATATGTCTTCATGATGGTCTGTTTCGGGCTCATCACATATGGTGGTTACCGGTTTATGTCTATTGACCTCTTGATCGGTTTCTGGGTAATGGCTATTGCTGGGTTTACGGTAGTTATAATGTTTGCTCTTGCAGTTCAGGCCATTGGAGGAGAGCCGCTCGAACGGATATCGAGAAAGATTGCAAACCGGGTAATGCGCCTTATTCTGCTTGTCAAAAGCTCGAAGATAGTTAGAGCAGGTGTTTCTGCCACAGTCGCTTTGTTCACCTTGCTAAGGAATCTCTATCGAAAGGTTGTTAGAAGCTATCTGCTTCGAAGTACCGTTGAGTTCGTTGACGATATGTACAACTTTCGAGAACCTCAGCTCACACTTGAGTTGTTCGGAGGATCGTTTGTTCTTACCGTTATCGGCTCAGCCGTCAGTTTTATCACGCCACTTGGAGGAGCACTTGTTCTAATAGGCTTCTTTGTTTTCATGGTAACCGGATGGATTTTCATGAGATATATTCTCTCCAAGTTAGTTACAAAGCTGCGGAGGTGGGGTAACGACCAAATCGCTCGTGTGACGCACAGAAATCAGGGAAGGCCCTGACAACAATCAAGTACGAGGGCCCGAAAGATGAAAAGTGTGGTGATATTATGGCAATGGCAGCCATAAGTGCCAAAAGCACATCAACACATAATAATCCTAGGGCCTTTCAACAAATTGTGTATATAATTAAGTGTTTTTAACAAGTAGAATAAGATTATATGTATAGAAAAATATATTTCATGGGTATCAAAGGGGTCGGAATGGCAAGTCTTGCTATTATCGCAAAGCAAGCAGGTTTTGAAGTTGCCGGATCTGATATTGCTGATGAATTTATAACTGATATTGAGCTTAAAAATGCAGGAATTACTCCTTTAGTTGGTTTCAAAGAAGAAAATGTTGAGAACTTTTTTGGTGGTACACCTCCCGCCCAATGTCTTTTTATTGCAACTGGAGCACATGAAGGGTTTGAAAACGCGGAATCAAAAGTGGCATACAAAAAAGATATTAAGGTTATTTCCCATGGTCAAGCTGTAGGACTTTTTATGTCTGGAACACTTTTTGAAAGGACTGATATCGAAGGAATTTCTGTATCAGGGTCTCATGGAAAAACTACGATTTCGGGAATGATGGCAACGGTCCTTATGGAATCAAATCTTGATCCAAGTTTTACAGTCGGTTCAAGTGAGATATCTCCAATTGGTGCAGCAGGACATTTTGGTCACGGAATATATTTTGTAGCAGAAGCTGATGAATATGTATCTGAAAAAACCTATGATCCAGTCCCAAAGTTTTATTACCAAAAACCAAAAGCACTTATAATTAACAATGTTGATTTTGATCACCCTGATTTTTATAAAGATATTGATGCAGTAAAAAATGCTTATGCTGAGTTTGCATCAAATCTGCCTGATACTGGAACGCTTGTAGTTAATGGTGATGACAAGAATGCGCTAGATGTTTTGCAAAAAATAGGCTCAAAACCAAGAATTATTACTTTTGGAGCATCTGATACTAACGAATTTATTATTAAAGATTATAAAGACGCTGGGTGGGGATCAACATTTAAAGTTTTTCGAAATGGCACAGAAATTGGTGAATTTAAGTTGTCAGTTCCAGGTTACTACAATGCGAAAAATGCTCTAAGCGTTATAACTCTTCTTTTTGAGCTAGGAATTCCAGCTCAAAAGATTGCATCAGGTCTTGAGAAATTTAAAGGTGTTGCAAGGCGACAAGAGGTAGTGGGACAAACAAAACATGGTCAAATGATCGTCGATGATTATGCACATCACCCTGAAGAGATAAAGAAGACGCTCGAAGCGATTAAAGCCTCAACTGGCAAAAAGATCTTTCTTGTTTATCAATTCCATACTTTTTCAAGAACAAGAGCTCTTTTTTCTGAGTTTGTAGGTTCAATGATAGGTGCATCTGAGATTATAATTCTCTCTACTTTTGCAGCCAAACGGGGCGAGGCTGAGGGTGAAGCACTTGATAATCAATTTGTTGAAGAATTACATAAGATCAATTTACATGCAAATTTCGTCAATAGCCTCGAAAATGTGGTAAAATACATAGATCAAAACGTCCAATCCTCAGATTTTGTAATTGTTACTATGGGAGCGGGCGATGTATATAAGGTGGGGCAATTATTAACGACGCAGAAATGAAAAAATACATTATTAAAGGTGGCAATAAACTCTCTGGAACAATATCTGTTACCGGAGCAAAAAATGTGGTTACAAAAGCAATCGTTGCAGCCTCCCTCACCTCTGATGAAGTAATAATCGAAAATGTTCCTCTAATTTCAGATCTTGATGTAGCAATTTCTGTTGCAGAAGGACTTGGTGCAACTGTTGAAGTAGACGATCACAGGCTAAAAATACGCTACGAAGAGATAAAAAGTGCTGAAATTCCACTTGAGGCTGGTGCAAAAAGCCGAACCGCTGCGATGTTTTTAGGACCACTTCTAATTCGCAAAGGTGAAGCAATAGTTCCAAATCCAGGTGGTTGTAGGCTCGGATCACGTCCGATTGATAGGCATATTGAGGGTCTTGAAAAAATGGGAGCAAAAATTAACTATTTGTCAGACGATGGTTTTTTCCACGCAACCTGCGAAAAGCTAAGAGGTGCTGATTACACATTTGTTAAGAATACTCACACAGGGACAGAGACTCTTATTTTGGCTGCAGTTTTGGCAGAAGGAACAACAATTCTTGAAAATGCAGCTGAAGAGCCAGAAGTAGACGATCTTATAAACCTTTTAAACCAAATGGGAGCAAATGTAAAACGAGATGGCGCTCGAAGAATAAAAATTGAAGGTGTAGCAAAACTTCACGGAACAACATATAGAATTATGCCTGACAGAAATGAAGCAATTACTTTTGCTGTTATGTCAGCATTAACTGGTGGAAACATTTGGATAAAGAACATAAATATGCGTGATATCGATGCATTTTTAGTTAAGTTTGAAGAAGCAGGTGGCGGATGGGAAGAAACAGAGCAGGGAGTACGCTTCTATATTAAAGATAAAATTCGTGCAACAGATGTTGTTACAGGTCCACATCCAGCTTTTATGACTGATTGGCAAGGTCCATGGTCAGTTCTTGCAACTCAGGCAGAAGGTGTATCAACAATCCATGAAACTGTTTATGAGAATCGCTTTGCTTATGTTTCAGAGCTTAAGAAAATGGGAGCCCAATTATCATTCTTCTCTCCAAAAGTAGAAAATCCTAAAGAATTCTATAACTTTGACTTTGAAGATGATGAAAAAGTATATAAAAACCAAGGTCTTAAGATTACAGGCCCATCAAAGCTTCATAATGGAGTATTAAACGTTGCAGATCTTCGTGCTGGAGCAACACTAGTTATTGCTTGTTTAATTGCAAAAGGAACAAGTATTGTTTACGGGTTTGAACATATTGAGCGTGGATATGAGGCCTTTGATTCAAGACTTAAATCCCTCGGAGCATCAATTGTTGCGATCCCTGAGGAGGTAAACTTCTAATGCAAGCAATTCTTCTTGCGGCTGGTGAATCAAGCCGTTTTTTTCCTTTCAATGGTAAACATAAAAGTCTTGTAAAAATAGCAGGTGACCCAATAATTACTCATACAGTTCGTTCAATTAAAAGAGCTGGAATTACAGATATTGTAATTCTTACTGGGAAAGTAAATGACTGTGAAGAGTTTTTGGGAAATGGGAAAAAATATGGTGTTAAGATTTCATATGCAACACTTGATAAACCAACGGGTATGGGGGACGGGGTACTTGCATGTTTAAAACATATTAAAGGTGACTTCTATGTTATTAATCCTCAACATGTTGAATTTGATGAAGTCGCAAAAGACATCAACCGAGTAAAGGGGACAAACAAAAATGTTGTGATTCTTGCTAAAGAAGGAAAAGCAGGAGTAAAGTACGGTGCAATAAAGATTGATGGTGATAAGGTTCTTGAGATTAAAGAAAAGCCAACCGATGCTGCAGGTTTTTCAAATTACAGAATTGCTGGAGTTTATTTTATAAATCAAGAATTTGTTGATGTTCTAAAGAAAACAAAAAAAGGCCACTATAGCTTTGAAGATGCACTAGATGCTTATGCAAAGATGGGAAATGTAAGAGTAGCTGTAACAACTCAACCTACGGTAACACTTAAATATCCTTGGGACCTTTTAACTTTAAAAGATTATATTCTTTCAAAGCAAACAAGAAAAATTTCCGCTAAAGCACAAATTGATCCATCTGCTCAAATTATTGGAAATGTTGTAATTGAAGAAGGTGCAACTGTCGCTGAAAACGCAGTAATAAAAGGACCTGCGTATATTGGTAAAAATTCTTTTGTTGGATCAAATGCTTTAGTTCGTAATGGGAGTGATATCGAAGAAGCAAGTGTTGTTGGAGGATACATGGAGCTTAAAAACTCACTTATTTTTGAAAAAGCAAAAACCCATTCAGGACATCTTGAGGATTCGATTCTCGGAGAAGATAGTCGTCTTGGAGCCTTCTTTACAAGTGCAAATGTAAAACTTGATCGCTCAAGCGTTACAGCAACTATAAAGGGCGAGAAAGTAGATTCTGGAATGAGGTCTCTTGGAGTAATAATTGGTGCAAAGACATATCTTGGTGCAAGAGTCACTACAATGCCAGGAATAATAATTGGGAATCATGTAAGTATCGGTCCATCAACAACTGTTATGAAAAATATTGAGTCCGATACTATCTACTACACTAAGTTTGCTGAAGTAGTAGAGAAGAATAAGGATTCTGCCCAAACAAATAAAAAGTAAGCGTTTGGCATGTTTGGCATATTATTTAATCTCACATCATTCCTCTTTTTTATAAACATAATTGCGGAATTAATCTCGTGGTTAAAACTTTTTGACGATAAAGAATATTCATTTAAAAGAGTCTTTCTTCATTTTAAAGAAACAAAAGTAGGGCGGTCAATGGTTATTGGCTGGCCAAGTGTTGCCAAATGGCTATTAATTTTTGCTTATGTTTCGACAATCTTCTGGAATGTGGACGAATGGTATCACTTATCAGTTTTCTTTCTTTATCTTGCGCTATCAATAGTCTTGCTTAAAAAAATACTTGTTCAAAGTTTTGCTTTCCCTAGAATAACCCCAAATGCTATTACTATCTTTATTGCAGTAATGATTGTTGAATCATCACTTTTCCTTTTCCTTCCGCTCGATGCATATTTATGGATGCTGCTCATAAACAAACTTTTGTTTTTCCTTGTTTGTTTCTTTGTTTGGATACTTTCTATTTTCTTTGACTTTTTAAGAGATGCAAAGATAAATCGAGCAATATCAAAAATATCTGCAAGACCAAACCTGTTAACTATAGCAATTGTTGGAAGCTATGGTCGTGGGTCAACAAAAGAGTTTTTAACAAAAGTTCTTTCAGTAAAATATGACGTTTTAGAAGTTGATACTGCATTTAATGATGCATTCGGAATTGCTAAAGTTGTTAACAAAAAACTTAAACCTTCAAAGCAAATCTTTATCGCTGAAATGGACGATTATAAAAAAGGTGATATTTCAGAGATGATTGGAATTGTTGCACCAAAAATTGTAATTGTTTGTGGAATTAATGAGCAAAAGATATCAACATTTGGAAACATGGAGCAAGTTTTATCATCAAAACTTGAAGCAATTAATGGTTTGTCGAAAGATGGGATAGCTCTTTTTAATTCAACAAGCGAATACAATAGGACACTTCTTTCTCAAACTCAAAATAAGAAGTTTACTTATTCTACTGCCGGTAAAGCAGATATTGCTGTAACAAAAATTGATGAAGCAAAATTTCATTTAACTTTTGATGTTAAAGTTCTTGGTAAAAATTACAAGTTATCAAGAATAAAATTATTAGGAAGATCTAACATAGAAAATCTTCTTCCGGCCATTTTTATTGCAGCATACATTGGAATGGATTTTTCATTAATCAAAAAAACTCTTTCTTCTCTTAAACCATTAAAATCGACAATGGAGCCAAGAATAAACTCTAAGAAAACTGTATTAATTGATGATACTCACAACGCAAATATTAATTCAGTTTTAAGAGCGATATCATATGTTCAGTTATATAAAGGAAAGAAAATTTTTGTTCTTGAGCCACTTGTAGAGCTTGGACGAAGTTCAAAAGAAGTTCATGAAATGTTGGCACGCGAAATTGGAAAGTCTTGTGATTATCTATTTTTAACAAATGATAATCAGAATAAAGCAATTATTAAGGGAGTCAAAAAAGCAAATTCCAACTGTGAAGTAGTATTGGCAAATCCTGCAAAGATAGCAAAGTTTATAAATGAAAACTGTAGCAATGAAGATGTAGTAGTATTTGAGGGGAAAGAATCTGCAAGAATACTATCTCTTATTAATTCAAAAAAAGTTTATTAATCTTGAATGAAATAGATGGTTGGATAATTTTTCTACCAAAGCAACCTCAATTTAAATCTAATTAATAACTACCACTAGGAATTAGAATTTATGCCTTTTTTTATTTCTTGTTGTAATTGTGTTTCAATTCTTCGCTTAATGAAAATTGGTAATTCCGTTAATCTCATGTCGCTACCAACGGGAACCGTAAAAGGTCTTACAAAAGTATAACCATCGGGAATGTGATCTAGAATTGAAATTCCATTTTGTTCTTCAAATTCAACTAATGCAAGACGATGTTTTTCGGTCATATTACCTTTTCTAATGTGTCCAGAAACTCTGTGAGGAGCAATTTCTCTAGTAGTTGCATCAAAAGGTAGTCTTACTTCTGTTTCTTGTCCAAGTCTTAAGACTCTTGGAATATATATAACTTGTGGTGTATTTTCATCCTCAGATACTTCGTTAATTGAAGTATCACCTAATCTCTTAAATCTATTTTTTGGTAATTCTTTTGCAGTTACGATATCATGATATGCCTCAGCTACAATATTTTCTAAGTTTCCATGAACGTTTTTTAAGGCTTCCTCTCCGCTCATTATTCTCATTGGGACGTGTTCAGCACCATCAAGAGAAAGACTAACTGTTTCATCCCCTTTTGAAGTAATAAATCTTGCAGTTATATTATCTTGTCCTTGTTTTAATATCATGCGATCAATGTCTCCAGCATTTCTAAATCTAACTTCTGCTCCTTCTGGTGGAACAATATATCGTTGATGATAATATGCATCCTCCAATAATTCTTCAATACTTCTAGCTGGTTTTGGAACGTTTAAGTTTTGCAAGCTATTATCATGACTATTTATTGGATTATTGGGGATTAATTCGGGATCAATATCTGTTTCAAGTAGAGGAAGATAAACTGATGCCAAGCCTGTCGTTCTATCATAAAATTCTTGATGATCTATGCCCTCATTTGGCCAATTAACATCTTTCCAACGAAGTTCTTCTCCTACGCCCACTAAAAATTTATTTGGCTCGCATAGTAAAAGATAAACAGTACGTATGTTGCTTACCATTAGTTGTCTCGCTCGGTTTGGATATTCGACAGTAGTCGCCAACAATTGAGGTAGGGATTCATAGCGATTGTTTTTCTTAATTTCTTTAGCGGCATTCTTTAATGATTGAACCTTGGCATTGAAATAGGCTTGGGGAATTTTAGGTTGTCTAACTTGATCAAATCTTTTATCAACTTTATAAAGATCTACTAGCATCTGTTGCTTCCAGTTTTTCGTACTAGTATTTATATTTGGAAGAGGAGGAGTTGTCTTATCACGAAAAAGATAATTTTTAAAAACTTCACCAGTATGAATAAGTGTTATGAGATATTCCCAATTTGCCTGTGTAAATTCTTGCGGCTTAATAGAATCTTTTGGCTGCAAAACTCTTCGTTCATTTTCCATGGCCTCATTTTACCACGATTTAGCTTTAGAGTAAACTATTATAGGTTGTGACCCAAATGTTTTTGAATTGGAACCAAATACGTTCATCTTTAGAACAATGGAAACAAGTAATTCAGTCTGAGGCTACCTCAAGTTTGTTGACTAACTACCATTAGGAATTAGAATCGAATTACCTTGGTAGAGTATTTTTTCCTTCCCATCTTGCATCTGCAGCTTTTTTAGCTATCTCAGATCTTCTTTCAGGAGTTAATTTGATACTTCTTGCAACTCCTCTTGATGCTGCACGCTGCTTAATTTTTTTTGCTGTATTTATAAGTGCTTCCAAATTTTCAGGGGTAGAGTCAGTAGAGGCTAAATATATGGGCAAATTATGTTCCAAAGCTGCAACCACAAGGGCACTTTGACTTATTCCCTTAACTTTTAAAGGGTACTTTGAAATTTCTACTGGAGGTGGTGAAGCTACTGGGATTTCTTTAGATGTTAACCAGAACTTATATTTTCTAGTGACCGATTGTCCTCTTATCTCCCTTATTGCACTCATGTGTTTACTATGTCTCTGCACCTCTTTCATATGTGGATTATATCATAAAGGAGGCTAATTAAACTATAAGATTGTGATCCCAATGTAGTTCGAATCATGTAAGAAAAATTACCTATTGTTTTAAATAGCTTCCGTGCGTGATATAATTATTCCTACTCTTTATGGAGCAAGTATTTGGATTTTCGATCCTGTCCCTAATTATTACGGGTATCCTCCTGGTTCCTTTTATTGACTTTTTGTATAAAATTAAGCTTCAAAAAACTCAATTTCACCATGATGTTTTCAATAATAAGATAAGAGTTTTTGACAAATTATCAGAATGGAAGATAGGTACACCATTTGGTGGTGGACTATTAATAATTGGCGTAGTTACAATTTTGACTCTTTGGGCTTATGGACTTCTTTCTATTGAAGTTAAAGCATGGGAGTTATTTGTTCTTCTTTTCTCATTTGTAGGGTTTGGTGCACTTGGTTTCTATGATGATTTACGCAAGATATTTAATAAGAACACGGGAATCTTTGGCTTAAAGCTGACTCATAAGCTTGTTATTCAAACAATTCTCGCTTTAATCATAGGTTCCATAATGTATTTCCAACTAGGATATGACTTTGTATATATCCATTGGTTTGGACAAGTAACACTAGGAGTTTTCTATATTCTTTTTGCAGCAATAGTTATTGTTTCATTCACAAATGCAGTTAACATCGCTGATGGACTAGACGGATTATCAACGGGTCTTCTTTTAATCTGTTTAATTGCCTTTCTTGCTATGTCAGGATCAAATATTGATCCTTTCCTTTCAGTATTTATTGCAACACTTCTAGGAAGCTGTGCAGCATTTCTTTACTTTAATATTTATAAGGCAAGACTTTGGCTTGGGGATGTAGGAGCATTATCTCTTGGAGCAGTTTTGGCAGTTATTGGACTCTTAACTGGTAAGCCAATCTCAGTTGCTATTATCGGAGGAGTTTTTGTTATTGAAGTAGGTTCTTCACTTATTCAAATGATTTCAAGAAAATTTTGGGGTAAAAGAATATTGCCTATTGCACCTTTGCATTTATACTTTTTGAAAAAAGGTTGGGAAGAACCAAAGGTTGTTATGCGTGCTTGGCTCTTGGGAGTAGTTTTTGCTTTACTCGGACTTTATATTGCCTTCCTTCGTTAATACTATTAAACTAGATACTACCTCATGAACAGGCTCAGTATTTTAATCTTTGCTTTTGCTTTTTTCTTTGCAATGGTAAGTGTCTTTATTCTTTACGAAAGCTCCACTTACAATGCAGCGCTAGCAATAGGAGATAAATACTATTTTGCTAAAAACCAGGCTATTTGGCTTCTTATCGGAGGAGTAGCGGCTCTAGTAATTTCAAAAATAAATTACAAGATTTATTATAAATTTGCACTTCCTCTTTTACTTTTTTCAATAGTACTTTTGATTTTAGTTTTCTTTCCAGGAATTGGACTTTCGCTTAAGGGAGCACATCGATGGCTTAATTTAGGCTTTACTGTTGTACAGCCTTCGGAGTTATTGAAAATCACAATGGCAATTTATCTTGCAGCATGGCTTTCTATAAAGGAGAAGGGAAGGTTTTTGGCTTTTATGATGCTTCTTGGCGCTGCTGTTTTTCTTGTTATTATTGAGCCTGATATGGGAACGGCTATGATAATTGGTGCAACAGCAACAATAATGTACTTTTTATCTGGTGCACCTTTAAAGGATATGGGTTTAATAGCACTGCTTATATTTGTGGCGGTTATAGGACTTATTAAGCTTGAGCCATATCGTGTTGCACGGTTTACTGATTTTGCTCGTTTTAATGCGAATGATTTGAGCACTACTTCATATCAGGTAAAGCAAGGGCTCATTGCTATTGGATCCGGTGGGGTAACTGGAGTTGGATTTGGACGCTCTGTTCAAAAATATGCATATTTACCGGAAAGTACAACTGATTCAATTTTCTCACTTTTTGCTGAAGAAGGAGGATTTATTTTTGCAGGATTTCTAATTCTGCTTTATGGAGCATTTATTTTTACAGGTTTTTCAATCGCTATTAATTCGCCGGATCCTTTTGGAAAGTTGCTAGCTGCCGGAATTATCTCCTTTATTGCACTGCAAGCATTTGTTAATATAGCATCGCAGGTTGTTTTGATGCCGTTAACGGGAGTTCCGCTGCCTTTCATCTCTTATGGAGGTTCATCCCTTATAATTAACTTAGTATCAGTTGGAATTCTTATGAGTATTGCAAACCGTGAGTCACACAAGTCAAAAGTTAAAATGCACGCAGGAAAGGATGTAAAACACCATATATGAGAATATTAATTACAGGAGGACATTTTTCTCCAGCATATGCATTAATTGAGGAATTTAAGAAACGAGGACATGAGCTTGTCGTTATTGGGAGACGTTACCCATTTGAAAATGATAAGAGCGAGTCTTATGAATATGAAGTATGTAAAAAGGAAAATATTGAATTTGTTGAAATAAAAACAGGCAGATATCAGAGAAAATTTAGTGCGTATACTGTTTCATCTCTTCTTAAAACCCCCAATGGTTTTCTTCAAGCACAAAAACATCTAAAGCGCATAAAACCAGATGTTGTTTTAACATTTGGAGGATACATTGGTCTTCCAGTGGCATACGCAGCAAAGTTGTCAGGCATTCCAGTTGTCTTGCATGAACAAACTCAACATGCAGGTCTTGCAAGTAAATTAATTAGCAAAATTGCAAACAGTGTTTGTATTTCTTTTGAAAGCTCTAAAAGCTTTTTCCCAGCCGGTAAGACTGTTTTTACAGGAGATCCACTAAGACCAGAAGTATTTAAAGTCGAGAAAAAACTTCCTCTGCCTTCCGAAAATAAAAAGATTATATATATTACTGGGGGAAGTACTGGTTCTCACTTTATTAACAACAGGATTTATGAGACAGCAGAAGATCTTCTATCAGATTACATACTAATTCACCAGACAGGAGATAGTGAGAAGTTTCGTGATTTTGAAAAACTTGAGAAGTTAAGAAATTCTCTGCCGGAAGACAAGAAGAAAAGATATATGCTTCGCAAGTTCATTTTCCCAGAAGAGATTGGATTTGTTCTCGCAGAAGCAGACCTTCTAGTATCACGTTCTGGGGCAAATACAGTTTTTGAAATAATGGCAAAGAAAAAAGTAAGTCTTTTAATTCCTCTTCCATATGGTCAAAACAATGAGCAGCTTGCAAATGCCAAGCTGTTGAAGAGAATTGGTATAGGTGACTATGTGTTGGAAGAGGACATAAATGCAGATAATTTAAAGCTTAAGATAAAGGAAATGATTGATAGTGCTAGTCTGTATAAAAAGAACATGGATAAGGCAGAATCCTATGTTGTAAAGGATTCTGCGCAAAAAATCGCAGATATAGTTGAAAGTTATGGTACGAAGAGCCGCTAGATCACGCAATAATAAAATATTCAAAACCGTTGTTGTAATTATTTTGGGTTTAATCGCGCTTGTTGTAATTCTTTTTCTTACTAACCAAGTTTTACCAGTTATCTTTGCGCCAAAAGAAGTGACTATTGCGAAGAATATAATTGCCCCAGTTGGTACAAAAGCAACAATCGCAGGAATTTCAAAGAAGCTTGAAGAAAAGAACTTTTCTATAGAGTCAATTAATGAAGCATCAGATTCAGCAAATATTGAAGTTGAAATTGTGGATGGTCCAAAAGTCCTCTTCTCCAAAAATCAGGATGTTAAATGGCAAGTTGATTCTGTAATTCTAATTTTACAGCACCTAACAGTTAACAGTAAAAAGCCTACTTTAATAGATCTTACTAGCACGCGCCCTATTGTAAAATTCTAGTGCTTATACTACTATAAAAGAGTACAATCTTTTATTTTGTCACGCACAAGCAGGGTGACATTATTTGGTTGGTAAAATTATGGCTGATTCCGCAATCGCTGTCGGTATTGATATAGGTTCTTCAAAAATTGCAACTGTCATTGGGCAGCTTAATGACGATGCAGTAAATATTCTCGGTGTGTCAGAGGTTCCTTCAAAAGGAATTCGCCGTGGTCAGATAGTTGATATTGAGGAGGCAGCAAGCTCAATTAATGCTTCTCTTGATGCAGCAGAGCGTATGGCTGGATATTCAGTTGACCGCGTATTTGTTTCGCTATCTGGAGTTCACATTTTAAGTCAAAATTCAAAAGGAGTTGTCGCAATTTCTTCCCCAAATGGTGAAATAAATGAATCTGATGTTCAAAGAGTTCTTGAAGCAGCAGGAGCTGTTTCAACCCCATCTACAACAACAATTCTCCATGTTCTCCCAAAGTCATTTACTGTTGATGGTGAAAGTGGGATAAAGGATCCAGCAGGAATGACTGGAGTAAGGCTTGAAGTTGATACACACATCATTACGGGTAATTCTGTTTCAGTTAAAAATGTTGAAAGAGTTCTTGAGCAAGAAGCAGGAGTTAATGTTACGGGAGTTGTTTTCTCGGGTCTTGCATCAGCGCTGGCAGTTCTAACAGATACAGAAAAAGAGCTTGGTGTAATTGTGGTTGATATTGGAGCGGGTGTTACAAATATCTGTATCTATGTTGATGGAGCACTTTCCTACTCTTCAGTTATTCCAATTGGAGCAAGGCATATTACAAATGACTTAGCCATTGGACTTCGAATCTCACTTGAATCTGCAGAGAAAATAAAACTACACCTTTCTAAAAAATATACAAAGAAAAAGCCACTTGAGCCAAAAGATGATGACTCAGATGAGCTAGATGTTACAGCGCTAAACCTTATGGAAGATCTAAAGAAGGTTTCCAACAAAACTCTTGTTGATGGAATTATAAAGCCAAGATTAAACGAATTATTTACAATGATTGGAATTGAACTTAAGAAGAGCGGGTTTGCTACTCAAACTCCAGCAGGAATTGTCATTACAGGTGGAGGATCAAGAACAGCAGGGGTAGAAGAGTCTGCTAAAAGAATGCTTGCTATGCCAGTTCGCCTTGCGCTTCCAGCAAACATAACAGGATTAATTGATGATGCAGAGAACCCTTCTTATGCAACAGCAATTGGACTTTTAGTGTATGCAAAAAGTTTTCAAGGTGAAGAATCAGGACGTGGTATTGGTGGAATGTTGCCTATGAATATGGGCTTTTTAAATGGTATAACAAACAGCATCACAAAACTTCTTAAATCCTTCATGCCGAAGTAAAAAATATCAGTTTGACTACCTTGCATTGAAAAGTCATTTATGTTAGCATGTCACTACATTTAGGGTACGTATAAATTTCAAACACCATGCTGATAAAACCTCAAACAACTTCCTTTGCTAAGATCCGCGTAATTGGTGTTGGAGGCGGAGGATCTAATGCTATTAACACTATGATTTCAGACGGCCAAATTGGTGGAGTTGAATTCATGGCAATTAACACTGATGCTCAAGCACTTCTTGTAAACAAAGCGGATGTAAAAGTTCAAATAGGAGAAAATCTTACCCGTGGTTTAGGATCTGGAGGAAATCCTGATGTAGGACGCAATGCTGCTGAAGAATCACGAGAAAAAATAAAAGACATGTTAGAAGGAACTGACATGGTTTTTTTAACAGCTGGAATGGGTGGAGGGACAGGAACTGGTGCAACAAGCGTTATTGCAGAAGTTGCAAAAGAAGTAGGAGCACTAACAGTTGCTGTTGTTACAAAACCATTTCAATTTGAAGGTGCTAGACGCATGGTTGCAGCAGAAGAAGGAATAGAATCTCTTAAAGAACGAGTAGACACATTAATTGTTATTCCTAATCAAAGAATTCTAGAAGTAATTGATAAAAAGCTCTCACTTCTTGAAGCATTTAAAGTAGCAGATTCTGTTCTTAATCACGG
>CAZXFJ010000010.1:0-27245 GCA_964640435.1 uncultured Gammaproteobacteria bacterium | reverse complement strand
TAAATCCAAAGTTACTCCAAGTGGTACTTTCTTTGGCTATTACAAACGTGCGGGAAATGTCAAAACCGAAGATATAACATAGTTGTTTACGTAGTTAACAAATGCCATCCATGGTAATTCGGAATATAGAATTCTCTTCTGAAGACTGCCGAAAAGTTCGAACAGCGTCTATGTCCCCCAGCAAGAATATTTTACATATTACCCACGAACCGTTCATAAAAACTCGAAAAATTATTGGGTTACATGAGGAGTGCCATCTTTATCATGAGTATGGGGAATATTGAGTTTATGTAGCATTTCACTGTCCATTGTAGGGAATGGCGTTATACTTACATTTATTTTTCGTGGCCTCCCTTTACTCATGTTCATCATGCCGTGGTCCATCTCTGGCATTCCTTCACGGTCTGGTTTTCCATTATCTGGTGCTGGAGATTTACCAGGTGGCACCACTTCCACCAACTGCATCATGCCGTTATCTTCATGGAAAAGAATATGGCAATGCAAAACATATTTTCCGTCAAAATCTTGATATTTTGTACGTATTGTTACGACTCCCTTTGCAGGAACTGGGAATGTATCATCTAAACTTTTGCGATTAACAGGTACACCGTTAATAGAGACTACTTGAAACGGATTTATATGAATATGGAATGGATGTACTTCACCTGACTCATTTACGAGTTGCCACTCTTCTGTAGTTCCAAGTGTCATAATCTGATTTACAACATCCGGATTAAATTCTTTTCCATCCAATAAATACGTAGGATTCATCGTTGTCCCTCCTTCAGAAAATGTAAGAATTCTGGTGTTATCTATTTTTGCGTCTTTAAAATTATCATAGGGAATAAGCTTAGTTGGTAAAGATTGAGGTATTACCGGAAGACCAAATACTTTTATTTTCATAAAGTCCTGCTTGGGATATGTAAAAAAACCTTGCTCATATTTTGCAGATTGGACAGAATATTCACCCCATGGCCCTGCCTGAAATAAAATCTCAATCCTATCCCCTGGCGCCATGACTTCTGAGTCCTTATTTTCCACTTCAGAAAGCGTATTTCCGTCACGGGATATAATATGAAGCTTTTGTCCTGGAATTTTTATATTATAAAAATCATCGTTTGATGCATTAACAAGACGTAGTCTAAGGGTCTCAAAAGGTCTCACATACATAGTTGGGTTCACCATATTATTTACGAGTCTTCCCACATCATTTCCCTTATCCCACGTAGTAAGCACTAGTGTTCTTTCTGGCACGCCCTTAATTCCAGGAAGTTCATCAATATTTCCTCGAACAATTATTGCCCCAAGCATTCCACCACCAACTTGTGCATCTGTGTAGTGATGTAAATGAGGATGATACCAATATGTCCCCGGGGGATGATCTTTAGGCAGCTTATAGACATAATCAAAGGTTTCTCCCGGCTTTATATTTAAAAGCACGTTATCAGAATTTCCTTTGGGAGAAACATGGAATCCATGTGTATGAAGATTAGTTGGCTGTGAACCGTTATTTGCCAGATGAACTTTTATTGTATCCCCGCCTTTTACATCCCAAGTGTCCCCAATATATTTATTGTTATACACATTAGAATCCATTTCACCGTTTCCAACTTTTACCTTATTCTTTGTGATATCAAGCGTTACATTAAGCACGCCGTCTTTAGACCTTAATACTGTAGGGGCGTTCCAATGAGGATTTAAATCTGCAAATTGGTTGAGAATAAAAAACGCAATAAAAAATCCAACTAGTGCATATAGAAAATTCCTGAGATATTTTTTGTTGTCTTGTTTAGAAATTTTCCTGGGCATAATTTATTTCTGCCTATTCAATACTGTCATAAAATGAAAGATTTGTAAACAATATGAAAAATTAAATTAATTTAAACCTATTAATCAGTATTTAGGGGAAGAGAATTATTCCACAAACTAATACTATAAGATTACTTTATATTTGTGGCTATTTAGCTTCATAATTATGCTACTTTACTAATTCCTGCCTATAATATATAATATAAGCCTATGTCAAAGCGTAAATTAGGCAAATTAGTTGATTACTCTAAGCTTAAATTTAGAGTAAAAAAATCAATGAGATATGATGATGTTGGAGATTATTTTGATTCCACAATCATCTCATATGACATGAAAAATCCTATCTATAATAATGGGATTATGCTTCATGAATTTATCGAATATTCACTGATTCGTTCAGCGGGTATTCCCGTGTCAATGATTGATGCTTTTGATACAACCGATGGGGCTCAAGAAAAATACCCTGAACAATACAAGCTATACTGCAGATACCACAGAATGGCCAATAACATTGAGCGTCATTTTATTGAAAACATGGGTCTTTCTTGGAAAGAATACCAAAAAGATGTATATAGCGTTGAAGTTAATGTTAAGCCAACAAAATCCAAAAAGGCTAAAAAAACAAAAGAAAACTGGAAGGTTCGTTAATCTAGAGAATATCTCCCATCTTTACCTTAAAGGGTATCTGGTACAGTCCACGCTCCATACCATAATTTAGACGATTAAGAATGGAAGTAGAGTAACCAAGTGATACATAATCTGCCTTGGGACGATAATATGCTCCTAAAAATGAGAATTTATCAAGATTTCTATACATTCTATTAACTGCCTCCTCAACTGAGTCACCCGTACCTGTTATGACAGCAATAATATCTCCATAACCTACGTTTACCATTTTTTGACCTTTTTTCCTTACATCCCATAACCAGATATCTTTTTCGACCTCTGGTGAATAATCAATTGTTAATCCTCCAAGAGTATGCTCAGTTTCACTATCACGATGGAGGTTAAATATTCTAATTGAGGTAGCAACTGTTCCCATTTTGAATGGATTTTTCTGCTGAACTACTTTCTCAAAAAATTCATGCACGCTTCCGCATTGAGCATATTCTGTAAAGGAAGCATTATAGCCGGGTCTATTTGGACAAAACTCTCCAAAGTACATTTTTCCATCTCGTTTATTAATAAGAATTGATGCGTCCCAGTAAAAAAGTCCTTTGTGCTGTTTTGCTAGTTCATCAACGATTGGAGGAAAAGCAATCTCTGCAATTCTATCAGTGTCAGCAATTGGAAAAACCATGTCAGCAGCACATCCTGTTTGAACTGAAATATTTCCACTACCTAAAGGCTTATTTTCAATATCTATTGATACTGCTATTGGTACACCGTCGTAATATAGCTTTTCTGGAGTTATTTCCATTACATTTGGGATAAGTACTTCAAGAATAAATCCTTCTGACTCATAAGCACCTTGGTCTTTATCCATAACTTCTACAACTTGTTTAGCAGCAAGAGTCGGGTCATCAACATCAGGAACGAATGCGTTTGTTTCATCGCTATTTCCTTTTAGAACCCAAACCTCATCAGTATTTTCTAAGAATTTTTTTGCATCAGCTATTTTTTTAAATTCTTTCTTACGTGCAATATTAAGTTTTGAGTAGTGCTTTTTTACAAACTCTTTTGCCTTATCACGATCTACTTCATATAGATAGTCTTCGCGGGTAGGGAAATTACCATTAAATCCAAGATCCTTAATTTGTTCTGCTAGGGCATACAGTCCATTTGTGTCAAAATATACAAAATAATCTTGAGGATTTTTGTATTTCTTCATTTCTTTTATCAAGTCTTCTGCCTTTTTCTTCTTAACTATTCCATCAAAAACAGAAAGCCTCATCTCTTTATCTTTTCTACCTTCTGTGTATTCATCATCACCTTTGGCCGCTAAACTTCCCATGTGTTCAATTTGAGCGAGGACTACATCTTGACCCTCCATTTGAAGATGATGTGCGACTGGAGTACCTGAACCGTCAAAAGTAAAAACTATATATTTCATCAAGTTCCTTTAGCATATCACAGTTACAGGATAATATTGAATATGCATTTTGATCTATTAAATTAGGATGAAACGACAGAGGAAAAACCATTCATTTTGTATAGTTCTAATGTATTTTTTTCTCTTTTAACTCTTGACTTCAATTTTTTCTCAAGCTTATCTGAAACGATAACAAATTCCTTGTCGTATAGAGCATAAAAGGCTGCAGCATCGAGCGTCAATTTTATTATCTGGTTTTCAGTTATTCCTCCATAAATTGATGCTTCAATTCGGGAGTAGAGCTGTTCAATCTTCCATGGATCAGATAGATCCTCGCATGCTTTATCAATCATTGATAAAACAAATTTAGAGTCATAAGACTTTAATGTCCCATCTTCACTAAAAACGGGAATATTGCTACTAAACGGGTTTGAAATACCTTTTAATCCAAGGGCAGATATACACATATAGGGTCTATTAAAAGTTAGCATACTAAATAGGTGCGTGTCAATAAATTCATTTGCTACAAAAGCATATATATCTTAAAATGCTTAAATATTTATGACTGAAAGAGAAAAATTTTCGCAACCACCACACATCTTAGCTCTTACGCAAACAGTGGAGGAAGGAAATAGAATTGCTAAAATTCTTGCTAAAGAAAATATAACCACGGGGATTGCTCAATCTCCTGATGATCCCAATATAAGAAAAAAGAAAAGGCCTGATCTTGTTCTCCTTGATACTGATGAATTTAGCCTATATAGATTCACAACACAAAACAATAAACCTTTTATTGCTATGTCATCAATCCTTAACCCAAATTATATCGCAGATACTCTTGAGGCGGGTGCGGAAAATTTTTTACCAAAACCTGTTGCAGAAGACGACTTAAAATTCCAAACGGTTTCTGTATTAAAAAGACTTCTGGATCCAAAAAATTACAACCCATTTGCTGAAATTAGTTTTATTAGTCAAGGAGGAATAGTAATGAATGAAGGACAAAGATCAGTAACAGTTAGAGGCCAACAAATAGATTTAACACAAAAAGAATATGACCTACTTAAGTTCTTTATGTTAAATAGAGATGTAACCTTAAGCAAAACACAAATTTTTCAATCCGTCTGGCCATATCGAGGACACTATGTTAAAGACTACAGAAGCATAGATGTATATGTATCAAAATTAAGAGATAAGATTGAGGAAGATAGGAATAATCCTAAAACACTTCAAACAGTTCATGGGGTAGGTTATAGATTTCACCCTAAAACTCTACCAACAGATAAACAGAAAACATGACTTCGTTTTTACAGGTGCAGACTTGGCAACGGGACTAGCTGGTTTAACAATTGGAGCATTTGTCGGATTTACTACTGTGGTTGTACTTTGAATAGGTGCGGGAGCCATTGTTTTTAATGTTGTTGTTTTTTTAACAGGAAATATTTGTGAAGTTACAGCTACAAATGTATTTTTGTAAAATTTAGAGACGGCAGTTGATTTATTACCTGCTGTTTTAGCTGCCATAATATTTCCGAAGGACCCCTGCATGCATCCATTACCTGAACTTACCTTGAAGTTATATACAGTATTAGGATTTAACGAGCCAACAGTATATGAAACTACACCATTTGACCATCCAGTAAGTCCTACATTATATTGAGATGCATTTGAATCTGTTCCATAAGAAACTAAATAATTATTTGCGCCATTAACTGGCGCGAAATATAATGTTGCATTTGTACCTTTTATGTTTATCTGAAATAGATTAGGTGTTCCTTGAGGAGCAATATTTGTACACGTTGATGATCCGGGATTTGAGGGCTGTGGCGAAGATCCTCCTCCCCCTCCACCGCCTGAGGTGGGTGTAGGAGTAGGAGTTGAGGTAGGCAATGGTGAAGGCACGGGTACCTCAGCAAAACTTGCAAAATTACCATTTGTTGTATCGAAAAAATAGCCTCCTGTGAATAATGTATCTTGGTCGGGATTTAATACAAGCGATGTTACCCCAAAATCAAATGATGGGTTAAAATCAGTGGCTATTCCGGTATCGATATCAAAACCGGCTATTCCGGGACGATCTGTCACTCCACCATTTACACTAAAAAAGAATCCTCCAGCATAAAGAGTATTCGTGTTTGAATATGTTAAAGCTAAAACCGTGGAGTCAGGATCCGGATCAAAAGAGGTTGCTGAGCCATCAGAAGCATTAAACCCGGCAAGATAATTTCTAGTTGTGCCACCATTAACTGTTGAAAAGTCTCCTCCAGCGTACAAAACATTATTTGCCAGAGCTAGTGACCATACATCATTGTCTACATTTGGATCAAAATTTGTTGCAACACCCGTTGATGTAGAAACTGAGGCTAAATTATTTCTTGGCGTACTTGTATTAATATTCGAGAAATCTCCACCAAAATAAAGCGTGCTGTCATCTGGTGAAAGCAAAATTGTCTGAATATATCCATCGACATCTGGGTTAAATGAAGTTGCATTTCCATTTGAAGCACTTACTGCAGCCAAATGGTTTCTTGTTGTGCCACCATTAACATTTAAGAAATTTCCTCCCGCATAAATTGTATTACCATCAGATGATATGGCAGCCGAATATACATCGCTATCAAAATTTGGATCGAAACTTGTAACTACACCATCCTTGTCAAATGCTGCCATGTGATTTCTTGTTGTTCCACTATTTACAGAGTTGAATTCTCCAGCCGCATAAATCGTATTCTTGTCAGGTGAAAGAAAAATTGACCAAACAGTATTATTTCCTACAATATTTGGATTAAAATCGAGTATTTCCCCTGTTTGATTGTTTATTGCACCTATAGATTGCCGTCTTACAGAACTCGTTATAATAAATGAACCCCATAAATTAATCCTACTTCCATCATCTGAGAGCAGAATAGCCGATGTTTCATCTGGGGCAATATCAAGTGAGGTAACCGCACTATTTGAAGTATTAAATGCAGCAAAATTATTTCTAACTGTTCCTCCATTTACTTCATCAAAGTTTCCAGCTGCATAAAGTATACTCTCATCCGAACTCAACTTAATACTTGTAGCATAAAATCCCACATTAATATTTGGATTAAAACTTGTTGCAGTCCCATTTGTAGTATTAAACGCGGCGATTTTGTTTCTAGTAGTTCCTGAATTTACATCTGTGAATCTACCACCTGCGAATAGAGTATTACCGTCGTCTGAAAGATCAAGCGACATTACCTCTTGATCAAGAACCGGATTAAAACTAGTGGCGGTTCCATCAGATGTATCAAAAGCTGCTAAATATGCCTGTGAGGTTAATCCATTAATGGCTGTAAAACTTCCACCTGCATAAATAATAGAACCATCAGATGAAAGTTCAATGCTTGCAACGGGTCCATTTAAATCTGGGTCAAATGCTGTTACCGTTCCATTCGATGTAGTAAATGCTGCTAAACGATTACGGGGCACATTGTCATTTACTGCAGTAAAATTACCTGCCACATATATTATTGAATCATCGTCAGATAATTTAAAGTCAAAAAAAGTAATAAATGGTTGTGTTAAATTAATATCAAATGCCCTTGCAGCACCTGTTGTGGCATTAAGAGCTGCAAGTCTATTCCTGCTTGCTCCACCGATGGAAGTAAACTGACCTGAAACATATAAAGTAGTTCCATCATGGGATAGAGCAAGAGTTCTGGCAGTATTATTGGGACTAGGGTTAAAGTTAGTATCAATAGTTCCATCACTTAAAATATGTACCAAGTATCTTCTCGTTGAATCTCCTCCAATTGAGGTAAAAGACCCTGCTACATAATATCCTCCGTTTCTATCCGAAACTACTCCAGCAACAACGCGATTAGGTTGAGGAAAAAAACTTTGTTTAGCCCCAGTTGTAGAAGAAAACTGCCCTAAATATACTGTAGGTACCCCTAAGAATTCAAAGTATCCACCCAGATAAGATATATCTCCATCATTAGCAATCGTATATACAGCATCACTTGCTCCAACATTGCTCGGAAGAATAATCGGCGTAGGACTTGCAGCGAGAGCATCAGAGGGGATTATAAGAAAAAAGAATATGGATAGAAAAAATAGCAATAGTTTGTGTATTTTAATCCTCATTTTCTAATAAATAGTATAGCATTTGGAATATTTCTTCCGGGACCCGCTTTATATCCTCCGGACCAAAGGGCAGTAGAACCCCCAGAATCAAGATTTATAGCTCCTTCAAGACCCATTGCTTTCAGAACTTGAGCTGCTTCCGCAACGGTCGCATTACGAACGACACCAATATATGCAGTTGAGCCTTTATTTCCAACAAAGCTACGGTTTCCCTTAGACCCTTGTTTGGGGTCTGATCCACCACCAAATCTTACTTCACCACCAGTAAGAAGTAATGGCTGATTTGCTAAAACCCCATCAACACCAGTATCCCGTCCCCATTCCTGCGAAGCACCCACATAACGCATGGAACCTGGCTGAAAAATAACTGCTGGAACGGTACTATAAACGTTATTATCTGAATTTATATATTTCTTATTTTTATTCATAGCTAAAGTATCAAATGAATTTGTTTTTCCAGCACAAGATGGATAATCAGCAGGACAGAAGTATGAACCATTAACGCCTGCGAACGCACCGTTTCTAGAAACGTAGTCCCCAAGAGATAGTACTGGACAATTATCTCGGCAATCACCATCTGTGGCAGTATCTACAATTACGCGAGTAGAGCCCATATCAGCAGCAACAACATCCACTACATACGTTGTTCCAAGCGCTGAAACAACTTGTCTACTGAAACCGCTTCCAGGTGGTGTATTAGTTTTGGGTAAATTGTCAGTTGAAATTGTCCCACCAGAAGTATTTTGAACGGTTGCGGCGAGTCTATCTTGTTCTTTTTTAATATCTGCACCAAGCTTATTTAGCTCCGCATCGGCAGATGCATATTTCCTGTCAGATAGTTGACTTAAAACAAGTGCTAAAGATTTTTTAAATGGTTCTGTTTTCCCTTTTTGCGCATCAAGATCTGCAATTGCCTCATATGATCCTTCAGCTTTTTTAAATGTTTTATTAATATTATCGATTTCCCCTTTAAGCGCCAGGTTTATTTTTACCTGATCTTGATTTTGAAAATCAACCAGCTTTTTTTGGGTTTGTTCAAGTTGTTGCTTTAGAGAAGTAAGTGATATTTTGTGAGCTGTATTTTGAGAGTAAAGAATATATAGAAGAGCAACGAAGCTTAATGCTATAACTACAACACCAAATATTAATACTGAATCATTAATAGCAACCTTTGCTTTTAGCAAGTTAATAAAACCTCTTTTTTTTCTCACAAATAAAGCATATCACAACCAATTATTAGAATAGTGTAAGAAGTATTATTTAGTATTAAGAATTGACGTGTTAGTTAAAACCTCGTCTGAAACAGTGACTTGTTCTGTTGGTAAAAACCTTTTCATGAATGTATATGAATTTATGTGAAAATCCTGCAAAAACATTACAAACATAATTCCAACTAAACCTAAAATAAAAGAGAGCAAACTTGATTTTCTTATTTTTAAAGCTTCAGTCATATTATTGCCTTGCATCAGCAATTTGTGTTCCAAATTCTGCTGAAAGTAAATCCCACATTTCGCTTGATCCTGAATCAAACCCGAGTGCCCATATTCCAACTCCCGCTAAACCATTTTCTTTTGCAAATTCATACTTAAGTTTTAAAGATCTTGAATCTTCAAGAAATATCATTCTCCATATGCCATCCTCTTTATATGCACGCCATCCAACTTTTCCTGTATCATCCCAACCAGTTTGCTCAGGATTAATACTAGTAGCCAGTGACATTGTTTGAGTTTTTGATGGATAACTATAATAAGCCGTATATCTTCTTCCACGCGAATAATAATTGTAGTAGTAACCATCATATTTTTCTGCTTTTACTGCCACTTCTTGAACTGGGTAGTTATATCCATACCATGGAAGACCAAGTACTAGTTTTTCAGCGGGCATTACTTTAAGAAAATCTTTTACCGCTGTTGAAACGTCATACCAATATTTACCTTCTTTATATCCATAGAGCGGAGAAGTGGGAACAGCCGCTGTTGATGACTTTGTAGCAAAATCGTATGCCATCATAAATATCTTATCCGATCTTCCAGAAAGAGCCCCAATGTCATATAGCTTAGGATCTTTAACTGCTGCGGCGTAAACAGAAACAGTTACCTGAGAACCTGGAATATTTTTATGAACTGCAGAAGTAAATTTTTCTACATACTTGGTAAATTTTTCCCTGTATTCAGCTCCAGGATTTCCAACGTACTCAACATCTATATTAATTCCTCCGAAATCATTTTCCCTTGCAAGTTTAACTGTATTTCTAATTGATCTTACTTGAGCAACAGGATTATCAAGTAACGATTTAATGTCGTCGTTATCCATCTGAGTCATAGTTAAAACCACTCGTGTACCGTGACTTTTTGCAATTTTAAATGCTTCTTTTGCTTTAGGAGAGAAAATTGTAGTGTATCCAGGGTGTGTTTTATCAAGGGTTCCATCAGCATTCATTGGTACACCAAAATATGCCATTGTAGTAAGCGTATTGTAATCAACATTATCTAAACTATTTATTGTCCAGTATGGTGCGAATCCAAAAACTTCATAGTCTTTTTTTGCAACTGGTGTTTCTATCTTTTGTTGCGAGCTAAATAAACCCATGCTTATGAATAAATTGATATTCAAAACAAATGAGAGTGCAAAGGCAAAAATAATAGTTGCAAATACTTGAGAGGCTTTATGTAAGATTTTCTGCATTAGTAATAAAACGTTAAGAATTACGTAAGTACGGAGTTAACAATATATCAAGATGTAGCAAAATGTGTCAAGCAAAAGCTAGAATAGGCTGATTTAACGGTGTTTTATTAACTTCTCTATTTGTTTTGCCAGCATATCAACTTCGATATTTACCTTGTCACCAACAATTAATTCATCAAGATTTGTGTTTTCTAGTGTATGAGGAATTAATGAAACACTAAATGAATTTTTATCAACTGTGACTATTGTCAAACTTACTCCATTAACTGATATTGAACCTTTATATACTATATATTTTGTAAAATTTGCGGGAAGAGTAAACTTAATAACCTTACTATCCTCAGCAGATTCAATAGAGGCAACTTTAGCAGTCGTATCAACATGTCCATACACAAGATGTCCCGAAATTAATTCATTTAAAGTTAGGCATCTTTCTAGATTAAATGTGTGATCAGAAGAAAGATTACCCATAGTTGTTTTATCTAGAGTTTCCGGCATGTAATAAACATCAAATGTTTTTGATGTTAAATCTTTAACCGTTGAACATACTCCATCTATGTTTACGCTTTCTCCAAGTGTTAATTTCCATCCCTTAGGCAATGGAAATTTTACTTCCATACTTTCTTTCCTTTTTTTAATGGCAGAAGCTTTTGATGTTTTTTTAATTATTCCGCTAAACATTTTTATTAAAGTATTCTTTTGCTAAAGCAATATCTTTTTCTATTTGCTCGATGAGTTTTTCAACTGTATCAAATTTTTCATTGTCTCTTATTCTTTCAAGAAGATTTACATTTATTTCCTTATCATATATATCTTCATTAAAATCTAGAATATATGTTTCAACAAATATTTCTTCTTCTCCAAATGTTACAGCATTTCCTACAAAAGTAATGGAATTATATATCTTATCTTTAATATTTGTAGTGGAAATATAAATTCCTTGTGGAATATTGTCGTGGGTTTTTATATTGGCAGTGGGGAAACCTAGCTTTTTTCCGCGTTGCTTTCCTTTTATAACTTTTCCATTTATCTCATGCATTATGAGCGGGCGATGGGGATCGAACCCACTACCTCCTCCTTGGCAAGGAGGCGTTCTACCGGTGAACTACGCCCGCGCTTAAGTGCCAAGACCAGGAGTTGAACCCGGATAACGTGTTCTTCAGACACGCGCCTTGACCACCTTGGCTATCTTGGCAGATAGATTATGATACTAAATTCGTGCTCAAGAGTAAAGAGCTGGGTCTTAAACTGTAAGTTATTCTCGAAAACGCTAAAGGGCTTGTCGTTCTAAAACTTTAGCATGAGAACTACCACTAAACAAATTTAAATCGTATGTCCTACAAATTTGTCTTACAAGAGCCCATCCCGCTCTTTCCGCTATACTGAGTCTTTCTTCCTCCGTCATTTCAGGCGAAGTGTGTTGGCCAATTCTCTCGAGAATTTGGTTATCCCACAGAGAAAATTTTTCCAAAGCTTTTTCAATGCTCATTTGAGGACTGTCTTTCCCTCTGAAAAATATGTGTCTTAAATCTTTAGTTTCCAACATAGAACTTGTTAAAGAAATTTCAAAACTATTGTCTGCAAGAAGGTAGACAAATGATCCTAGGTCAATTGCACTATTTCGTTTTGATTCAACCGTGATAAACATTCCAGGATATCTTTCTTTAGAGCGTGTTTCCTTTGCCATTGCCCTTGGCATTGAAGAAGATTGACCAACAATTTGTGCCTGGCCATTTTGTGACTCAAAAGTCCTTTTTTGCACCAAAACACTTCCGCGTCCATTCACATATACAACTTTTGTGAGAAATTTCTTTTCTGGACTTAAGAAGCTTTCCATTGCCATTTTTTCAACCTCTTCAGAAAAAACACCAAGGTCGATTCTATCTACGCTTTCAGGTAGTGAACGATTCGGACTAAACGCGCTTTCAATAAGCACATCTCTTAATAATGGTGCTGGGCCAAATCTTTCAGGACTATATACTGTACTTTCTGTCATTGGGGGATTATATAGAAGTTAGGCACAAAACTCAATAAGTGTGGGCGGTGCAAGGATCGAACTCGCGACATTCGCAGTGTAAATGCGACGCTCTACCAGCTGAGCTAACCGCCCTAATTTATTCGCCGGGTGCCGAGGACAGGACTTGAACCTGCACGTCTTATTTAAGGACACAAGAACCTCAATCTTGCGTGTATACCAATTTCACCACCTCGGCGCATTAGGTTAGGTTATATTTTATCAAAAACCACGTATATTACAACCACAGCAAATATTTTCTTTGCTATAATATCTTTTAATGGAAATTGGCTTTATTCTTTTTACTATACTTGGATTAACTCTTTTTGAAGTAATAACCTCTATAGATAACGCAGTTATCAATGCGGAAGTTCTTTCAACAATGGGCAAAAAGGCGAGGAAGTTTTTCCTCGTATGGGGAATACTTTTTGCTGTTTTTATTGTCCGCGGTTTACTTCCTTTATTAATTGTTTTTCTTTCAAACCCAAGCCTTGGAATTGTTGGAGCGCTTACAGCAACATTTTCTGGGGATCCAAAAGTACACGATGCAATTGAAGCATCATCTCCAATTCTTCTGATGGGTGGAGGAGTATTTCTAGTCTTCCTCTTCTTTAATTGGCTTTTCCTAGAACCTAAAAACTATGGTCTCAGAGGTGAGCGATTTTTTGAAAAACAAGGAGCATGGTTTTTTGCAATTGTCTCAGTACTTCTAACAGTTATTGTCTGGTTTGCACTTGAAAAAAACCCGTGGATGGCATTTGGAGCAGTTGTTGGCTCTACAGCCTTCTTTATTATTCATGGCTTTCGTGGTTTTGCTGAACAACAAGAGAAAAAACTTTTGGGTGGGGGAATGTCAGATTTTGCAAAAATTGCCTATCTTGAAGTTCTAGATTCTACATTCTCAATTGATGGAGTAATTGGTGCTTTTGCTTTTACCCTTTCTGTACCATTAATATTACTTGGAAACGGTTTAGGTGCAATTGTATTACGTCAACTAACAGTTTCAAATATCGACAGAATTAAAAAGTATAAATATTTGAAAAATGGAGCAATGTATTCAATTCTTTTCCTTGGAGCGATTATGATTTTAGATAGTTATGGAGTACATATTCCTCATTATGTTTCTCCAGTTATTACTTTTGCTACTGTTGGATACTTCTTCTACAAATCGAGAATTGACTTGAAAGCAATTGAAGCAACACTTCAACCAAACCCAAAGCTCAATAAAAAATAAATCCCGCAAGAAAATCTGCGGGACTTATTCTAAATCCTAAAAAAACTAAAGAGTAACGAGAATCGCACTCATTACAAGTAATACTACTAATTGGTAGCCTGCGACTATACCATAGTATGTCCAAGAGCGACCTTCAGCAGTAACCATTCCAATCATAGTTGTGGCTATAAAACCCAACCAAATCCAAAAAGCTCCAGTAAACCCAGCCATTAATGTTGTAGCTGAAAATACTGAAATTATTACTGAAAGAACATATGCCTCAACGAGCGCTGAAACAAACATTAAAATATACATTCCAGTCATGTTAGCTTTTTTGTTTTGAGCTTCTGATACCTTTGCTTCCTTCATCCATCTTTTTCCAAAAAGCATTGGTCCATACCAAAGATATCCGAGTATCATCGCAGCAACTGCACAAACTAAAATTCCTAGAAAATTAACATCCATCATCATATTTTGTCACCCCCTTCCTTTATTAGAATCAAACCTAATCTGAGCGTAGACCTTTGCAAAAAGCTTGTCAAGTAATGAAGATTACAATCTGTGCCAGAGAGAGGATTCGAACCTCCACAAGCGTATGCTTACAGCGTTCTGAACACTGCATGTCTACCATTTCATCACTCTGGCAAGTGCTTAATTTTACCTTCAAGTTGATTCATTGACAAGTTTACGAAAATTTGTCACTATTAATGATAAGCATGAAAATGAGGCTGGTTCTGCTTGCTGGTTACTTTATTTTTGCTCCTATATTTATATTGGCGCTTTCCTTCTATGCCAATTTTCTTACTCGCGCGAATGCAGCTGAACTTGCTCCACAGGCAGCCAACAGAATACCTTTAATAACCCTTGCAAGTGCCCCAACTGAAACGTCAGTTATTGTTGATCATCGCGAAGCACGCGTAGATGTTTTGAGAGAATTCTTTGATCGCTACAATTCACCACTAGAAGAGTACTCCGAGCTAATTGTTAAAAAGGCAGATGAGTACGGACTTGATTACAGACTTTTACCAGCTATTGCCATGCAGGAAAGTACGCTTTGTCTTAAAGCTCCAAAAGGAACAAATAACTGCTGGGGCTTTGGAATATATGGAAAGAAAAGAACAGCTTTTGATAACTACGGACAAGCAATAGAGATAATAAGTAAAACTCTCGCTGAAAACTACCATGGTAAAGGTCTGGTCGAACCAGAGCAGATTATGACTAAATACACACCGAGTAATGATGGTACCTGGGCAGCAAACGTGTCATATGTCATGGATAGAATAGCTCTAGCTCTCTAATTTGAGGCTAAATTAACCACTTTAACCCATAGTAGTGTACTTGACAGACCCATAGTTATATGCTATAATTCACCCCAGATCCTAAGGTAGCCCAAAACTACTTTAGGATTTTTTTTGCCTATATCTTCTTTACTATAGGTTAAGCTTTTAACAAGTTTAAGTAATCATTAAGCCTTCCGATTAGGAGGACTTAACCAATTACAAAAACTATGAAAAAACTTATATTTGCCTTAGCAATTATTTTTGCTTTAGGGCTTTTCCCACAACAATCACAAGCCGCAGAGGTTTCATATTCTTCTGCCAAACTTACATCTAAAATCGTTGCTGTTAAAAGCATTGAAAACGATGCACGTGTACGTGCTCTAAAAAACGTTTTCGCGCGTCACAATTCACCCTTAGTTGATGAAGCAGAGCACTATGTTCGCTATGCTGATCAATATGGTGTTGACTGGAAGCTTCTTCCTGCGATCTCAGGTCTTGAATCAAGCTGGGGTATTGCCCTTATGCCAGGGAGCCACAACGCCTATGGTTGGGGTGGAGGACACATCTACTTTGAATCATGGGAAGATGGTATTCGTACAATTAACGCTGCCCTTAAAAGCAACTACATTAACCGTGGAGCAACTGACGTTTGGTCAATTGGGCCAATCTATGCAGAATCCCCAACATGGGCTGTTCGAGTTAACCGTTTCATGAACGAGATCAATGCTGAGTACTTAAAGCTTACTACCTTTACACTTGCTCCAAGCATCTAATTTTAAGGGGAATTAGTGTGCAGTCTAGCGGACACTATCCGAACCCCTATTCTTGAAACAGAATTCTTATTTCCGATACCAAACTATAACTTGTTTTAGGTATAATTCTGTAATGAGTGATGTTCTAGTAGGTAAAGGTAATTTAGCGGGAAAAGGTGTTTTTGCTAATAAAAAGTTTGCAAAAGATGAAGTTGTTATTAAATACAACCTTAAACAATTAACTCCAGAAGAATGGAATGCACTTCCTAAAAGTGAAAAAATGTTTACACACAAACATTGGGGCAAAATTTATTTATATTCAGAGCCTGAAAGATTTGTTAATCACTCAAAATCTCCAAATACTTATCAGGACTTGGAAAATCAATGCGATATTGCCCTCTATAATATTGAAAAAGGGGAAGCAATTACTACAGATGCTACAAAAGATAACATTTCTTAATGCTATTTAGCATCCTGGTGCGGGCGAAGGGACTTGAACCCCCACGGCTTTCGCCACAAGTTCCTAAAACTTGCGTGTATACCATTTCACCACGCCCGCAATTTAACTATTATACAATAATAATGTAGAAATTTGAGACTAAATCAAGTATAATATTCCTTCATGGACGAAAATAAACAACAACCACAGAGCACACAGCCTGCAAAAAGGTACGATCTTGAAAAAAAACAAGACGGAACTTTGAGCATAAAAATAACAGTTCCTGCACGCGAAGTAGACGTAGTTCGAGAGAATATCATTAACGAACTTATTAAAAACGTAGAAGTACAAGGTTTTAGAAAAGGTGCAGCCCCAAAGAATCTTGCAATTCAAAAACTAAACAAAGAACTTGTAAATGAAGAGGTTTTGAAAAAAATCTTAACTGATGAATACGTAAAAGCAGTTAAAGAACTTAATATAAAACCTATTATTAATCCAAGAATTCATGTTGAACAATTTTCAGATGGAACAAATCTCCAATTCTTAGCTGAAACTTGTGAGAATCCTAATGTTGAACTCGGAAACTACAAAGAGGAAGTGAAAAAGCTTAAACCATCAACAAATGAACCTAAAATTATCGTTCCAGGCTCAGAAACATCACTCAAAAGTACAAATCCAGAAGATGCCAACCCAAATAAAAAGCTCGATGAAATACTTGAGAAGATCATGTCAGTTGTTAAAGTTACCATTCCTAACGTTCTTGTTGAACAGGAAACAAACAGGCTTCTCTCACAACTTCTAGATGAACTAAAACGACTAGGCGTAACACTTGACCAATATTTAGCATCACGTGGTAAAAACGCAGAACAATTAAGAGCAGAATATGATGATCGAGCAGATCGTGATTTAAAACTTGAATTTACACTCCGTGCGATTGCTGATCAAGAAGACATAAAAGTTGAACAGCCTGATGTTAACAATGCTTTAGAAGCAATTAAAAACCCACAAGAAAGACAACAACTTGCACAAAATCCATATCTTGTAGCAGCGATCATTCGTCAGCAAAAAACACTCGATTTTCTTAGCAAGTTATAAATTTTAGCCTCAATTTCCTTGCTCCCTCTTTACATGCATGGTATAATACACGGGTAATTGAGTATGTCAAAAAAACAGCAAAAAAAGCCTATTATTTCAGAGGAGGCAATTGAAGCCAAGCCTATGTCACTCACCGGAAGCCTAAAAAGCATTTTAACCGGTACTTTTGAGAGTGGCTGGAAAGATGCACTTAAGCCTGCTGGCGGAATAGTCACAGAGCAAATTATCGACCCTATCTATGGCTCAGAATTCCTTAAAAAGGGAGAAGAGGTTAGTCTTAAAAAGAAAAAGGAAGCTGAAAAACACGAAGAAAAGGCTGAAAAACCAAAGGTTACTTCGGAATTTATGGAATACAAACGTGAGGTTATTAATGCTGAGCGAGTTGGCGAAACAAGAACAGAAATGCAAATGAGACAATCTGTTGATGAAATTCGCATGGAAATTCAAAAACTTATCAAAACTTCAAAAGTGGTTGAGCAAACAGTTAAAGATGCGACTGCTGATAAATCACCGGTCAAACCTGGTAAGTATCACATTAATTTCTTTGAGTTTGTATTAAGCGTCCTTCGTGATGCAACACGCAAACTTGAAGATACAGCTTCATACGGATCTGTATTTACAAGCAAGAAACAACAAAGCAAATACTGGGGCTCATACCAAAAACACGGCACAAGCTTTGGTCTTTCCGGAGAGCGCACTGTTGCAACCCAAACTGGATAATTGACAATTGCTTCCTCGATATTTTAGAATAGATCAAATGAGACATTCACAAATTATTAAGAACGATCTTTCCTCCTAACGGGAGAGTTTGTTCTTTTGTGAACCGAACCTCCCAATGGGAGGTTTTTTTATTGTAAAAATGAGAACACGAGAAGTATTAGACGAATTAGAAAAAGCAATAGACGAAGAAATTGTCAAAATGAGAAAAAACTCTCTAAACGAGTCTTCCTTTTTGGGACCTGACTTAGTTGATGCTCAATATCTATTTACACAGGCACAATTAATTCTGCACGCGAATGGAGAGCTATCTTTTCATGCAATGCCTGGTGAAATCGTTTTTCCTGAAGACGGTCTTATTCCGGAGGGAACCACTGTAAGAATATTACGTAATAACCCAATTCAAAAAAATGGAAAGAAGAAATAATTCAAATTTAGAAAATCAAATTTTTAGTGCCACCTCAAAGATGAAGCAGTGGGGTGTATCACGAAAGATGATTGGGGGTCCTGATCTTCATCACGATGTAGTACTAATATTGCATGCAAACGGTGAAACCGGATACAGGGCAGTTGTGGGCGAAACACACTACAGCAAAGGTATTAAAGGTACAATTATTGAAAGGAACCGCTAAAAATTATTGACAACAAAATACCATGTTTGATACACTTAAAAAAATGAAATCTAACTCAATTCTTCTCGCGCTCAATCTCCTTCTCGGAGATTTGATGTAGTGGGAGGAAATTAGATTTTAAAAATCTCAGGAACCTCCCAAACGGGAGGTTTTTTTGTGGGAAAGGAGGAATATGTCCAAAGAAAATAGAAGAGCAGACGCCTTTTGGAAAAAAGATTTTTTAGATGATTCACCACCAGCAGTTATGGCGCAGGTCAGATCTGTTATAGCGGCAAGAAAAATAAGAGATGAAATTGAAAGTATTATGGGTAGTTTTGGACTTGTCGAAGATCAAATATCTGAAATCATAGAAAAGGGAGAAGAAGATGAAAAATTACACAGAGACTGGAATAAAGGATTAGGTATTTAATATCAATACTCTATTTGGAATCAAATTTTTCTTGATATTTCCTGAATTGCATAGCCCATGCATCAGCATATCCTTGAATTAATTCTGCAAGAAGATCCTCATCGGAATATTTTGCAATAATAACATTCATAGCTTCATCCAAATTAGGTGATTCAACTGGCAATGTATCAATAATAAGAGCTTCATAAAAACTAGATGTTGGAGTTATTCCAACTAATTTAAATGCTTCTGCTAAAAGTGGGTTGTGCCAATCAGGATCATCAACTGAAGCTACAATAATTGCAGAGTAAAGTTTAGTATCAAATTCTGTAACATCAGTGAGACTTAAGGGTAGATCTTTAATTTTCTTTGTCGTAAACAAAGCTGACTTTAAATACATTTCTGCTTCATCATCTGAAGATTTGTCACGTTTTACCGAAGCAACTTCAAAAAAATATTTATTAAGAGGTGATAGATTAGATATATCTCCCAATTCTCTCTCAACAAAGTTATCATCTAAAGCATCCCAATCTGTTTCAATAGCTGCAATAGAAGAAAAGGGTATATCAAATCGTGGCGTCTCATGTCTAAGCTCTCTATTTTCTAACATAGCTGCAAATTATAACAGAAAATAATACAAAAAACTATAAGCCGTGATGTTCATTTCTTTACATCATGGCTAATCACTGGTAAAATTATGGCTAGTTTAGGGCTCGTAGCTCAGTTGGTTAGAGCGTTGCATTGACATTGCAAAGGTCAGAGATTCGAGTTCTCTCGGGCCCACTCATTCTGCCTACATTTATGACTTCAGAAATTGATCGTGGGGAACAATCCCCTAATAATGAAAGAAAGTTTAACGGAGTTGTTGATCCTAATCTCCGTGGTGTTCTTGAGAGATTTAACGAAAAACTTCCGGAATCAAAATTTTTTACTCACGCTGAAATTGGAACAATGATTTTCACTTCATCTCGTAACCATCCAACTCCAACAGAAGTAAAAATATTAGAGGAGCAAGCAAGAGAAAATGGCGTTATTCCTTTTAGAGCCGAGCAAGCACCTAATCCTCGATATCTTCAAACTCGTGAAGAAGTACTTGCCATAGCAGCACTTACTTGGCAAACTCGATATAGCGGATTTACGCTTGATCCAGACAATCTTGAGATAGTGGAAGACTTAATTCAAAAACTTGGACATGATAGCTTAGCTGAATTAATTAAAAAAGATTCAGAACCAAGAGAGGGAACACCACTCCATTTAGGAAGACAATCTGTTAGGACAAGATTTATGGAACGAGGATATATTTCTAAAGATCCAGATTGGGATACGATTGAGAATTTTCAATTCGATGAATTTGACAAAGAAGAACATGAGGCAAGGACAACAGAAACAAAAGAAGAAGTTACTCCTGTAACCTACCTCTCAAAAATATCTGATGAGAATGTAGCACAGGTTTCAGATTGGACCCTGGGAACCATACAGGGTAAACGCGATCTCATGTCAATGAGAGATCGGTTTCAAACTCCATCCTCACGAGATATTTCACCAGGTGCTCTTAGAGCCTTAGTTGTATTATCCGAGCTTAATGAAAAAACTTATGGTGATCCTGACAAAATTATTGACAAGATAACTAATCAAGAAGTAGCACTTCTTTTAAAAATACCAGAAGCATACCTAACTCAATTTCCATCCATTAAAAATATGGACCAATTATTAAAAGCAATAAAGCGAAAGCTTACAGCAGACTCAAAAAAATAAATTCTGCTATACTCAAAATATGACACAGACAGAACCTCATGAAAAAATATACAAAGGTCGCAGGGACATATTCATAAATAATATTATCGGAGGTTTTGGGTGGGCAATTGGAGCAACAATTGGACTTGCAATAATCATTACTGTTATCACTTTAATAATGAAAAATATAAACCTTGTACCGGTTGTTGGAACCTTTGTCGGAAACGTTCTGGAATTTGTTCTTAAAAATAACCCTCAGCTTGCTAAATAGATAACTCACTGCTAAAATTCCGAGATCATGAATGAGTCGCTTAACCATATTCCAATAGAGAAAGCGGAAAAGATAAAACCCTTTGCGCTAATTCCCGACCAAGACATGAGATACTTTCTCGAAACAATCGCAATAAACCTTGAAGAAAGCGACACATATACTGGAAGTCAGATTAAGCAGGCTACATTAAAAACATTTCAAGATATTGATCCCGAAAATGCTTACTGGCCAACTATATACACTGCCTCTGAAAGAATTGTGCAAGGTAAAAAAATAACTAATAGTCCTTTCCGAGGTAGTAGAAAAAATGGAAACAGATACAATCTGGGCGAAGCTCTACTTTATTCTGCAGCAATAAAACACTTTATAGAAAGATACAGCATGCAGATTTTTGTTACATGGAGTGATTTTGACAATGAGTTACGGGCCAGAATTGGGGATGACCCAATTATCCAACATTTAAAACCAACTTCAAAGAATTAATTGTAAAAGAAAATCAATCTTGTTAAAATAGCTTCATGAGTGATTCAAAAAGCCATCAAGAAATAGGTCGTGAACAAGATCTTTTTACTTTCTCTGATCTAGTAGGGTCAGGTCTGCCATTATTTACTCCTAAAGGAGCTTCACTTCGTCGTACACTTCAAAAATATATTGACGAACTACTTGAAGAGGAAGGTTATCAATTCGTTTGGATTCCTCACATTGCTCGAACTGAGCTATATGAAAAGTCAGGACATTTAGAGAAATTTTCAGAAGATATGTTTCCAACAATGGAAACAAAAGGTAGAAAATATAATCTAAAACCAGCTAATTGCCCACACCACATTCAAATTTTTGCAAGACGACCTTTTTCATATAAAGAAATGCCTCAAAGATATGCAGAGAGCACAACTCAATACAGATCGGAACAGTCTGGAGAACTTGAAGGGTTAGCAAGAGTTTTAGGTTTAACCCTTGATGATTCACACGTATTTGCAGCGCAAAACCAGGTAAAAGATGAATTTAGACGGGCATTAAGAGTTAACAAGAAAATGCTTGAAGATTTTGGTCTTGAATATTGGATCAGGCTCTCTGCCTGGGATCCAAAAAACAAACAAAAATATCTTGGTAACGAAGAAACTTGGGAAAGCATGCAAAATCTTATGGAAGAGATATTAACTGAGGAGAAGATTAAGTTTAAGAAGGTAGAAGGAGAAGCAGCATTTTATGGTCCTAAAATGGATCTAATTATTACGGATTCTTTAGGAAAAGAATGGCAATTATCTACAATTCAGGTTGATTTTAATCTTCCAGAACGCTTTGATCTTTCATACGTTGACGAGAAAGGTGGAAAGGTTAGACCAGTCATGTTGCACCGCGCTACATTTGGATCATATGAGCGCTTTTTAGCCATGATTATTGAACATTTTCAAGGATCATTCCCAGTTTGGCTTGCTCCCGTCCAGGTTGCAGTTTTACCCGTTTCTGACAAAGTAACCGATTACTCCTCAGAAGTTTATAAAAAGCTCAAAAAAGAAGGGTTTAGAGTTGAATTTGACGACAGTAATAAACCGGTTGGAGCAAAGATTCGCGAGGCTACTTTACAAAAGATACCCTTCCAATGTATAATAGGAGAGAAAGAAAAAGCTAGATCTGAAGGTAATTCAGATTTTTTTGTGTCTCTAAGAACTCGCGACGGTGAAGATCTCGGAACACAAGACTTAAATTCTTTTACTGAGAGGTTAAAAGACGATATTGAAAAAAAGAAATAACTATCAACACGAGGTTTCCTACCGAATAAATAGGCAGATTACCTCACCAACTGTCCGGTTGTTAGATGCAGAGAATAAACAGATTGGGGTATTATCCTTATCTGAAGCTTTTAAACTTTCAGAAGAAAAAGTTCTGGATTTGGTTGAGATAGCATCTCAGGCTCAGCCTCCAGTTGTAAAATTAATTGACTACAATAAATTTTTGTATCAATTAAAAAAGAAAAAACAGGAGGAGAAAAAGGGGGCACATGTATCTGAAACCAAACAAGTTCAATGCGGACCTTTTATCGATCCACATGATCTTGAAATTAAACTTTCAAGAGCACGCGAATTTATAGAAGACGGTGATAAGGTACGATTTGTCGTCAGGTTTCGAGGTCGAGAGATGGCAAAACAGGATTTAGGTAGACAAGTTTTAGCAAAAGTTGTTGAAAACTTATCTGATATAGCCAAAGTCGAACGAGAAATAAAGATGGAAGGAAGACAAATGGTAATGGTAATGAGTAAAGGAACCGTCAAAAAAGAGGTTGAAGAGAAAAGTGATGAAGTAAAAGTTCCGGTTGAACAACCAAAAGTTGAACAACCACAAACAAACTAATATGCCAAAATTAAAAACAAGAAAAGCAGCAGCTAAAAGATTTAAAATTACCGGTACAGGTAAGGTTTTGCATGGTCACCAAATGCGAAGACATTTGAGGCGCAAGAAAAGCGACTCAAATATGCGTGCAAAATCAATTCCAGGTCAAGCAACAGGAAAATTTGCAAAGAGAATTAAAGAAATGTTAGTAGTATAAGAATATGTTAAAACGTTTTGCCCGACGAATTAACCTAAATTTCAGACAATCAAAATCTGATAGGTCTGCAACCAATTCTTATCGCGACTATCACGGGCGAGTAAAAAGAATATTTGATAAAGTTAAAAACTTTTCAAAAATAAATAAATATGACAAGAGTTAAAAGAGGCTTAGTAGCCCACAGAAAACACAAAAAACTTCTTGGCCTTAACAAAGGTTACAGAGGAACAAAAAGCAAGCTCGTAAGAGTAGCACATGAAGCTGCGCTTCACGCTGGTGAATACGCATTTGCTGGAAGAAAGAATAAAAAACGTGACTTTAGACGTCTTTGGATTACTAGAATTTCTGAAGCAACTAAAGCTGAAGGAATGCCATATAGTAAATTCATGGATGCCATGAACAAAAACGAAGTTAAAATCGACCGCAAAATGCTTGCAGATCTAGTTCTTAACGACATTGAGACATTTAAAAAGATTGTTGCCTCTGTTCGTTAATCCTTTTAGAAAAACCTCTTGCAGAGTCTGACCTTTTTCTATATTATTTATTAATCAATGAAAACTTTTGTATTTGTCCACCGTATTACTACAACCCGTTAGGGAGGTAGTTTTCGTGGTTTAATCCAAAAGTTAAACAGAACCTCCCTACAAAAGGGGAGGTTTTTTTGTGCTTAAAAAGAAAGGAGGTGGAAAATATGTCACCAGAAATAAGATTTAATAATGAACTCGTTTTAGATGTCCCCGATGAAAGCGGACAATACATGCTTCTTGGAAAAGAAGTATATTTAGATCTCAATCACATAAGCAAAGATCACAATGTCAATCTTCTTTATCTTTGGGGCGAACCTTTTAAGGGTAGAGAGCCAGATAAGGATACCCAAGGGAAAGTTCAAGATGGAAGACGATCTGTGCCACTAGGAAGAGATGGACAAGGCCAACAAGTGTTAAGAGATGGAGTTGTAATGGATGTTAGACTTAAAAATCCAAATTTAACAAAAAAAGTTGTTAAGAAAAGAAAAAGACCTACTAATACAAATAGGTTCTATCACTTATAACACAAATGCCCGGGCTTAAAACCCCCGGGCATTTAAATGTTGCAAGAATTTCGATTTCATTGTAGAATTAATAAAACATGCAAAAAGTTTGGTTTTCATTTTACTTTACATTTACCCCCTCCGGGAGGTAGTGTTTTGTAGGATTTAAACCCTTATACAGAGCCTCCCAAAATGGGAGGTTTTTTTATGGCTAAAAATATGAAAGAAAAAATTAATGTAACAACACAAATTATTATTCCACCAGAATCTATTGATGAACCGAAATACGTTCGTCGACAGGTTTTTCAGATGGAGCAAAAAATTGCTACTGAGATTGACTATGATGACTTGGACGACTCAGCAATTCACATTATTGCAAGAAATGAGGAGACTCAAGAGCCCATTGGTACAGCAAGAGCCAGAATTATTGCGGAGGGTCTAGCAAAAATTGAACGAGTTGCAACACTTTCCGCATCAAGAGGTTCTGGAGCAGGAACCAAAGTAATGGAAGGGCTTCACACATATCTTGCAGAGCGTGGAATTACCAAAACTACACTTGATGCACAAACTAGCGCTAAAGATTTTTATTTAAGACTAGGTTACGAACAAGTAGGAGATGTATTCGAAGAAGCAGGTATTGATCACGTTGTTATGACAAAAAACATACAGAAAGGAGAAGAAAATGAGTGAAAAACTATCAGTTCATGCGTTAAGACACCAGCTCGATAATCCTGGAAAAAGAAGAGATGTCTTATTTGTTAAAGATGTTCCACCTAAGCCGAAAAGAACTTATGCAGAGTGGGCCGAGGCGCTTTACCAAAGAAGACTTGAGAAATTAGCACCAAAAAAACAAGGCAACAAGCCCTGGACAAGTTAGGAGGTGATTTTATGGCAAATATAGAAAATAAAGTGTTTGATATAGCAAATGCAAAACATCGGGAACTTTCTGTGGCTTACGGAAGAATGCGTCTATCTATTCGAGACGCAAGTATTCATAAAGATGCACCAGAAAAACTTGCTATTAATTTAATTCGCTTAACTAAAAAAGTTAAAAATGGGAAAGGTGTGCTTTTGGAGATTGCAGAATCATCTAGAGATATTTCTATGCAAAAGGAAGTAGTTATTAAAGAAAAACAACTCGCGAATGTGAGATAAGTTTAAATTTATGGCTATCTATGATATCCTTATTCTGGCTATGGAGCAGGATTTATTAAAACTAAAAAATGATGCGAGCTCGCTAATTTTAGCGGCAGAAGATGCGGCAGAACTTAATCAAATTAAGCTCGATTTTCTTGGCAAAAGCGGAAAACTAACTGAACTCTTAAAGCAAATTAAAGATGTTCCAATTGATCGCCGTCCGGAAGTAGGAAGACTTGCAAACGAAATTTTAGCAAGTGTTGAAGAACTTCTTGACACAAGAATTTCTGACTTTAAGGGTAAAAAAATAGAAGCAAAAAGACAAGAAAGACTTGATATTACACTTCCCGGAATAAGACCACCTCTTGGACATTTGCATCTTATTACCCAGGCAATTGATGAGATCTCTGATATATTTGCACACATTGGATTCACTCGCGTTCGTCACCCTGAGGTTGAATGGGACTGGTACGGCTTTGGAGCATTAAACTTTCCAGAAAATCATCCGGCAAGAGATGATTGGGAAACATTCTTTATCGATGAAACGCCAGACACAAAAATGGGACCTATGATTTTGACACCTCACACATCGAGTGGACAAATTCGGGAAATGATGAAAGGAAAATTACCTATTCGCATGCTTAACATTGCAAAATGCTATAGACGACAATCAGACATTTCTCATTCACAAATTTTTCATCAATTCGAAACCCTTTTTATCGATGAGAAAGCATCTATCACAAACTTAAAAGGAACACTCGATTATTTTGTTAAATCTTGGTTTGGTCCTGATAGAAAAACTAGGCTTCGTCCATATCATTTCCAATTTACAGAACCCTCATTTGAAACAGATGTTTCATGTGGGGTGTGTAATGGAACAGGAAAAGTTAAAAATGGAGAACGCTGTCGAGTATGTAAAGAGGGATGGCTTGAACTTGGAGGCGCCGGTATGGTTCATCCAAACGTACTAAAAGCCTGTGGAGTCGATCCAAATAAATATAGTGGATTTGCATCCGGTTGGGGAGTTGAACGAGTTCTTATGATGCGTGAAGGACTTGAACTTGATGATTTAAGAATCCTATATTCCAACAATCTAGGATTTTTGGAACAATTTTAATATGAATATACAAATACTTGATTCTTGGTTAAAAGAATATTTAAAAACAGATGCTAGAGCACACTCAATTGGCGAGAAGCTTTCGCTAACAAGTGTTGGAGTTGAAAAAATTATTCCTTCAGGAACAGATCATATATATGATATTGAAATAACAACAAATAGGCCTGATCTTATGTCCGTTATTGGTCTTGCTCGCGATGCGGGAGCAGTTCTTCCTCAATTTGATATCAAAGCAAAATTTGAAG
>CAZXFJ010000009.1:0-28103 GCA_964640435.1 uncultured Gammaproteobacteria bacterium | reverse complement strand
TCTCAATTAGAAACTCTCCTATTTTAAATACTAGCTCTTCTAGTTCTCCTTGAGATTTTGCTCCATAAGGCAAATGTGCCTGATCAGCAACGTAAATAATGTTTTCGTTTGGAAGTTGTCGCTTAAGCTCTTGAACAATACTTAAACCCCCTACCCCTGAGTCAAATACTCCTACCGGACCGTTCATTACTTCAAATTATATAACTTTTCTTCAAATTGTGGTCATTTTGTGCTAAAATTAGGTTCGACAAAGTTCACCAGGGTAGCTCAGTGGTAGAGCACAGGATTCATATCCCTGCGGTCGTGGGTTCGAACCCCACCCCTGGTACCAAGATTCAAAATCCATCTGCTCCGATTTTGATATAATCTTATAATGCTTAAGGTTTTATCGTACAACATAGAATGGGGGAAAAAGCTACCTCAACTCTCAGAATGGATGATGTCTTTAAAAGAACAACCTGACATCATTTGTTTTCAGGAAATGCCTCAGAAGAAAATTTCTACATTAAATAAGATTCTTGATGAAAATGGATATGCATATAAATATGCTCCTTCATACACTAAAGGAGGAAATACCTATGGAGAACTTACTGCATATAAAAAGGGTGAATTAATTTTAGACTTCTCAAAAGTTGTAGAGCTTGGGTCAAGTATTGTTGCAAAGCTCATTTCAAGACATAATTCTCGATACACTAGCCTTCTAACAGTATTTAAATACAAGAAGAAAAACTTCATTATTATTAACCTTCATCTTCTTCCTCATGGATTAAACTCAAGACGCCGAAAACAACTTGGTATGGCAATTGAAGCTTTGGCTTTTGTCAGATACGTTAATATGCCAAGTATTATTGTCGGTGACTACAATTATTCAAGTCTTACAGGACAAGGAGGATTAATTAAATTCATGGGTACACATGGTTTTAAGATGGGTGGAGAAAAAATTAATACCCACAGAAAATGGAGAATCTCTCACCAACTTGATTACGTCTTCTATAGAAACTGTAGTATTTCAAATCTTGATACCGATAAAGTGCGATTTTCTGATCACTACCCTTTTTCTTTCAAACTAGAGCTTTGAGCGGAGGAGACAGGATTTGAACCTGCGCGAGCTTTCGCTCATCTACTTTCCAAGCAGACGGAATGGACCACTATCCGACTCCTCCATATGAGTTTGAATTATAAAATAACCGAGGTTATTTTGCGAGCTGCTTAATCTGAGGTAGCGCTTCTTCGTACGCCTGCTTATCTGTTCTGTATGTAAGTCGCGCAAGAACTTCATCCTGAGGTAACCATTCAACCGCGCTCATCTCATGATCATGTTCAGCTATATCTCCTCCTAAATATTTCATGATAAAGTAATAAACAGTCTTTTTTCGCTTCTCACCTTCCCAAACATACCAATAAGTAACTGGAGTAATTTGCTTTATAATCGCGCCATCTGCTCCCGTTTCTTCTCTTACTTCTCGCACTGCAGTTTCTTCTTTTTTCTCACCTTTTAATTCTTCACGATCCCCAATTAGACCCTTAGGGAAAACCCAGCCTTTATGCTGAGAGTGTTGAGAAACAAGAATGTATATTTTTGCGTCTTCTTTTTTAAAGACTACTCCACCAGCTGAAAATTCAAATTTCATTGTATTATTTAGAATCAGGTTTCTGTGTTACCAGATATAGTCCCCCCATTTTTTGTACAGAAAAGTCCTTCTCCAGACCCTTATATATGGAATGTATACGCTCATCAGTGATTGTCCCAGAAAGAAGCCCCGTATATCCTTCGGGCATATGCTCTAAAACATATTTGTAAAAGTCTGATCCATACCCCTGATCCCGATGATCATCTTCTAGCTCAACTACATCTACCTGAAGCACTTTTTGGTCACCATAATCTTCTTTTAATAAAGATATCACTCCTATTCCATCAGCATTAAAAGTGTATGAGTCTTCATTCTCAGCAAGAGTTACTTTAGTAGGGTCTTCAAATACCTCAGGGTGATTAAAAGTTATATGCTTTTCACTTGAGACCAATTTTTCTTCAGAAAGGCTTTCTTCCATTATGTAGATTATACAATAGTATGCGGAGGATACAGGATTCGAACCTGTGAATCCCTTGCAGGATCGAGTTTTCGAAACTCGTGCAATTGACCGCTATGCGAATCCTCCATTTGAGGTGGGTCAGACTTGAGCTGACCTTGCTAACATCCTGCGGCTCGTTTTATTCCGTACGTGAATTTCAGGTTTTCGTCCTGGTTCCTGACCGATTACCCGCAGACTTTCACAGAGTTAACGACTTCACCCCGTAAGGTTCCATCCCCTGGCGGCGATCGCACGCCGCTTCACCTCAATTGCGCACTCGAGTGGACTCGAACCACCAACCTTTGGATCCGCAATCCAATGCTCTATCCATTGAGCTACGAGTGCAGGGACTATAGTATTTTACTTTTTTTGAAGCTATAAAGCAAACTAATTAGTTTTCTCGAGGGGGAAATTAGTAGAAAGCCAATCAGCACTTTTCTCCATAAAAGTTGGAGCAACATATTCTCTGTAAGGGAGAAATTGAACTAATACTTTTCTGATGTGTTCACGAGTTATATCTCCCATAGATATTTTAAGTTCTCCTGGGATTAATGCTTGGGTACGAAGTATCAAAACATCCATTCCATCTATTCTTTTGAAATAGAAGTCATATAGCTCATCCCAAATATAGAAGTAATCCTCTACTTTTATCCCTTCTGTTGTAATTTTATAGTGAAAATCGTGAGGTGGAACAATTGAAAGTGCAATGGAAAGAAAAGCCAAGGCAAGAAGAACTACCATTAGCTCGTATTGAGCAAAAAGAAATAGAATTACTTCAAAGAAAAACAGTAGCAAAAGAACTGAAAGAAAGAATTGTCTACCTTTTTTTCTAAAAGGTCTTCCTGGAGCGCTCCAAGAAAGAAGTGTTCTTATGTCAAATTCGCGATGATGACCGCGCTCTGGATGATCGTAGGCAGAATCCATGTCTATATAGTATCACGGGGATTAAAAAATTAGCAAGAATTTAGAGCTCTACGAGGCTGGTTCCTTCACCATTCTTTACATCTTTAATGTATTGAAGGTAGCGCTCTGTTGAAGATAGGCGCTTATGACCCAAGATTTTTGATAAATAAACCATAGAAACACCATTTTTAAGGTGGTGTGCTACGAAAGTGTGACGAAGATCGTTAATCTTTGCATTTTCGATTCCAGCTTTCTTAAAGTAACGCTCTATTGCATCACGAATGTTACGAACTAAGAATGGTTTTCCTGTTTTTGTAACAAAAAGATGGTCATCGGCAGTTTCTGGGCGAGATGATTGATAACGCTTAAGTGCATCTTTTGCACGCTTGTTAAGTGGAAGTTCACGAGCAGCATGTCCTTCGTATGGTCTTATATGAAGACTACCATCTTTAAGATCTTCTACGCGAATATTTGCAAGTTCTCCGATTCTTATACCGGTTTGAAGTAAGACTTCAACGATTGCATAAATTCTAGGGTCTGATGATGCAGAATCACGTAATGCACGGTATTCAAGCGGAGATAGTACTCTTGGTGGATTAAGCTCGTATTTTGGGTGTTTTACGAGCAAAGAAGGGTCATCTGTAACATATTCGTTAATTTTTAGGAATCTATAGAATGTTCTTGTCGAATTTAGCTTTCTTGAAACTGATTTAGGAGTATAACCTTTAGTATTCATAAAGGTTAAAAATGCCTGAATATCCTCAGAACCTACCTCGTGAATGTTTTCACGCTTAAGATCCTCAAGAAATGAGATCAGTTGGTCAATGTCTTTGCCGTATGCTAGAATTGTGGCAGAAGCCTTGTTTTTAGATTTTAAAAAGTCCTGGAAGCGGTCTTTTGCTTCCCGGACCCGAATTGGACCGTTCATATTTTTTGGACAAAGCCTATAATATCAAGCTGAGGCTAGTTTGTCAATGTTTATTTTCACGAATTGCTTATGCCTATAATCAAGAAGATGCTGCCATTTTTAGTAATTTTAGTCTTAATCTTGATAATAAAAGGCAATATTTCCAATATTATAACCTCAGGAGATGATGCTACAGTCACAAAAAAGCTGGAAAAACAGCTATCCGAGAAGAAAAAAGAGAATATTTATCTCAAACAACGACTAGCATATGTAAAAACTAATCAATTTGTGGCTGATCAGGCTGAAGGTAAGCTGGGATTGCTTCGAGACGGAGAGTATTTTGTCATTGCCCCTACCCCTCAACCATTAAATTCCTCCACAGTTTTAGTACTTAATAAGCCAAATTGGCAAAAGTGGCTAGATTTATTCTTCTAAGACTTTTTAGGTAATACAAGACCCTCTTTTTTACGATTCCAGATTGCAATATCCTCAATAGCCGATTCCTTTCTCAAATTCGAAGGCAATCTTCTCTTTGCAGCGTGGCTTACAACCAAAAAAGTAGCCTCATTTGTCAACCTGAGATCAATTGAAGCATTTATATTGTTATTTATAAGGTTATGAGCAAAATTTAATACACAGTCCTGGGCATGATAACCACCAACAACCACTTTTGCATCATCTGTAGTTTTCAATTCCTGCCTCAAATTGTCCATAAATCTTGCATAAGCTGGCTTAAATGCCTCTCCCACAATATCTGCAAATTTCAAATCCCATCTTATAATTTTGTCAAATAGGGTTTTGTCGTAATAATAAGAGAATGTTTGGTCATCTGTATCTTTATAAACTGCTCCAAATGTCGTAAAGCCTGCTCTTCTATACCGAGTCATAACTGCAGCATTGGCCTTTCTGAAGTCTTCTGCTAGAAGAGGTATATGTTCACCAGTATAATTTGCTTGCCCTCCTGTTGTACGTATGTCTGGAAATAACACAACAAGAGCTTTGCCTATTGAGCTTTCTACCATCTTGGGATTATACCACTCATGTTTAGCTTCCTTTTTAGCTCTTTTTCTGGTATAATTACTGTACATGCGGGGTAGTGTAAAGCTGCACAGAAGGCTCATAATCTTCTAGACAAGGTGCGATTCCTTGCTCCGCAACATACATACTCTCCCCTTTTGCTTTTTCCAACTGTTTTTAGTAAAATTAAGTTCTTATGGCACAGCGCGAACAATTAAAGGTAGAAAAAAGAGAAATTACAGGTAAAAAAGTCAAGAAAATCCGACGTGAAGGATTAATTCCTGGAAACATCTATGGAAAAGAGATTGAATCAACTGCTGTTCAACTTCCATACAAAGACTTCGTAGAAGCATTCAAAAAGGTTCATGAAACAGGTCTTATAGACGTAGTTTTGGAAGGAAAAGGAATTCCAGTCCTTATCCACAACGTTCAATTTGATCCTAAAACTCAAACTCCAATTCATGCTGACTTTTATAAAGTTAATCTTTCAGAGAAAATTACAGCTAAAATTCCAGTCGTTGCTACTGGAGAAGCAAAAGCTGTTCTTGATAAGGTTGGTCTTCTCGAACAACCTATGATGGAAATTGAAGTTGAAGCACTTCCAACAGATCTTCCAGAGAAAATTGAAGTTAACGTTGAGAACTTGGCAGCAGTTGATGAACAAATCGTTGTTTCAGACGTTAACGCAGGTAGTGACGTAACAGTTCTTTCTGAGCCTTCACAGGTTGTATTTAAGATCGGTGAACTTGTTACAAAGGAAATGGAAGAACAAGCAGCAGCAGATGAGGCAGAAGCAGCAGCTGCAGCCGAAGAAACTGCAGAAGGTGAAGAAGGAGAAGCAAAAGAAGGCGAAGAATCAGCTGACGGTGAAGAAAAGGCTGAAGGCGAAGGCGGAGAAACCGAAGAAAAACCCTCAGAAGAAGCTCCAAAAGAATAAATTTATGGCCGAGGTTGAACCAAGGCGATTGTCTCAGCAAGAGGCATCAGCGTTTATATATCAGTACCACCCTTTCAAAGGTATAACAGCAAATACTTTTCTTGATTTTTCAAATAGATGGGAAAGAGATTTTGTACCTATCGCAAAATCTTTATTTTCGAAAGGACTAAAAACTGTTCCAGATGAAGTTAGACAGTCTGTTGTTCAGTATTGGAACGAAATGCCAAATAGAAATCCTAAAATTCCTCTTGAAAGAAAGTTTTCCGAGGATACTCTACTCCGGGCAAAACTCATTGAGGGCGTAAACGAAACAAGACGAAGATATTTAGCCTTTGCTTTAATGAGCGTTGCAAATGACATACAGAAAGATGGAGAGAATTTAGAAACTTTGGCCCCTTCTCTATTTAATAGCGAATAGTTATTTTGTAATTCGTACTTTTAATTCTTTTGCTTTTGTAAAGTCTGGATCAAGCTCCAGCGCTTTATCAAGATAAGTTATCGCAGTTCTGTTATCTCCAAGCTGTACTGAATAAATTGCAGCATTGTAATATGCATCAGTTAAATTAGGATGAACTCTTACAACGTCTTTCCAATAAGTATAGTTATCCTCTACTCTTCTTCTCGCTTCCTGTGTTTTCTCAAAACCTAAATACACATATCCAACAAAAAATACAAGACAAACACCTAAAATTACAAAAAACAGAGTTAGGTAATCTACAAGATCTTCAAAAACAGTACCTCGTGTCTTCTTTGACTTTTCAGTTTTTGAGGCTACTTTTTTATCCTGCGGTAAAGGTTCGGCAATTCTGCGGTTATTATCTACCTTTTTCTTTTTTTGTTTGAATTTGGGCATTTAAGTTAAGCTTTGGGCCAGTCAGAAACAATTAAAGCATCTTCATAACCTAACTGTTCGTGTATTTCTTCAGTTATAAAAGGCATGAACGGATGAAGAAGACGAAGTACAACGTCAAAATTTGAAAGTAGTATATGAAGTGAATGCTTATCTATCCTATTCTTAACTTCTTCTATGTATACATCAGCAAATTCATGCCATGCATATTCATAAAGTCTTTCTGCTGCCAAGTTAAATTGGTAGTAATTTAAATATTTTGTAATTTCTTCAGTTAACTTTTCCGACTTTTCTACCCAGATCTTATCGTTATCCTCTACTTTCCCCTCCTCAGAGCTACCAACTTCTTCTTGTTTCATTTTAATAAATCTTGCTATATTCCAAAGCTTATTACTAAATTTTCTTGCTGCTTCAAGTTTTGGATATGAAAGAACTTGATCATTTCCAAGTCCTGTTCCATAAACTAGCGCAAAACGAACTGAATCAGCACCATATTGATCAACAAGTTCCATAGGGTTAACTACGTTTCCTTTAGATTTGCTCATCTTCTTTCCAAGTGGATCAAGAACAAGACCATGAAGAACAACATTTTCAAATGGAATTTGGTCAGTTGCATAAAGACCCACCATTATCATTCTTGCAACCCACCAACGCAAAATGTCGTATCCTGTTTCCATAACACTTGTTGGATAGTATTTTTCTTTTAACCCAAGTGTTTCAAGAGTTGCAAATGGCCACTGAGAAGATGAGAACCAAGTATCAAATGTATCTATATCCTGGGTAAGTGATTTAGAAGAACATTTCGTGCAAATTTCGGGAACGGTTCCATCAGTCACTTCCCAATTCGCGCATTTTTCGCATAACCAAGCCGGAATCCTAATACCCCAAACAACCTGTCTTGAAATATTCCAATCACGAATGTTTTCTAAAAATTGAGAGTAAAGCTTTTCGAAGTTTTCAGGATTTATTTTTACTTCACCTTTCTTAACAACTTCGAGTCCTCTTTTTGCGAGTGGTTCCATTTTTACAAACCACTGCTCCATCGGAAGCGGCTCTAAAACATTTTTACATTTGTAACAAAGGCCAATTCTGTGAGTATAGTTTTCATCAATTTTTTCAATAAGCCCTTTTTTCTGCATCTCTTCAACAACAGCGCGTCTTGCCTGTTTTGCAAATAGTCCAGCAAAAGGACCTGCGTCCTTCGTCATCTTTCCGTCATAACCAATTACTTGCTTCATAGGTAAATCGTGACGCTTTCCTACCTCAAAATCATTAAAGTCATGAGCTGGAGTAATCTTCACTACTCCGGTTCCAAATTCTGGATCAACATAATCATCTGCAATAACCTTAATCTTTGCTGGTCCTAAAACTGTTTCAATTTCTATCTCCTGACCAATATATTTCTTGTATCGAGCATCTTCTGGATTAACTGCAACAGCAGTATCACCAAATTTTGTTTCAGGTCTTGTCGTTGCAAGTACTAATGGGCCATATTTAATATAGTAGAGGGGATCACGTCTCTCTTCCCAAACAACTTCAAGATCCGAAAAGCTTGTTCCATCGAATGTGCAATAGTTAACTAAGCGATTTGATCTGTATACAAGACCATCATCATACATTTTCTTAAATGTTCTGTAGACTATTTTGACAATATCTGGGTCAAGCGTAAACTTCATTCTCGACCAATCGAGAGAAAATCCAAGTTTTTTAAGTTGACCCTCCATTCCTCCTCGGTTTTTCTGAACAAAATCCCAAATGTCGTTATATAGAACGTCACGATCAAAATCAAAACGGGACTTACCATCAGCTGCTAAATGTTTCTCATAAACAAATTGAGTTTCAAACCCAGCGTGATCGGCTCCCGGGACCCAAAGAGCTGCAAACCCACGCATTCTGTGGTAACGAATGAGAATATCTTCAATAACATACATTGCATGCCCAAAGTGAAGTGGAGCATTTGCATTTGGTGGAGGCAGAATTATAGAGTAGGGTGCACCATCAGGGTTTACTTCTGGTTTGAAATATCCATTTTTCTCCCAAGATTCATAAATTCTGTCTTCAACTTTTTTGTGGTCATATATCTTATCCATAGTCGACAATTCTAGCATACCATAATTTCTGCTTCAATTAGCGGCTAAATTGCGCAAGTTTTCACGACAGGGTATAATATCTTTATGGATCCAAAACCATCAGAAATTATTGAAGGACAAACTGTTACAAATCCTCCTGCACCCAAAGACGATAAACTAAACCATCAATCCGACTTTTTAATCAAAACATATGAAGGAGAGAGTAGTAGAAGATCAGAACGTGGTATGTCAGTTAATCCAATCGCCTCAGAACTTGCTGCTTGGTATGAAAAACTTCGTACAGCAATTGAAAATCGTGATGAAGAGGTAATTCTGCGTTCAGCAATCGAAAGAATACTTAGAAGAAGATTGCTTCTTGGAGGAAACGGAAAGACTGTTGGAATGAGTTTAGTTCGAGAACTTCTCTGGGCACGATACTTCCCAGACGAATCCGTAAGCGAGGAGAAAGTTGCTGAGGTTGAAAAAACAATTGATCTTTATCTTGATTTACGAAACCTTATTCCACGCCACAATAGAATTGGCGCACAAGAACTTAATGAATGGATATATCAACTTATGTCCGCAGATCTTGAAGCACGCCTTTCGCCACATCACAAAAAAGAATCAATGATCTCTTACATCTTCTACAATCTTAAAAATCTTGTAATTATCCGTGATGATACTGAAGAAACTCGAGACGCACAGGTTTTTATTGCAATCCGCAAAGCTTATGCAAAAGAGGATCTAGCCTTCCTTCGCTACGCACTCTTTGTTCAATATTTTGGTGAGCTATCCGAAAACACAATTCAAGACATTGGAGAAAGATTTTTAGAAGGAAAAAGAATGATTGATACGCAGCTTGAGTATTCAGGAAGGTTTAAGATATTTGAATTTATTAAACGCCAAATTCCTCCATTTTTCATTCTTGACGACATCATGAATAAATATAATGGTAAATTCCGTGATCTTCTCAATAACGAAGAGGAGTTTACAAAAATCATTACCGAAACATGTGATGCTCGTTACGCAAATATCTCAGGAAAAGTGAGACGTGCTATCATTCGCTCAATTATCTTCATTTTATTATCAAAAGTATTCTTAGCTCTAACTATCGAGGGAACTTACGACAGAATCGTTTACGGCCACATTTTATGGGGAATTATAGCAATTAATATTTCCATCCCTGTATCTATGATGATACTCATAAGCTTCTTTATTAAAGCACCTGGAAAAGATAACACAGAGAGAATTATAAACCGAATGAAGTCTTTACTTTTTGACCCAGAACCTCAACTTGGTAGACCGCTTGCATTTAGCAACAAACCAAAAGCAAAGAGCCTTCTTGATACAATCTTTACAATCGTTTGGCTCGGAACATATCTTCTAAGCTTTGGAATTATTGTTTACCTTCTTAACATGCTAGACTTCAGCTTCGTCTCAATGGGATTATTCATCTTCTTCTTTGCGATTATTACATTCCTCTCATACCGAATAAACCAAACAGCAAATCTTTATACCGTTAAAGACAAATCAAGTATTGTTACCCCATTTGTTGACTTCTTCTTCATGCCGATAGCAAGAGTAGGGCGATACTTAGCAGAAGGAGTTCAATCAATTAATATCTTTATCTTCTTACTAGACTTGGTTATCGAAACGCCATTAAAGGGTCTTATTTCATTCTTTGAGAAATGGTTCTTCTTCCTTCACTCAAAACGCGAAGACTTGGCTTAATTATCAAAGTTTAAAAACTCCTGATATAATCAGATAAACTAAGCATTTAGTTTATCTTTCGTTGAAAAATTCTTGAAATGAAAACCTATAATGAACTTACGATATTTACGGATGGTGGCTCCAGAGGAAACCCAGGACCCGCAGCATATGGTTACGTCATTACAGATGATGATAAAAAGATTGTTCATGAGGAAGGAAAAACGATAGGTGTAAACACGAATAACGTAGCTGAATATTCGGCAATTGTTGAATCTCTGCGCTGGATCGAACAAAATGCGAAAGCTTCCAAAATTACATATTTCATGGACTCACTTCTTGCTTGCCAACAGTTGTCAGGAAAGTGGAAAATTAAAAATGAAAACCTTCGAAGTCTTTTCTTTACAATAAAAGAACTTGAAAGGAAAATTGGTACTCCCGTGACATACTCACATGTTAGGCGAGAATATAATAAGGAAGCGGATAAACTAGTCAATCAGGCCTTAGACGGACTAATTTAATAGCAACCTCACATTTGGTAAACTATATTCATGCCCCAACTTCAAATTGAAACCCTTGATAAGGAAAAACCAATAATTCTTTTTGCTGGAAAAGATAATCCTCTTTTAAATATTCTTATTGATAAATTTAGTGACGAGTTTAAGATTGCATACGTATCTGACGAGAACATACCTGGAGCTGAAGATTTTTACCGCATAGACACAAAATCTGCATATCTTATTAATAATTTAGAGGAAAAACTTGATTATGCGGTGATATATCCGCAAGAAGGACGCGAGAGAAATTATCTACAACATATCTTTAAAAAACTTATTGAGGACAATACTAGAACCGTTGTAATAATAAATGCGAACCAAGTAGAACAATTCTTAGATATACCACTTGAGTACAAAAGAAATCCTAACTTCTACTTTTTAATATACGGAGAGGCTTACTCTGAAAAAAGAAACCTAATACCCGATAACGATGTTGTAAGACTGATTAAACAGGCACTCGTTAAAAAGAGCTTCAAAATATCGAGTAATGATCTGAGTCCAATTTTTCCTATATATTTGCCAGATGCAATAAATGGAATTTCACAAATTCTTTTAGGACCAGCAAAAGCTCAAAAGTTTTATTATCTTTTCTACAAAACACCTGAAACTTATCTTTCAGCAATTCATATATTAAAGCGTATTGAACCTGATCTTGAAGTAAACTTTTCAGTTGATTCTTCAAGTGAATCCATAGAACAAACGCATAAAGAAATCTCGCAATTAATTGAGACCAAAACAGGAGCCACACCCGTATATCTTGACCCATACTTTATTGGCTTTGAGAAAAGCATTTCAAATTTTCAAAACATTGATAATGAACCCGAAGAAGAGAAGAGTAAAATTGAAAAAGCTGCAAAGAGTATAAAATCATCAAGAGGAAAAATAAAGCTTGCGGCAAGCGCTTTTCTTATAGCAATTCTTGTCTATATATCTACCTCTGTTATCCTTTTTGCCCTAGGTCTTTTTACTTTTAAAGCAGCAGTTGATGCATTCGAAAGACAGGATTACAAAACTGCAATAGATTACAACAATAATTCTCAGATATTTTTAAATGCTACTTCACCAAATATTCGCCTTGTTATACAGGCTGTAAAGGCAGCAGGTGGCGCGGAGCTTGCAGCAAAGTACGATGATTTTACTGAAGCCTCAGCTCTTGTGACTCTTGCAGCACAAGACTTAGGAGTATTAAGATCTGCTGCCAAAGGACTTGATAGAACTACACTTGATAATGTTTTAGCAGATGCACTTTATCTTTATTTTAAAACTCAAGATCTTAAGAAAAGTCTTGGAAACGAAAGGCTTAATGGAGCAATTTCTCCTGAAATTTCAAAAATGCTTGCACTTGTTAACGTAATTCCAGATGTGGCAGGATATGGACAGGAGAAAAACTACCTACTGCTTTTCCAAAACAATGGAGAACTAAGACCAACCGGTGGCTTTATTGGCTCCATAGGACTTCTCAAAATAAAGGATGGAAAAATAGTAGATCTTAAAATAAACGATGTTTACGACTATGATGGGCAGCTTAAAACCCACGTTGAACCACCATATATTGTTCGCTGGTATCTTCAACCCGATCTTTATCTTCGTGACAGCAACTTTAATCCTGATTTTCAAACTTCAGCAAGAGTTGCTGCAAATCTTTTTGATCAAGAGGGTGGAGGAAAAGTCGACGGAGTTATAGCTATAAATTATGAAGCTGTAAAACAAATTATTAATGCTGTTGGTCCAATAAAACTTACTGGCTACAACAAAACACTAACAGGACAAAATGCATTTGATTTTCTTCAAGAGACAATTGATAACAACTTTTTCCCGGGATCAACTCAAAAAAGAGACGTCTTAAATGCTTTATACAATGCGCTTCTGATTAAAATCCAGGATAACCCAAATGATGCTGCTAAAGTCATAAAGCTAATTCCTAAACTTGCCTCAGAAAAAAACGTTCTCTTTGCGTTTGGACAAAATTCAGTTCAGTCAGCCTTTTCAACCGCAGGCTTTGGTGGTGAATATAAAGATACAAGACCTGCAAGTATTTCAACTATTTCTGATTTCTTGGCAATAAATGAGGCAAATATTGGAGTGAATAAAGCAAATATAAATGTCGCAAGGAAAACTGAGTATAAAGTCAATTTAGCAGACACAATAACTTCAACTGTTACTCAGACTATAACAAATGCATATGACAAAACTTATGCCGCATTTATACGGTTCTATGTTCCAGAAGGAAGCGATATCCTTACCGTAAAGATAAATGGAGAAGAACAAAAAGTTGTAGATATGCCTACTACCAAAACCCACGAAGATAATAGATTCAAACCTTCATCAAATCTTGAAGTAGAGACGGGTAGCGAATTTGGGAAATATTTCTTTGGCTTTGTAATATCGGTGCCTGAAAAATCAAATCAAATTATTGAGGTCACCTACAAGAACGGTGCGAGAATACCAAGTGCACCAACAATAGACTATTCACTGCTTTACATAAAGCAACCTGGCACAAGTAATTATCCGTTTGTGCTTGACCTTGATTATGCAAATAATTACTCCGCTCGGGAAGTTAAAGGCGCTCATCTAACTCCTGGGTCAATCCAAATTAAGAAGACAATAAATACTGATGAAGAATTTAATATTGAGTTTATAAAGAAGTAGCCTTAAAATAAGCGCATAAATGCTTAACAAAAATTTTCTGCTTTATATTTCTGCTTTCCTTGTTTTTTTAACCCTTACAATTTTCATTACATACCCGCTTATTTTTCATCTTGGCGACTTTTCTGTGGGAATAGGAGATGAGTTTGTTATTACATGGATTCAGAACTGGGTAATTCATGCGCTCTCTAATAATCCGCTTAAATTGTTTAACGCAAATCTGTATTATCCATACAATTTAACACTTGCATACTCTGATCTACTTTTGACAACAAGTATTGTGGCGATTGTGCCACTTAAAATAATAGGGCAGCCAATTGCAACTTTTAACTTTACATTAATTTCTTCATTTATATTTTTAGGTTTCTCTATCTTTCTTCTTTGTTTTTATTTAACACGAAACTTTTTGGCTTCAATTCTTGGAGGAATTCTCGTAATTATGTCACCATTTACCTTAGACAAGACAACGCACCTTCAAATTTTGTCAGTTGAATTTGTGCCACTCGCCATCCTCTTCTTCTTAATATTTATTCAAGAACAAAAAATAAAATACCTTGCCATAAGCCTTTTCTTTTTTGTTATCCAAACATACAACAGTTTTATGCCAGGATATTTTATACTCTTTTCCTATGCAGTTATCTTCACTTATTTCCTTTTCTACCAGCAAAAGAAAGCAAAAAAACTAATAAACAAGAGGACACTTTCTCTTTTTATTACGTCCCTTGCCTTAGTAGTTTTCGTATCCATTCCCTATTTTCTTGTTTCAAAAGAATTTGAATATACAAGAAACATAAGAGATGCGATTCATTTCGCGCTTCAACCAGAAGACCTTTTATACCCCTCAATCCACACAAAGCTGCATGACGTTTTGATTTCACTCCCAATTAACCAAGTCTCGCAAAATAATGAATTTAAGCCAGGATATTTAGGTTTTGTATTTACTTTGCTTATTTTGTTTTCCACCTGGTACATAATTAAAAACTTAAAAAAGAAAAACTTTATACTTAATTCCTTTTTCATAACTTCACTTGTAGGATTAGTTTTAAGTCTTGGCCCCGCGCTTCACTTAGGAAGACAAACGCTTCACATACCATTTCCTATTCCGCTTCCTTATGCATTGGCGTACTACGTCTTACCTGGATTTGCTGGATTTAGAAACTCTGCTCGATTTGAAATGCTATTTGTAATCTGTATAGCAGTAGTCGTTGCCTATGTTTTACATCAGATCCTATTGAATGAATCAAAAAGAGCACAATTATTTATATATTTAACTTTAATTCTTGGATGCATTTTGGAATTTAACTTTCCATATACATATGTAAGGGTAGTTCAGAAACAAAATTTTCCCAAAGTATTTGAGTGGCTAAACAAGACTCCTAATGATTCATCGAGTCTAATAATGCCTGCATATAACTGGAATTCACAATATGCACCAGACGAGATGTTAAGAAATTATTATTCAACTGCAAATTTTAGAAGAACTGTAAATGGATATTCTGGATTCTTTCCTCCTGCATGGCAGGAAAACTTGACTTATTTGACTAATAACTTTCCTTCAAACGAAAGTATCAAGAAAATAAAAAAACAGGGAGTCGACTACATAATAATTGACAGGGCAGGCTACGACAAAAACTTTAACAATAAAAATCTAAAATATGATGGGGACACTATCGTTGAAAAACTCGGACAAAACACGTCAGTACAACTGATTGAAGATTTTGGAGATTATGTTGTTTTTAAAATCAACTAGTCTTTAAACTCTTGAACAAACATCTCACCATAAATACCAGCATCTAATACTCCAATTCCAACTCTTCCATAATTTGAAGATAAAATATTTGCTTTATGTCCAGGACTCTTCATAAGTCCATCCATTGCAATTGTCACGTCTGGCGCAAAGGCTAAATTCTCTCCTGCATATTGGTATTCAACATCATGTTCTGCCATTCGATCAAAAGGAGACAGTCCTTCTGGTGTGTAATGAGAAAAATATCCACGTTTTAACATGTCAGCAGCATGATCTCTTGCAACTTCTTGCAACTCTTCGTCCATAATAAGTGGTGCGAGGCCTCTTTTTTGTCTTTCTGCATTAACAAGCGTAAGCATCTGAGATTCAGCTTTACTATCTCTTTTGTATTTATCAGTTTTAAAACGAAGATCAACTGAGGCTTGAGAACTTGGCTCAACAGTCAAAAAGTTAATTGTGTCCTGAATCGCACCTCCAAATACTTGCCTCACATAACCTTCCATCCCTTGAGTTCTTGCAAAAAGAAATCTTCCTGAAATCGAAGACTTTATTGAATTTTTAATTACAGTCGAAACAGGAAAAGATAAAAGAAGAGATATCGCAAATGATGAGATAAAGAAAAATGATAAAAATCCAAAAATTGCTCCACCAGTACGGTCAAGTAGTGGCGGAAAGTCCACCTTTATATACTTTGTCCTGAGATACGAAAACAGAGCAGAGAACAAAACAAATGAGAGACCTGTAACAATCAAAAAAGCAATTGCGTCAGATATTCCTTTAGTTAGAGAAAAAGTACTAACAAGTATTTTTGAAATCGGACTATAGAAAACAAGTCCAACAAAAAAAGCTAGAACGATTGAAACAAAACCAACACCTGCTGAAACAATACCAAAAATTGCGTCTTCAAATACGTAAAGTGCTAGAGTGAGTAAAATTAAGAGGTCAAATATATTAAATGGTAGAAGGCTAAAAATTTGTCCTAAGAACTCAAAATATGTTTGCATCGTTCCCTTATGATATAATATTTTAGTCTTAAATATAACCCTGCCGAGCCCAAAACTGCGAGGAGGAACCTGCTATTATTAATGAAACTGCTTAAAAAGATTGGTAAATTTCGCATGTGGAAACTAGGAATAAAAACGATACTTCTAATAATAATTGCAGCAATAGTAACGGTCGGAGCATATTTTTATGTTCTTAAAGATATCCCTACTACGGCCACCATTGGAATAAGCCAATACCCTCAATCAACCAATATATATGATAGAAACGGAAAGCTTCTATACACATTCTTCAATAATCGCAATCAAACGTTTGTGTCGCTCGCTAAAATTCCTAAAAATCTTCAAAATGCAACAATTGCAATTGAGGATAAGGATTTTTACAAACATGGAGCAATCGATCTCCGCGGTATTGGTCGCGCCTTTATATCTACTGTTTTTAAACAACAAGTACAAGGTGGATCAACTTTAACTCAACAACTTGTACGCTCAAGTCTTTTAACGAATGAGCAGACCATCTCAAGAAAAGTTAAAGAAATCATCCTTTCCTTCCTGGTTGAAGCGGTCTATCCTAAAAACAAAATCCTAGAGATGTATCTTAACCAAGTTTCATATGGAGGAACTGCTTGGGGAGCACAAGCTGCATCCTATGTTTATTTTGATAAACCTGTTGAAAAGTTAGATCTTGCTGAATCAGCCTACCTTTCAGGTCTTCCACAAGCACCTAGCGTATATTCTCCTTTTGGATCACATCCTGAATTCGGAAAAGAGCGGCAACTTGAAGTTCTAAAAGCAATGGAAGACCAAGGATATATTACAAATGCTCAAAGAAAAAAAGCGGCTGCTGAAGAATTGAAATTTTCAAAGATTCAGAATAAAATCCTTGCTCCACACTTTGTCTTTTATATTAAAGATCTTTTAGTTCAAAAGTATGGGGCACGCGCTGTTGAACAAGGAGGGCTAAATGTTACAACAACACTTGATCTTGAAATCCAGGATATGGCGCAAGCATCAGTTACGGCAGAGCTTGACGATCTTGATAATCCTACAGTCACAAATGGAGCAGCACTAGTAACTCAACCTGCAACCGGAGAAATACTTGCAATGGTTGGATCTCGTGACTACTTTAATGCTGCAGCAGATGGAAATGTAAACGTTACTATTTCAAAAAGACAACCCGGTTCATCAATTAAACCTATTAACTATGCAACGGGACTTGCGATCGGATATACCGCTTCTACTCCTTTTGTGGATATGAAAACATGTTTCCAAAACCCTGGTGGCCAACCAGCATATTGTCCTGCCAACTACGATGGTAAGTTTCATGGAGTAGTTCAAATGAGACAATCTCTTGCAAATTCTCTTAACATTCCAGCAGTTAAGATGTTAAAGCTTAATACTGTTGAGAGCATGGTAGCAACAGCATCTGCTATGGGAATAACAACATTTAATGATAACCCTGAGCGTTATGGACTCTCACTCACCCTAGGGGGAGGAGAGGTATATATGACCGAAATGACACAAGCCTTTGGAGTATTGGCAAATGGAGGTTATCTTGTTCCACTTCAATCAATTCTTAAAGTAACAGATTCTAAAGGAAAAGTACTTGAAGAATATAAACCACCAAAGAGTGCTATATTTGGTAAAAAAGTTCTTGATCCAGGAGTTGCTTTTATAATCTCAGACATTCTTAAAGATAACAATGCCCGTGCACAAGCATTCGGTACAAATTCGCCTCTTAAAGTGGGTAATTACCCCGTTTCTGTTAAAACTGGTACAACTAATGACTACCGAGACAACTGGACCATTGGATACACACCATCATACGTTGTTGCTGTGTGGGTTGGAAACAATGACAATAGACAAATGAGAGGAATCGTTTCAGGAGTAACTGGAGCCGCTCCTATTTGGCATGACATAATGACTCAGCTTCTTCAGGGAACAAAGCCTGAAGCATTACCAAAACCTGATAATGTATTTGGCACTCAAGTCTGTACAGATACGGGACAAATTGCACCAGCAGAAGGATCTGAAGGAAGATGTCCAACAAGATTTGAATATCTTATTCGAGGAAAAGAAAATAGTAAGGGTAAGATTACACGTGAGAAAGTATTTATTGATAAAACTACTCAAGATTTAGCAAAACAAGGACAAACCGATAATGTTGAGGAGCAAGAGAAAACAATTGTTACAGATCCAACGGGAGACCGTTACTGCGTAGACTGTCAACATCCAGAACTACTTTCACCAACTCCAACTCCAAACCCATAACTATTACTTTTTTGCTTTTTTAAAACTTGTAAATGAAAGACCCAAAATAAGCGCTAGCATTATTTGTCCTTGTTCAACTGTCAAGAAGTAATGATCGAACATTCCAGCAATAATTATTGCGATCAATAAAAAGAAAATACCTTGATAAAAACTCTGCATTTCATCTTTTGTTTTTTGTATTTTTGACAAAACAGACTTAAAAGCATCATAAAAGATATATAAAAGAATAAGAAAACCTGCTACTCCAAACTGGAGAAGCCATAAAACGAAAATATTGTGAGGAGGCTGGAAGTTGGTTGGAGAAACATGCCTTATAAGAGGCAGCTGATTAATATAGAAGTTATTTATTCCTATCCCAAATATTGGACTTTTCTGAAGTATTGTCCATGACTGAACTAGTAATTCTTCACGAAAATCTATACCACGAAACAAAAAATACTGATTAATTATTTGCGGAAAACTAATAACTATCAATATTATTAATATCCCAACTGTGGCAAGTGAATATTTGCGAGTATTCTTATTGACCGTTGCAACTAGTAGCCAAACAAAAAACAGAGTACTTAGAATAATATCTATTCTTGAGAATGTTAACAACAAAGCTAACTCGCAAATAATTACTGAGGAGATTAGAAATAATTTCTGAAAGCCTTTCTCAATAAATACCTGTTTTGCCGCAAAAACAATTGTCATCAACAAAAAGAATCCTAATACATTTGGATGAGGAAAAGAAGCATAGGGTCTTAATACTTGTTGTCCAATATTAACCGTTGATATACCAATTGTTGATAAACTAAAGGTCCTCTCACCAACAAAATATAGGATACCACCGATTGATCCTTGGTTGGCTAATTGCCATATTGCAAGGCCCGATGAAATAAGGGCTGATATACATAGTATATAAATATAAGGCTTTATTTCTTTTGCAGAAAATGTCCTTGCAACACAAAATGCAAATAGGAAAAACTCAATAAGTTTTGCTAATCCGAAAAGATGAACAGAAACGTCCTTCGCAATAAAACTACTGACTATAAGGGATATTAAAAACAAAATTATAGCCCCGAGTAATATTTTATCCTTGGGAAATTTTATTTTTTGCTTAATTATTATAGGGAAAGAAAGTAGAATATATAGGATAATTAAGATGTCTAAAAGATATAAAGTAGGGGATAAATAATCAATTCTTAAGCCACTTACATAGGCAAAATTTGGCCAGAAATGATATCCAACCTGAAAAGATAGACAAAAGATAATGAGGAAGAATAATATTTTTTGGAGACTCACAAACATGTGAGTAGTTTACTACTTATTTCTTTTTAATTACTAGTACGCGGTCACGGCCTTCGCCTTCTGATTCTGTTTCAACATCTCCCATTTCAGATAAGTACATGTGAATAACGCGTCGCTCCCAAGGCTTAAGTCCTCGTACAACCTTTTCATTTCCTGTTTCCATAACTTCTGAATGAAGTCTTTCTGAAAGATCTTTTAGGTAATCTTCGCGCTCAGCTCTCCAGCCACCAACTTCAATAATTACTCGGTGGAATTCACCTGTTTTTTTAGCAACGATTAAAGAAAGAATTAACTCAAGAGATGACAATGTGTTACCGTGTTTTCCAATAAGAAGAGCGTTCTCTTCACCATCTAGGTGAACTTTGAAGTTACCATCTTCCTCAACAACATCGATAGTTGCGTTGACGCCGATTTTATCAAGAAGAGCTTTTAGTTCTTCTGAAATATTATTTTTTATTTCTTCCATGTAATTTAACCTTTCTTAGCATTGGTGCTGCAGATCCTGGACCAAGCAAAAGATATTGCTGAATTATACCAAAAAGAGTGAACGTATTCCAGTACAGTGAGAGGCCAAGTGGAAGAGAGAATGAGAAGAATCCAATCATAACAGGGAAGATGAATAGAGACTGCTTTTGGAAAGCTGCTTGGAAGTCATCTTCTTTTTTCTTATCTGTTGTTGCTGGAACCAAAGATTCTTCGGGCATCATCATTTTTGAAAGGATGAACTGAAGTATACCCGTTATCACAGGTACAAGAATGATAAGAGGTGCTACTGCTAGCATTTTTGATGGTGTTTGCCCAAGTGGTAGACCAAAAAAAGTTGTGTTCCAAATTACATTAAGCTTTAAATAACCAAAATACAAAACATCATTAATTTTTGCCAAATCCTGTGCCTTTGAAGTATTAACCGCAAGAGTTAAAACATGATAAAGACTCCAGATAATAGGGAATTGGATAATTAGAGGTAAACAACCTGCTGCGGGATTCACATCATGTTCTTTATATAGCTTCATAATCTCTTCCTGTTGACGCTTGTTGTCACCCTTGTGAAGCTCACGAACACGAGACAAATGAGGCGCAATTTTTTGCATTTTGTGAGCAGATTTAATTTGAGCTGAAGTAAAAGGAAGAAGTAAAACTCTAATAAAACATGTTAAGGCAATAATTGAGAAACCAAAAGCGTAGGGAATACCTATAAAATGAAAAATCTGGTAGAAGGCTACCATAAGATTGATCATAGGGTTGACCAAAATTATGTTGAATATATTTAAAAAACTATCCATTTATCTTTTTTAACGCACTTTCTATTTCGTCTTCAAGCATTTGCTCATCAATTCCTTTTTTAACGTAAAAAACAAGGCTCAGGTTTGAATCCTGTTTTACTTTATCAGCAAGAATTGCAATTATTTTTCTCTTAATTCTGTTTCGAGCAACAGCTTTAGAATCAACTTTCTTGCTTACAACTACAGCGATCTTTAATTCCTCATCATTTTTTTCGTAACGAATATTAAAAGATTGGGAATTTAAAGTATTTTTTGGTAGTTTGTTTTTAAAAGAGAAACGATTGGAACGTGCTAGCATTATACTCGCTTTCGGCCTTTTGCCCGTCTGCGTTTTATAACTAATTTTCCTGTATGAGTCTTAACACGACCCAAAAATCCGTGTTTTCTTCGGTGCTTTGTCTTTGAATTTTTCTTTAATAACTCTGGCATAGAATCCAATTTTACCAAAAAAGGCTCGCAAGCACAATACGAAGAGTAATTAGCCTGAGTGCCCTTGATTCGATAAGCATTTTTCGCTATTCTATATATATGGTAAGAGTTGCAATTAACGGATATGGGAGAATAGGTAGGGTAGCTCATCGTGTCATAATCCTCTCTCACTCAGACAGCATTGAAGTTGCAGCAATTAACGCAGGTTCTTCAACTGATATAACAGGCTGGATGTACCTTCTCAAATACGATACTGTATACGGACAACTTCCTGACGTAACAATTTCAGTTAAAAAAGCAGAAGAAGTAACTTTGCCTTTTCAATCAGAAACACCATGTATTGGAGCAATTGTTGTTAATGGAAAAGAAATACCTGTTTTTTCTGGCCGAGAACCAGAAAAACTTCCCTGGAAAGATCTTGCTATTGATGTTGTTATTGAATCAACGGGTGCTTTTACAACTGAAGAGGGACTTCAAAAACATATAACTGCAGGAGCTAAAGCTTCTATTCTTTCTGCTCCATATAAAGATGAAGCAAGCGGATCAACTTACGTATTAGGAGTTAATCTCCCACAAGATGGATCCGGCAAAATGGAAACAGTCGTAAGCAACGCATCTTGTACAACAAATTGTATAACACCAGTTGCGCACATAATGGAAAACACTTTTGGAATAGAAAAAGCAATGATGACAACAATTCATGCATATACTTCTGACCAAAACCTTCAAGATGGAGGACACAAAGACTACAGACGTGCAAGAGCAGCAGCGCAAAATATTATTCCAACGTCAACTGGTGCGGCAAAAGCTACAGCAAAAGCAATTCCAAGCCTTGCGGGCATATTTGATGGTCTTGCAGTAAGAGTTCCAGTTGCGACAGGGTCTCTATCTGACTTTACTTTCCTGCTTAAAAAAGAAACAACAGTGGAGGAAGTAAATAATGCGCTCATTGCAGCTGCAGATGATCCAAAATTTGACGGAATCTTGCAAGTAACACGAGACCCAATTGTTTCATCAGATATTATTGGCAACTACCATTCATCTATCGTTGACCTATCACTCACACAAGTTGTTGGAGGAAATATGGTTAAAGTTATTGCCTGGTATGATAATGAATTCGGATACTCAAATAGACTCGTTGAAGAAACTGTTATTCTTGGGCGCCAAGTTACAAATGCTCAAAATCCCGCACCAGCTCCTGAAGGCCCACAACCACCATTAATACAATAATTTGCTATAATTGACCGTAGTGAAGAGAACTATTCAAGAAGAAATCCTCGATCAGGAAAAACGTAGTGTATTTTTAGTCTTAACAGGTCCTTCTGGTGCGGGAAAAGATACAGTCCTTCCACTTGTTCAAAAAGCTTTACCCAACGTTGCAAGAATAGTAACTACAACAACTCGTCCAAAACGCGCTGGTGAATCAGAAGGTAATCCATATCACTTTGTAGATAGAGCAGAATTTGAAAAAAGAATTGCAGACCATGCATTTTTTGAATGGGTAGAATTCAGAGGTAACCTATATGGAACACAGAGAGATGAAATAGAAAAAGCGATCAACAGCGGAGCGGATGTAATATTAAAAATAGAAACAAAAGGTGTTAAGAATATAAAAGAAAAGGTAAGACAAATGACAAACAGGTCCCTTTTTGTCTTTATTACCACCAAAGACATTGCAACTCTTGAGGAGAGAGTTAAAAAGTCTGATAACGGAGATGATCTTCATCGCTGGAATGCGCCACTTGTTGCTTGGGAAATGGAACAATATGATGACTGTGACTATTTAGTTGATAACGAGAATGGCCAACTTGAAGCAACAGTTGAAAAAATAAAGGGACTTATAGAATCAAAGCGCCTCGAAGTTATTAAATAGCTTTACAAATCTTCTTATTTGTCTATAATAATCACTTCATGGAAAGAAAAATAAGTGATAAATATAAGCTTGAAGGTAGATTTAACGCCACTGGAACAGAATTTACAAACTCCACACTTCGCTGGAGCCAGACAAGTAGAAGAACGCGCTCATCAGCCGTACCTGAAAATATTAATCTAGAATTTTTACAAGCAAGAAATGAGCAAGCTAAGACTCAAGAGCCTCGATTCCTGGAAGCTTTTTCCCGGCTAAGAACTCGAGCATCGCGCCTCCTCCAGTCGAAACAAAATCAAACTTATCCAAAACATTAATCCTTCTTAAGTAAGATATTGTATCTCCGCCACCTACCACCTTATATGCTTTAGATGACGCGATAAACTCAGCAAGCGCATGTGTTCCTTTTTCTGTTTTTTCTCCATGTCCCGTTATTCCAACTGGTCCATTCCAAACAATTGTGCTCGCAAGACCGAGTATCTGACAGAAGTTTTCAATAGATTTTTGATCTATGTCTGTTCCATCTTCGTTTGATTCACTAACAACAACTGCTGACTTTTGCCCCGTTACTCTTTCATGTTGAACTTTTATGATTACCTTATCTTGTTCCGCAATCTCTCCACCGACAAGCACATAGTCAGCAATGTGGTGCATTTTTTCAACCATTGGCAGCTTTGTCTCAATTTTTGCTCCACCAATTAGAACTGCCAAAGGTCTTTTTGGATTGTGTAAAATCCCTGATAATTCTTTAATTTCTTTTTCTAAGTGAAGACCAGCATAAGAGGGTAGATATTTTTTAATCCCGACAATACTTGCATGATCTCTGTGTGCCACTGCAAAAGCATCATTTACATATACATCTCCTAGAAGAGCAAGTTCACGAGAAAATTCACGATCATTCTCTTCCTCCTCCTTAAAGTATCTTATATTTTCAATTAAGTTTACCCCACGAGCTACAGTCCAACCCTTAAGTCTTCCTATTTCTATAGGTTTTATTTTTCCATTAAGTTTATGCGCAAACCAATTTGCTACAGGCTTTAAAGTAAACTCTTTATCATCAGGAGTCTCAGGCCTTCCTAAATGCCCTATAATATTTATATCAGCGCCTTTTTTTAACAATAGTTTGATAGTAGGAATCGCTGACTCAAGTCTCGTATCATCAAGTATTTTTCCATCTTTTATATCTACATCTGTATCTATTCGAAGTACTACAGTCTTTCCATGAAGCGTATGAAGAGAATTAATAGTACGTAGGGCCATAATAACAGTATAGCTTATGTATGCTTTTACTGCACTTGAGGAGAAGGAGTCGGAGTACCAAATGATGCTCCACAATTAACAGTATTTTGAGTTCCTGCAACAAAATATCTCTGCATACCAACACAATACTTCTTAACAACATCATCTGGGACGATTGCAGCTGATGGTGTACCAACTTTTCCAATCATCATTACCATTAAGTTGTGCCAAATTGGTGCGGCGCCTGTAATACCTGAAGCCAAAGCAGGATTCATAGGAGAGTTATCATTGTTTCCAACCCAAGTTGCAACTAATACATCTGGCGTATATCCGACAGTCCAGTTGTCTCGCTTATTGTCTGTTGTTCCTGTTTTAACAGAAACTTTTGATCCATCAATTTTGAGTGGCGTATTTAAACCAAACTCAATACTTCTTGCATTATTATCAGCCAAAATATCAGAAATTATAAATGCTACTCCAGGACTTAAAACCTCAACTCCAACTGGTGTCTTCTTATATACAACTCGTCCATTTGAATCCTTTATTGAGAGTATTGGGTCAAGATTTACCTTCCTTCCACCGTTGGCAACTGATCCATATGCGGTTGCAAGTTCTGTCATTCTTGTATCAACACCACCAAGAGTAATTGATACTCCATAATTATTTACACCACGCCATGAAGCAATTCCCATTTTCTCACCAAAGTCTTTAACTGTTGCAGGGCCAAACTTCTGAGCAAGCCTTACCGGTGGAAGATTGAATGAATTTGCAAAAGCAGTTCTTAACGGAATCCTACCATGGAATGCTCCATCATAATTTACTGGAGTGTATGAAGGACTTCCATTGACACCAGGAATCGTTAGAGGAGTGTCATCTAGAATTGTCGCTTCTGTATATCCTTTTGAAAGAGCAAGAGCGTATGTGATTAGCTTAATAGATGATCCAGGTTGGCGAAGAGAAGTCGTGAGATTAACATTTCCATCTCGCTCGTTATCAAAGTAGTTTCGTGATCCTACCATTGCAATTATGTCTCCCGTTGATGGAGTGGTTACAAGCGCTGCTCCATTACCAATGTTTAAGTATGAATCTGCCTCAACTTCATCTGTTACTATTTTTTGCGCCTCTTCCTGAGTTGGAAGGTCAAGTGTTGTTTTAACTACCAAACCACCACGCTCAACCTCACTTATCCCATACTTTTCAATTAACCAGTTGCGAACGTACATAACAAAGTGTGGGGCACGTAGTGGAACATCTGGGTTTTTAAAGGTGAGCTCTTCTTTAAATGCCGCGTCTCTCTCTTTGCGATTTATATATCCCTGCTTAAGCATTGCATCCAAAACTTCTTTCTGTCTAACTTTCCAAGCATCTCCTGCGTTAAAGAAAGGCGAATATGTGGAGGGAGACTGAGGAAGACCAGCAAGAAAAGCGCTCTCAGCCAAATCTAGATCTGAAACATTTTTACCGAAATATATGTTGCTTGCTGCTTGCGCTCCCCATGCAGTTCCTCCATACGGAACATAGTTAAGATACAGAGCAAGAATTTGGTCTTTTGTGTATACACGCTCTGCCCAGAAGGCGAGTGCTACTTCTTTGATTTTACGAATGATTGTTGGGTCTGGAGTTAGAAAAGCTGACTTGATGAGCTGCTGAGTAATAGTTGATCCCCCCTGAAAACCCCGCCTCTGAATATTCGTAACAGCAGCACGAATTATCCCCCTAAGATCAAATCCTGGGTGAGAATAGAAATCTCGATCTTCAATAGCAATTGTTGCCTGGCGAAGTGTTTTTGGAACTTCTTCAAGCTTTACGATAGTTCTATTTTGATTTGCATATATCTCATACAAAAGTGTATCGTTTCTGTCATATATCTTTGTAGTTTTTGGAATATAGTTAACAGATAAATTGGATGGATCTGGAAGATCTGAAACAAAGAGAAAAGAAACGAGAGGGAGGAACAAAAAGATAAACGAGAAAATAAAACCTACGAATACAAACTTAAGCTTGTAGAAAAATCCTGGTCGATAATAATAACCATTTTTAAATTGAGGTTTTCTTTTGGTAATTTTAATTGGCCTATGATCTCGTCTAAAAAGCTTTGCAGGAAACTTTACAATTGCCCACAAAACCCTACCTAATAACGCAAAAGGAAACAGAAGAAATGACAGATTAGGTAACTTCACTTTGACAGAGGGCACTTTCACATGAGGCGCTTTAACTTTTATACTTGGGGTTTTTATTCTAGGAGCACGAATCTTCGGAGTTGGTCTTTTAATATTGAATGTTCCGCTAAGTCTTTTTGATATTTTAACTTTTTGAATAACTGGCTTTACTATTCTTAAGGGGAGAGTTACTACAAAAATGACAGCATCTCCAAGCGCGATTATCGCGTTTGCCACGAATGATAATAGAGCAGAAATGATGCGCATAAACTAACAAAAAAGAGGCAGAATTGAGTTTGATTATAACAGGGGTAATTTGAATAAAAAAGAGACTAGATTTTAGGGAAGGGAACAGCTTTTCCTCGAAGATCTTTAAATTGAGACATATTTCCTATTCCTTCAGCTTTCATTGCACGATGAAGATCGCGAAGAATATAATACGTAAAATTAGGTGTTGAAGTTGTAGGTCTTACAAAGGCTGAATACACATCCACAGCTTTTGCTCCTCCATATGTTAATGCCCTCCAAACATCTTCAGCGTTTTGAATTCCTCCAATTAATGTAATATCTATTTCTTCTCCCATTTTCAAATATACCTGATGAGATCTTTCAAGAGCTTTTTCCTTCAATGGTTGGCCAGAAATACCACCCGCTTCATCTTTATAAACATCATAAGACAGTCTATGTCGCACATCGTCTCCCGTCACAGTATTTCCAAGACTTACTCCTCTAGCACCATTGTCTTTGGCTGTTTGAATATTTTTTAATAACTGATCCATTGGGAGGTCTGGACCAAACTTATACATATATGGTGGAGAGTTGAGATAGCTATTAAGAAAATTAACTCTATATGCAGGTTTCAAAGCTTGTGCAAGATCGGAAAAAACTTCCGGTTCTTGAAGCCCACGAACCCCTGGTGTATTTGGACTACTTACGTTAATCTCATGACCATCTCCATAGCCACGTAATTGTTTTGCGACTTCTACATAATCCTCAATTTGGGTATTTCGATCAAAGCTTGGACGACTAGCAGCAATATTTACCACCAGAGAGTAATTTCTTCTACTTTTATCCGCTTCTAAACGAGCTTGAGCTTCATCAGATCCATCACCAGGAAAACCCATTCTGTTTATTAACCCGTCATTATTTGGAAG
>CAZXFJ010000008.1:0-28514 GCA_964640435.1 uncultured Gammaproteobacteria bacterium | reverse complement strand
AGCTGAAAAAGAAATTAATCTAAAAGTTGTTTACCTAATTGGAGAAGAAGCAAAAACAAGTAACTGGGACGGTGAAGTAGGAAGAATAACAGAAATGATGATTCAAAAACATGTCAAGAATATAAATGATCGAGATTATTATTTATCTGGTCCAAATGCAATGGTAAATTCATACAAAGAACTTTTACAAAAAATTGGTGTTAAACAGTCTTCTATTCATACTGACTACTTCCCAGGCTTTTAAACAAACTTAAAGTTAAGTATAATTCGAAAACTTATGAATCCAATAAAAATCTCTTATGAATCGATGGGAACACACTGGGAAATAACTATCTGGGATGACCTATCTGACGATAAAATTTCTGCATTAAAACATAAAATTATTAACGACTCAACTAATTTTGATCATACTTTTTCTCGTTTTAAAAAAGATTCATTCGTAACTAAGATTTCAAAAGAAAGTGGAAAAATAAAAGTCCCTGAACATTTCGTTACAATGTTAAAAATATATAAAGACCTCTACTCACTATCCAGCAAAAAGTTAAATCCGTTAGTTGGAAATGCACTGGAAGACTTGGGATACGATGCAAATTACTCACTAATTCCTAACAAAACAATTTCCAAGGTTCCCAATCTCTCATCTGTTTCTATTTTAGATGAATATACAATTGAAGTTAATGAACCTGTTCTGTTTGACTTCGGCGCACTTGGAAAGGGATATTTTGTCGACTATATAAAAGACATACTAATAGAAAACAAAATAAAACATTTTCTTGTTAATGGAAGCGGAGATATATATTACCTGGGAGAAAACTATTTAAAAGCAGGGCTTGAACATCCGAGTGATCCTACAAAAGTAATAGGAACCATCAATATAAAAAATATTGCAATTTGTGCTTCTGCTAATAATAGACGTGCATGGGGAAAATATTCTCATACTGTTGATCCACATAACCTAAATACACATCATGAAATAATCGCAACATGGGTGCTCTCTCAAAGCACCGCTCTTGCCGACGCACTTGCTACAACATTATTTTTTGTTGAACCTGAAAGGCTACAAAATGAATTTGAATTTAAATATTTACTACTAAACAAGAATTATAAAGTTAAGTATTCTGAAGATTTAGAGGTAGAACTCTTTTAGCTTTGTGCTTCTGTCTTGATTTTTTCAAGAGCATCCATGAATCCTTTAGGAGTGAGGGATGAACCATTAACAACTCCGAGTGAAATCTCATCAATTGATTTACCAACAACTTCTGCCTTGTATCCTTCTCTGAACTTATCATGCATCAACTTTGTTGTTGGATTATCTGGTGTTCCTGTAAAATCTGCAGCTGTAACTACTCCATCTTTAAGTGTAATTTTTACATCAAGATCTTCAACAGATTGTGGATTTTGATATTTACCTGTTGCTTCGTATGAACCGTCTTTATATTGTGCTTGAGAAGTCTGAGTTGGAGCACTAGTTATATTTTCAGCTACAGGAGTTGGTGTTGCGCTTGCTGAATCACCTTTAAGAGCAAATTCCCATGTAGCAAATGCGAGAACAACGATTATTACTAAGGCACCAATTATGACTAAAGTATTTGACTTTTTAGGAGCAGCATCGTTTGCGGCTGTTGTTTCTTGGTTGTCGTCCATTTTGACTACTATACTAAATGCATTTAAGAATTTCAACCATAAAATGATATTTTAGGCTTACACAACGTACTTTTCAAAACCTGATGTATATGTTGCTAATCCATTCCGATCAATCATGTATCCTTCGAGATCTTTTTGCTTTTCTATAAATTCAATTCCACCTCTTCCCATAGCAAAAGCGGCTGTTGCAAAGCGATCTGCCTCAAAAACGTCCGGTCCAATAACGGTCATGCTTGCAAGATCTGTTTCAAATGAATTATTAAGTGGATTATATATGTGTTTTCCACGTTCATATACACCTGATGTTGCAACTCCTGTATTTGAGAGCTGAATTGTTTTTATAATTTCGCGAGGATTAAGTGGATTTCTTATTCCAACTTTCCACATTTGACCTTCAGTGTTTTTACCTGACACTTCTACATCTCCTCCTGCATCAACATAAAAATTTTTGAAACCCTCTTTTTTTATCATTTCAGCAACCTTTAATATAGCCCAACCTTTAACAAGTCCAGAAGGATCCATTTTTCCATCTTGTACAATATCAAAATAATTATTTGTTTCATATTTAGTTTTGTCAGCTAAGAAAAGTATTTCTTTCATGTCGGGACTATATTGTTCAAATTCCAGCTCTCCCCGATTTATTAATGAGACCTCACTTGTAGTTTTATATGTACTAAACTTTTCATCAACTTTTGTAAAATAATCAAAAACCTTATTAAAGATCTCCTCGTTTTTAGCATCAACAATATTTACTGTGATTGGCATACCCATTATGATCCTTGTCTGTTCCATATTATGCTTTTGCTGCGGCTAAAGTTTCTTCAAGAAGTGTTTGAAACGCTTTTGATGTTTGAGTAGCACCTGTAACGATATCGACATTTGAATTTTGCGCGCTTATTGCCTCTTGTTTTAAAATTGGTAGTGCCTGATTACTAATCTCAACGGATGTTTCTCTATCACTTGGGAACTGTAAAAATTTAACATCAGATATTTTTCCACTATTAATAACTAGTTTTATTTGCAAAGGCCCAAAAAAAGCATCTCCAACTCGACTTGTGTATTCACCATCTTTTAAAGAATACATAGCCTTTTTACTTATTGATTGTGAAGCTATCGGAGCGTTTTCTACAATAAATTTTTGATAAGTTATGTAGCCTAAAAATAAAGTTCCTAAAGTAACTGGAATTATAATTTTTTTCATATGCTATTTTTACATTAACAAACTGATATTAAGCTTAATATTTTATCACGATTATTGACTTTACATGATCGTAATAGATATGATGATCTCAGGCAGATTTTTTAATCATGACTGAAACAGAAAAAACCATTGAAAAAATCGCTGCCGCCCCAGCTGTTGTCCTTGATAAAGGAATTGAAACATCACAAAAAACTCTAAAAGGAATCAAAGAAAGTAGACTTGTAAAAAAACCATTGAGCTACTGGGATAATTTAGGTCCTGGTCTTACAACAGGCGCATCGGATGATGATCCCTCGGGTATCGCAACCTACTCACAAACTGGAGCTGCATATGGATATCAACTACTTTGGCTTTCATGGTTTACATTCCCTTTGATGGCAATAGTTCAAGAGATGTGTGCTCGCCTTGGACTTGTAACAGGACGTGGACTCGCTGGAAACATTAGACGTCACTACCCTAAATGGGTTCTCTATGTTTGTACTGGACTTTTGTTTGCTGCAAACAGTTTTAATATAGGTGCTGATCTTGGAGCTATGGCAAAAGCTACTCAATTACTCACGAACAAATTTAATTATTTTGACTTAATAATAGGCTTTACAGTTATGAGTCTTGCCTTTCAAATATTTGTTCCTTATGGTCTTTTTGCAAAATATCTTAAGTATCTTGCTTTGGTACTTCTTGCATATGTTGCTTCGGCAGTTATTGCTCAACCAGAACTCAGACAACTTGCTACAAACGCAGTTATGCCCACTATCACTTTCTCGCGGGACCAAATAATTCTTATTTGTGCAATTCTTGGAACAACAATTTCACCATATCTTTTCTTCTGGCAAACCTCACAAGAAGTAGAAGAAGAAATACTTCAAGGAAAAACAACTCTTGAACAAAGACGCTCAAGTACAACAGATGGCGACGTCACAAAAATGAGAATTGATGTTTGGTCAGGAATGTTCTTATCAAACCTTGTTATGTTCTTCATTATAGCTGCCTGTGCAGCAACACTTTACGCAAATGGAATATTTGAAGTTAAAACCGCGGAAGAAGCTGCTGCTGCTCTTGAACCTTTCGCAGGAAAACAAGCCTCACTTCTATTCACAGTTGGAATAATTGGTACAGGACTTTTGGCTATTCCTGTCCTTGCTGGATCTGCATCTTATGCAATTTCCGAAAGCTTTGGATGGAAATCAGGTCTTCACAAAAAGCTTAAGCAGGCATCTCCATTCTATGGAATTATCATTTTTTCTATGCTTGTAGGACTCTTGCTTAACTTCGTAGGATTCGATCCAATTAAGGCACTTATTTATTCAGCTCTCGCAAACGGATTTGTTGCTCCAATTATCTTAGTGCTTATTGTTCTTATGAGCTCTAACAAGAAAATTATGGGGGAGCGAACAAATCACCCAGCTATATCAATTGTTGGTTGGGTAACTGTTATTGTAATGGCAATATCGGGGCTTGCTGCTGTTTACGCTTTGTTTATTTAATTTCCAGAAGGAGCGTATCTTTTCATTAACTCTTCGTATTGAGATTTATCCATTGCGCCACTTGGCATTGTTCCTGAAGGCATTTTTTGCTGCATCATAGAAGACATGTCTTGGAATTTTACATTTGTAGGTAGAACAAATACTGAATCATCTACTGAAGCTCTCTTACAATATTTTTTGTATTGCTCTATCGCTTGAAGAGTTGACTGGCCACTTGTCACTTTGTCTTGTCCTTCTGCTGGTGTTGCAGAAACATCAGGTATTTCTGTTATGAATCCACCTTGAGCATTCCAGAAATATATTTTTTTATCTTTTATGATTGCGCTACCTGTCTGCTCAGGAGTTGATCCAGATACATCTGATCGAACCATTCCATTTTTGATTTGAGCAACAATCTTTACTCCCTGCTCCGTTGTGAAATCACACTTAAGTGTCATGGATTTTGCTAATGCGTCTTGAATTGAGGTGACTTCATCTGAATCTCCACCTTGCTCTTTTTCCATTGTTTCATTTGCGTTATTTGATTGGGATTTGTTACCTAAAACCATATACCCTCCAACTCCAAGTATTAAGAGTACTAGGACAATCGCGATACCCATCATCAAGTTTCTGTTCATAAGCATATAGTACCACTAATTTTTAATGAATCAAGAGGAGAATTGCAGCAAGAAGTGCCATTCCAAAGTCTTCAATCAAAGTTACATAAGTTAATGGAACTTTTAGAAAAGTTCCAAGGCAAACACATTGAAATTTCTCATTTTTTGCCAGTTTAATCAAAACCCCTAGTCCACTAAATGTCATAACTACAATTTCGGCTACCAAAACTTGTCTGTCAAACAATCCTAAGATCATTAACAATCCAAAAGACAATTCTATAAAAGGATAGATATATCCATAATTAAACCAGCGTTTCGCAAGGAGGTCATATGTTGAATATCCTTGCGCAAATCCCTTAAGATCTACAAGCTTAAATCCTGCAAAAACAATAAAGAATCCTATCATGAAAGTTTGAATAAAAGTTCTTGCGTCAAACACTGGAAATGAAATTGCTAGAGAAGAAATTATAATCAGTCCAATAACGACTATCAAAGGAAGATAATTGTTCTTTCTTACTTGTCCTACTACTTTACCCTTATTACCCTTTAAAACGAGCTTCATGCCACATTTTGGACAACGACCGGGCTTATTAGATTTTATCTCTGGGTGCATTGGACATGAATATTTCATAATACTTATTATATTACCACGATTTAATGAGTTTGGAGGAAGCGAAAATGTTTATTAAGTTCTTTTCCGATATCAAAAATGACTACAATTACAAAAGCTGTTACAAATGCAATGATCCAAGCGTTAATTGAAATTGGCACAGTCTCAAATACCTCTCCTGCCTGTCTCCAATATACGATTGCAATCGTTGCCAAAATTGAAACAACTGATGCAAGGAATAGATATTTGTTAACAAACGGAGAACGGGTAAGCACTTTCTTTCTGAAGGATCTATATACGAAAGCTACTCCTATTTCTATTACGATTAACGTAACTAAAGCACTTGTTCTTGCAACTTCTACTGACTCCGTAAAGATGTTAAATGAAATATAGTGAGTAATTAATGTTCCGAGGCACATTATAAATCCAGTCGCCAATATTAAAATTATTGTTTCCTTATATATAATCTCTGCTTTTCTTTTTGGTCTTTCACGCAAAACATCAGAAGAAGATGGATTAAACGCAAGACTGAAAGCAGGCAAATTATCTGTAACAAGGTTCATAAACAGAATTTGGATTGCAGCCAAAACAGGTGCTTCCCAACCAAAGACAGGAGTTAAAAGTACACCGAAGAAAAGAATCATGAGCTCTGCAAAATTACACGACAAATCATAAGAAACGAATTTGCGAATATTTGAGAAAATAGTTCTACCTTCAGCAATTGCAGTAACAATGGTTGCAAAATTGTCATCTCTTAAAACAATATCTGCAACAGATCTTGAAACATCAGTCCCTTTTATTCCCATAGCTATACCAATGTGCGCTTCTTTGAGCGCTGGTGCATCGTTAACACCATCACCGGTCATTGCAACAATTTCCTCATTTGCTTTTAGAGCTTTCACAATTCTTAATTTATGCTCTGGTCGTACACGAACGAAAATTGATAGCTCCCCTACTTCATCTTTTAATTCTTCATCGGTCAACCTATCAAGCTCTTCGCCGCTCATAACCTTTCCTTCAATACCCACCTCTGCGGCAACAGCAACTGCAGTTTCACGATTATCTCCTGTTATAAGTTTTACTTTAATTCCCGCTCCCTTACATGTTGCGATTGCGGTTTTAACTTCAGGTCTTGCAGGATCTTCCATACCTGTAATACCTAAAAATGTTAAATTCTCTTCATCATAGCTTGTTGTTGTACTAGCACTTACCTCTTTATATGCAAATGCTAGAGTTCTAAATGCTTTTGATGCCATTTCTTTTGTTTCGGAAGTAAAATGCTCATGCTCTTTTTCAGTCATTTTTATCTTTTTATTTCCTTCTAAAAATTCTGTACATTTTGAAAGAACCACTTCAGGCGCACCTTTAACAAAAACTTTCTTTACTCCTTCATGTTCCACAATTACAGACATCATTTTACGCTCTGAAGTAAAAGATAGTTCTTCAATGCGTTGAGGATTAAGCTCTTCTTGAGTAACTCCAGCTTTTGCAGCAAGAATTAATAAAGCAGCCTCAGTTGCACTTCCTATTGGCTTAAATTTGCCATCAGGAAGACTTTCAAGTTTTGCATCATTACAAATTACTGCAGCATTTAATAGCTCCTTGAGCTGTTGATTATTTTGGGTATCGACTTTTTCACCATTATTTAAAAATTCTCCATTTTTATCAAAACCCGAACCAGTTATATCAAGAGTTTTTCCGTCTAAAACAAGTTTTCTAACTGTCATCTCTCCTGTCGTGATAGTTCCTGTTTTATCTGTACATATAACTGTTGCTTCACCAAGAGATTCAACAACAGTCATACGATTAATAATTGCATTTTTTGAAGCCATTTTCTGTGCTCCAACGGCAAGCGTTGTAACCATGACAAGTGGAAGACCCTGTGGAAAAGCAGAAACAGCAAGCGCCACCATAAGTATTAATGTACTTGTTAAAAACTCACCATTAATCTGATCTGCGCGGAAGAAAAGTAACGCACCCATAAGAAATGAGACTACCAAAGCAACGATAACCATATATGTTGATATCTTATTTATCTTGTCTTGAAGAGGTAGATCTTTTTCTGCCATTGAGACCATTCCAGCAATTCCTCCAAATTTTGTATTCATACCTGTGTGCGTTACCACCACGTCACAGTTTCCTGAAACAACGAAAGTTCCCATGAAAATCTTGTGTTCTTCTTTATCTGTCGCAATCTCTTTTGATACTGTTTTTGCAACTTCTCTTGACTCACCGGTAAGAATTGACTCGTCAACTCTCACCTGATTATCATCTATTATTACTCCGTCAGCAGGAACTTTTTCTCCCGCTTTAAGAAGTATTATGTCACCTGGAACAATATCTATGGAGAGTATTTCAACTTCTTTTCCATCTCGAATTACACGAGTTTTAGGCTGCAACATTTGCTTAAGAGCATCAATCGCCTTTTCGGCTCTATATTCCTGCACAAAACCCGTAACGATAACTATCAAGACAACAACAATTAACGTATAACCCGTAACGCCCTTACCGACAACAAATGAAATAGCTGCCGCTCCAATTAATAAATATAATATGTAGTTATTTTTGAATTGACGAATTAGAAGATCAAAAGCCGTAGCTTTTTTTACTTCTCGAATCTGATTTTTTCCAAATTCTTTTAATTTATTTTGTGCCTCTAAACTTGTAAGGCCTTTTTCACGTATCATTGGGGGTAAATATAATATTACACGAAAAAGCATTTCATGACAATAAACTTTTATGATATATTGTTATTATGCGTAAGATTATCTTCATATTAGTATTTGCTCTATTCATCACCTTTGTACCAGTATCTTATGCCGCTGCTAAAGTTGGTGTTGGCTCAAAACTTTCCAATGGGAACCTCAATTTAACATTTTCCAATCCAAATAGCGCAAAAAGTATTTCTTACGAGATGACATATAACCGAAGTGGCGGACAAGAAGGAGTTTACGGAACAGTAGGTACAAAAGGGAAAGGAACGGTTCTTAAAAAAATTCTCCTGGGAACTTGCTCAACGAGAACATGTACTTACCACAAGAATATTTCAAACATAAAAGTTAAGGTTACGATTGTTTATAAAAATGGAAAAGTTGAAGTGAAAGTTATTAAAGTGAAGATTTAACTATTTCTCTCAGCGAATTTCTCCAACGCATCAAGATTACGAGACCAATCCTTTTTAAATAACTCTAGATATTTGTATCCTGTTTTAAAAGGCATAGGATGAAGTTTTATAATATATTCACGGCCAATTTTTTGTCTTCTGATAAGCTTTGCTCGCTCCAATACTTTAATGTGTTTTGACACTGCAACGAGTGACATTTTGTAAGGCTTTGCGATTTCTGAAACACTTAAAGATTTTTTAACCAACGTCTCGAGTATTTTCCTACGTGTTGGATCACTCAAAGCATGGAAAAGATTGCTAATTTCTGCTGAATGACCTCTTTGACCGTTAACCATAGGGTTAAGAGAATAGCAAAGCCCTAACTATTTGTCAACTGCACTTAGACGATTCATCTGACGCCTTTCTTCCCTTATAGCGTAGCCCATTGTTGCAAAATTAAAACCTAAAAGAAATTCTTCGCCCACGCCATTTTCATCCATCTCTTCTCCTATTTCCATCTCCCAATCTCTTAAACTTTTATCAAGCTTCATATAGTTCCGACTTAGTATTGGCTCCTGTGGGTTATTTTTTTGAAAATGCATTTTTTCATTTGCGTAGGCATCTCTTAAATCTCTTATAGAAATTGGTTCGGAAGTTACCCTCTTATCAAGAACCTCAATTGTTCTTGCAACGCCATAATAGAAATATGTTGGATGATTAAAATTTTGACCAATAATTTTTGCAAACTTTACAACCGCTCCATTACCTATTTCGATTTGCTCTTCAAAAACGGATTCTACGTAATCCTTAACACCTCTTTCACACTCTTCAAAAGACATTTCTGGGTTGGGCTCTAATCCAGACACTTTTATTGCCGCAATATCAAATATCCCACTCATGTCAGGTATATATTCTATTACTCTTGGCTCATCCTGTGATAATGCCCAAACTAAGCTATCAACACCTCTTTTTTCCCGAACAATATTTGCATCGGTAATAGGAAGTAATTTTTCCATTCGGTAATTATAACCAAGCCTTTGTTAAAATTCCAGGCTCAAGATGTGGACAATACTTATTTTTTCTTGGGGACTTTTCCGCCTGCTTCGCGAGCTTCTGATAAACCTATTGCTATTGCTTGCTTGCGAGTTGTTACTTTTTTTCCAGATTTTCCACTCTTGAGCTTTCCTTCTTTCATTTCATGCATTGCTTTCTCAACTTTTTCTCCTGCTTTGGGTCCGTATTTTGTCATATTTAAAAATCAAAATCCTTCCTACACACAAAATTTCAGTCCTAGGACCCTACGTTAGGGCTTCGGAAGGATTTATCATAACTTAATTTTCTAAAAACAAAATTAAAAGAGAATCAAAAGCTTGTAATAAATATGTAAGCTATATGAGAGTATAAATAAATGGAGCAATTCCAGTTGCTGAAGCAAATATCAAAACTACTGAGAAAACTAGAAGCACAAAAACAAATGGAATGAGAAACCAAAGCTTATTTTTCCACAAAAATGCAAATAAGTCTCCCATCTCTCCACCTCTAGTTGCAACTTGCTTATGAACTTCCATTTATATATCTTCTTTTAAAACAACATAATTTTCAAGTGCTAAAATATCAAGCCCTGATGACTTGAAAGTATTGAATGCATTTTCGGGAGAATTAACAACCGGTTCACCTTTTAAGTTAAAGGAGGTATTCATAAGAACATATACTCCGGTCTTCTTACCAAAAGCTTTAACTAAATCGTAATACCTGGAGTTTTGCTTTCTATTTATTATCTGAACACGACCCGATCCATCAACGTGAGTTATTGCTGGAATTATTTTTCTTTTAGATTTTTTTACTGGAAACACTCCAAGCATAAAACGAGTTAAATGGTGATGATTAACCTTACCAACTTCAAAATATTCCTCAATTTTTTCCTCCAATGTTACTGGAGCAAAAGGCCTATATGGCTCACGGAATTTTATTTTTGTGTTAACGATCTCTTTCATCGCCTCACTTCTTGGAGACGCCATAATAGATCTTGAACCAAGAGCACGTGGTCCCCATTCAGCTCTCCCATGGAAAAATCCAATAACTTTTTCTCTCGCTAAATTACTTGCAAGAAAATCAACAAGCTTTGGCTCGGATAATTTCTTAAATTTAATTTTATTTTTCTTTAGAAACTTTTCAATTTCTTCATGTTTAAATTCTGCTCCAAAATAACTGTGATCAATTGCTTTTTGTTTTCTTTTTTTACCAAGAATCGAGTGATATGCAAAGAGCGCAGCGCCCATTGCTCCTCCATCATCTCCTGCAGCTGGCTGAACAAAAACATTTTTAAATGGACCTTCAGAGATTACTCGTCCATTGGCAACACTATTAAGACCAACACCACCTGCAATACAAAGATTATCAATCTTTGTCTCCTTATATAATGCATTTACTAACTTCAGAATTTGTTCTTCTGTAAACTTTTGAATTGATGCGGCTATATCTGCATAATGTTGATTTAATTTTGCCAGCTCTTCAAAGTTTTTAGGTTTTTCACCAAAATAACTTGGGTAACCGGATTCTTTTGTAAAGAAATATAAATCGCGTTTTCTAGGTTTTCCAAAAAGTTTTACAAACTTTGAACCGTATGCAGCAGTTGAGGATTTGTGGAATGTAAAATATTCCATGTTTAATTCATATGAACCATCGGGATAAGTTGTTACGAGTTTTTTAACCTTGTTTAAGTATTTCGGTTTTCCATATGGAGCCATACCCATAACCTTATACTCTCCATCGTTTACTTCAAATCCTAGAAACGCAGTAAATACAGAATATAAAAGACCCAAGCTATGAGGAAACTTAATCTCCTTAAGAACTTGAATTTTTTTATCTTTCCCAACACTTAAAGTTGTGGATGTCCACTCTCCAACTCCATCAAGAGTAAGTATTGCTGCATTTTCAAAACCCGATGGATAGAATGCACTGGCTGCATGGGAAATGTGGTGTGGAACAAAAAGAATTTTTCCCGGATCAATTTTTAGATTGTCTGAAATAATTGACCTAACCCAAAGCTTATCTGACAAGAAATTAACCATACCTTTTGAAAATAATCTTGGAGCGAGAGGAAAACTTGCAAGAGTTGACATCAAAACTCTTTGAAATTTCCAAAATGGTTTTTCGTAAAAGACAACATAATCAACATCCTTTATCTTTATCCCTGCTACTTTTAAACAAAACTCAATTGCAAGTTTTGGAAATTCACTATCATGCTTTTTCCTACTAAATCGCTCTTCAGCTGAAGCCGCGATAATCTTACCGTCTTTTATAAGACATGCTGCAGATTCATGATAAAAACAAGAAACACCAAGTATATACATAATTAATAAGGTTTTCGCGCAAGAAAAACATCTTCATCTGGATGTTCCCATACGTCAAAATTTGAAGTTTTCTTTTTTTTCTTAAGTTTAAGAGGGTCAGAAAAAAGCCTCACTCCAATTCCCACGGGAAATAGAACGAGAAAATAAAAAATCGTGAATAATACTTGTGCTTGGAAATTACCTATGGCTTTTCCAATAACCAGCCACCTTTTCCATATAATTTTTAATAACTTCATTTCCTAGAATGAATAATATGCAATGCTTAATTCAATTACAATAGGTTATTTATTCCCTTATTACTTCTAAGTGGTATAATTTTAAAAGTGAAAAAAACTCTTCTCCTAATTGTGCTTTCAATACTTACAGGAATTGGTATTTATTTAATTACACATAGATCTTCGCTTTCAAATAAAATATTACAAGTCACTACCCCCTCACAACAAACAACTACAAAGACAGATCCAAATGCGCCTACAGTTTCTGTTGTTGCAAAAGATCTTCAAGTTCCCTGGGCATTAACTTTTATACCTGATACAACAGATATGTTAGTGACAGAAAGATCAGGCAATCTTGTAAAAGTAGATGCCAGTGGAAATAAACAAACCGTTGGGTCAATCCCTGCACAGCAAATTGGCGAAGGAGGACTACTCGGAATGACACTTGATCCTAATTTTTCTACAAATCATTATATTTATTTTTACTATACATACTCATCAAATGGCGCACTTAACAGAATAGTTAGATATAAATTTGAAAATAATAAGCTTACTGATGAAAAAATATTAGTTGATAAAATTCCTGGAAACTCAAATCACGATGGTGGAAGAATAAAATTTGGTCCTGATGGATACCTTTATGCCACAACTGGCGATGCACAAGATCCATCAAATGCTCAAGATAAAAATTCCCTGTCTGGCAAGATTTTAAGAATGACAACTGAAGGAAAACCTGCTCCCGGAAATCCTTTTGGAACGCTAGTTTACTCATACGGACATAGAAATCCTCAAGGACTTGCGTGGGATGACAAAAGTCAACTTTGGTCAACAGAACACGGTAGGTCTGCTCCAACTGGATATGATGAATTAAACCTAATTACTGCTGGCAAAAATTATGGATGGGATATTATTCAAGGAGATGAAGCGCGAAGCGGAATGGAAACACCGGTTATTAATTCAGGCGCATCCAACACATGGGCACCTGCAGGAGCAATATTTTTAAATGGAAAAATTATATTTGCAGGACTTCGCGGAACAGGATTATACATTTATGATATTTCTTCTAAACAGTTGTCAGAAAAGCTTAAAAATGAATATGGTAGACTTAGAGACGTCGAACTTGGACCTGATGGTTTTATTTATGTAACTACGAGCAACAATGATGGACGAGGGAATCCAGTAGTAGGAGACGACAGAATTCTTAAAATTAATCCTTCAAAATTAGGGTTGTAAATTATCTCGTTCGATTTGACCTGCTTCTAAAAATATTTTTTGCATATCACGCCAATCATTAACATATCTACTATCCACGTGTTCACCCGCTTGACTAATGTAGTTATTTATTAGCTCATCAATCATATCCGCTCCTAAATCTAGATCTAACTCTTCAACAATACCGATATTCCATTCTGCGGCTTTGGAATCAGATTTATGCAATCTTGAAATTTCTCCATTAACAAAAAGATCAAATTCATCTGTGAGTATTTCAATTCTTTTTTCATCGGAAAAAGATCTTGCCTGTCCACCAATCCCAATTAAATGCTTTTCAATAAACTTTTTCATGTACTCTCTTTTTTTATTGTCTCTTAATGCTTCTCTTCTGGTGTAGTCATATTTCTCAGTAAGTCTTCTTGTAACACGTGAATTATCTAATCCCAATCGAGCAGCAAATTCTTTATTTATTTCTTCGGAAACATCATCTGCAATAACTTTTGATTCAGTTTTAATTCTTACTTCTTTTCGAACGGCATATAGGGAGCTTTTGTATGCGAGGTCCCAATCTAAAACTCTCTCTTGGGCATCTTTATATTCTTCACTTCCTGAATACGTTCCTTTCCGAACTAAATCCTCACGAAGTTTTGATGAACGATGAGATTCCTTCTTACTATGCGCAAGCACACTCATCATAGAAATTCTTAAAAGAGCTGGAATATCCTTCGTGGAATAATTTTCAGTTTTTCCATTTAAAATGTCTCTTATAAAACCATCCTTCCACACAGGAAAATATTCAACCATTCTGTCTCCAGCCTCCTCAGGAGTTGTTATACTACTATCGGTTAATACACGTACTAAAAAATCTTCAGCGATTTTGCCACGCATTCTTCCCTCTTGATTACTAGCTATAGGTTCTTTTTCCACAATATTCTGAATTATAATGGTTAGTGTAAAAAAAGTAAATATTTTGTTACAATTTACTTTTCTATGCGCGATAAATTAAGAGGTCGATACCCTGCTTTTGCTTATTCAGATTTTAGATATTTTTTCATAGGACAATTTGTTTCAAATATTGGAACTCAGATGCAAATTGTTGCTCTATCTTGGCAAATATATATTCTTACTCATTCAGCACTCGCACTTGGTTTAATTGGTCTTGCTCGTTTTTTTCCAATTGCAATCTTCTCACTTCTAGGTGGCAGCTTTGCTGATGTGCATAATAGGAAAAGAATTATGTTTATAACCCAAAGCATAATGGCCGTACTCTCTTTAATTCTCGCAATAACAACATTCAATGGAACAATTACACCAATGTTAATGTATATCGTAACTGCTCTTCTTGCTGTTGCTATATCCTTTGATACTCCAGCAAGACAAGCCCTTATCCCAAACTTGGTTGATCGAAAGCATTTAGCAAACGCGATGAGTCTTAATTTTATTATGTTTCAAACTTCAATCATCGCAGGTCCTGCAATTGGAGGTTTTTTAATTGGGGCAACCGGAGTTGGACCAGTTTATGCATTAAATGCTCTTTCTTTTATAGGAGTAATTATTGCCCTCATGCTTATTAAAACCACAGGTGAACCTATTGGCGCAACATCAACTGTATCTGTTGGTGCAATAGTTGAAGGAGTTAAATTTGTAAAATCAAAAACTCTTATTTGGTCTACTATGATTTTAGACTTCTTCTCAACCATATTTGCATCAGCAACTGTTATTTTGCCAATTTTTGCAACATCAGTTTTACACGTGGGACCAGAAGGTCTAGGACTGCTATATGCTGCTCCATCAATAGGAGCAGTTATTTCAGGGCTTATTATGGCAAATTCCAAAAGTATTAAAAATCAAGGAAGGGTTTTACTTATGGGTGTCGTTATATATGGAATAGCAACTATTGTTTTCGGACTATCAAAAATATTCTGGCTCTCCTTAGTCGCACTCGCATTTGTAGGTGCGGGGGATTCAATATCTACCATTATCAGAAATGTTATTCGTCAGCTTGAAACGCCAGACTATATTCGAGGGCGAATGACCTCAATTAATATGATTTTCTTTATGGGTGGACCTCAACTTGGAGAATTTGAAGCAGGACTTTTAGCAGCAGCAGTTGGAGGACCATTATCAGTTGTTTTTGGTGGTGTTGGGGTTCTTGTAGTTGTCGCAGCTGTTGCTATTGGAATACCCGCTATAAGACAGTACAAAAATCCTGAATATATAAAGGAATAATTCTTACTCTTTTTTTATAAAAAATTTTGTATAATTAATGTATGGACGATAATAAAAAGAAAAATCAAAATCTACCTGATGATCCAACAGATCATGGTGATGACTTCCTAGCCGATCCAACAGGCCTTACCGGAGTTACACAAAGTACTTCAAGTCCCACAGATGATGCAACAGATGATCAAAAAATGTCAAATGAAGCATATGACTCTGCGGAAGATACTGCAACAGCTGGAGAAAGATCAGAAGAAGTTCTTCCTCCCCTTTCTGATACGGATCGCCAAATTGATATTGATGGTGCGGGAGTAAACTCTCCCGAATCTTTAGGGGAATACGATGAAAGCGGTAGTGCTCCAGATCCAGAATCTGATGATGATGTAACCCAAGCGGCTCAAGATATGGGAATTGGACTTGATGCTGACCCAGAACATCCTAAGGAATTAAATATAGCTGATGATATTGATAAGGCTGAAGAATATCAGAGAACCCACTAAGAAGTAACCTTTTTACCCGTAAACGTATACCAAACTCTACCTAAAGGACCAATATTATTTTCTCTTACTGTTAATGCAAGCTCTTTGCCCATTTTATCTACGGCAGGTATTTCTACGCCTTCATTGGGTTCAAATTTTTCTATTGCGCCCTCTGAGAATCTTGGATAGACAGCAATCGCCATAAGTGCTTCTGGGCTTAGACTTACAACTCTTTTGGTAGTTTCAACACTAAAACCTGCGTCACCCATCATTTTTGCAAGCTCTTGTGGCTTATATATTTTTGTAGCCTCATCTGTTTGTAATTTCTCAACAGCTCTTTTACCTCTTCCTCCGAGTCTTCTAAATGTTCTTGCCAGCCAAAATCCGTATTTTGTTTCATCTTCTCCCATACCCTCTGTCGTAAACGCACTTGTCTGGTTATATACTCCACCCTCTTTCAGCAGATCGTACGCTGCCTGATTAATGGCCCTTTTATTCTCACTTCCTCTTACCTCATGAAATGCATCATGAATTGTTACTGCATCAACTTTTCCCTTAAGGGGATCTAGGAAATTTCCTACATGTTCTCCGGCTGCTTGGACAAAATGAACCTGCACCTTATCATCAGAAGGAGTATTTTCTCTTGCGTATCTTATTGCAAAATCATCAGGCTCCACACCAATAACTATTCCGGTTTTGCCTAGTTTTTTTGCTTCTTCTGCAACAAGAGTTGGTACAAGTCCCGTACCTGATGCAATATCGACAAAAATAAAATTATCTGGAAGCTGTTCTACAATGGGGATTAATGATTGTCTATTCTCTTCAATATATTCAGGTATTTTAGAAAACTCAATAAAATTTGAATCTTTGTTCTGAATATGATCTGGTGGTAGAAAGGCAAGGGATTCTCCCGGGTTTTTTCTTTCTGTTGCCATATTATTTTTTCGCTGGTTCTGGTTTTTGGTACTTTTCTCTTCGCAATGCTAATATTGCGTTTCCTCCACCAGCTAGTCCTCCATCAATTTCAATTTCTTGACCTGTTAACATAGCAGCTCTAGGACTTGCCAGAAATAATACAACCTCTGCTACATCCTCAGCTCGTGCGAGTCTTCCAAGTGGAGTTGCATCAATTGTCATTTGCCTACTCCACTCATCTACATCAGCACTCATGTCTGTTTCAATTAAACCTGGTAGAACCATGTTTGATCTAATATTTCTTCTACCAAGGTCTTGTGCAAGTGCTTTATTTAAACCTGATAAACCAGCCTTTGCTGCGGCATAATTTTCTTGACCTGATAAACCATATTTACCCGTAGGACTTCCAACTAACACAATTGCTCCCCCGTCCTGCTTAGGAAATGCTTTATATGCTTCATGAGTGAGATAATATGCAGCATTGAGATTAGTATTTATCACTTCATTCCACATTTCGGTTTTCATCATGGGAAATGGTTTGTTTCTTGTTACTCCAGCATTGGAAACCAATACATCCACTCTTCCATATAAATCAACAGCGGCAGCTACTAAACCCCTTGCCTGTGACTCTTGTGATAGGTCTGCCCCTATCCATGTAGCTTTAGTGCCTAACTCTGCCAATTCCCTTTCTCTATCTTTCCCCATCTCTTCAGAACTTACTGTTGATGAAAAAACTACTGCTTCAGCTCCTTCTTCAGCGAATCTTTTTGCAATTGCGCGTCCAAGTCCATTTGGACGGCTTACCCCTGTAACGAGTACTATTTTTTTATCAAATTCTTTTGGGGCAACTAAACCAGTAACTTGAGGGCGTCCAGCTTCTATCATAAGATGCAAGAATATCAGATGAATATTAAGTTGTCAATTAGCGCGTTATGAAAGTCTCACAGAATATTTGAGGGGACAAATGCTCAACGGAAAAATGTTCAAGCTTTATGTTTTGCGGATATGTATTTAGGTTGTATTTTAAACAGATCTTATCACCAAAAATTCTATATATCTCTCCTCCATCGAGTAATCTGGTAATTTTTAGAGGTCGTTGACCGTTATCATACCCATCACATATTTCACCCTGATAGATTGTTGTCGCATTTTTGTTATATTCCTTTGCTATATCTCCACAATTTATAAATCTAATATTTGCCACATTGTACTTGTTGGATTTAAATGCACTTTCTATTTGTTGGTAATTATTTTGATTTAGACTGTTGCTGTAATAAATATATTTACTAAAAATATCTTTTGGTGATTTTACAAAAACATCAACTGGTCCTTTTTTTGAGGAAAGAGCTATATAATTTGATAGCTCTCTTGCTGGAAAATCAAAATGACCTTGCTTTGGAAATTCAAAAAAGTATATATTTGCAAATCTAATAAATGAAAGGATATATAAAACTCCTATCGCTATAAGAACAATTCTTCCTTTTGAAATAACGTGCGCTATTCCATAAGCAATCGGCAAAATTAAAAATAAGTAAAACAATACAAGGTGAGGAGAAAAGTAACTTCCAGAGATAAATAAAACATGTGGAAGAGTTCCTAAAAATATAAGACAGGCAACTAAATAAAATTCGCGTCTTTTGTCGGCAAATAAATACAAAGCTCCTAAAATTAAAAATATAGCATCAAGGAAAAAGAAAAAACCTGTTCCATAGAGAGATACAAATGTATCAGTTTCTGAAAATGTTGACTTAAATGAAAGAGCATCAAACATTCTTGAGTTAATGTCATTCGCATAAATTGTGAATCTATTATTTATTAACTTTTCAGAAAGATTCTCTGGGTGAGCAATTGAGGCTTTACGAAGAATATTTACTTGTTCTGTTACCTTTTGAGAATATGGGTTATATAACTCACCTGTTCTAGTATTTCCACCTGTATATGCCATCGCAGCAAAGAAAATAGTCAATAAAACCGCAACAGCAGTCACAATTAAATATTCTCTTAAATATTTTTTCTTGTTTAAAAAGTATGCATATGCACAAACTACCAGTACAATTGGAACAAGTATTATCTTTGTTCCTATATAGGAATAGAATGCGAGAATAAAAAGAGGGATTGAAAAATATATTCTGCCTCCCCTCTCTTTTATTAGAAAATATATAGCCAAGAGGTAGAAAAAAGATGCTGGAACAACTTCATATGCGGTTCTTCCCATAAATATTTGCCAAGGGTTAATTGCACAAAGAGCGGCGGCAATAAGCCCAACTTTTTCATTAAATATTTTCCTTCCAAGCAGATACATTACAAATACCGTACCTACTGAAATTAGAGAATACACTATTCTACTTGCAACAAGAGATGCATTAAGAAAACCTACAGGTATAAAGAGTAAAAAGTATGGAAGCTCTGCCTGCACTTGACCCGGAGGATAACGGAAAAAGATAATAGGCAGAATGTTCCAAGAGGAGGCAAAATCATGCCCTGAAAGTGCAACAGATTTTATGGTTAGAAGGTAATGTAATTCGTCTCCATTAATAGCACCCGGCACTCGGTCAAGCCATAAGAGACGCAAAAATGCTGCAGCAAGCAGAATAAAAATGATTGGAATAAATTCTTTAATTTTCACTTGATTCGAACTAGTACTCGCGTCTTCCTTCGAGGGCTCGTTCGATTGTTATATCATCAGCGTACTCCAAATCTGCCCCGATTGGCAAGCCCCTTCCAATCCTCGTTACCTTAATATCATTTTCACCAAGTTCGCGTAAGATATATAGAGCTGTTGCGTCTCCCTCCATAGTTGGATTTGTAGCCATAATAATCTCACTTATTTCTGCCTCTTTATTCCTAAGACGAGTTAAAAGTTGAGGAATATATATATCCTCTGGACCAATACTGTTTAATGGATCTATAACTCCATGCAGAACATGATAAACCCCTTTATATTTACCCGAGCGCTCTATTGCAAGCAGATCCAATGAATCCTCCACGATACAGATTGTCGACATGTCACGATCTGGATCTGAGCAAATCCAACAAGGATCAGATTCACCGATATTAAAACACGTGGAGCAAAGTATAGTTTCTTTCTTAAGATTTTCTAAATTGTTGGCAAAGTTTTCTAAATCTTGTTGTGGCACATGAAGTAGATAAAAGGCAAGTCTTTGCGCACTCTTTGGACCAATGCCAGGAAGTCTTTCAAAATTTTCTACAACTTTTTCAACAGCACGAGGAAGTTTCATGGATAGTTAATAGTAAATAGTTGGTAGGCAATAGTCAAGCGCAAAGTTATTCTAATATATAGGAGACTTCAACAGCAGTAAAACCTGTTCTTGAAGGATATTTTTCAAATTTTGGAGTATTTGCGACGATCGGCTCCTCTACTTGTCGTAAGTAAAAAACTACATTTCTATACACATCAGGCGTAGGTTCAAATGTTATAGGTAAAATAGCCTTTGAAGTTTTTTCATCGTAGAATGAAACAAAAACAAATTCCGTATTTAATTTACCTTTAACATCAGCTACGATATCGTTAATTTCTTTTGTATTAAGTCCTAACTTCTTTCCGTATTCAGAAACTGTTTGACCAACCAGGCTTGATTTGACTGTTTTTCCATACGATGGTGGCAATAATTTTCTTACCGCTGATTGGTAATCATAATCAATACTTGCATAGGTTGTGTTATTTATTTTAATTCCTCCATCTCCAGTTAATTTTCCTTTGTATCCATTACTATATGGTGCATTTGAATTTGATATTTGTGTGTTTACGCTAACCTTTACACCATGCCCCTCAGGACCATACAAGTACAATGGTGAATCGAGACAAAGTCCTGCGCTTTCTGGATGCAGTGCATCTTGACTATCAAGGCAGTCATTCATCGCCTGAGTTCTAAGATATGAGCTACTGAAATAGTTAGCATCGAAATTTGTACCCAATATTTTATTGCACTGCTCAAGGTTATACATGTTGCATTGTGGCTTTGGAGCGGGTCCTGATGTAACTGTAGGCTTATCAGTTGGAACCGGTGTGCTTGTTGGCTCTTCAGATTGTAACCTTTCGCGAATTGGAGCCAGAGAAGGCTTTATAGCGAATGTTTCAAGCTGAAGTTGATTTTTGCTATTTGCATTACTCTCCCCAAGTCTTGCTTTTGCAATTAACGGAAGATTAGGATTGAAGAAAGAAGAAGGTAGAATCGAAATATATTGTGTAAATAAAGTATTTGTTGCCATAGGAGTTAAGGTATTACTTGTTCTGTCATAAATTGCTAACTCACTTATTAATTGACCATACTTTTGACCTAAATTACCAAATGTTGATGAAGTATTTGATTGTTGACCTGCAAGGAACTTGTTTAATCCAAGACTTGAAACGATAAAGTATCCTTTCTTTTGAAGTGCGCTACCATCTTTATTTATGGAAACGCTTGCACCTGTTGAAAGGTCATACAAATATTGTCCAGATTTTTCATTATCTTTTGAGATTACAGAATACATAATATCTCCTGTCGGAACATCCCATGTAACTTGGGGGTAAATATTGCCAGTAACCTGTGGAACTATTGTTTTACGCTCAAGAGTTGAGAGATCAAGTGTCTCAACTGTATTCGGAGAAATAATTGAGTTTCTATATCCATTTGCTGTTTCTCCTTGTGACCCAGTGTATCCAGCAAATGCTAAGTACTTTCCATCGGATGAAGCTTGGGGCTGAGTACTGTAAGTACCTGAGGTCATAGACGGGATATTTTGTTTTTGTGAACCTGTAAAGCTTGCGGTACTCATTCCATTTGCCCATCCAGCTCCTACATTTGGTCTAAAAGTATCCATAAAAACTTGACCCGAATCTGTAATTGCTACTGGATAATGAGCAAATGCCGCAAAGGGAAGATATTCATCATAAATTTGGTTTTTTACCTTACCATTATCAAGACCTGCTGTATATACTCTTGATGCTCCAGTTGATAGATCACCATTTGCTGGTACTGAAACTTCCCATAGAGCAATATTTTTCTTATTTGGCGAAACTACGTAGTCATCAATTTTAAATCCATCTGAAGCAGATACCAGAGTCGTAATTTTTTTTGCTACCGTATCGTACGATGCGATCTCTGTTCCATGATCGCGCTCGTCTGTATTGTTAATGAAAATTAAGGCTGTTGGTGAAGTAACTGTTACTTTTTTAATATTAAATGGCAGTTGCGCCATTTGGGCAATATTTCCATTTGTAAGATTTAAAGTATCAATGTTTGATTTATCTTTCCCTGTCCAATATCCATAAGCAACAGCATAAGGAGCTACTGAATTAAATTTTTCAGAAGCAACAGGTGCATTATCTTTTTGGTTTTGGCTTCCACCTCCACTTGCAAAAAAGGTTGCTCCACTAAGTACAATGATTGCCGCCAAAATAAAAAGCAGAAAACCTTTCATGTTGGTTCGAGGGTCAATTACAGATAGTCTTCCATTACTTTTCTGCTCAATAACTACTGGCTCTTCGGGTGCAACAGGATCTGTTGTAGGAGGTGTCGTAATTTTATCTTCCACACTACTATTTTGAAGCAAAGGAGGTCGCGAAGTCAAGCGCTAGAGAGTCATTAGTTCGTGGTCTTTCTCAGCAATTATCTCGTCAATCTTTTTTGTGAAGTCATCAGTTACTTTTTGAATCTCTTTTTCAATTCTTATTACTTCATCCTCTGAATGTCCATCTTGTTCGGCTTGTTTTTTAGCATCTTCCATTCCCTCATGACGAATCTGACGCAAAGTTACCTTGCCATGTTCACCCTTTTGTTTAACAAGTTTTACAAACTCAGATCTTCTCTCCTCAGTCATCGGGGGAAGATTAATTCTTAAAATATCACCATCAACAATTGGATTGAGTCCAACGTTTGCTGAGGCAATACCTTTTTCAATTTCGTTTGTAACGGATTTATCAAAAGGGGCGATAACAATTGTCGTATTGTTTTGTACTCCAATTGTTGCAAGCTCCATAACTTTTAACGGCTGAGTTCCACCATATGCATTAATTATTATATTTTCTACAAGGGAAGGAGATGCTTTACCAGTTCGAATTGTAGAAAAGTCTTCTCGCAATACTTCTATTGCCTTCTGCATTTTTTGTCTTGTTTGCGTAACGATATTATCCATATGAGTTATTTTAACATGAAGTTTTTTAATTTACATTCCTGGAATTATGCTTTTGCCAGCGATAATTCTTGATATATCAAAGAAGGAAATCAGTACAATTAGTCCAAGTAGAACCGCAAGACCTACTGCATGCGCCATAGATTCATACTTTTGAGGAACCTTTTTGCGGGTAATAAGCTCGATGATAATAAAGAATAGTCTTCCTCCATCAAGTGCTGGTATCGGAAGTACATTTATTACCGCCAAGTTAAGGGACAGTACTGCCGCAATCCAGAGAACCGGCACAAGTCCTCGCTTTAAAGCTTCACCTATTATTTGAGCTATACCAATTGGTCCTGCAGCATCGGTTGGAACTTGTCCTTTTGTAGCTATATTTCCAACAATTCCTCCAAGACCGGTTAGAATCATCCACGAAAACTGTGCTACCTGAATTGTTCCGTAAAATGGTGCCTGATACCATGGATATTGCATAATACGTTTGGCCATCTTGAGTTGTCTTTTCCGGGGTGATTTTATATGTGACCTTTTCACCAGATCTATTTACAACTAAATTTCCCTCTTTATTTTTGTTTACTGCTAGAGTTTGTCTAAGTTCTGAAATTGCACGAACATCTGTACCATTAAAAGAAACAATTCTATCCCCCTTTACAAGTTTCACTTCTGCTGCAGGAGTATTTGGAACTACTTTTACAATTTCAGCATAACCTTTTGGAACAACAACTCCAGGTCCAGCAAAAAGATACGAAATAATAACAATGGCTAGAATAAAGTTCATTATTACTCCAGCCAAAACTACTAATGCTCGCTGCCACGCAGGACGAGCAAAAAATGCACGTTTTAAATCGTGACTCGAAACATCTGTGTGTGATTTTTTAACAGAACCTCCACCCGCTTCATCTTCTCCATAGAGCTTTACAAATCCCCCAATAGGAAGCCAGTTTATAGAGTAAATTGTTTCACCACGTTTTATTCCAAATGCACGAGGAGGAAAACCAATACCAAATTCTTCTACTTTTATATTGAACAATTTTGCTGTGAAGTAATGACCGAGTTCGTGGATGATAACCAAAATTGAAAGGACTACTATGAATCCGAGAATCATTATTATCATGTCCAATGATTATAACAATTATATTTAGTGTCTACTAGGGGTTTTGGGACTATTTACCAAGCTCGAAGCGTTCAAAGCGGCCGATTGTGATATTTTCTCCGAGTTTTGCGATTGATTCTTTTATAAGATCTGCAATTGTTTTTGATCCATCACGGATATATTCTTGTTTCTCAAGCGCTTTAACATCTTTTGGGTTCATAGAGGCCACTTGCATTGCTACTTCATGAGCTAGAGTTTTAAACTCATCTGTTCTTGCAACAAAATCAGTTTCACACAAAAGCTCGAGCATTGATCCAACACGTCCTTGGTGAACATAAGTCTCAACTAGTCCGAAGTTTGTTTCGCGGTCTCCCTTTTTAGCAGCTTTTTCAAATCCTTTTTTCTGTAAAAATTCCTCAGCCTTTTTAATATCGTTTTTTGTTGCCTCTAGTGCTTCACGACAATCAGCAACTCCTGCTCCTGTTTTTTCTCTAAGTTGTTTTATTAATGCTACATCAACAGCCATATATATAATTTACTATTTTGAAAGAGTGTCTTCAACTCTTTTTGAAGTATTTTCTCTTTGCTTTTTACGAAGTTCTTCTGTTTCTTTCTTTAATCTTTCTGTGTCAGCCTTTTCTTTTGCTGCCTTTTCCTTTGCTTCTTGAGCTTCTTTTGCTTCTTGCTTCTTAACTGACAGCTTTGATCCTTCAATCCATGCATCTACAAGATAGTTTGTTATGAGCTTGATTGATCCCACAGCATCATCATTCGCAGGAATTGGGTAATCAATTTTAGTTGGATCAGCGTTTGTATCCGTTACTCCAACAGTCTTAACACCATTTAGAATAGCTTCTTTAACAGCAGTTGTTTCAAGTTGTGTTCCGATGATAACTAAAGCATCTGGAACTCGATCAAGATCAACTATACCACCATAAAGATTTTTCAATTTGTCACGCTCTCGTTCAAATTCTAGTTTTTCGCGTTTTGTATATTCAGACTGTTTGCTTGGTGAGGCAAAAAATTCATTTAACTCTCGAAGTCTTTTGAAGTTCTTAGCAACTTCATCAAAATTTGTAAGAGATCCACCAATCCATCGAGCTGTTACATAAAAGATTCCCTTTGCTCCAGCTTCACGAGCTCGATTAACTTCTTCTTCAACTATCTCTTTTGCCTGGCGACGTGTTCCCACAACAATAATATAACCATTGTCTGATGCGAGTTCTTTTAGATATTCTGCAGCGTTAATTAAACCTTCACGTGTTTTTTCAAGGTTAATTATGTGAATATTTGAGCGTGATTCGAATATATATTCGTCAGCCTTTGGATTTCTGCGGTTAACCTGATGTCCAAAATGACATCCAGCAGCAAGTAATTCTTCAAGTGTAATATCGCGCATATATTTGTTCTTATTCCTCCGCTTGGCGTATCGCTATTGCGATCAGAACATTAACCAAACGTGTTAAGATTTGTTAATTATACCTAAATTCGTTCAAAAATACAACAATTTAGCTAGATAAATAGAAATTGTTTAATATTTGTTGTACACTTTTTCTATGCCCAGGAAAAAAAGTAAAGTTTCAAAAAGGCGAAAACCCTCTATTCTTTCACGCCATTTAGCACGACTAAGAGGCTCAGCAACACTAATATTATTAATACTTGTTGTTATTATAGGAAGCGTACTTCTTGCTGGGGGATTATTTCCAAATGAAAAAAACAAATTGCCATCAGGTAATGCTGGAGAATTCATCGTAGACACAACTGGCTCTCAACAAAACCCTAGTCAGAACGCACTTCAACTTCAAACACTAAAGTTTAAGGAATGTACACAAACCGCAAATACCACAATGCAGCTTGATATTACAGGCTCCATGTCGAATGCAATAGATGATCTTAAAAATGCTGTATTTTCGTTCACAGATAGCCTTTCAAACGATTCAATAATCGGAATTCAGGCATATAGCAGCATAAATGCCCGACAAGAAGTTGTCCCCGTTGGATATTATAAAGATGTTAAGAGCCAAATAAGGCCCAATGTTGGGGCTCTAACCGCTGGTGGCAGCACACCTTCATATGATGCTCTTAACTATTCAAGAGAAGTACTCGAGGCCGCAAAAACAAAATACCCCGACAAACAATTTACATTTATATTTTTCTCTGATGGTAGGCCCAATGTTGGCCCTTCAACAACTGATGACATAAAACAAGCTGCACAAGGAATTAAAGATCTAGGAGTTACCGTTTACTCTATCGGGTTTGGTGGAATTAACAAAGAAGTTCTCGAAGCTGTTGCCTCATCTCCTGACAAAGCATTCTATACAAATAATTCCGACGATTTACCTGGAATCTATAAGCAGATTGCCATAAAACTCTGCCAATAGAATGATTAGATTTAATAATTCTGGACAAATTGCTATCCCCTTAATCATCGTTTTAATTGCAGTTGCATCTTTTACTTTTGTTGGAGGCCTGTCAAAGCATAATCCAAAACCTTTAGGAAGCGCTGAAGTAGGTATTCCTCAACCTAAGGGACCAGTTGCTTCGGAAAATAATCTTCAATTAGAATTGCTTGAATTTCAAAAAGCAAACACCCCAACCCCTCAAATAACACAAACACCAACAAATTCTTGTAGCCATGACACTGGCTCACGGATTGCGGAAAACCCAGATGGATCAATATCATGTACTTGCGCGGCATATCTTATTCGATGTGAGAATCTTAAATGTGTTGAAGTTCTACGCTCAAACTTAAATCCTAATGGATCTTTTTCTTGTGAAGGATTTGTAGGAAACCGTGTTGGTTTTTTTGAAAACTGGTGTGGTAATCCTTATATGACGGGGGACGGTGATGGAGTTTATTGTGTTGGAAAACCAGTAATATATCTATATCCTGAAAAACCAACATATGTAAATGTTGAAGTTAAGACACCGGGTGAAATAGTAGTAAGTGATCCTACATATCCAGCAGAAGGTTGGCAACAAGTATTAGCAACTCCCAATGGAACTCTTCACTATGAAGATAAACTATACAGAGAGCTATTTTACGAAACCAATGTTAAAGAATTTATTAAACCTACGAATGGAATTATAATTTCCCAGTCAAAATTACAAGAGAAGTTAGATGATCTTATTAAACAGCTGGGTCTTGAAAAGGGTGAGCGAAAAGAATTTTTAGATTTCTGGGTACCAAGACTTCGTGAATTAAATTCACCCTATATAGTTTTTTCTGTGCTCGGAAAACAAGAAAAAGAAGCAATTGACAGAGTTATCATAAACCCGAAACCTGATACTAGAATTGAGTTTATAGCCTATTTTAAACCGATTTACCAACTTCAACCAATTACACCCTTAAAGCTTGATGATCGTCCAAAAAGAATAGGCTTCACAGCTGTTGAATGGGGAGGAATATTAGACGATTCAAATATCCTAAAGTAACTTGAAACTATTAAGAATCTCATCAAATACTTTTATGTACTTTGTATTTACAGAGTTTGATTTATAAGTCAATTGGAATTTATAAACCTTGCCATTTTGAGCTATAACCGCCACTTTATCCTGCAAGTCAGGTACTGCACTTTTTCCTGAATATTCCTTTACCGGATATCCATTTTTTGTTCTACTACTTTTCTCGCTATAACCCATGCTTTTCATGATTTCAGATATCCTATCTACCTTTCGAGCATCGTTATATATCTGTATTTCAATCCTTGGGCTATTTTCAATATCTTGCTCAAATAAAACTCCACCCTCTAATCCATCTACCACAGTAGCAGTTGCATAAAAATCTATAGGATAATCAACACGATAATACAAATTCTGATATGTTAAGAGCTGTGAATTTCCTTGTCCTGCATTACCAGGCAAATTTGATCTTCCTCTTTGAACAGGGGTTGGAGTTGTCGTTGTTTCAATGCTCTGAACTGATCTAGAAGGCATAAAAATCATATAAACCATAAAAATAATAAAAACTATCGCAAGTCCTAAAATTACGAGCGCCTTTTTGTCCTGCAAAGCTCCGCTTAATTGGTTCATCATATAATATGATAACATCTAAGTTTGATTAGAGTTCAATATTTTAGTAAAATTTGATCCAATGGATACTCTTCCAAAGCACATAGCAATAATCCCTGATGGAAATCGTCGCTGGGCAAAGGAAAAAAATTTACCAGCACTTGCCGGACATAAAAAAGGTGCTGAAATAACCATTAAAATCGCAAAGCACGCAAGGGAACTTGGCGTCAATACTCTCACTTT
>CAZXFJ010000007.1:18529-30005 GCA_964640435.1 uncultured Gammaproteobacteria bacterium | reverse complement strand
TTTTTCTCTTTCGCGGGGTAAAATTTAACGCTAATATTAAATCCTGCAATCTCAAGCAATATTCTAGTCATAAAAGCACCTATATATTAGCATAAAAGGTGTTATACTAATCGACAAAATGGCCACGAAATTAAAAATAAACATGGACCAACTACTAGGAGTCCCCTTTTTAGATTATGAGAAGATTCATTCTTTCAGTAAGCAAAGGGATACGGTAAATAAAAAAAAGATAAATACCTCTAATACCCGAAACGGTAAGTCAATAAAGCTTATGAGTACAGATACGATAAAATTATCTCTTCGGAAGGTTATTGAGAATAGAGAATCTAAAAGAGATTTTTCTAAGAAACCAATTTCTCTTTCCATTATCTCTTCATTACTTTCGCACTCTTTTGGCAAGTTGGGCAAATATAATTACCCATCATTGGGTAATATTTATTCACAAGAGATATATCTTGTCATTTTAAGAAGTGACATAGAGAAGGGGATATATCATTATGATAGTAAAAATTTTAGTCTCACGATGATTAAAAAATTATCTTTATTTGATTTTAAAAAATATTTTACTCAAACATGGATGAAAAACGCGAGCGCTATTGTTATTATTGCATCTGACTTTGAAAAAACGTTAAACAAGTTTTCTAATAAAGGCTATAGATCAATACTTATAGAAACTGGAGAGTTGGCACAAAACTTTTACCTTACTTCATCTGCACTTAACCTAAATACTTGTGAGATAGGTGGATATTTCGATGAAAAATTTGAAAAACTAATTGGCATTGATGGTAAAAGAGAAATGATTACAGGAGTATTGTGTGTGGGTTATGGAAATGAGAGAGAGGTAGTGGTGTCAAAAATGAATAAAAAACGTTTTTAGAAATATACTTAAGTCGCCAAATAAAGATTTATTTTTTATATAATCGACATCCATATCCATCCATTGTTTGAAAGTAAGATTGTGAGCCCCGTTTATAATCCAAGGAGAGGTCATGCCAGGCAACACCGAAAACCTTATTTGATATTTTTGGGGTATTTGTTGTGCTTCTTTAATTGGAAGTGGTCTTGGTCCCACAAGGGCCATATCACCTTTAATAACATTTATAAATTGTGGAAGTTCGTCAATTGCTAAGTGGGACATTATTTTTCCGAGTGGAGTGTACCGAGGATCATCTTTTATTTTAAAAACAGGCCCGTCAGCTTCATTAAGTTTTTTATATTTTTCTTTGAGTTTTTCTGCACTATCAATCATAGTGCGTATCTTGTACATAACAAACGGTTTTTTATTTTTCCCCATACGCCTCTGTCTGAATATAAATGGACCTTTTGATTCGACTTTTACTGCCACAAAAAGAATAGGAAGCAGAGGTGAGAATAATATCAGAAAAAAAATGGCTATTAATTTTTCCAAATAGCTTTGCATGGTCTGATTATACAGCACTAAATGGTATGGTAAATAACATGGCAATGTGAATTGAAGAGATTAAAACTATCCTGCTAGCAATAATCTAATAAATTGTAGGTTTTAATTTGCTTTTGAGAAGAAGTTAGTTTATTATTATGCCAATTAATGCCTACAAAACAAAACAAACGAAAAGTTAAAAAATCCTCAAACCTCTTAGTAGGTAGAATTAAACAAAGTTACTTCATTATATTTTTCATCCTATGTATTTTGGCAGCTGGGGCAATTGGAGCATATAAGTTATATTTTCCTAAATCTACATATGTATATGCAAAATTAAAAGTAGGACAGGGATATTGGTGGGCATCAACGCTTAAACCTAATGTTTGGCTCGTTAGCTCAGTTAAAAAAGGAGATGTTGCATATGATATTCTTGGTAAGCCAAGTGCCGTGGTTCTGAAAAAAACTTACTTCAGATACTATTCTTCAGACCAGTCAGATATTTATCTAACGCTTATGTTAAAGGTGGAGTATAACAAGAAGACTGGTCAATATAGATTCAATCGTGATTCGTTATCCGTTGGTTCTTCGGTTGAGGTTCAATTTCCTCAATCAGATATAACAGGAACAATAATTGCTTTAAGTAATAAGCCCTTTTCTGACAATAGGGTCGTAAAAACAATTACCCTAACAAAGAAATTTGCATCTCCTTGGGAATTTGACTTAATAAAAGTTGGAGATAAATTTAACGATGGTGATAAAAACCTTTTTACGATTATAGATAAACAAAGTAGTGTGCCTAATGGATTGTTATCAGTATCCAATAATTATGTAAATACGGGTTCACAAGTGCTTGAGCCCGCAAATTATGTAACTATAAAGGCAAAAATCATGCTTAGTAAGGTTGATGGTCAATGGGTTTTTGGAGAAGATCAAGTTGTAGTACCGGGTAGAGCTATGAATATTTCAACGGATAATTTTATCTTTGACAATTATGTTGTAGTTGCGATCGAGTAGGCCTTTGTATAAGTTGCCATTATTAATCCTCTGAAAAACCAAAACCAAGCAGTAATAAAAAGAGTATCTGCTGGATTAAATAATGCATATATTATGACTGACCAGGATGAGACTATATAAACCCAGGCAATATTTGCTCTTGGATTTTTAAGTTTTATAAAATATTTAGCGTCTTGAAGCAGAAAATAAGCAAGAAGGATTATGAATGTCCCCGTTCCAATAATTCCTGTTTCACTAAGCTCTTGAAAGAAGATACTATGTGGTCTTGAGTTAGTAAAGTCAATAAATTCTGTGACATACGAGCTTTGAGTTCCAAATGTTGTTGCACTTTTTATGTAATTATAGTTTCCAAGTCCAATTCCTAAAATTGGAGAGGAATTGAATAGTTCTAAAGATCTTTCATATTGATTAAGACGTGTATTAATTGTGCCTATATCGGATGAATTACTTTGTAGTAAGAATCTATCAAAAATGTTATATGAGAGAAAATAATTGCTAGATATGCCAGCAAGGTAAACAATTGAGGTTAGAACTACAAAAATAAATACTGAAATTAATTTAAAATATGTTTGTTTAATACTTATTTGCTTCTTAATAACAAATATAGCAGCAGAGGAAAGAACGACAAAAGCCAGGACAATTAACCTACTTCTAAAGTTAGAAATAATAGTTAAAAAGATCATTAACAAGCACAAAATAACAAAAAAAACTTTACTTAATGGTTTAGTTTTTTTATCCATAATTGGGATAAGAAGAAAAGGGAATAGCATTTCATATCCAAAAGCAAGAGAGTATTTTCCTTCATTTATATTCACACGAAGAGCATTTACGACTTCTTCTTGAATAAAAAAGCTTATTAATGGGAAGAAAAAAGTTGGGATAATCCTAAAAATAGCTTCTAATAAAGTTAAAATACTGGCCATGGTTATCGAGAAAAGAGTAAAAATTTTGAAGTTATTTTTATTTTCTAGAGTCAAATAGTACGCAAGTATGAATATTATTAATGAAATAACCGTGTTATGGTAAATTTTAAAAAATGAGATTATATCGTTTGCTACTAGAATTGAAAGAGATTGGCTCAGGAGAAAAGATGCAATTAAAAATAAAACAATCTTCATCTGTTTGCCACGAACAGGTTTGGTAAAAGGGATATATAGGAAGAAAATAGCAATAAGTATTACCTTTGCCAGCGTATGACTAGTAAATATTGAACTTTGTATTGGCAATACATAGAAGGGGTATATTTTTAGGAGAAATAAAGAAAGTATAAAAGAGGGGAGAGCAATTGTAGATGAGAATTTAAGAAGCGCTTTCTTCATAAAAATTTAACCAATTTTAACATAGATTGAAAAGACCGCTCATCTGTTAAAATAACAAAAATATATGAAGAAAGTTCTTATATTAATAAAGAATATAGATGGGGGGACAGGTACCTTTCTAAATCAAATTATAACCCTAAAAGGTTTTGATATTAAGGTAGCTGCAATTGAAAAACCAAAATATAGTTCCAAAGATTTAGATGCGCATTTTTTTTCTGAAAAACCTCTATATGTAAGTCGGTATAAGGTGGGTAAAGAGCTGTTTATTGATCTTTTTAAGGAGTTTTTATGGTTCAGGCGAATTGTGATGGATGAAAGCCCTGCCGTAGTCCTATCAATTGATACTCATTGTAATTTGTTATCAATGATTTATTCACTTTTTGATAATAGATATAAAACTATTCTTACAAATCACAATAATCTAACCGCAGTCGTCAAGAGGAAATTATCAAGCTTACTAATAATTATTCTCAAAATGATAGGCTCAGTGCTATTTAGAGAAGCCGATAAAATTGTTTGCGTTTCAAAAGGGGTTGCGGATGACTATAAAGCATTCTTTTCATTAAGGAAAGAAATTAACATTATTCCCTATGGACTAGATCTAAATAGGGTTAATAGACTTAAAAAAGCTCCTCTTTCAGCTTCGAGACAAAGCATATTTAATAAGAAAGTTGCGAATGTTATATCTATTGGTCGTTTTGAAAATCAGAAAGATTTTAAAACTTTAATAAAATCATTCTCAGATATTTCTCATGCACAGCTTATTTTAGTAGGGGATGGAAGCCAGAGAAATCAGCTTGAAAAACTTGTTAAAAAGTTAAAGATTGTAAAAAAAGTTATTTTTCTTGGGTGGGAAAAGAATATTTACTCTTTACTAACAAAAGCGGATCTTTTTGTTCTCTCATCAAACTATGAAGGATTTGGATACGTACTTCTTGAGGCAATGGCGTGTGGTGTACCTATTATTTCAACTAATTCATCATATGGACCAGCTGAGGTGTTGGACAATGGTAAATATGGAATTTTAGTTCCTGTTGGAGATAGTGGCGCTATGTCCAAAGCAATATCATCAATTTTAGTCAACAAAAGAGAATATAGATTATATAAAAATAGAATTAAAAGAAGAATAGGAGAGTACGATGAGGAAAAGATGAAGCAGTCCTACAAGGCACTAATTGAGAGAGCAATTTCTTGACAGTACATAGTTTCTTGTCTATGATTTAAATAATGGACAGTAATTTAAAAGCGAGGGGAATAGTAATTGAAGTTATTGTAGGAATAATCTTGATAATCTTTATTGCTATTGCTTTAAATTACTTTAATGTAGTTAATTTGCCTTTCCTTTCATCTCTTCCAACCCGCTCAGAAAATAGCTCCGGGGCAAATTCAGCTAATAGCCTAGATGAGGCCAGGAGTACAATTGCGCCTGTTATTGTTCCGTCTTCGCCTTTTACTTCCCAGAACACAACAGGTAAATCGCAATACAAGGTATTACCAAATGGTGGAATAAAGGTAACTGGAGAATTAACTCTTGATACGGAGATAAAGGCGAATACAACTAATAATGATTCAAGTGGAATAATGTTTACGAATAGTTTTAAGTATGAAGATAGTAATTTTAGGATGATAAGGCTTTTTAACGATAAGTCAAATAATTGGTCATTAGAATTCAGATCAAAAGGAAAATCAGAATACTTCTTTATTAAAAAAGGTATAACAAATGTGGATAAATTCTTTGTTAAGATAAGCAAAGATGGTAGAAGCGTTCAAGTATTTAGTACAGGAGATGTAAATCAAGTATTTAAATTATCCTCGTCGTTATATGACACATCAGAGCAAATGTTCTCAACAATACAAGTTGCTCCAAATTCCCAGATAGATATTTTCTCCCTTTATTACGAATACTAATTTAAAATAAGTTGTTGACAGTTTGGGGCATTAATTCTTACACAAAAATCAAAACTATTTTTAAAGAGATGTGTCTTGTCATTTTTTTTATTCTTTTTTTCTGAAATTAATTTAAAGACTCTAGAGATATATTTATTAGCATCCCCCCTTTTTTTATAAGCTAATAGGAGACTGTATGCTTTCTTGGCAGGCCTAAAATCCCAGGTATAGATTGTAAACTCTTTTTGGTAATAGTATATCGCCATATCTATATTTCCAACTTTTTCGTAATACTGAGCTAGGTTTTCCATCGCTATTCTATCTTCCTTTAGGTTAAATCGATAAATTTTTATGAGCAAGTCGTTATCTCGGCTTGTTGTTAAAAGTTTTAGGTTTGCTGCCTCATTTAATGGGTAGAGACTTAAAGATAGAAGACTATAGTTTATAAAAAAGTTGCTTAATAGAATTAATATTCCAAATATTGACAGTAAAATACTACCCAAGAGGATCTTGCTCCGTATCTCCAGAGTATCTTTATGCTGCAAGGAGGCTCCAATCAAGATAAAAAATAGAATAAAAACAGGCATGATTTTATAGGTGTAATCGGTTTGAAAGTTTATGAGGAGAGCTACTGCAAGAATAGTAGTTAGCTCAAGTTTTGAATTTTTAAATAGCAGGATGATAATAATCAAAAATAATGCGCCTGCAATAATTCCATTTTCTACCAGAATATCAACAAATATATTGTGGGAAGAGGATGCAATTAATGATGCATTGTCGGCATATTGATTTGAAGCAAATATAAAATTACCTGGTCCAACTCCAAATATTGGTCTATTTAATATTGAATAAAAAGCTTCGTTAAGATAGCTCTCTCGCGCTCCAGTAATAGGTTTATCTTGTAGAAAATATTGTTTGGAAAATATGTTTTGAAAACTTTGCGATATTTTTATGTTTTGAGTTGTAGATATAAATAGAAAAATAATTCCCAGGGTTAAAATTAGTGTGGTTAAGAAAATGTATATTTTATTTTTTCCTTTCAGAATAAAGTAAAGTAAAACGGGAAAGCAGAGAAGAAGCGAGATGTATGCACTTCTTGAAAAAGAAAAAATGAAGAAAGGTAGTGATAGTAAAAGAGCAAGGAGACATAAAATTTTAAAACTCGTTTTTTTAGCCTTAAATATTAAGTACACCAGAATTAATATGCTAAGAATGAGAAAGTCGCCAAGGTGGTTGTGAGAAGAAAAAGTAGGGTACACAAGTTGGTAGCCAACAGTTTGAGGATTGGTCGTAATCTTAATGATAAAAATGCTAGAAATAATCAAAAGAAACGATAATAGTAGAAGAATAATTGGGAGTATTTTTTTTATTGCATCTTGGTTATTAAAGGAATAAACCAAAAAGAAGAATGAAGCTGATAAAATTAGCCAAAATTCAAATGATACCCTTGTATTTACGGAAGTAATTGTTGAAAGTAAAGACAGGAATAAAAAAATCAGATACAAAATAGTGATTTTTTTAGGAAAATAAATTTTTTTACTTTTATAAAAAAGGAGTACAGGAGTAAAGATTATTATAAAAAAAGTTATTCCTTGCCCATATTTAAGGCCTAATCCTTCAAAGAAGAAAATAAGACAAAGGAAGATCGATATAGGAACCATGCTTGTTATATACATATTTTATATAGTATTGACTTGCAATTTTAAAGCCTGTTAAGATGTTTACATGAAGCCTTTTAGGCAAATTATTTTTATTGCTTCTATATTTACTTTATTTAACGTTGTTAACTTACTTCCAAATACTGCTTATGCTATTGGTGGGACAGGTGGACTTGGTGAAAGTTGTCGTGCTGGATCCCCAAGGTGTGATGCCGGACTTGAGTGTACCTCAAGTTTTGGTGCGGGAACATGTTTTCAACCAACTCCAACTCCGGGTGGTGGAGGTGGAGGATCTTGTAGAGCTGATGGAATAGGGTGTCTTAGTGGCTCAGAATGTTGTTCTGGTTCTTGTACCGCAAGCTGTTATGACACGGGATACGGTGAGCAATGTTTTTGTGGCAGTGGTGGAGGAGGAAGTACCCCAACTCCCACAACAGGGGGCGGAGGAGGGGGGTCTACCTCGACACCAACTCCAACTTCAATAACGTATTCAATTACTGGTAATGTTTTCATAGATTCAAATAATAATGGAGTTCAAAATTGTAGTGGAGCCTGTAATAACGGTTCAGGAGATGAACCAGGATATGGCGGTGCAACTGTTATTTTATCAGGTGCAGCAAATAGATCTACTACTTCAGATTCTGCTGGTAGCGATAAGGGGTTATATACTTTTTCAAACTTGTCTTCAGGTACATATACCATAACATTAACTTTGCCAGCAGGTTACGGTCTAACAACCCCTGGTTCAAGAACCAGGACTCTTGGTCCAAGCGCGTCTGGAGTTAACTTTGGAATAAGTAATACTATTCCGCCAAGTTGTACTTCAGTTTCTGGTCCTACTACCATAAATTCAGGTCAATCAGCTTCAATAACAGCAAATAGTTGTGCTCCCAACCCTACATATTCTTGGCCAACTCCAGGAATAATTCCTCCTCAGTGTTCTGATGGTACAGATAATAATGGCAATAGTTTAATCGATACAAATGACCCAGCATGTCACAGTGACGGAAATCCAGGCAATCCTGGTTCATATCAACCAAATAATCCAGAAGGAGGGAGTGGAGGATCAAATACAGGAGGTTCTTCATCAACAACTACATATACAGCGCCAACGGTTTGTACGCCAATTACAGCAAGGCAAAGTGTTGTAGTTTCAAACGGAAATGGTTCTACTATCTATAACAAAGATATGACAGTCAATCCAAGAAATACTGTTACAGGAAGTGTTTTAATTGACACCGGTGGTAATAATTGTTCTTCTGGGTCAACATCATATGGATCTTTTGCAAGAGTTACCTTATATAGAGGCGCAACGCAAACAGTTACTGGATTAACGAGTGGCGGTACATATAATCTGGCTGATACTGCTGTTTGTGGAGATAGAACTGCAGTTCTATCAAGTGTTCCAGGTTACACAGTCAAAGCAGCTAGATTTGATGGGGGAGCATGGGATTCTACAAATCTAAGTGGTTATACATATGGAGCATTTGACCTATCAAGCAATCATACATTAGATTTCTGTATCTCAAACAACTCAGCCTGGATTCAGACAACAACTGGAGATGTAAGATTTAATCAGATACCATATTCAATTCCTTCGGGTAGGGTAGCCTCAACAGATGCAACAAATCCTAGTGTATTTTTCTCTTCTGGAACATTTCCATGGGCAGTAGGAAGTGGTACAGCATCATCTGGCGGTGGTAAGTGGACCGTAAACACTGAATATTCATATGATGATGGAGCAAAGAATGCTAATGGTGGAGCATCATATTCATTCTATAAATCTCGTGCATCACAGAAAAATGTAACCCTTCAAAGGTTTGCAGGGTGTCCAGCAGGCGTTGGTAACTGTACTATAACTTCAGCAACAAATATTCCAACAGGGGTGTATTTTGTAGACGGAAATTTAACAATAAGTTCATATACTCAAGTTGCTGGCGCTCATGTATTAATACTTGTTAATGGCACAACAACAATTAACAACAATATTACAGTTGCAAATAATCAATCAAACCTTTTGATAATTGCTTCTAAGGGCAACATGACAATTTCAGCAAGTGGAGTATCAGGGTCAACTCAGAGTATTCAGGGAATATTTACTTCAGAGGGAGATATTATTGCTGCGGGAACTCAATGTGCTGGTGGATTTACAGCGGATAAAGCACTTGCTGTTCAAGGAGTGCTCGTTGCAAATGCAAGAAAACCATTAGCACTCAACGGAGCAGGAAGCCTTGTTAACAACAGGTCACTTTGTTTACTCGATCAACTTAACCCATCTATCACTGTTGCCCAGAGACTTGATTTTGTTATTCAGTTAACAGACTTTTATAAGACTTCGATAACTCGCTTCCAGGAGATTAATCCGTAGTTATTTATTGTAGCGACTCATGTAGGCATCAATTCCGTGTTCAAGAATTAGATCAAGTGATTTTATAGCCTCGTGGATCATTGTTTTTGTTTTACCTTTCTCATGTGATGAGATATTACCCAGAACATATTTGTCAGTATGTTCTCGTCTTGTTTCATGTTCTTTATCTGTGCCAATCCCAAGTCTTATTCGCAAGAATTTATCTCCTATATGCTCAATAATTGATTCGACCCCATGATGACCACCAGCTCCTCCTCCAAACCTTATTCTTTGCTTGCCAAAGGGCAAATCTAGCTCGTCATGGATCACTATCATGTCTTCTGGGGCAACTTTATAGAAAGATAAAACTTTTGAAACAGCAAGCCCTGAATCATTCATAAATGTTTGAGGCTTTACTAGAAGTAGAGTGGTGTCTCCTTTTTTAATTTGTTTAGTTTGTGCTTTGAGCTTCTTGTCAGTTTCCCAGAACGTCTTACTCGCAGGCTCATATTTTTCAAGTAGATGATCTAAAACCATGAAGCCGAGGTTATGGCGGGTTTTTTCGTATTTTTCTCCTGGATTACCTAGTCCAACGATTACCTTCATGTATTGTTTATATTATACACCGTTAATCAAGCTTAAACTTTACCTTTATTTACGTTCTCTCCGCGGATCTCTTTTGATTCAACGCTGCCTTGATCATCAATCTTGTATACATATGCTTCACCAGTTCCAATTTCAAGGGTAGCAATCTGGTCATCTGGAATATTTTCTAAATATTTAACTAGTGCTCGAAGAGAGTTACCATGTGCTGCAATCAAAACATTCTTTCCTTCCTTAAGTTTTGGTTCAATTTCTTCTTGAAAGTATGGGATAGCACGATCATATACCATTTTCAAAGACTCTCCGTTTGGAGGAGGGTAATCCCATGAGCGTCTTATCTTTTGAAATTCTTCTTCGCCAACTTCTTCTTTAACTTGCCATTTATTTTTCTCAGTATAATCACCGTAATCACGCTCATTTAGCGCCTTATTTTCGGTAACTTGCGGGTGTTGATCAATAACTTGTAATATTTCATCAAGAGTTTGTTTTGCGCGAATTAGAGCAGAGGTATATGCATAGTCAAAGTGAATATCATGAAGTGCTTCGCCTGTTTTTTTTGCTTCCTCAACTCCAATAGGGTTGAGTGGGATATCTCGCCATCCAGTCCAAAGACCTTTTTCATTCCATTCGCTTTTTCCGTGACGAACAAGTACTAGGTATGCCATAAATTGAGCTTCAAGTATAGAATATTTGTGGTTGAGTATCAAGACCAATTTGCATATAATCAAGCAATATAATGGCCAAAATAAAGGTAGGAATTATATTTGGTGGGAAATCTTCTGAACACGAAGTCTCCATAATGTCTGCAAGAAATGTTTACGCAGCACTTGACCCTAAAAAATATGAACCTATCCTAATAGGAATTGGTAAAAATGGTACCTGGTATCTTCAGACGGATACAAAAAAATTAACTTCTTCTGAAAAACTTGAGCTTCCAAATCTAACTAATGAAGTAAGACTTGCTACAAAAGGAGCAGAGACCTCTATTGTCTCCAATATTAATGATTTTTCAAGCAAGCTAGATGTTGTTTTTCCAGTTCTTCATGGAACAAATGGAGAAGATGGAACAATGCAAGGGTTGCTTAAGCTTGCAGATGTGCCATTTGTAGGTGCAGGAGTATTGGGAAGTGCTGTTGGTATGGATAAAGATGTCGCAAAGCGTCTACTTCGGGATGCTGGAATACCAATTGCAAAGTTTATGACAGTTAGACAAGGCGAAAAAATAACATTCGAGCAGGCAAAAAAG
>CAZXFJ010000007.1:0-18429 GCA_964640435.1 uncultured Gammaproteobacteria bacterium | reverse complement strand
AAAGTTTATGACAGTTAGACAAGGCGAAAAAATAACATTCGAGCAGGCAAAAAAGCAGCTTGGTCTACCAATGTTTGTTAAACCTGCAAATAACGGGTCCTCTGTTGGAGTTTCAAAGGTAAAAAACAAACCTGAATTTGCAAAAGCTATCACTGAAGCATTTATGTTTGATAATAAGATACTAATAGAGGAGGGGATTGACGGAAGGGAAATTGAGTGTTCAGTTCTTGGAAATGATAAGCCAGTTGCATCAATTCCTGGAGAAGTAATAACGACTCATGAATTCTATAGCTACGAAGCAAAATACTTTGATGAAAATGGTTCAAGAACTGAAATACCAGCAAAATTACCAAAGACTATGGTTAAGAAGATTCAAGAAGTGGCAATTGAAGCATATAAAACACTTAACTGCGAAGGTATGGCACGTGTAGACTTCTTTTTAGATAAAAAGGGGAACATATATATAAATGAAATTAATACACTTCCAGGTTTTACAAATATCTCCATGTATCCAAAGCTTTGGGAGGCGAGTGGACTTCCATACTCAAAGCTAATAGACAAGCTAATTGAGCTTGCGGTATATCGATTTAATAAGGAAAAAAAGCTTAAGACGAGTGTTTAGAGTTCTGCTTCAATTTCAAGAAGTCTGTTGTATTTTGCTAAGCGCTCAGAGCGGCTCATTGATCCTGTTTTAATAAACTCTGAAGCACAAGCGTAAGCCAAGTCTGCAATAAATGAATCTTCTGTTTCACCAGATCTGTGGGAGATGGCAGTTGCCCAACCAGCTTTGTGAGTCATATTAATTGCTTCAACAGTTTCTTTGATTGAACCTATTTGGTTAACCTTAATTAAAACTCCTGTAGCTGCTTTTTCGTCAATTCCTTTTTGAATGCGGGTTGGATTTGTAACAAAAAGGTCATCTCCAATAACAATAGAGTCGGTTTCCATAGTAAATTTGGTGTATGTATCCCAATCATCCTCTGCAAATGGATCTTCAATAGATAGAATCTTGTATTTGTCAGAAAGCTCAAGGTAGCGCTTAATAAGCTCATCTGCTGTTAGTTTCTCATTTGTCTTTTTAAGAACATATTTTCCATCCTCATAAAACTCAGTTGCTGCACAGTCGAGTGAAAGGCGGAAATCTTTTTCATTCGCGTATCCTAAAGCTTTTGCAGCTTCAATTATTGTTTCCATTACCTCTTCATTTGAAGAGAGAGCAGGTGAGTATCCACCTTCATCACCAACAAGAGTTGATAATTTTTTCTTCTTTATTGTTTTTCCAAGGGCGTGAAAGATCTCTGCAGCTATGCGAACTGATTCAGATGGAGTATTTGTATTTGGAACAATCATAAATTCTTGAATATCAAAGTTCCAATCAGCATGTTTTCCTCCATTAACTACGTTTACTAGAAGGCGAGGGAAGGATGGCTTTGCGCCTTCAAAATAGTATTCGTTCATAAAGCGCCACAATGGTTGGCCAGCTGCGTGCGCTGCAGCTCTTACAACTGCTTGAGATACAGCAAGAATTGCATTTGCTCCAAGTTTTGCTTTATTTGGTGTTCCATCGAGATCAAGCATGATCTGATCAATCCGATTAGGATCGGCTTCTTCCCCAATTATTTCTTTAGCAATTTGTTCATTTACGTTTGCAACAGCTTTGAGAACGCTCTTGCCACCGTAGACCGCCTTATCCTCATCGCGAAGTTCAACTGCTTCATGAGATCCAGTGGAAGCTCCTGAGGGAACGCTTGATGCGTGCACTGATCCGTCTTCAAGTGTTACATATGCGCGGACTGTAGGATTACCACGAGAATCTAAAATTTGTATTGCTTGTACGCCTGTTATCTTCATAAACCAAGTAAGTGAAGAGAAAATGATATCAAATTTTCAATGATTTGTCCAAGGGAAAATGGACCCATAGGGAAGACAAGTAGAGCAAAAAGAATAAAAATACCAAATCTTTCAATTGAAAGATAAGATGCTGCTAGATCATCGGGAAGGATTGCTGCAAATACTTTACTTCCATCAAGAGGTGGAATTGGAATTAGGTTAATAAAACCAAGCATAAGGTTGTATATGACTACTAAATAGATAATAGAGAAGAGAACTGGGTTATCGGGAATGATTCGCAATATAAGGGAAGCGGCTATTGCTATAGCAAAGTTTGTTAATGGTCCAGCAAGTGCGACAAGTGCCATATCTTTTTTAGGATCTTTAAAGTGAATTGGATTAACTGGAACGGGCTTTGCTGCACCAAAAATAACAGGGGAGTGGGCCAAAACAAGCATGAATGGAACAAGAATACTCATTATTGGATCAATATGTGGAACTGGATTAAGAGTAAGTCTTCCTAAAAGTCTTGCAGTTGGGTCACCAAGTTTGTCTGCTACAACTCCGTGCATTATTTCATGCAAGATGGCCGAGAAAATAAGTATTATTACGGGGATCAGAATTTCCATAAGAGACATTATATTAAAAAAACCAAAAAAAATCCCCCGCACATTCACGGCACCTGCAATTCATGCAGAAGCCGCCGAAGGCGGGGGATACTAGACTCTTGGAAAGAGTCGGATGTCCGTTTCCGGACCCGATTTGCTCCTCAGTGGGACACCTCTAGAGTTGCGCCCCACACGACGGTGCTAGATAGTAGCTAATGCCTCCTTTGTGGAGTCTTGGTTGAGTACTGCCTGTGCAGCCGCTAGGCGTGCGATCAGCACGCGATACGGAGAACAGGAGACGTAGTCAAGACCCAGCTCGTGGCAGAACTCTACGGACGACGGGTCACCGCCGTGTTCTCCGCAGATGCCTACTTTGAGGTTGTTCTTGACGCCACGACCCTTGTCAATGGCAATGCGCATCAGGCCGCCGACGCCAACCCGATCGAGTTGGACGAAGGGATCGGCCTCTATGACGCCTTTGCCGACGTAGTCAGGCAGGAAGTGCGACGAGTCGTCACGCGAGATGGCGAACGTCGTCTGAGTCAGGTCGTTGGTGCCGAAGGAGAAGAAGTCGGCGTGCTCGGCGATCTTCTCGGCGATAATACAAGCGCGCGGCACTTCGATCATCGTTCCGACCGTGTAATTGACGCGTGTTTCAGCTGCGGCAAGTACATTCTCGGCCGTGTCGACGACGAGGGCACGCATTGCCTCGATCTCTTCTTCGATGCCGACGATTGGAATCATGATCTCAGGCAGCACGGTTTTTCCTTCCCGGCTGATGTTGATCGCCGCTTCGATGATGGCCTGCACCTGAGTCTCGTAGATCTCAGGGAAGGTCACAGCAAGGCGGCAGCCCCGGTGGCCAAGCATGGGGTTGACTTCTTTCAGCGCTTCATTGCGCTGACGTACAACCTCGATGTTGACTCTCAGCCCATTCGCCACATCTGCGATTTCCTGCTCTTTGTGGGGCAGGAACTCGTGTAGCGGGGGGTCGAGTAGGCGGATGGTTACAGGTAGGTCTTCCATGGCGCGGAAGATGCCTTCGAAGTCGTTGCGCTGCATTGGTAGGATCTTCGCCAGGGCGAGTCGCCTGCCTTCCTCGTCGTCTGCGAGAATCATCTCGCGTACGGCAAGTATGCGCTCTTCATCGAAGAACATGTGCTCCGTGCGGCAGAGGCCAATGCCTTCTGCGCCGTAGGAACGCGCTATTTGCGCGTCTTTAGGCGTGTCTGCATTGGTTCTCACCTTGAGCCGGCGGATGTCGTCCACCCAGCTCATGAGAGTGCTGAGAGATTCGCCTAGTTCGGCTTCCTGTGTCTCGAGTTTCCCCAAAAACACTTCGCCGGTTGAACCGTCGAGAGTGATGAACTCACCCTCGTTTACGACAGTGCCGTTAACGCTGAACGACTGGGCATCGTAATCGATGTTCAGAGCGCCGGCGCCGGCAACGCAGGGCACTCCCATGCCGCGGGCCACAACGGCCGCATGGCTGGTCATTCCACCACGCTTCGTAAGGATTCCGCGAGCGGCCTTCATTCCGCTGATGTCCTCGGGAGATGTTTCATCTCGTACGAGGATCACATCCTCGCCGGCTTCAGCCATGCGAACTGCTTCTTGGGGGCTGAAAACAACCCTTCCGACAGCAGCGCCTGGTGAGGCGGCGAGTCCGTTGGCCAGAACTCCAGCTTGCTTTTTGGCTTCCGGATCGATGACGGGGTGCAGTAGCTCGTCGAGCCGATTCGGCTCAATGCGCTTAATTGCTTCTTCGCGGCTGATCTTTCCCTCGCGGGCCAGGTCAACAGCGATACGAACCGCCGCGGCAGCTGTGCGCTTACCGCTCCTTGTTTGAAGAAGCCAGAGCTTATTCGCTTGGATGGTGAACTCGATGTCCTGCATGTCACCGTAGTGACTTTCTAGCAGGTCGCGCATGGCGACAAGCTGCTTGAAGACATCGGGCATCACTTCTTCCATCGCAGGAAGATCCGAGTTGTTGGCGAGCTTGCCAGCGACAGTGAGCTGTTGCGGCGTGCGAATGCCCGCCACCACATCTTCACCTTGTGCGTTGACAAGGAATTCGCCGTAGAAGTAGTCGTTTGCGCCAGTAGAGGGGTCGCGTGTGAAGCAAACCCCGGTAGCGCAGTCGTCGCCAAGATTGCCGAAGACCATCGCCTGGACGTTAACAGCGGTACCCCAATCATCGGGGATTCCGTACATCCGGCGGTAGGTAACGGCACGTGGGTTCTCCCACGAACCGAAGACGGCACCAATGGCGCCCCAGAGTTGTTCCCACGGGTCATCTGGGAAGACGACGCCGCGGCGATTGAGGATCTCAGCCTTGAATTCGGCCACGAGCTCTTTGAGTGCTGAGGCCGGAAGACCTATGTCTTCCTTTACGCCGAGTTCCTCTTTCTTTTTGTCGAGGATACGCTCGAACGGGTCGATCTCCTTGTCGCTTTCGGGCTTGAGACCAAGCACCACATCTCCGTACATCTGTACGAAGCGGCGGTACGAGTCATAGACAAAGCGTTCGTTTCCGGACTTGAGCACCAGGCCTTCGGCCACGGCGTCATTGAGTCCGAGATTGAGTACGGTGTCCATCATGCCGGGCATTGATACCCGAGCGCCCGAGCGAACCGAAACAAGCAGCGGGTGGTCGGGGTCTCCGAATTTGAGGCCTAGCTTGCTCTCGATGAGAGCTACACCGTTGCGTACTTGCTGGTCGAGCTCTTTGGGGTAGTTACGCTCAAGTGCGTAGAAAACCGTGCAAAGCTCGGTGGTGATGGTGAAACCGGGCGGTACAGGAATTCCCAAGTTGGTCATTTCTGCAAGGCCGGCTCCTTTCCCACCTAGAAGGTTTCGCATCGATGCGTTGCCTTCTTTGAATGAGAGAACGTACTGATTCACTTTGTTCAATTGAATCCTCTTACTATACGTACTGGGTTGGTAAAATTATATTGAAGACTTTCTTTCCTTTCTTATGCCAATTTTAGTCAATTAGCCAAGTTGACTGCGGCAGCCTGAGAATAATAGTTATTCCCAAATTGCCACAGTCAAAATATGTAAAAATTTCTTTCCAAAATCTAGTTTTCAAAGTGCAATTACAAAAATAGGGTACACATATGCAATTATGTGAACTATTTTTGTAAAACAAAAAAAAGAAAGCGTTATGGCCGCTATGCAATAGAGCGGTTTAACACTTTACTATAGGTGTAATATATCATATTATTTGACTTCAGTAAAGCTTTTTACCTTTGGAAAAATATTCCTTAAATTTGAAGATTTATATCTTGAAGACTTCGCGAATCTGCTTTGTTAACTCTATAGCTTCGTTTTGGGGTAGAGCAGGAAGAAGTCCAAGTATTTTTCTCCCTACATTCGTTGTCCCTTTTGTATATTCAGCTTTGTTATTTGCAAGTTCTTCCAAAACTTCAAGCACTTGTGGTAGTAAGACGGTTTTATATTCATCTAGCGAGAAGGATTTAGGTTTTTCTTTCAAGTCTTCTACATATTGATACCCTTTACTGTCAAGCACTTTTGCAACATCTTCCAACTGTTTGTCGTCAACTCTTTTACCTATAGCCCTTTCAAGTAGACCGCGCGTTGTATTGTTTCTAAGAAGAACTGCCGCAGCATAAATAAGTTTAGGTGAGAATAAATTATCCGTCTCTGAATCTGTTCCGTTTACAGCGATTTCCGCTTGAGCAACCACAGTGTCTTTTTTTACCTCGACAACCTTAGGGTTAACTGCGTCTATCATTTCAAGCCAAAGACTTTGAGGATCCTCGACACTTATAAGGTGGGATACGACGTCAACTAAGGCTGCCGCTTTCTCATTTGTTTTTTCAAATTTTGCTCTGTGAGCTTTAATGTATGGTAGTTGTTCGGCAAGTTCTAAAGAGAGTGTGGTTGGATCAGAAATTTCTCCTACATCTTCAGCAATATCTTCTAATAAGGTAGTTAAATTATTAATATCGTCATAAGTTAGTGGTTTTCCTGTTTCTCTTTTTAAGACCTCTTGCCCGGCATGGTTCATTAGAGCACCAACGATTAAAAATTGTTTAACAGTATCTATTTTAAGTTGAGGATCTATAGTCTCAACCACAACATCTTCCTCAAGTCTTACGAGTACATTTTCAGTCGCAATTTCATGATTAAATCTTTTTAGATTTTCCTGATCATCTTTTATTAAGGGTTGATCTTGAACCAGTTCTATTACAGGTTTGCTTGGCTCAGGTTCTGAAGGATCTATTATTTCATCAGCAGGTTCCTGATTAATATCTAAATTTTTGTCAGATAATGCTATATCCTGTTGTTCAGAATCTACAAGTTGAATAGGATCTGAAACATGATTTCCATTTAAATGTTCTTGTTGAGCTTTTTTAATTGCTTCAGACAGAACTGGATTAAATCTTTTAATTTTTGAAGCAATTCTCATTACATCTACACCGGATAATTGAGGGTGAAATGCTGTCATATCAATTCCAAGTGACTCACCAATGTCTCGTATATCTTTTGATAATTTAGCTCCATAGGATCTTTTTGTAGCATGTATGATATCTTGAATAGAGTAGTATTCTTGAGTTCTATCTTGAAGCCAAGTTTTAACTTCAGATAGATCAGCGTAAAGTGAATCACTATACGCAAGAGTTAGTCTTTGAAAGTCTTCTGAAGAAAGATCATTGTGAAAGCCTCTTAATTCTACTCCAAGTGTTTCAGCAATCTCCCTAATGTTTTTAGCTGTATTTTGTGTTACATCTATTCCTGCTGCTTCTGCAACCTGATTTAAGCCAAGTTTTTTATCTTGGTTTGTAGCAATATATTCTTCTATTACGCTAATTCTTTGATTTCTTGTCTCTTCAATTACTTGATCAAGTAACCCAAATGGTTCTTCAGGTAATAACTCTTGTTTATCTAGTGGTCCATACCATCCAAATCTTTCGTTGCTAAGTCCAGTATTAAGTCTTAGTAGGCCACCAGGAAATGTATTTGAAAGCTCTGCAATTGCCCTTTCTGTTTTAGATCTATTTACAATATTTATGTCCCCTAAGGCTCTTTGAATATCTCTTGAAGCAAGTGGAGTATTAGATTCTTGAATAATTTTTAATACATTCCGTGCATCTTCAGATAAATTTTCATATAAATCAGATAAGTGGCCTTGATTCTCAGTTATTTCTTCTGCAGTAGGTAATACAAAATCATTTTGATTTAAGCTTAAATCTGGTGCATGTTCTTCAGAAGATAAAGGTTGATTATCTTGATTTTCAGCTGAAACATCAGGCGTAACAGTAACTGTATCTGTTGGCAAATCAAGATTGGTGGTAGGCTCTGTGTCTTGATTGATCTTCACGAATTGATACGCTCTTTTTCTTAGATTACCGTCTGGTTCTACCGTGAAACCTGTTTCATCCGCCTTCTTTTTTAAGTTTGCGATAAGTGCATCTAAGGAAGATTTTTGCTTTGCAAGATCTTTATCTGGCCAAAGTGCATTCAATAGAGTATATCTATCTTGTGCAGATTCAGAAGTAAGCTCTATAAATTCCATTTCTTTCTTTGTATATCCGAGAGCTCTTAATTCATCTCTGTTTAATGAATGATCTTTTCTATCTTTCTTGTTTTCAGATCCATTTTCATCTTGAGCAAGTGGAAGCATCTCAGTAGGCTCTAAAAGAGCAGCATCGACTGCAGTCTGAGCTGATCGAGGCATGATTACAGGGTTTTCGTCATCGAGTTCGGTATGAATATTTTTAGGCTCATCAGGCCTCATGTTTTGATCGTCAGGTAAGCTTCTCACTAGTTCTTGAAGTGGAACAGTTTGTAAAGGAGTTAGATTTGAAAAAGGCTTATTAAAATCTTCAGGCTCATTGATAGTTGTCTTTACAGCATCTTCATTATGGGTCAATGCATTTTTGTATTCTGATTCAGAAATGGTTCCATTTATAAGCATTTCAGTTACCTGAAGAGTAGGGTCTTCTGACAGAACCTTTTTTCTAAGCGCTCTTAGATTATCAAGCGTTTTTGAATGTATTCTGTCGACTGTTTCTTCTCGTTTTGTTCCAATTAGAACAAGTGATGCAACCTTTTCATCAATAGAACCATTTTCAAGTAGTGAATCATTAAATAGGTTTCTGCCGTGTACTGCAGATATTCCAGCTTGAAGAGCAATTGCTTTATCAATTTTTCTGAGTTTTATCTCAGGTGGAATTGACCGTGTTTCCTGCTTTGTGGACATAATAAATTCAAGCTTATTATAACAATAGAATTTTCGCATTCAACAATCAATTTTGTATGTAGGTTCCCTTACGCTTGTGAGAAAAGAGAATATGTGATAAAATGTACTCAATCTAATAAAAAAGGACGGTTAAATGAGTGGCAAATACTACATCAACAAATAAACCAGCAACATCCATGGCCGAGCTTATGGCTCGACAAGGTCAAAACGTTCAAGTACTTACAAAAGGTCAAGTAGTTGAAGGAACAATTAAAAAACTTACCCCAGGTGAAATTCTTATGGATATTGGAGCAAAAGGTGACGCTCTCGTTATCGAATTTGACCACCAAAAGCTCGAAAATCTACTTCGTTTTCTAAAAGAAGGAGATCGCGTTAAAGCATCTGTAATATCTGCTGAATCTGAAGAAGGATTCCCAGTTGTATCTCTTAGAAAGACCCTTGACGACATCATTTTTGCTAAATTTGAAGGTTTAGTTAAAAAAGAGGAAGCTTTTGATGTTAATATTGCTGAAGCAACTCGTGGCGGATATTACGCAACAACCTCAGAAGGAATTCAAGGATTTCTACCTTCATCTCAAGTATCTGACTCACAAAATCTTGTTGGAAAAACTATTCCTGTAAAAATAATTGAAATCGATCGAGCAAAAAGACGCGTAGTGTTCTCTCAAAAAGCTATTTCATACGTAATGAATATTGATCAGCTTAAGGATCTATTCAAACAAAAAGACAGAATTGAAGCTGAAATTGCAAATGTTACTCCTTACGGACTCTTTGTAGTAGTTGAGAAGAATGGTTCTAAAGCAGAAGGATTTGTTCACATCTCTGAGATTTCATTTGATCGCATTGAAAACCTAGGCGAAAAGTTTAATGCAGGTGAGAAAATTACAGCTGAGGTTGTTGATGTTGATTCAACAAACAAGCGTGTAAACCTTTCTATCAAGAGAACTCTTAAAGATGAATTCGCACAAGTAAAAGAGAAGTATAAGGTTGAAGATAAGGTAACAGGAACTGTAACAGATGTTAAATCACGGGGAGTAACTCTTTCACTTGAGGATGGAATTAACGGATTTATAACATCAGACAAGATTCCATCAGGTACAACTTATGAAAAGGGTTCAAAAGTTAATGCAACTGTTGTTGACTTTGATGCTCGTCGCCGTGTAGTTCTTCTGTCTCCTGTTCTTAAAGCCGTACCTATTACATATCGCTAATTCTCCTTCGAATTTATTCAAAGATTTGATTTATTCACTAAAATACTGGTAGTATTGGGTAAATTATGGCGCAGAAGTCTCGTTTTGTATGTTCCGCTTGTGGTTATGAATCTGGAAAGTGGCTTGGAAAATGTCCAGATTGTTCATCGTGGAATTCATTTACTGAAGTATTGGCTGCCGCTCCAGCTACAAAAACAAATTCAATAATCGATCTTGCAACCTCAACTGCTCCAGTTAGCATTTCAAAAGTAGAAAGTAAGGGTGTTGTTAGGATTTCAACTGGTCTTGATGAAGCCAATAGAGTTCTTGGTGGTGGAGTAGTAGAGGGATCTGCCATTCTTCTATCAGGTGACCCAGGTATTGGAAAGTCCACATTATTGCTTCAAATAGCCAAAAATATTGCTAGTGGTTTACCAAATGATGCTAAAAAAGCAGAAGAACTTCTTAAAAAAAGCAAGAACGAAGATGAAATTATCAAGCGAAAGGTTCTATATGTCTCTGGAGAAGAGTCTGAGGGGCAAATTAAGATTCGTGCAGAACGCGTTGGGGTTAAAGACTCAGATGATCTTCTAGTTTTTGCAAATGGCAACATAGATGCTGTTATTGCTGCCGCTGAAGCGGTCATGCCTGATGTTTTGATAATAGATTCAATTCAGACAATGAGTAGTAATGAATTCCCTGGTTTTGCAGGTTCTTTGCCTCAGATTAGGCATGCAACTTCAAGAATAGTTTCATTTGCAAAGAAAAATTCAGTTCCAGTATTTATAGTAGGTCACGTTACAAAGGAGGGTGATGTTGCAGGGCCAATGCTTTTGTCTCACATGGTTGACTGCGTTTTGTATCTTGAGGGTGAGAGCTTAACAGGAACAAAGATCTTGCGAACATTTAAGAATCGCTTTGGTGATACGTCAGAAGTTGGAATATTTACGATGGAGGAGGCTGGACTTGTTGAAATATCAGATACAGCTAATTTTTTTGTTGATCAAGCCAAGTCTCAAATTCCAGGATCATGTTTGACTGTAGTTATGGAAGGGTCACGCCCAATAATTGTTGAAATACAGGCATTAGTTGTTCCAACTAATATGAACTTTGCTCGCCGAGTTGCAAACGGTATTGCTGAAAAGCGCTTAGAGCTTCTGATTGCAGTACTTCGAAAACACTTAAGAATTCCAGTCGATCGATTTGACGTTTTTGTAAATGTAGTTGGAGGTTTGCGAATTAGCGAGAACGCCGTAGACTTAGCAGTGTGTATGGCTATTGTTTCATCGTTTCGCAACAAGCCACTTAAGTCGACGGTTGCGATATCAGAAGTTGGGTTACTTGGGGAACTTAAGAAGGTTATCAATGAGAACGCAAGAGTAAAGGAAGCAAAAAAACTTGGCTTTAAAAATATTATCTCTCAGTCAAATTTCAGAAATTTAGGTGATATAATAAAGGCGCTTGAAATGACAAGTTCAGATCCTGATATTAAGATAAAATACAGCGTTTAATATGGCAACTATTAAAGCAAAAAAAACAATTAAAAAAGTTACACAACCAAAAGTTGAAGCTAAAACAAGTAGAGTGGAGCGCGTGAAAGGTGTTTCTTCAGATGTGCTTGAAGGTCTTATGTTACCTCCAAGAGCAATCAAACAAATTGCTGATGAAGTGGCAAAAGCGGTAGGTAATAGAATCCCGATGAGACGGGCCAAATCTAAAAAGTCGAGCAAAAAATTAGAGAACCCAGTGTTTCTTGATACATCAGCAATTATTGATATGCGAGTCTTTGATTTGGCAAAAATAGGAGCGCTTTACGGCAACTTTATTGTTCTTGAGGGAGTTTTATCTGAGCTTAAAAACATTGCAGACTCCAAGGATTCAGTTAAAAAAGATCGAGGACGACGCGCGATGGATGCTTTGGATAAGTTCAAGAGGGTTAAAGGAATTAAGGTTACGATTCTTGCCGATGAGTTTGTGAAGCCAGTTGATGAAATCATTATTGATATGGCCAAAAAATATAAAGGAAGAATTATTACCTGTGACTATAACCTTTCTAAAAAGGCAAAGCTTTCAAATGTTATTTCAGTAGACCTTTATGAGATGACAAATATTCTCAAAACAACAGCGCTTCCTGGTGAAGAATTTTTTGTAAAGATTGTTCAGGAAGGAAAGGGAATTGGTCAAGGAGTAGGGTATTTGCCTGATGGAACAATGCTTGTTGTTGAGCAAGGGAGAACACTTGTTGGTAAAACTGTTAACGTAACTGTTTCAAGAATTATCCAAACCGACGCAGGAAAAATTCTCTTTTCTAAAATCAAATCAGAGCTTAATTAAAAGCTTATTGAATTTTGCTCTAAGATTTTATAAAATATACTTAATTAAGTTCGAGCGAGCCTCCGAGTTAGTACCTTCGGGACAAAGCCCTCTGAATTACAATTTAACTAATGAAAAAATTAACTAAAATTTTAGCTACTGTGGGTCCGTCAAGTGAATCAGCCGAGATGATTGAAAAACTCATGGATCTTGGAGTTAACGTATTCCGTTTTAACATCAAGCATAACGAACTTCCTTGGCACAGAGAGAAAGTAATTCTTGTTAAAAAGATTGCTGAGAAAAAAGGAATGGCAATTGGAACTCTTCTTGATCTTCAAGGACCAGAAATAAGAACTGTTGTTCCAGGTGATGAGATTCAAATGAAAAAAGGTGACAAGGTTATTGTTGGAGAGGGTGACAAGTATCCAAACTTCACAATTTCACATCCATCAGTAATTAAATATCTTCAGAAGGGTCAAGAAGTTGTAGTTGAAGATGGAAGAGCTCGCTTTAAAGTAGCCGAAGTGCTTAAGGGTGGAGCAGTTCTTCAAGCAGAACTTGACCAAATTTTAAAAACAAAGAAAACATTTAACCTTCCAGGATCAAATTATCCAATGCCAACGCTCACAGAAAAAGATGAAGAAGCAATTAAGATGGCTGCAGGAATTGAAGTAGATTTTCTAGCTCTCTCATTTGTTCGTTCAGCACAAGATATTCTCGATCTTAAAGCTATTATGAAAAAACACAAGCTCGCAGCTCGTGTTATTCCAAAGATTGAAACTCAACTTGCTCTAGATAACTTGGATGAAATAGTTGCTTCATGTGAAGGTCTTATGGTCGCAAGAGGTGATCTTGGAATTGAAATTCCAATGGAGCAGGTTCCTTTCTACCAAAAACTCATGATCAAAAAGTGTTTAGAGCGTGGAATTCCAGTCATCACTGCAACTCAAATGCTTATCTCAATGTTTGATAAGCCATATCCAACACGTGCTGAAGTTTCAGACGTAGCAAATGCTGCATATGATTTTACAGACGCAACAATGCTTTCAGAAGAATCAGCTATGGGTAAATTCCCAGGAGATGCAGTTCACACAATGGCTAAAACCGTTCACTTCTCAGAAAAACAAAACATCCTAAAAGATACACGGGATGTTTTTGACTTCTATATTCTTGACCCTGAAGAAATGCTTTGTGACACAGCATACAACCTTTACCTTTCATTTGAGCGTGATGAACAACCAATTGGTGGTTTTATCGTATTCTCAGAAACAGGTCGTACAGGAAGAAAGCTAAGCCGTTACAGACCAAAGGCTCCAATCTTTGTATTCACACCTGACAAAAAAGTTCGTGATGGTTTAACCATGAGCTTTGGAGTTACTCCTTTCGTTCAGCCTGGTGGAGTAAAGGATGACACAGCTGTTCGCGTTGAAGATATGAAAAAGGCTTTCAAATTCTTAGTTGAAAAAGCACACGTTGATCCAGATAAGCGCTACATTCTTCTCTACGGTGACAACTGGGGAGTAGAGGGTGGAGTTTCAACTATAAAAATTGTTTACCCTAAAAACCTCGACTAATTTTAGAAATTTATCCGTGATATTCTTTAAGTATGCAAGACCTTGAAAAAACTTCAGTTAAAAGAGTTGTAGGTACTGGATTGGATTCTGACGCAAAGTCATCTATTAAGGGGTATTTTGAGTCACGGTTTTTAAATCAACAGGATTTACTGAAAGAGGTTTACCCAGGAGTTTCTGAAGTAGTAAAGACAGCTGCTGAGCTTGAAATTATTAATCTAGCAAACGTATACACAAATGATCTTCTAAGGGGAATGGAGTTGCCTGAGTTAAATATTCCTAATGAAAACATCCATCTCGTAGATGAGGATGCTGATGTAGAATCGGCTGCAAGGTATTATCCGAAGCAGCAAGCAATTGTTGCAAGAAGACAAATTACCAATATTGGAACAGCAAATATAATATTCCATGAGATGATACATTTTAAATCCTACAATGCTCAACAGTACATTCCTCAAATTAATCAAGTTATTGATTATAGAGTTGGATTGACTAGTACAAGTAGAAAAGGACCTTTTACATTCCTTGGAATACTAAATGAAGCAGCTACAGAAGAGTTAGCAAGGGAGTTTGTTTTGAGATATAAAAATAATCCGCTTTTTAAACAAGAACTTGAAGATATTGAAAGAGAAAGAAAAAAAATGGCAGGTCATTATCAGTACGATGGAGTTCCATATGCAGAAAAGGACGATGATGTTTTATTGATTCCAGGTTTATATAAGCGAGAAGACGGAAAATTTGATATAGGATATGGTGGGTTTGGATATGATTCCGAAAGAAAATCTTTTAACCTTTTAGTAAAAAAATTATTTTATTATAATCCTGAAAAATTCAAAACCGAAAAGCAGGTTTTAAATATGTTTTTTAAAGGTATGATGACGGGAAGAATTTATACATTAGGAAAAATAATAGATGAAACTTTTGGAGTAGGAGCATTTAGAGCAATTGGAGTTGCAAGAAATAAAGAAGAATTCGATAAGGTAATAAAAGATTTGTAAGTACTTTTTTTGTGAAAAATTTGCGTCGTAAATCGTCTTAATTTAATTTTCCCTATGAAAAGACGGACTAGGAGTAGTGGGTTTTCTAATTTTCTATTGTAGAGGCGATTGGTATCTTAAATGGAAGTAAGAAAGCCTGCCCAACTCTCCTACCTCCATTCAAAACAGCAATCAATTTAGCAATTCAAAGCTAGTATGGTTTTGTGAAAAATGTTGTATTAAAAATCTAAACCAACACTTTTTGCTTCGTTAAATTTTCTTGACAATAAAATTAAACACTGTTAATCTTACTGCAATAGCATAGTCTTTTCCTGCCTAAAGACTAAAGCTTACTTTTTAAAAGAGCATTGCTTTTCGTACTTAAGGTTTTATTTTACAGTAGCGAAAGTGATGCTCTTTTTTCATGGGCATTTATTCCCGTGATTAAAGCCTAAAACTCAAAACTTACCTTTTAAAGAACACTTACGACAGGCATACTAAGTCCTCTTTCTACAATCTTTTTGATTTGCGCTTTACCGATCCTATTTATCGAATTTTGATAAAAGTCTAAAACAATTTCTTTCTTCTTTTTCTTTCCAAATTGTAGAAATTTCATACATCTTCCGTAGTATATCACACTTCGTCAAACCCCGCAACCTATAGCAAAATGAGGCCAAAAAAACACTAGACCCAGAGTAAAAAGAGTAGTAGTTTGGATTGATTTAACAATGTAATTAAAATTTACAAAAAATATGTGGATAACTTTTGGAAAAAAACTTTTGGGACTTGACAGGAGTTACTTGTGATATCTTTTATGAATGCTTTTATAGAGTAGGAAGACTACAAAGCCAGCAAGTAATCCAAAGCCAGCATACTCAAGGTATTGCGGTATATACACTACAATTATTTGAAGGCTTGAGTTTAATTGAGGCCTGATAAGCCATCCATTTGCCCATGAATTAACCTCTACATGATTTTTTATTTCTTGACCAAAGATGAAGGGTAGCCATGTCTCAAATAAATTTGAATTAGAACCTACTGTATATGCTTTCCAACCACTGTCATACGCTTTATACAAAGCGAAAAGACCTTCTCTCTCAGGCTTTATTGTTGCTTTTGCCTTGTAAAGGGTAGGATTTATTTCTTTTGATGAGATGGTTGCTATTGCGTTAGGACGAGTAGTGAAATTGTCTTTGAGAAATGATAGATTTTCAATTCTATAATATGGGATCTGTATCAACTGGGTATTCTTAATACTATTTACACTTGTGCTTGTTCCAACTCCAATTGTATTGAAATGAACCGCATATCCTTGAGATCCTGATGGAAGAGGTGGGACCATAAAGACGTATTGGCGCCACATATTTCCAGAATCAAGAACAGTATAAAGGCTACATCTATTCGTTATATTCTCACTAATACAAAGCCTAATTGGCAATCCTTGCTCATTTTTTGCTTCAACTATTAGAAGATTTCCAAAGTCAGGAGAAGCCGTTGGGAATGCAATGTATCCACAAGAGGATCCTTTTCTTGCCTTAAAAGTTACTGATGAGTCTCCACGTTTAATTTCAGAAATTGAAGTTTGGTCAATTCCGCCACAGTCTTCAGATGGATAAAGAGATCCTGCAACGTTTACTGGGGTATTAATAATTGGGAAGTATATAAACTGATCTTGATCAACAGTAAACGGTAATCCTTCTTTTTCAATATTTAAGTCATAATAGTCACGAATAAATTGGGGTAGGATTTCATCTGACATCCAGCGATCTGTAAGAGAGTATTGTGGATTTTTTCCAAGACGAAGTAGGATCTTGTCATCGAGTACTTGAATATTTTTAGGATCAACTCGGTCATAACGATCAACTAAGTTTCTTCCAAAATATGTTTGATCGGGACTACTTGAAACGACATAGTCACCATCTTGCGCTGCTGTATCAACAAATCCACCAGTTATATCGGGTCCAACGAAGTTTATTTCTTTAGGTGCTTGGATATAGCCAGTTCCAATAAGCGCGTCGCTTACCTTATATAAAGAGAGGTCTCCAAATTTCTTTACTAAGCCTATTTTCTTTGACTTTTCAAATAGATCATTTGTTTCATAGTGCCAAAGGGCATTAGGTTTCTCATCTGGAGAATAGATACTTTTATCAAGTAAAAAGTATGAGATCCTGTATTTTTTTGCCAAGGCTTCAACTTGATCAACGTCGCGAGAGTAGAGAGCGTTACTCATCTCGCGATAATACTGTTCGTTATCAGGGTTCCAACGATCAAAATCACGAGCAAGAACTGGCTGTTTTAAACCGAACCACAGAAATCCTGCACCTTGATAACCCCATTTGTTATATTGCCAACCCCATATGTTTTGCATTGGAAGTGGTGCAATTCTTGCATAGTCTGGCTTGTCTTCCATATATTTATACAATTCAAAATATTCAGAAGGAATTGAAACACGCATTCGGGGGTCAACAAGATACCCAGTGAACATTGGAAATCCGTACCAGATAAAAGCAAGAGAAGAAAGAATAACAAAAATAATTGGTGCAACTTTTTTTAGAGATTTTTTCTTAATTTCTAATAAAAATTGGACTATTTGGTCGGCAAAAATACCAAAGAAAATACTCATCGCAAACATTAGAAGTGGACCAAATTTTGTGTACGGAAATCTTAATCCTTCTTTAAATAACGAGCTATTATCTCTTACATAAGAAAAGAAAAATTCGAAGGGAGGATTCATATTCATAACCATAACAAGGGATAATGCGAAAACTGGAAGTAGAGCGATGCCAATTTTGTTTTTCTTAAGAATTGAGACAATTATTCCACCAACACTTCCCGCGAATGCTAGATATCCAATCGCAAGAACTAAGGGATTTTGTAAATGAATTTCCCAAGCGCCTAATAATTTGTGAGAATTATTTAAATCCAGTTGTTCATTCCATGAGAATAGAAAGTTCTTAAGTATTGCAGTATCAACTATATTTCCGTACTGCTTGTTGTATAAAAACGCTTCATCGGAGAATATTTTATTTGTCTGCGCAGCACTAACGCTCTTTGCAGTTGTGGCTAAAAAATAAAAATTAGGAAGTAGCCAATATGCATTTACAATAAGTGTTACGAGTACAAGGCAGATAATAGGAAGCAATACTTTTCTGTTTCTATCAAACAAATAATATGTTGCTAAAAATAGAAGAAATACTGCAAAAAATGCAAACCAAAGAACTGATGCATAAGCCATTGGGGAGGCAAAAAATACGATTAATGCAAATATTGAAAGTGTTCGAAGCTTAGGTTTTTCAATATAGTTTGTTGCTACTAAAAATATCCAACCAAGGGCTGCATATTCGACTATAAACATTTCAAATGGTACATAGAATTGTTGTACTGTTTCAAGGTTAAAGACATAAAAAAGTGCTGCTATGAATGCTGGAGAAGCATGAAGAATTTGTGACAGATTACTTTCATGAGGCCTATTTTTATGAAGAATTTTTTCTACAAAAAAGTATATTCCTAAAGGTCCTAAAATAAAGCACAAGAAGACAATCGCATAACGAAGGAAAGAGAGTGGAAGAACAAATGAGAAAATCCAAAGCAGTATTAGTCTTGGAATTTCTGATATATGAGCGTGAGCTGCAACAGCGCCAAGTCCTTGATCTGTTCTAAACACACCAAAAAGCTCGTTTGAAGCCTGCTGCGCGAAATTAAACTCCGGGT
>CAZXFJ010000006.1:0-32422 GCA_964640435.1 uncultured Gammaproteobacteria bacterium | reverse complement strand
CAAGTTCGGATAAATTAACATGGTCATCATGGCAGTCACTATCAGGATCAAATATTGCATCTTCTGCTAATCGATATATTCAGGTTCGAGCAACTCTTGCCTCAAGTGGAAGCCAAGCAAATACGCCTGTTCTTAAGAGTATTACGATTAACTATACTGGTGATGCTGTTGCACCAAGTAATCCAACAGCGTTTGCAGCAAAATCACAATCTGTTTCAGGTGTTAACTTAACAACTAACACAACATATTCGTATACAAATCCATACTTTACGTGGAGTGGTGCAGCGGATGGTCAAACATCAGTTGCGGGGTATTATGTATATTTTGGTACATCAAGTTCTTCAGATCCATCGACTGATGGTAGCTTCACGACAAACAGTTATTATACTGTAACAACTCCATTAGAGTCGGGGAACACATATTATCTTAGGCTTCAAACAAAAGATACTGCTGGTAACTTAAGTTCTGCTTCAACCGAGTTTACGTATGTATATTCAGGAGTTAATTCTCAATCTGTTGAAAAAGCAACCTCTGAGGATTTTGCTGGTGGAACAGAAGAAAACGTTTCAATATTAGGTGACCAAATAAAACTTGCTTCACAATCCGGTTTCTGGACAGAAAAAAGATTAAGTCTTGCACCAGCAACAATTAACAATGGAGCAGGATGGGCATACTCATCATCTACCAACAAACTGTATACATTTAGGGGGAGCAGCACGACAACATTTTATGAATACAATATTGATACAGATACTTGGACATCAAAAGCCGTGGCACCTGCAACTGTGACAACTGGAGGAGCAATGGCGGGAGGCCCTTCGGGATATATATATGCTGCTCGAGGAAACGGTACAACAACATTTTGGAGATATGATCCAGGTTCTGACACTTGGGATGACGCAGCTGCCTCAGATGCGCCACAGCCTTTCTCATCAGGATCATCTCTTGTGTATGACGGTTCAAGATACATATATGGTCTCAAAGGAAATGCTGATGATACCTTTATGAGATATGATGCAGAGAATGATACATGGGAAACATTGGCAAACACAGATTTTGGTTCTCCGACGGAGCATGTAACAAACAATGTAGCTGCAGGAGGAGATTTAGCGATGGGAGACAGTAACACTGTATATGCGATACAAGGAGGGACATATACGGGTTTTTCAAAATATAGTATATCGGGCAATTCTTGGACAAGTTTGTCAAATCTTCCTGCAGGTGCGAGCGCAGATGGAGCACAAATTGAATTTGATGAAGATACTAATGCTGTATATTACATTCCAGCAAATGCAAAAAATGCAATGTTTAAATATGATGTAACAAATGACGAATGGAGCGCTTTACCAGACGCTCCTTTTTCATTATCAACTGGTGCAGCAATGAGAAATGTAGATGGAATACTTTATATATTACGGGGTGGGTCAACACAAAACTTCTATACATACGATATTGAAAAGGCATCGTGGGAAATACCAAACAACAATTTATTCTCAACAAATTTCCGTGGAACCGATCTAAGAACCTTTACAACAGGTGCACAAATAGTCAAAGGTGATGGGAATTACTACTATATTGCTCGTGGAGGTATAGATAGCTTATTTATTCGCTATGATGCATCAACTGGAACTGTTGTAAAACTAACGGATATACCTGTTGGAATGACCACAGGATCAGCTCTTGCATACGATGCAACAGATGGACGCATTTATGCCGTTACAAATTCTTTGATCCGTAGATTTTTTGTATACAATATAGCAAATAACTATTGGTATGAAGAAGGAGCAGATCCAGTACCTGCAGCAACCGGAGCAGGGGCTGCAATGAGGTATGATGGGTCCCGTTATATATATTTATTAAGAGGTGGTAATTCAACTACCTTCTATAGATATGATACTCAAGGCTCTGCTGGAAGTCGCTGGTCGACAATGGCTGTGACACCAGCCGCAGTAGGTGCAGGTGGATCAATGGTAATTAAGGGAGACTACATTTATACTCTTCGCGGAAATACACAACTCAGTTTTTACAGATACACAATAAGCAGCAATACTTGGTCTGATCCTGCAGTTACTGATTTGCCAAGTGGATCAACAGTTGCTGCAGATGGGTTCTTAACGGATGGAGGGTCAAATACCCTATATGCTTGTCGAGCAAATAATACTGCCACATGTTATTCATATTCAATAAGTGGAAATTCTTGGACTTCGATAACAGATGCGCCTGCAAATATAACTGCTGGAGGAGCCGCAGCTGGAAATGGCACGGATAGAATGTATGTAATAGCCGGAGCCGGAACCAACACATTTAATAATGGGCTATACAGTTACGTTATGCAAAGTGGAAGTTCATCTTTTGAAAACACTGGAAGTTATACAACTCCAACTATCGACTTAGGATCTGTATATAAGTTCGCTGACATTGAAGTTGACTATGAAGAAGCAGCAAATACTACACTTACTGTTAAAACAAGAACATCATCTGACAACTCAACATGGAGTACATGGAATACTGCAACGCAACAAAGCCAAAATGACACAACATATACATACAAGATTAATTCACCTGCAGCACAATATATTCAGGTGGAATTTGATTTAACTTCAGGTGATGGAATATATTCTGGAGTTATTAATAGTTACAATGTAAATTATTATACTGATTCAACTCCTCCAACAAATCCAACTGATATAAGTGCATATTCAACTTCAACTGCTGCAGCATCATTAACTACAAATCAATGGTATAACCACTCATCGCCATACTTTTCATGGCCAGCATCAGAGGTAACTGGAGGAGCGAGTGATACTTCAAATGGTTCCGGAGTTACAGGATATTATGTTTACTTTGGAACTGATATTGATGCTCAAGCTTCTATTTCAGGTTCACTTCAGGCAACAACAAACTATACTGCATCGGGACTCACATCCGGTTCAACATATTATCTTAAAGTTCGCGCAGTAGATGATGCTGGTAATTTTGCTGCATCTGATTGGGCAGCGTTTGTATATAAATTTGATAATGTTGCTCCGGAAAATCCAACAACTGTTACTGCTGATCCTTCAGGTTATACTGCAACAAATAACTTTAACTTTGCATGGTCAGGTGCAACAGATACTGCATCAGGTGTATATGATTATTGTTTTAAAACAACTTTAAGCGGATCCGAGATTTGTGGTACCCAAACAGCATCTGTTTCAGGTGTGATGGCTGAGGGAACAGGTGCCTCAACATTTTATGTCAGAGCTCGAGATGCAGCAGGAAACAAACCTACAACATTCTCAAGCGTATCTTACTACTATAGTGCAACTGCTCCAAGTGCACCCCAAAACTTGCAAGTTTCTCCTTCATCAAATACAGTAAACCAGTTCTCCTTTTCATGGGATCCTCCGGCAACATATTTTGGTGCACAATCTTCACTTCGGTATTACTATTCTGTTAATGCATTACCAACATCACACAATGTAAATGTGTTGGGACTTTCAAGTACAAATCTTGCAACTGATGCATATGCAACAGTACCCGGAGACAATATTATGTATGTTGTTGCAAAAGATGAGGCAGGTAATATAGATTACAATAATTACGCTCAAGTTACATTCACGGCTGATACGTCAGCTCCAGGTATTCCAAAAAAAGTTGATATCGCAGATATTTCAGTAAAAACCCTGGAAGCCTGGAAATTAGCAATTTCTTGGGAAGCACCGGATGCATCTGGGTCAGGTGTATCATCGTACAAAATATATGGATCAACATATGCAAATGCAAGCTGTTCTACTAATTTCGACCAGTTCTCATATCTTGCGTCAACTACAGGTAGATCGTTTGTTGATACTGATATAACGCAGGAAGATCATTACTATTGTGTTAAAGCATGTGACTCAACAAATAATTGTTCGGCTGCTTCATCTACAGTTACCGATTACCCAACGGGTAAATATGAGGCTGCAGCAGAGTTAACAGCCTCTCCATCAGCAACTGTAAAAACAAAAACAGCAACAATTACATGGTCAACAAGTCGAACAAGTAATTCATTTGTTACTTATGGAACAAAATCTGGAGATTATGGGGCTGAAACTGGTTCATCTACCCAAGCAACAGCACATATCATTTCATTAACGAATCTTTCTCCGGGAACAACTTATTACTATAAAGTTTCATGGACAGATGAAGATGGAAATGTTGGAACAAGTGATGAGCAGACATTTACCACAAATCCGGCACCAGTTGTATCATCAGTAAAAGTATCTGGAATAAGTATTAATGAGGCGACTGTTAGCTTTACAGTGCAGTACGCAGAGAGTGTATCTATTCAATACGGGCTTACATCAAGTTATGGAGGTCTGAAAAATCTTTCAACATCAACTAGTGAATCAACATATTCCGTAGCGCTTGAAGATCTTGATGAAGATGAGGAGTACCATCTGTTAATTACAGCAGAAGATGCAGAGGGTAATGAGTTTGAAGGAAACGATATAACTTTCAGTACGCTGGCACAGCCTAAAGTTACGGCACTTAAGATGCAACAAGTTGCAGGTCAACCTACAGCAACTGTTAGAATTGTTTGGACTACAAATACCCCTACAACTACTGTTGTTACATATTATCCATCAACTGCACCAGCATCATCTCTTGATCAGGCAAATCTGGTATTGCGTCAAACACATGATGTGATTTTGACAAATCTACTTGATGACACAACGTATACGATACTCGTTAAGGGTCGTGACAGTGCCGGGAATGAAGTAGCTTATCCTGTTCAGACGATTAAAACCGCACTTGACCTAAGACCTCCCGAGGCAAGTAACTTTAACGTTGAAAGCACAATTGTTGGAGTTGGAGAACAGGCAAAAGCGCAACTAGTAGTCTCATGGGATACGGATGAGCCCTCTTCAACCCAGGTTGAATATTCTGAAGGAACGGGCACAGCATATAGTCAAAGCACTCAGGAGGATACAAATAAAACAACAAATCATACAGTTACAATTTCTGGTCTTTCTGCATCAAAGATTTATCATCTTCGATCTGTATCAAAGGATAAGGCTTCCAATATTGGTCATTCACCTGATACAGTAGTAGTTACACCGAAATCAACAAAAGATGCGTTGAACTTGGTTATAGAAAATCTTTCAAAGACATTTGGATTTTTAAGGGGAGTAACAAATAAATAATATGGATAAGAAACAAGTATCAACAGCGAAAAAGGATAAAGTTGCGAGTACATCCATTGGTGCTAAGGCATCTGAATCAAAAACAGGGACACTTATAAAAACGCAAGATGTGAAAAAGTCTTTTTATATAGGTATGCCAAATGAAGTACAGATATTAAAAGGTATTAATATTGATATAGAGAAGGGTGACTTTGTAATTATTTTTGGTCCTTCAGGATGTGGTAAATCAACTCTTCTTCATACGCTTTTAGGACTTGAACCTCCAACTTCTGGAACCGTAAGCCTTGAAAACGATGATTACTATGCAATGGATCCAGATAAAAGGGCGACATACAGAAGGCATCATGTTGGAATTATTTATCAACAGCCTTTATGGATATCATCATTAAGTGTTGGAGGAAATGTTACTTTTACATTAAAACTTCTAAATCTTGAAGATGGACAAATTGACTCGCGTGTAAATGAGGTTTTAGGACTTGTTGGTATGCAGCCTTGGAAAGATTATAGACCACAGGATTTATCATCAGGTCAACAGCAAAAAATATCCCTTGCTCGGGCCTTGTCGGTCGATCCAGTAGTTATAGTTGCAGATGAGCCTACTGGAAACCTTGATACTATCTCTGGTCAGCAGTTAATTGATCACTTTATGGAATTTAACAAAAAAGGAATAACGATAATTATGGTTACGCACGATTTGGAGTATTTGAAGTATGGAAATAAAATAATTCACATGATAGATGGAATGGTTGTTGAACTATATGATGGTAAGCCGGGTCAGCCTTTTAATCGTGAGTCTCTTGGTAAAAAAGGCGACGATGGTACTGGAATTAATGTACGTGATCCAAAATTCCTAAGTGGCCTTAAGGGTCAACATGATGGCAAGATTGTTCAGTTAGTTACAAAAATTGATGAACCAAAAGATAATGCCTCGGTTCCACCAGAAATTCTTGAAACAAAAAAAGGAAAACCAAAACCTGTTGGTGAAAAAGACTTTGTTGAGGGGATAAATGAAAAAATTAAGCAAGATAAGTTAAAAGGTGTAAGTCACGACGTCAAATGAAATCAAAAATAAAATCATTATTTGTACATATTTTTAGTCCATCTTTTTGGATACATATGCCAAAAAATTTAATTATTTTCATCAAGAAAAGTGCGATATATTCTGTGCTTTTTATGAGCTTTTTTATTCTTCTTCTTATCGCAATGTTTGCGGAAGTTTACCATCAACTAGAGAAAATTCCACTACTTGGTATTGTTTTTAAAAAAATTGATGCAGTTTGGGCAAAAACCGGTGGCAGATATATAAATAAGTTAACTAACTTCTTGGATAAGGTGAGAACATTTGAAGTAAAAAGAACTTACCTTATATTTTTGGCTTTCGAGAATTTAAGAGTTAGAAAAAGTAGATCCTTTATTACAATTGCTGGAATGTCATTTGGAATAGGAGTTATTGTTCTTCTTTTATCATTTGGATATGGAATAGAAAAGCTCGTTATCAACAAGGTAGCAAACTTAAATGAACTTAAGGTTATTGATGTATCCACAGGTGGAAGTTCTTCTGTGAAGCTAAATCGAGAGGCGATCAATAAGATTAAAGGTTTTGCTAAAGTTGATGAAGTAATCCCAATAGTTTCAATTGTTGGAAGAATAAGTCTTAATAAATCAACAACAGACGTGGTTTTATATTCGACAACTAATGATTACTTTAACTTCTTAACAAACAAATTAAAATCAGGAAATGTTTTTAAAAATAACAAACTATCATTTAGTAATAAAGGAGAGCAGGTTGCTGGTGCTTCAACTGATATCCCTTTGGAAAAATTTGGCTCTACAACTACTGGTGCGACAGTTCTATATAATATAATTCCAGAAGATGCTGCAGTCGTTTGGGATCAGTGTTCTACTGATGGTAGAATTCTTGGTTACACAGCGCATGTAGAAGGAGGATTCAAGGGGCAAGAGTATTGGGGATCCGATTACTATCCATTTGATGGTGACGGTCGTGCCGCCTATGATTCAGTCCGAGATCAGAATTTAGGTAAATGGATAAAAGGAATAGTGGCGATTTACGATAAGAATCCTGATAGCTCACTAAGGCCCTCACTTGATAAAAATGGTCGACAGGAGTGGATTGAGGGGTGTGTTCAGAAAAGATATGTACAAGTAACAAAACAATACAAGCTGCAGGAAGTTTTGGGTATAAGTACTGATTCATCAAGTGATTCTAAAGGTGAAGTTTTAGCCGCTGAAACAGCGACAGATTCTTCAAGTCTTTCCTTTGATACAGAAGTTGTCGGGAGTGATTCAGCGGGGCTCGAGTTGATAGATTTACAGGCTGACAATAATGTAAAGAAAAAAGAGCAAACTGCATTAAAATTCAAATCAGGATCGAGTCGAGAGGCGATTGTTTCAACAAGCTTACTCAATTTGCTGGGAATTCCCGAATCAAAAGCATTATCTACAACTCTTAAAGCCTCGTTAATAGTCAGTAAGAGTCAAATACCGACACTTGATGGTAAAGCATCAAGTGAAGATGTTGAATATAAAATAGTTGGAGTAATTGATGATCCTCTAAATCAATATTTATATGTTCCGTTCTCTGATGTTCAAAATCTTGGGGTCACAAATTTTTCTCAAGCAAAGATAGTTTTATCAGATCAAAAAGATATGTCAAAGACAAGAAAAAAAATTGAGGTATTAGGACTTCATACATCAAGTACCGCTGACACTGTGGCTCAGATAGAATCATTATTTGGAAGTTTAAGAATCGTACTTGGACTTTTGGGAATGGTAGCGCTTGGTGTTGCTTCCCTAGGTATGTTTAATACACTAACAGTTTCGCTACTCGAGAGAACACGTGAAATCGGTGGTATGAAGACAATTGGAATGGTAACAGATGAAGTTCAAGATCTTTTCCTCTCAGAAGCAATGATAATGGGTTTATCAGGAGGAATTGGAGGATTAATAATGGGATATATAGTTGGTAAAGTAATCTCTCTTCTTGTTTCATTTTATTCTATAACTCATGGGGGTGAGTTTATTAACCTTACTTATGTGCCTCCTTTTCTGATTATATTTATTTTAATCTCCTCCTTTATTGTTGGAGTCGTGACAGGAATATATCCTGCTATGCGCGCAAAAAAGATTTCAGCCCTAAATGCACTTCGTTACGAATAGGTATTGCTCAAATTGTAAGAATTCTATAAACTTTATTTATGCCTGCCCGAGATAGCATCTTTGATAAAAAACCTGAGGATATAAATAAGCTCAAAAAAGAAAGTAGTAAATTTTTTGTTGCTTGGTATGATTTTGTAGCAATTTCTTTAAGACGTGAAATACTTAAAAAGCCATTTGAATTTTTATGGATATTTGCAGGAACTCTGTTAGTAACAATATTAATTGTATTTCTACTGCTAAGCCTCTTGTTTAATAGAATAAATATTAGTTTTTCAACTCCTACTTTTTTTATGTCAAGTATGCCTTCGATCGAACTGTTTAGTGGTAATTCTACAACATCAAGAATGGACCCTATTGATTTACTTAACTTGATAAAGGAAAACAATAAAGATTATGCATTGATTGATGTGCGATCAGCAAAAGAATTTAACGAAGGACATATTAAAACAGCAGTAAGTGTGCCTGTATATAATACAAATTTAATTGACAAAAACGGGAAATTAAATATGGGTGAGATTAAGAGTCAAATTAATAATTTAACCAAGGGTAAAAAAATGATTGTAGTTTATGGTCGTACACAGTTTTCAAATTATCCTAGCCAAATAGCAGCAAAATTAGGTAAAAAAGGTCAAGCATTAGGTGTAGGATGGAATGAATTTGCTCACTTTAAAACACTTTGGGTACCTGAGAGCATGTGGGATACCGTTGATATTCAAAACTACATACAAACTAAAGAATAATTACCTCTATCAAGTTTTCAAAAACATAATATAATTGTGGCATTATATATATGTTCAATAAAAAACATAAAGTTATAGTTGTAATGCCAGCTTATAATGCAGCAAAAACACTTAAAAAAACTTATGAGGCAATTCCCAAAAAACTTGTCTCAGAAATTATATTAGTCGATGATGCAAGCCACGATAAAACAGTTGAACTATCAAAAGGTCTTGGTATAAAAACTTTTATGCATAAAGTAAATAAAGGGTATGGAGGTAATCAAAAAACTTGCTACAAACAAGCCTTAGAGCTTGGAGCGGATATTGTAGTAATGATTCATCCCGATTATCAATATGACCCTAAAAGGTTATCGGATTTAATAGAACCAATCAAAGAGAAAAAGTTTGACATAATGCTTGGTACTAGAATTAGGACAAGAAAAGAGGCAATAGTTGGAGGAATGCCAAGTTATAAATACTTGGGTAATAGATTATTAACTTCTATACAGAATATAATTTTAGATACAAATTTATCAGAATTTCATACTGGGTTTCGTGCATTTACTCGGGAGTCTTTGAAAAAAATTCCATTTAGTAAGTTTTCAGATGACTTTGTTTTTGATCAGCAAGTTTTAATTTGGGCAATAAGAAAAAAAATAAAAGTAGGTGAAATACCTGTTAAAACTCGATATAAAAAAGACTCATCATCAATAAGTCCTTTTAAGTCGATAAAATATGGAATCGAAACATTAATTTATCTATTTGATAAGTGACCGTTTTCGAAAATATTCAAACTAATTTATCTTCTTCGCAGAAGTTGAAGCACTCGCAGTTGGATTAAAATATTCAATTAGATTGTCGCTAATTATTTTGGCTATCGCTTTATGACCTGCTGCATTAAAATGATTATCTCTTAAGTAATATAAATCCTCTTTGTATTCTCTTAACTCTTTTCTCGGATCAATATAATCTATATTGTTTTTTTTGAAAAAGGAATTAAATTCATCGTATGGATAATTCTTTTCCTTAGGAAGTAGCGGAATAGGAATGTTAAATGTAAATAAATTACTTTTGGGTGTTATCTGATAAGGAGCTGGTATATGCACAACTATGAATTTAATATTATTTTTATCTGCCAATTTTTTCATCTCAAGATATACTTTTTTAGTATCTTTTTTTAGTTCATCGAGAGTATGGCAATTATACTTATATAAGCAGGTTTCGGGTGTAATTATTAAATCTTGCTTAGTTGCCTCATCATTTCTAATGGTAGGATCCGTATATTCCGTGGGTAATAAATCAGTTAATAGAGAAAATAAGTGTGAGTGTTTGAGAATAGGTACTGAATACTTTAAAGGAGTATTAATAGGAAGTAATTTTCCTTGTTCAACATGTACACTCTTTGAAACGATTTTAGTCGGCAGGCCATATTTATCTTTATTCCAATGATGAGATATCATATCTGGAATATCATTTTGCATATAGAAGCCCACAATTATTACATCAGGTTTTAAAGATAAGCCAGTGTTTTTAATAAAAAGATAATCATAACCGGGACCTGTTGCCGGGACGCCAGCATTTAGAGTTTCAAATCCCTTATCCTTTATTTTTTGATTTAGTAATTTTTTAACAACAGACGAAAATGTATTTTCTTCTTTAACTCCAAGACCAAAAGTATAAGAATCACCAACAAAAAGAATTCTTGTTTTATTTTCAGGTTTAGTGGTTAATACTTCGTCACCTCTTAGACCAAGGCTATTAACTCTTACAGTGAAAGGTTCAAATGACTCATCGTTTGATGCAAAGGTGCAATTGGAATTTGGTTTTAAACCAATAAAATAATAGGGAAGCGCTTGGTAACAACTGTAATTATAAAAAGATAATACGTTATCGATTGTAGACTGGGGGTAGGCAGTTCTAAGGTATATTTCTGCTGATAATAATGCTAATAAAACTGCAAATAATACAATTAAGCCCTTAGATATAATACGAATCATCGGTTCTTACATTGTAGCATTTTTCTTACATTTCCGTTCTTTTAATATGCTATCTTTATTATTATGGAAGGTAATCGATATAAACTTATTTATCTCGTAACATTTCTATCAGGAGCTGCAGGACTTATTTATGAAATCTCATGGACAAGAATGCTGGTTGTTATTTTCGGAAATAGCGCACATTCTTCCGTAGCTGTTATATCAGCATTTTTAGGTGGTATTGCTATCGGAAGTATCATTGTCGGCTACTGGTCAGATTTACGTGAGCCAGAAACATTAAAAAAAGCATATATAATTTTCGAGTTAGGCATAGCTATTTCTGCAATTACAAGCATTTTCATTTTACCCTTTGCATATAAGTTATATTCACTATTTAGTGATGGTTCGGGAGTTACGATTGGATTGTTGCTTTTAAGATTTGGAATTTCACTCGCTATATTAATTATCCCAACACTTTTAATGGGTGGGACAATTCCAATACTAGTTGCTTTGTTAAAAAGTAGATTAGAGAGAATCGATAACAGCTTAAGTATGCTTTATTCTCTAAACACACTTGGTGCAGTATTTGGTGTATTATTTGCTGCTTTTGTGGCAATAGAACTATTTGGGATTCGTGAAAGTATATATATCGGTGCGATATTAAATTCTATAGCTGCAGCATTAATGTTTACGATACCGATTAAATATCTAAAAACAAATTTTGGAACAAAAAATGTTGAAAATAGAATTTCGCTTACAACGAGCGAAAAAATTATTCTATTTTGTTTTTTTATGACAGGACTAATAACAATTGCTTATGAAGTCCTTTGGTCTCGGGTTTTAGCACCATCAATGGGAACATTTATATACGCTTTTGCATCAGTCCTTGCAATATATTTATTTGGAATATTCTTAGGAGCTTTTATATATAATAAGTTTCTTCAACATTTAAAAACTCGAAGCACTTTGTTTTCATTTTCACAAGCAGGGATAGGATTGTTTGCGCTTCTGTCAGCACTTATTGTTAGTAATGTAAGCCAAAATGAGCTTCTGCTAATGCTTATAACAATTTTTATTACAAGCTTTTTCATGGGAATATCCTTCCCATCCGGAAGTTTTTTGATGAGAAGACTTTTGCATGTTGGCAAACTTTCTGGTGTTTTATATTTCTTAAACACAATTGGATGTATTTTAGGTGGAATATTAGCAGTATTTGTTTTTATTCCACTTGTTGGTAGTGTTGGAAGTATTATTATTTTTTCATCTGCAAGTTTGATACTCTCACTAACTCTTTTGGTAATGAATACTAAAATAGTAAAAACAAAGATTGGAATATTAATGTGTGTAATTTTACTCATTGCACTTACTTTTTCAGCTTATGCTTTAACTTTTCAGAAAAAAGAATTAATAGAGATTAAAACTAAATTATCAATGAAAGAAGTTCAAAATGATGCTGAGGTTATATATAAGGAAGATAGTCTTACATCTGTTTTGGGATTGAAGCTTGGAGATAACGCTGAGGTTTTTGTTAATGGAGTGGGGATGACTGGATTAGTGCTTGAAACAAGACTCATGGCGCATATTCCAATTGCTCTTCATCCTAATCCAAAGTCGTTTCTCGCAATATGTTTTGGTATGGGATCAACTTATAGATCAGCAAGATTACATGGACTTAATGTTGATGCAGTAGAATTATCACCATCAGTTGCCTCGTTGTTTCCTATATTTTATCCAGAAACAGATGAAAAACTTCCTGGTAAAGGAAGAATCATCGTAAATGATGGAAGAAATTATGTTAATTTAACCCGTAAAAAATATGACATAATAACTGTAGACCCGCCACCTCCGCTTAATGCTGCTGGAACAACAGTGTTATATTCTGAAGAGTTTTATACTAGCATGAAGAGAATTCTTAACCCGGGTGGAATAGTTATGGAATGGATGATTCCAGGGGACAGACCGGAAGACATACTAATGACCCAGAAAAGTTTCTTAAACAGTTTTCCATACGTATACGCGATTAAATGGAATGGGGATACTGGAGGATTTTTTATGTTCGGATCACTTACGCCTATTAATATTAATTCGGAACGAATTAACAAAATAATGTTCTCAAGTTTAGTTCGCGATGATGTCTTAAAGTTTCATAGACTTGTTAATGCCGATGAAATAGTAAGGCTTATTGTAAATCGTGAAGAATTGGTTAAAAAAACAAAAAATGTGAGATCTATAACAGATAACCATCCCATAACTGAGTATTTTGCATTACGTTATTTATTTAACAAATAAATATTGTAGTATATTAATACATGAATGTTTCAGTTGTGGTGAAGCGTATTAAATCATCCTCGATGTTACAGGGAATATTAATTAGCCTATTTTTTACTTTCATATTTATATATAGTTTCTTTTTCAACATCCAAACTCCTATTGAGTCGGTTCACTCAGATACGTTCCATGTGACAATTACACTTAAACACTATATGGATACCGTATTTAATAATGATTGGGGCAATATATTGCAGGTACCAATGTTTTATGGATTTAAAGATACGCTTCTGTATTCAGAGCTTTTTATTATGGAGGCTATGATGGCATTGCCAATTTATGCAATTTTTAAAGACATAATAATCACATACAACATATTAGCAATTGTGACTATTTGGTTCTCATTTTTTTCCATGTTTGTTTTCGTTAAATACGCAACAAATAGAACATTACCAGCAATCTTGGCCGCAATAATATTCGTTTTTAATCCATTTGTAATTGGGCATTTTCCAGACAACCTTCATTATTTTTCGCTCGGGTGGATTCCATTAATCTTTTTGTTTTTAGAAAAAAGTTTCATAAAGCCAAACAATAAGAATGAATTTTTATTTTTCTTTTTTCTGACCTGTCAATTGTTAACAACATTAACTTTCGGGGCTCTATTAACGGTAGTGCTTCCGGTATATGTGCTAATTAGAGTATGGCAACTAAAATTAGTTAAAAATTTCTCTGACATTAAAAAATTTATTACTATTGGAGCAATACTTGGTGTATTATTGTTTACATTAACAACATTTGGAATTAGTAAAACCTATGATTTGTATTTTCACGATAAAGGGCTGGGAAGAAATTTAGAAGAAACTTCTGCCTTTTCTCCTTGGGTTTCAGATCTTTTCTTTACGTCTCCTAATAATATTCTATATGGTGGTTTAAGAGACTGGGCCAAAGAAAACATGACGTATGTCGTATTTCAACATCCTGAATTTATTGAAAGAAATTTATTCTTTGGTATTACGGTATGGATATTGCTAATTCTTAGTTTTTTTGTTTTACGAAAATCCAAGTATAGAAAAATTTGGATTGCATATGTTGCTTGCGGGTTAATATCAGTAATTCTATCTTTCGGTCCTGATATTAGAATATCAAGTGAAACAGCAATACCTGGTTTATATGGATTAATACATAAATTCCATCCATTACTTCAGAGCCTTAGAGTAGCATCAAGATTTATGGTTTTAGCATTTTTCTTCTTTGGTCTTATTTGTGCGCTATCACTTATTGAAATTGAAAAGTACTTTAATAAAAAAACAGGAATCATTATTTCTTTGATGCTAATTACCTTTATAACTTTGGAATATTCTAGTTGGCCTTGGAAGTTCACGCCAATTAGCAGCGAAGTCAGAAATTATTATTCAGTTCTCAATAATCAAAGAGACATAAATGCAATACTTGAATTTCCAATGGGTAATTTGTTTAGAAACATAGGTTTTGCAGAAAATCAATTTATCGAAACAAAATATATGTTATGGGCTTCAGCCTTGCATAACAAGAAGCTACTAAATGGTTATTCGAGTTATACCCCTGTAAGTTATCCAGCTAGAATTGAGTATTTAACAGTGAATTTTCCAACTCCCGGAAAAATTAACCAACTAAGAAAATGGGGAATTGATGCAATATCTTTACATAAAAATGAATTTATGGATCCTGCGGATTATAATACTATTAAAAGGAAACTGTCACTTTTGGGTTTGCATAAAATTGAAGAAACTCCATCAATGGCTCTCTTTAAAATTAACTAATTTGCTTGAATGAGGTTAATTAATTGCTTACGGCTTGCATTATCAGTTGTATTTTTAACTCCTTCTTTCCAAATCTCTAAAGCACTCATCCTATCTTTATATACTTCGTTTGTAATCTGTCCAAGTCGGATATATATAAGGCCTCGGTCTGGTGCGAGATTCTTTGCAGCTTGATATAGTTCAATGGCTCGATCTGGGTATCCGTTTTTTAAATATATTTCAGCCAAATTCATATAGGGAGATTCATTACTAGGAAAAATTTGTATAGCCTTTTCAAATTCAAATTGAGCCTTATCATACTCATTTCTTAATAAGTGTATGTATCCTAAAGTGTTTCTTGTTTTGCTTGAATCAGCGATCCTGTTCATTTTTAAATATTCATTAAAAGCAAGTTCTTCTTGATCTTGTCGAAATGGAATTTTTTCGTATGGAGTAGCAGCTTTAGTACCAAATTTTTCAATTATTTTATTATTTTTTCCATCTTTTCTGACAAAAATAATTGTTACATCATCCCAGAAAACTAAGGACCAGTCGGGGTCATTTTGTAATATGCTTTCTATTTTGCGCAAAACAGTATCTTTTTCAGTTCTTAAAATTACGAAAGAAATTTTATTTTTATTCCAAAATCGATCTAAAATTTTTTTATATTGATCATTAGGTAATCTTTTATAGTATGAAAACTGAAGGGTATCTGGCATTTCACAACAAAGATATAAATCGGATCTTCCATCAAAGTAAACTTTTTGTTGAGGATATAATTCATACAAAAGATAGCCACCATAACCATATTCATTAAACATGTTTCCTTTAAGGTTATAATCTTTTATAAACTTAACGGCTTTTGTTGGATAATAAACAGAATATTGATTAACACTTATTTTTTTATCATACAGAAGCCAAGAAAAAAATATTAAAACTGAAATTAGTAAAAATATTAACAATACTCTCATTTTTTTTGAAAAATCAGAAAATTTAATTTTTGAAATTGAATAGGCAATTATAATGCTCATTCCAAAGTATCCATAGAATGTATTACGAACAGCTAAAAATGGGGAGAAAATAAAAAATATAAAGGGAATTAGCCATAAAATTTTTTTAAAGTTTTTGTTTATCCACAGAGAGTAGCTAAATGTAGAAAGTACTAACACAACGAAAAATGAATAAAACAAAAATGGCGTTAAGTCAGCTGATAATGGTGCCCATTCAGAAATAAATCGAGTAATAGTTGCTCGGTTTTCATAAAATATCCAAAGTAGTTTGTATTGAATTATTCCTAAAGGAGGTAGAATTGTTAAGACCAAAGTTAAAAAAAAGTAAAATGAAAAAAGTTTAAATTTAGTGAGCCAGATTTTTTCCTTAAAGATGAATTTGTTCAATAAACAAATTACAGCATACATACCAAACAAGCCAACATCAATAAAAATAGATCCATGAGTATTCGCCCACAAGAAGGTTACAGGAATAGTAAGCCATAATAAATTTTTATTCCTGAGATAATACAGAAGAATAAAAAATAAATTGGTAGCAAAAAAGATATATGCAAAGATTTGAGGACGTGGGTTTAATAATTCATATATCGAAGAATACAAGAGAAAACAAATTACAAGAGATTGATATATGTTCAGGAATAAAATTTTTCTAAAAATCAGATAAGTTATAAAGATAAATAATGTTGATAGTGCGGCAATCAAATATATTAGAAAATTCAAGCCAAATAAATGTACAAATAAATATGTTGTGAGTTGAAAGAGCCATTCATAGGGAATCCATTCGCGACCGGCAGTAGTATATGCAAAAACATCATGATGAATTATCCCAAGTTTTGAAATAATTTCACCAGATTTTAGATGAAACCAAATATCAAAATCGACTAATGGATTTATTGATACAAAAAATATTCCAAAAAAGAATATAATTTCTATTATTCTCTCTTTATTTTTTTTAATTATTCCAACCATCTTTTCTTTTTGCATCTTCATCAAACTTTTTCTTAATTTCGATTTTTTCAAGTGGACTATTGAGAGTCATTATGTATTCTTGTAATGCTTGATTTGCAGAGATGTAATCATTTTCACATAGAAGATAGTAAAAAGGAAGTGCGCGTGGGATATACAAGTTGTTTATATTCTTTTTAAATATCAGCAAGTTGCCTATGGGCTTCTGAGCAAGTTCTAAATACTTTTTAGTGTTTATGCAGTCATTTTTTTCCATATAACTTTGTGCTAATATGTCTGATTTATTTCTTGCTTGAAGTGGGCCAAACAGGCTACTTTCATCGACGTTTATAGTATTTGTTATTTTTATTGCGTCATCAAATTTACCCAGTTCGATTAAGATTGATGATAGAGCAAGTCGATTATTTAACGAATTTGGATTCTCTTTAATGAGTTGTTGATAATAATTTAATGCCTGTTTTTCATATCCTGGTTTTGCTCCACTTTTTGAAAATGGATCTAAGAATGTAAGAGTGGGTAAATTCTTTTCTTTTGCGATCTTCTTCGGAACAACAATAAAATATCTATCATTTAAATAGACTGGAATGTATTCAAGAGAATAGAATAAATCTCTATAATTCATACCATCTGTTAGAAAATCCGCGATAACTAAGTCGACATTATACTTTTTAAGGAGCGGTATAACACTTTGATTATTATTGTAGGTTGAATAAAGGTCTTTTATGGCCTGCGAATTAAGGTAAAGTTCATCGCGAGTATCAAAGAAAACGTGAATACTAGGATAAAATTCGTATGTAATATATCCACCAAAATGTCCAAGATTTAGAGCATTTCCAGAAAGACTATTTTTATGAATGAATTGAGTTAAGCTATTAAGTTCCATATTAGAAGGGTTTTTTAATTTAGGTAGATTAGTGATGATTGAGTAATAAAATATCATTAAAGTTAGGCAGCAGATAACGAACAAATATGCATAGGCTTTTTTATGAATAACATATTCGATGCAAATTGAAATGATAGGAGCACACAATATAGCAGCAAGAGGGAAGGTTCTAAAAGCAAAAAATGGAAGAAATATAGTTAGTGACATTACGAATTGAAATAGAAATTTTTTTAATATTTTCCTTGAGAACAAAAGTAGCAAGATTAAGTTGATTGCAAATATAAAATAAATCAAAACAAAATATTGAAATGTAATAAGTTGTCCAATTGGAGTAGATTCAAGAAGTCTTGGAATTCCTGCCCATTCTCCTTCATAGACTGAAACCTTAGGTATATATAAATAAAAATAGAATACTGTCTTGTAGGTATACGGATTTATAAAGGCGGCGATTATTGATGCTAGACAAAGAATATAAAATTTTAACGCTGATCTTTTTAGTTTAAATTTATCTATGGTGAATTGTTTTATAGCCAGAATTCCTACTAACCCAATTCCAAATAATACTGCTGATCCATACATATTTGCCCAAAGAAAAATTATTATTGGTAAAAAGAAAATTAAATAGGGAGTAGTTTTTCTTTTAGCATCGATTAGCAAAATCAATAAAACAAATGGATAAGCAAAAATTTCAGGTCGTTGAGGAAAACGAGTTGAAAAAGCAATTGCAGTTATGCCTACAGTGAGAAGGGAAGAAATTTTACTTGGTCCATAAGAACGTAAAAGTAGATAGAGAAGTATTAAGGTTAAGGTTGCAACCAGTGCATTAAATAAGGTAATAGAGATTTGACCAAAAGAAGAAAGTAGAGCGAAAAATATAAGACCCGATCCCCATGAGTGAGCAACCCACGGTTTCCCTTTTGCAGTAAATGAGTAAGTATCCAGGTTTGGGAATTGATGGTTTTTAACTATATAGCTTCCGGTATTTACATGATGATAAAAATCGCCAGTGCCTTCAAATGGATGAAGAAAAAAAGCAAATATACAAATAAAAAAGATTGCAATAAGGAGTAATTGTAAATGTTTATTTTTTGATAATTTCATGATTTACATATATTATACAAGTTCTGACGGGTTGACATAGGTGGCCTAAATACTTAATATATAACATATGTTTGACGATAGTCCTGAGCAATCCTCATCATCAAGCCCAAAAAAAGATCTTAATCTCTCAGGTATATTATCTAAACTTCCAATGATATTGGGTACACTACTTGTAGTTATTGCAGTAGGAGCAGCAGGATTTTTCTTTATTAAATATCAAAATGAAAAGTCGCGTGCGCAGCAGTTACTTGGCGCCTCAGCAGAAACCCCAGAGCAAATAAAGCAGCTGGTTGATTCAGTTGGGAAACTAATTGAGCTTCCAAAAGGAGAACAGCCAACAGTTGCAACAGTATCTGATAAGGAAAAACTTTCAGGACAACCATTCTTTGCTAATTCTCAAAATGGAGATAAGGTACTCGTGTATTCGAAAGCTCGTATCGCAGTTATATATAGACCTTCAACGGGAAAAATAATTAACTATGCAACAAATATTACCGTTGGAGATCAAGCGGCCACAACTCCTGCGCCAACAGGTGAAGAGATTTCCGGGACACCGACAGCTGAGCCTACCGTAGAACCAACTGTCGCACCAACTATTCCTGTAACTTCCGCTCCAACTGCTGAACCTACTATTGCTCCAGCTCAATAATTATTTTCTCTTCTTTATTAATTCCTGTGCGGCGAGGGTATACCAAAGAGCGCTTGTGACAAAGGTTAATGCTGATGTGAACCAAAGCTCAAGAGAAATATATGTTAAGGCAAAAACAAAAAGAGTAGTTGCAGTCAGTAAGCTAGTTGTTATTGCCGGCTTGTCTTTTCCCAGGATAGAAGGGAAGAGGGCGAGTATAAAAATAATTGTTCCTGCCGTAAAAATATAGTCTTGAATCATTTAATTAAAACTTATGCTATCCGGAATATTCCAATATTTTGACGTGAATATTTTGCCACCAGTTCCCGCAGGGGGAAGACAACCTGTTTTGCTTCCATAATTTTGCAGTGGAGCAATCTGGTAGATATAATTTCCCTTGCGAATTATATATGCTGGAGAAACAATAGATGGAATAGGTGGAGTCATTCCATCATCATTATTCAAAGTTACATATACTGCCTCATCAGAGCCATATATTTGTTCCTTTTCAAGTTTAAAGTCAGTAGGTTTTCCGCCTTGGCTTTTGATAAACTCGTCAATTGGTCCATTGTAATCATTAATAATTATTCCAAGCATGTTATCAAGGCTAATAAAAGTAGAGGAGCGAGTTAGATCTTCACTCTTTATATCACTTCCGCAGGTAGCTCTATGAACCCCAGTGCAAGGTCCTGTAAAGCAACTTTCATTTTGCACATATCCTTCTTTTGGATATTTAATTGAAAACCCATATTTATCATTTGTGTATGTTTTCCAGCCATATCGGTTTATTACATATTGTCTACCAGTATTGTATTGATTTAGAGAAAGATTGGCTGGCATATTAGTTTCATTCCAGGAAATAATATTCCAAATAGAAAGTCCAATTATAGGAAAAATAATGAAGAGAGCTAGAACAAAAAATGGGAGTAGTAGTGCAAAAATTTGAACTCCAGAGAGCTTTACAGTTTTTTTCTTTCTTAGCTTGAAATTCTTAAGAGTTACTTTTGACTTTCGAGGCATAAATAAAGTATTGCATATGTGATATGCGAAGACAAGAATGAGTGGACCAGTTGGTCCAATGCAGCATAGCTGCCTCACTCCTGCCTTCGCAATATATCACCTCCTTTTCCGGTTATTCTGTCAACGTTAAGTCGTCGGGATCTCTGTAAAAGAACAGCCCTATTTGGGTGCGGCTTCCGATCCCCTCCATTTTAGGGAAGATCAGGGAGCTTGACACTTCCGTGAAGCCCTTTTCAAGAAGCCAGAATAGAAACTGGCGAACAAGCTTCACCTCTTCAGGCTTTGACCCGATGCGCAGCTCGTAGCAGCGAACGGTACCCTGTCGATTTTTGGGTTCAAGGGACTCAATTGACTCGATTACCTTGAACTGGGATCGAACATCCTCGAGTTTAATTCGTCTCATTCCCTCGTCCTAGATCGCTAGGGGGTGGTTGATAAGCAAGAGCGTGTCCGGCTTTGTTCCAGACGCAAACCCATGCATGGTAACACCTTCGTTGAAGATGCCGTAGGGTTTGCCACATGGACAACTCACGAGCTCACCATTCTCGTCGCGAATGTACCGATGGCCAAGCTCGTCAAGTATCTCTTTGTCGCCGCAGCAAGGGCTACCGAATACCTCAAATTGAGGCTTGGAGATCGCCGGTATTTGGCTATACTGCCAGGTCGAACTTGAACTTGATAGTGCATCCTCGTCATCCCATGTCATTTGCATGCTCCTTGATTTGAACGACTATTTTCTTGTTGGGATAAAGCCGCTCTGCGTTGACCTGCACGAAGTGAGCCTGGGTTTCTGTAAGAACCCAAATGGTTTCACCTGGGTTGGCTCGCTTCAGAATGCTTGGGATCAATCTGTTCCAATCTAGGAACGGAAGCTCAAGCCTGTTCTTTTCAGTCGAGTCCATTGCTTCCTCCTATCTTGGGTTGCTGTCGTAATCCTCCCTCATTTGTCTTGCTCGTTCGTCCTCTCTGACTTGTTCTCCGATCCACCAAAGCAGGCGGTAGAAGATGCAGAGAGCGATAGTAAGTCCAAATACGTATTTCATGTCGCTACTCCGTGACTAAACTGGAGAAAAGTCCATAAGGGCTTTCCAAAGCTTTGAAAGAATGACGAGTAGGACAATGAGTCCTGAGACCAAAAATAATTTCTTCATTGATTCCTTCCGGAAAAAGTTAAGGTGCTATAAGTCTTGCGCTGGGCGCAAGAGTAGACAAGCTCAGAGTCTACAAGCGCCTTGCCGAAGAGCTTAATTAACTGCAGATTATATCAAAAATTGGGTAAATAAACTATAAGATGTGGATTTTCGGAAAAATATAAAAGTGGAACGAGGCGGAGGGGAAGAAGTTGGGTAACAGCCCATTGGCTGCTGCAGCTTGTGCTGCACTTCTTTTATTCCCCTCCACGAGTTTTCGCCCCTTTAGGCCTTGAGCTTAGCCAGTGCTCTTAGCCTTTCCTTTCGGATGTCAACCTTGCGGTCAGTGTCACTCATCTATGACCTTGGGACGATAGGCGTCCAGTAGGTCTTGAGTGGGTTTTTCCCGCGGATAGAGCTTGATTTCAGGCGGAATTATTCGCCCGACGGAACGCATGGTTTCGTCAGGTTGTGCCTGTTCCTGTTGTGACTCCCCAGAGTCGCTTGCTCCTTGTTGTTGTACCATGGTCGGGATGGCTTCCTTTGCTATAGTTCGTTCCGATCATTCAGTCGGCGAGATAAATAACTCGCCGTCAGCGGGGTCGATTACGTAGCGAAGTCAGCCACAGTGATGTAGAAACGTCCATCTGAGAGTCGCCACCGATCGAGCTTGTAGCCCTTGGCCTTGACGGAACGAAGGAACTGAAGAATCTGTTCCTTGCCGAAAAGGGTAAAGAACCGGAAGACGGTCACCTTCACGAGATGTCCGTCGACGGTCGAGTTACCGGTGTATCGGCTCAGGATGCATTCCTTGTACGTCTTGCCGATGCTCTCTGAAGAGTCCGTAGTCTCAAGATCCATTGTAGGTATCCTCTGTGACTTGAACTTGTGCTAGCCGATGACTTCGAAGTGCTCGTTAGTGAGCGCGTCTCGTCTGATGAGGAAGAGATGATCAGGAAACGCCGCGTCACTGTGAACGCAGTAGAGTCCTTCAGCTCTTCTCACTAGTAACGTCCGGTAGTCCTGAGCACGTGGCTCGTTCTGCCGAAACAGATACGTGAAGACGACTTGATTTCCCGCCAAGCCACCGATGTGGTCAGGCAGAACGAATCCCTCTGGAGGTGTCGTAAGCCGAAACTCGGCGAACTCCGTCTCCTCAATGTCGGAGGCGACCTCAATGTTGATCAAGGTCGTAGTCCTCGATTGTCACCGCTGTTGTTCTCCCACACCTCCGTAGGTGGGGTAGAAACGGGCCTTGCGTTGCGTCCTGGCATAAAGATGCCACCAGGGTAGTGAGCTACGAGGCTCTGGATGGCATCCTCCGTCACAGGACGGTGATGAATTTCCAGAAATGCCCTTGCTCGGTCTCGTGGCTCTACGGTTGGCAAGTGAACGCCATTCCGAATTTGCCAATTGATGTCCATGGTAGACCTTTCAATACTCTCTGATGCTAGCCGATTAGTTGTACGGTTCTCCTTTCAAGTATGAGTTGATGTATGGTACACAAGTTGTTGCTTGTGGTTGATTTTCCGAAAAGTTAAGGTGCGCAGCCTAGAAACAAAAAAGAGCCCCGTAAGGACTCATGCTTATCGAGTCCAAGGCGCTCCAGTTATTATAGGTTGATAAATTCCGATTATATCACTGCTGTTTCTTACAATCAAATGACCATTTCGTGGCTAAATTTGCTAAAATAGATGAATGATTGACGATTTATTGAGTGAAATTGAGAAATTAAGAAATCCTGCAAAAGCTGTCTATTTACAAAGATTTTTCAAAACAGGAAAAGGAGAGTATGCGGAAGGGGACATTTTCTATGGTTTTACCGTTCCTCAGTCTCGAGTTTTAGCCTCAAAATACGAGGATTTACCCATGAAAGACGTTTTAGCGCTTTTAAAGTCTAAGATACACGAAGCAAGGCTAATTGCGCTCATAATTTTGACACATAAGTTTAAAAAGGGAGATGAAAAGTTAAGGAAGGAAATTTATGAATTTTACCTGTCAAACACAAAATATATTAATAACTGGGATTTAGTTGATTTGTCTGCTGACAAAATTGTAGGCGGATATTTACTGGATCGAGACAAAAGTTTTCTTAAGAAATTAGCTAATTCAGATAGCATATGGGAGCGGCGAATTAGTATTATTGCCACATTTCAGTTCATGAAGGATAAAAAGGAGACAGAATGGACATACAAGATTTCAAAGATTTTGCTTTATGACAGGCAGGATTTAATTCAAAAAGCAGTAGGTTGGATGCTTCGGGAATCAGGAAAAAGAGTATCAGAAGTTGGGGAGGAGAAATTTCTAAAGCCAGTATATAAAACAATGCCAAGAACAATGCTTAGATACGCTATTGAGCGTTTTTCAGAAGAGAAAAGACTTAAATACCTCAAAGGAGAAATTTAAAGGTAGCGGAAGCAAGGGGTCGACAGATGTCGAAAGGTCAAATTGACCCCACCTGCTTCCGCAAATGCCTTTACATGAGTACCGGGAACATGCTATGACTTCTTTTCTCTTTTTTTCCTCTCTTCGGGTGTAAGAAGCGCGTTGACAGTCGCTGTGTCGCGTTCATCAGGAGGAAAGTTAATGGCTTCGCGGACATAATGCCGCATGACCTGAAGATGGAACTCCTCCAGACTCTCTCCCAGGCCGTTTGTCGATGCCATGATAGAGGCATAGGCATAGATTTGTGAAACAGGCTTTTCAGCCGCATCGATGAAGTCGAGGAGAAACTTGGGTGCTGAAGGGAAATCCTCCGTGCTGATGACATCTACCAAAGCTTCAACATGCTTGCGACGATTGCCTTCTCGGTCTGCCAGATAGGCCTCCTCAATTTGTGCCTTTGTAAGGGGCACGTCGCAAAGATGCTGGAGTTTGGGATCGCCATCTTCACCGACGGTGTGGCAGGTTTGGATTCGAAGCCAGAGTTCACCCGTGTGAGCTTCGGCTTTTGCCACAAGCTCCTCCAAACTTTCCTTAGGGGAAATGTTGGTAAGAAGCCTGGCCATGCTGCTAGTCGGTGTTTCAACAGTTTCAGTTGTCATGAATATTTATCCTATACATGCTCAATCTTAGAAGTGAAGGTTATTTATCTATTTATGTATCTTTTCGATTTCTCCTTCCATTTGCTGCTGCAAGAACTAAAATAAATTCCCGGTTGTAAAGGTACAGTCGCCCAAAAGAGGGCAACATTTCAAAGCAAGCATAGAGCCTGAATGTACCAATTTTCGGGAAACCAATGGGGTGAATTATAGCAGAAATGCTCTTAAGCAGCAAACTATAGGTTCTGAATAATCTCTTTTAGATTATTAATACTATCTTGATTATAAATTGAAACTGTAACAATTTTTCTTTTAGTTTTTTTAAGTTCTTTTAAAGCCTTTTCAATTTGTTCAGGTGTAGCAAGATCGATTTTTGTAAGTAAGATAACCTCTTCCTTTTCAAGAAGTGTAGGATCGTATTCTTCAAACTCTTTTCTAACAGTTATGTATGTTTGGTAAGTTTCTGGGTCAGTAGAATCTATACAGTGAAAGAGTATTTTTGTTTTCTGAATATGTTTTAGAAATTGTATTCCAAGCCCTTTTCCCATGTGTGCTCCTTCTACAAGTCCTGGTATATCAGCAAGAACTATATTTTTTTCTTTTGTTGAGACAGTCCCCAGGTTGGGTTCAAGAGTAGTGAAGGGATAATTGCCAATTTTTGGCACAGCAGCAGTTAGGGTTTTCAAAAGAGAGCTTTTACCGGCATTTGGAAGACCAATGAGGCCAATATCTGCAATTAAGTTTAAAATTAGATGAAGTTGTTTTGCTTGTCCAATTTGTCCTTTTGACATTTCTCCATGGAAAAATTCATATTTGTCGCCAAAATTACCTGGTTGACCACGGCCACCACGGGCGAGAAGAACGGGTTTTTTTTCTTCTAAAATTTCAACAGCTTCATTTGTATCAACATCAATAATAGTTGTACCGAGTGGAACAAGTATTGTAATATCAAGTCCACCTCGCCCATTAAGACTTTTATTAAGGCCTCTTTCTCCGTCATCAGCTTTAATTTTCTTTTTAAACCTAAATTCCGATAAGTCATGAAGATTTGCTGTGCCTTCAAAATATATACTTCCACCACGGCCACCATCTCCGCCGTCGGCGGTTCTTTTTATGCTTCCGTAGTTTTGGTGCCAGCTTGATCCGCCGTTTCCACCATTACCAGCTTTAACTTTGATAATTACGTCATCTATGAGTGCCATATCCTATATTATATCAGGAATGAGGCTAAAAAGGGGATTATTTAGATAATACGTTATTTACGTAGTTTTTCCATTCTTGACTGTTTCTATCTTTACCTGCCTTGATATATTGGACTGCAGTGTCAAAACTTCTCTGTGGGATTTCCATATCGACACCTAAGCGTGAAGACTCTAAAAGTGCTTCAGCTTGTACTGCATATGCATTTGCCTCCATTTTGGTTGCATCAGCGAGCCTTGCAGCTTTAATACGTGCAACTTTTTCTTCAGCGCTTAGTGATTGAGGAAGTGAATTGATAAAAGCTTCATTTTCTTCTAAGTGTTGTGCTTCGTGTGTCATAAAAAGTGCAACAAGGTGTCCATTTGAGCCATTAAGAACAAGATTTCCATTAAATCTTAGTACATATATAACTTTGCCTTGATACGCTACAACATCAACGTCAGCGAAGGGATTATTAGCACCTAGAATTGTTGGAACAATCTCACGTGCGAGTAATCCCCGTGAAGTCTGAGAGTTGATGACATCCATGGCGTGTCTAAAGTATTTATTATCCGAATTCTCCATTCTGGCAGATGTATCTTTTAGGATATTAACTACATCGTTGCCTAATGTCTGTTCGGTTACTGGTACTGGTTTTTGTGGTCTCTGGTAAGCAAGATTCCATGTGTCTTTTTCTTTTTGACTTATTTCATGGCCCATTCTTGAAACCTCACTATTATAAATTTGAGCATCAGAAAGGGTACTAGGTTCGCTTGGTGTAGACTTACTTGATTCGCTACAAGCAACTACAGCAGCAGCGGCAGCAGGCAAAGCAAGCTTTAAAATATCTCTTCTTGAATATGACCTTGGAAGCTCGTTAAACATGGGTACAATATTACCATACTTAGGCACAAATGTCAACCTATAGTTATTATTTGAGGATTTTCAGAGTAGATAAAATCTTATCAACTTGGCCTTGAAATCCAGCGCTTGTAGGGTCTGCAACAAGTGTCGTTATAAGAACCGCATTTTTGGAATTTGTGTCCTTTTGTACAACATAATTTGTTGATTCACCCAGGCCTCGGAGCTTGTACGTATAGCCCGGGTTGTTGTTTAAGGATGTGACTGTATGTGGTTCTACGACTTCGGTAGTTCCGTCGGCTGTAGAGGATTTGATATGAGCATTTACCCATTCTTCTAAAGTTTGATCCTTAAGATCTACATTTTCAAATACGACAATTACGCCGTCATACATTTCTGTTTGGCCTTTTTGAGTTGGGCCCTGCTTGTATATTCTGGGGTGTATTTTGTCTTGAGTGTCAATTGTATAGTCTGAGGGATAAAGAATTGTAAAAAGACCATTTGGGTCGGCAAAACTTGATCCTCCTTGCATTAGGTCAGAATTATCAATAGTAGGAGAAGGGGTGAGCACAGAATTATTTGAAGGAGTTGGAGATACGGCGGGCGAAGTACTTCTATTTAGAAAGAAAAAGCCTGCCCCTGCAAGAAATACTAATACTACGATGGGTAGAATTAACTTCATTAAGAGTATTATTGCTTTTTAGAGCAAATTTTTCAAGCAATTTAGCTTATTGCCTTGAAAACAGCCTTTGTATGTTTTCTGTACTAGATATTGCGCTCAAGGATTCAGTCTCGTCCACAACTCCAAGAATGCGAATATTATATTTTTGAGTTAGTTCCGCCATTTTTCTGTATGCAGGAGTAAATGCTCCCGTTCCGAGTGGCGCAGCATTTCCAGGAGTAGAAAAGCTTTCATAAGTATCATATTTATCTGTACCATGAACTAATATAAATTGTCCTTCAACAGCTCTACACATTTTCTCTAAAAATTTATATTCCGGATCGTTTAACGGAGCAGGTGGTTCGTTAATGTTGGACGAAGGGGAAGCGAAAAGTCTTGCAACATCCAAAACCGCAAATGTAGGAGTTTCATCCTGAAGTTGATTTAAGAGTTCAACATATTGATCTACTTGATCTCCCAAATTTTCTTGATTTGTGCTCTTGAAGGGATAAAAGTTTTCAAATCCAAACCCTATATCTGGATCATGTAGGTTTTCAAGTGCTGCCATAGTTGACCTTACAATTTCATCGTTAGAAATTCCAGACATAGGTTTATGATGAATAACTAATAATTTTCCTACTTCCGTTGATTTAGGAGTTAAAATTTGAGAAGCAATTCTCATCGAATCTTTAACGTCTTCAGATAATTCCTTGGGGGTAATATATCCGGGCAAATGGACAACATTTGTTAGAAGTCCGGCTTGAGCAAGCATGTCTTTAAGCTGACTTGCATCTTCATGATCTGGAAATGATTCAGAAAAGGAGGAGGGATTAATATATAGCTGTGTTCCATCAGAAATTCCAGTTGCTACTTCAATTGTCTCCTTTAGGCCGAAGCGTGAAGGAGGGGCGAGTTCAGCTGTTACAGAACTCGCAATTAAATAAGGTATTGGTTGTCTTTCTAACATCTGGAAAGTATATCAGGAGTGAGGCTAAATCTCAACCTATAGTCAATAGAAATGATATATATTATGCATTGTTTTTAACTTATGCTACACTAATTTCTATGAGCCAAAATGATTTTGATCTATCAGGTACAGAACAATTCTTTGAGAATGGGCGTGATTTCGATCCACAAAAGCACTATGACAAAGGAATCGAAATGCTTGGGAGTGAAACTTTTGATATATATAAAGCAATTAAAAAAGAGGAATTAGATAAGGATATTCTTCCTTTCTCAGGTGAAGGACACGAGGAAATTAATGGAAAACCTGCAACCTGTGAAGATGTAATACAAATGTATATAAAAGCTGGATACTCATTACTCGAGATCGCTTGGAAGCATGCTAACTTTTCTTTTAATTCAAATCCTACTCTTTCATGGTCTACGCATGAGGAAGTAGCGAGGGCTGAGGCAAAAAAGCGAGCAGAGGATGAGAAAATAGAGTATGTTGTAGTAAAAGCGCAAGGAGTATTAATGAGTCCTGATATTAAAAGGTACCAAGAATTAATGCCGAACTTTGTTGTATATATTCCAGCGCTTGCTGAGATGAATGGCCATTGGCCGACACCTGAGAGCGAGAACGAATTTGAAGCAGTAACTTTTGGAATCTTTCCTCATGTTGACTATCAGGTTGTAGATTAATCTTGCTGGTAACCGTCTTTAATATCTATAAGTGTTTGTGTTAGCCCCTTTGGCTGCCAACCATAATCTTTTGAGGCTGCCAGGGGCATGAATTTTCTTTTTTCACCATGTAATCCAAAAGAAAGCGCCTCAGGTGATATTGGAGCATTTTTACCCATAACTCTCAGAACGGCTCTTCCGATAGGTTCGATGCTTTTTGGAAGTTTCATGGGAAGACTTCTTCCTCCGAGATCTGCAAAAAACTCCAAAAGATGATTTGTTTGTGCCATTCCATTTACTGCTAAATACCTTTCAGAATCACCAACATATGGATTAATTGCTATGCGAATTAGAAGATCTGTCACATCATCCATGTTTGACCACCCAATCTCCGTATCTCTCATAAAGTGTTCCATAACTCTAACTCTTGCTCCTCCACCTGCAAGAAAGTGAGTCCATTCTGCGTCTGGCCCAATAGTTAGTCCTGGTACAACTTGAATAGGCTTGTATCCTCGCTCACGTGCTTCTTTTGTTGCAAGTCTTTGGGAAGCACGATGTGCATCAACTTTAGAACCTCCATATGCAGCATTGGAAAAGGCAGGGGTTCGGTCTGTTATAAATGCGTGAGGATTATCTGTGTATTGAGCAGTGCTGCCTGTATATATGAAAGGAAGTCCATACTCTGATGCAACTGTTGCGAGATTTTCAGTTGCTTGCCTATTTAATTTGTCATGAAGATCAAAATCGTTTCTTTCATTTGTTAGTCCTGCTAAATGAATTATTGAGTCAATTCCAGAAAAGTGGGGTCTTAGTGTTTCAATTGTATCTTCAAGATTATATATGCGTTTTTCTACATCTCCTAAACTTTCAAGCTTTGAGTAATCTCTTCCAAATGCTACAAAGTTTATATCGGGGTAGAGAGGGGCTTTTTTCATTATTTCACTACCAATTCCACCAGTTGCTCCAGTTATACCAATTGTGTGAACTTCATGACTCATAGGTGGCATTATATCATGAAATTAGGTCCGGGGAGTTTCTGGGTACCATCTGGAATTTGATGCTAGGAAAAAATTATTTCTGAGGCTAAGAAAAGTTGCAGGGCTTAAGCAACTAAGTTGGAACCTATTATTCTTTCACTTAAACCTAAAGTTATATTTGGAAGGACTGACTTACACCTACTGCGTTTAGAAAAGGATTTAAAACACTTGCCACATATACATCTTTATTTGAAATGTCAGTCCCTCTGATAGCTCTTAGATAATTTAAGGCATTTGGAAGTAATCTGGGGTCTGGCATTTTAAAAGACTCTGTTATTACTTTCACTCGTGCATCAAAGTATTCGGTAAAATATTTTCTATATATTCTTGCTAATTCAACAAACTCAACGTGATGGGATAATTCATCTCTTGAAACTCGGGTTATACCTTCAGACGCACCAAATTCATATCCCCGGGAAATTTCCTCTTGAGTCGGTTGATTAGGTAATCCGTAATCATTTCGAACCAGACCTCTTAATGCTCGATAATCTATATATGTTTTTCTTTCTTGAAGTCCCCCAAAAGCAGTTGCCGTAATTTCATCATCCATTCCAGCGTGGTATTCGTGTCTCCAAGTTCTGTTTGAGCGTGTCTCTTCGTAAGTATCTAGTTCCTGCTGAGTTCTCTTACCTGAATGTAATAATATGAGTTTTAAAGCAAGCGGGTGATTTCCTTCCTCTTTAATCCATCTTGCATGCATTTTTGCTCTAGCAGGTGAGTGGGCAAACGCTTTCTGTCCCTCAGTGTCATAATCATCTATAAACGCTTCAATCCCCATAAAGCCTTCTATAATTGTAGTTGTTCTATCAGTTAATAAGTCTCCAAGCTGTTGCATTTCCTGCAAGGGTAATTCATGAGGATTCCAATCCCTGTATTTTTCTGCTCTGTTTATAAATCTACTTACAGATCCATCTAATTCTGGCTCCATAGCATCTCTAATTGCATTTGGGATAACCAACTTTTCAGATGAACTTTGGTGTAATTCAACTCTAGCCATTAGAAGTAATTATACAACAGCATGAATATATCAAAGTATATTAGCAGGGCCGGGTGGAATCGAACCACCTTCAAGGGTTTTGGAGACCCCTATTCTACCGGTAAACTACGGCCCTAGACCTCACAATTATATTCGAATTGTGCTTCAGATTCAAACTCAATAAATATCGCTTGAGGCTAATTCATGGTATAATTTACATATGAAAGTAGGAACAGTCGCATTAATTGGTCGTCCGAATTCTGGCAAGTCCACACTTGTCAATAATTTGGTGGGTCAAAAAGTAGCTATTACATCTCCAAAACCACAAACAACGCAGTTTTCTACCTATGCAGTTCTAGATTTTGAAACAAAAGATCATGAAGAGGCACAGATCATTTTTGTTGATACTCCCGGAATTTTTTCAAAGAGCCAGCATAAAGATATTAATTTGGGAGCAGAGAGGGCCTTGAAAGAGGAAGTAGATGTAGTTTTGTATCTAATAGATCACACTCGAGAACGGGGAACTGAGGAAAATAAGGTACTCGGAATTTTGAGAAAAATAAATAAGCCAAAGATTTTAGTAATAAATAAAATCGATCAGGAAAAACCAGATTATTCTGCAGAGTACGAATTTTTAAAAGATGAATTTGAAGATGTAGTGGAAGTTTCAGCTCTCAAAAACAAAAATCTACCTGTTCTCTTAGACATAATCGCAAGCTATCTTCATGAAGGAGAGAAGTATGTTGAAAAGGAAGATATGCCAACGCCAGCATTAAATCTTGACTCAAAATTATATATTGCTGAAAACATTCGAGAGAAAGCATTTTTAGTTTTGCGTGACGAATTACCATATTCGATTCGTGTAGTTGTAGATGACTTGAAAGAAAGATCGAAGGATTTGTATTACATAAAAGCAAGAATCATAACAAGTCAGGATAGATATAAGAAAATGATAATTGGAGCAGGGGGACAAAGAATTAAAGTCATTGGATCAATGGCAAGAAAAGAACTAGAAGTTGCAACAGGACAAAAAATTTATTTAGATCTATCCGTGGAAGTAGAGGACTAGTTGATCACTTTTGATATAGTCTAATTTCGCCACTTTTTTTCACCGCAGACCACTTAGGAAAGGCAAAATAATTTGATACAACTCGAGCGCCAGGTTTCAATTCTTTAAGTAGTTTTTTCTCCAATTTTGGCATAATATATGTAATACCATA
>CAZXFJ010000005.1:0-34020 GCA_964640435.1 uncultured Gammaproteobacteria bacterium | reverse complement strand
AGGTTGTTTCTTTGAGAAATAAGATTGCCCCAGAAACAATTATTCTCGCAAATGGTGATATAGAGTCACATGAACAAGGAAAAGAGATTGTTAATAAATATGGTATTGAAGGAGTTATGATTGGAAGAGGTATTTTTAAAAACCCATATCTATTTGCTAACAAATCCCTTGAAGACTTAACATTTGAACAGAGAATGGAATTATTACTTAAACACTCAGAATTATTTGAAGATGAATGGGGACAAAACAAACACTTTGAAATTTTAAGAAAGTTTTATAAAATCTATACTCTTGGTCTACCAAATGCTAGCGAGCTTCGTGAGAAGCTTATGACAACAAAAAATTTAGATCAAGTTAAAACAATACTTTCAGAATATGCCAAATAGCTTTAGAAGAATTAAAGTAACAAAAGAAGGACTAGAAGATCTCAAAAAAGAATATGAGAAGCTAGTCGAAGACCGACCAAATGCTGTAAAAGAATTATCTCGTGCTCGTGAACTAGGGGATCTTTCTGAAAACGGACTATATACTGCTGCAAAAGCAAGACTTCGGTCTATTGATTCAAGACTAGAAAGAATTGACGCTCAAATGAAGCTTGCAGATGTGGTTGCGACTCAAAAATATTTAGTTGAACAAGATGGTAGGCAAGTTGAATATGAAATTGTAGGAGATTTTGAAGCAGACCCAGCAAATCACAAAATATCTTCAAACTCACCAATTGGATCTCAACTTAAGGGTAAAAAATCTGGTGATTCTATTCAAATTCAAACACCGGGCGGAATAAAAATTCTAAGGGTTGTAAAAGCTTATTAATCCTCCACTTGGTCTAATTTCTGATCTGAAGCAAGAACAGTAATATGAGTCATTGGTGATCCTTCTTTTGCCCCATGCCAGTGTTTTTCACCTTTTGGAATATGAATAACGTCACCCTTTTCAATATCAACTTCCTCATTCTCAGTAGCAATTGCGCCTTTTCCTTCTGTAACAATTAAAACTTGATCTGATGTATGTGTATGAAATTTATTTCGTACTCCATCAGGAAAATGAACCCAAGATACATTAAACTCGCTATGTTCGTGCTCAAGAGGTGATTGTTGCTCAACTGGGGCTGTAAATAAAGAGGTTTTATTTTCTATTTTTGGTACATCCTTAAGATGAATAACCTTCATTCAGATAATATAAAGGAAATAAAAATATTCTTCAAGCAAAATTAAGATTGTGACGCCAATGGGATTCGAACCCATGATTACAGGGATGAAAGCCCTGTGTCCTAGGCCACTAGACGATGGCGCCATTAGGATCTCTAAACAATAATGTGAGCCGACTGGGATTCGAACCCAGAACCAAAAGCTTAAAAGGCTTTTGCTCTACCGTTGAGCTATCGGCCCCCACGTGTGTAAATTTTACCAAAATTAGGCTCAATAAACAATCTAGGGTAAAAAAATAAATAAATGCTATATAATCCAATTAGTGACCTTATCCAAATTCATTAAATTAGGCTCAATTTTTGGAATAATATTTGCTGTTTTAGCTTCGTTTTGGTGGGTTTATGTAGGAGATCTTCATTTCACCTCAGATATCGCACGCGATTTTCTACTTTTTAATGAGATTCAGCAAAAAGGTATTATTCTTATTGGCCCAAAATCATCTGTTGCTGGTCTTTTTCATGGTCCTTTGTGGCTATACATAAATTATCCTGCTTATCTTATCGGTAATGGAAATCCGATAGTAGTTGGATACTTCTGGGTTATTCTATCTACACTTTTTGTTGCTTCATGTTGGTATGTAGGAAAAGAATTATTTAACCAAGAGACGGGTTGGCTTTTTGCACTTATGACTGCAACATATATGTTTTTCCATGTAAATACATTTTTTAACCCAATAGGAGCAATGATGATAATACCTTTTTGCTTCTACCTAATCGTAAAATATCTACAAACTCACAAACTTAAATTTTTAATTCCGTACATCATTTTACTCGGTTTTATGATTCAATTTAATTTAGCAATTGGAATACCTTTTTATATACTTTCTGCTCTACTTCTTATATTTAAGCTTTTTAAGACAAAATACAGATGGCATATTGCAGCACTGCTTCTAATTGCCTTTCCATTAATAAACTTCCTAATATTTGACCTAAGGCACCAATTTCTTCTTACAACTGGCGTCTTGAGATACTTATCGCCAACAAGTGGAGATTCAGTAAAGTACAACTACTTATACATGCTTTTTGACCGAGCAAAGCTTGCAATTATTAATGTTGAGATACTAAGAGTTGATCCTTTTTATCGCAATGCAATAACCGGAATATTTTTTATTTTATTCCTGATATCTCAGATCAAAAATAAGATTCATAGATCAACATATTTCTTATTCTTGTATTTTTACTTAGGCTATTTTGTTGTTTCTCTAATAAATAAGGGACCAATTCTCTACTTTTACTTCTTCCCGCTTTTTCCATTGGTCTTTTTAATTTTCTCCTCCTTTATAACAGGGAGACATAAATATCTTTTTCTATTTGTCTTTATTTGTATCTATTTAATGAATGTTTCCTCGATAATCTCAGAAATCAAAAACTACAAAACCTTTACGGGACGTGATATAACCTCATGGAAGTTTTTGAACAATATGTCTTCTAAGGTATTTAACTCAGAAAAAGATTTTGGATACTTCATTTATACGCCTGATGTTGTTGGATATGGACCTAAATATGCGTTTGCGTATCAAACGAAGCTAAACAAAGATAAAAACATTTCATATTTTCAGAAAAAAACTGTAACGTTTGTGGCAGCTGAACCACCTCCACCAAATAACCCGTACATGACTTACAACTGGTGGAAGATAAATAGATTAAAGCTAGAAGCTACTCCTTCAGCCGTAATTACATATCCAAATGGATATATTGTTGAAAAATATGAGTTAAAAGATAAAGATGTTCAAACCCCTTTTGATCCTGGTATTGACCCAGGCCTTGGCTTCCGATAGCTTTTCTTCAACAATTCTTACTTTATTTTAATGCTATCTAAAAGCTTTCTTTCTAAGATCTAAGCATATTAAGAAAAGGAGGTGAAATATATGGCACGACAAAAAAAAGGAAGAGGATGGCACGGTGATTCAGCAGCACATGCTGCAGCTGGACGAAAAGGTGGACTAGCAAGTCGCCGAGGCAAAAGAAAGAGTTCACAAAATGAACTAGAACAAGCATCAATGTAAAAAATTGCTTGCATATTAAAAACGGGTGGTGGAGTTGAATAACAGTAAAAGCATTTTGCATTCGACAACCACCTGTTTTTTTGTAAATTGCTTGACGGCTGTTTTTTAATCGTTTAGTATTAAATTTGTAAGAATTTAATAAGAACGTATGCCGGATTTATACCTAATAGAACCAAGTTATTATTCGCTTCAGCAAAGATATTTATTTCAAGTAACTCACACCCCCTACACTACAAAAATTTTGATGTTTTGCAAAAATTCTATTATTAATACAGAAGATCTACCAACGATTTATGAGGATTTAAATAAATTTTTCCCTTCGGTTCTTTCAACAAAGTGTTTTAACGACAAGAACCTCCCATTTGATATTGAAGTACGAAAAACAGAAATAGCGCATCTCTTTGAGCATATTCTTATTGAATATATATTTCAAAAGAAATTTGAAAAAGGAGAAAAAAACATAAAAGTAAAAGGGCTTACTGAATGGAATTGGATGAACGAACCTTACGGTACATACAATCTATTAATAAATGTTGGTAAGAATGAGAAAGACGTCTTTGACTATGCTTTTAATCAAACTATTCTACTTTTTGAGGAATTAACCTGTAGATCTCTACAAAACGAAAAACAGACGGCTGCTGTAAACCATCTGTCTTTCTAAGGCAAGACTCTCGTCTTACTATTCAACTTCTTCTGATTGATCTTCTTCAGATGAATCTTCTACTGTTGATTGGTCAAAATCTGTTTCTGAAATTTCGTCTGTTGCCTCACCACCTAAGCTTCCTGTGTTTTGATTTTGATCTTCTTGCATATCATCGTTTTGTTGTCTTTTTGGATCTTCAAATGTCATCGTTTTGTCACCCCCTTTCTTTAGTATTTATTTAACTCTAACCAATATAAAATTTAGCAATTAAAATGCAACAAGAATTTTGTAAGAGGGGAGAAAGAATTAGCGAGAGGATTTTTTTCTACGTGAAGATTTTTTTGTAGCTTTTTTCTCTTCAACAATTTCAATTTTTGTTACAGCAGGCGATGCAATTGGGAAAATTTTGTCGACTTCAACACCCTCAAGCATTGTTTTAACTGTAATTGTCTTATTAACTCCTGCTCCACGAACCTTTTGAACAATACCAGTAAAAGGCACGTTTCTTTCACGCTTTCCTTCAACAATCTTTTGATAAACGCGAACAGTTTGCTTTTCGCGAATTGGTAAATTTATTTTGTCGTCCATAAGCACATATTATACAAGATTTGAAGCAAATTTTAAAGAGGCCTGATGACTTGAGCTATTTTGCACAAGCTTTAATAAATTCAACAAATAATGGATGAGGAGAAAGAGGTCTACTTTTGTACTCTGGGTGGCCCTGAGTTCCTACGTAAAAAGGATGATTTTTCTCAGGCAGCTCAATAATTTCAACTAAATTCTCTTTTACAGAACGTGCTGCAATAATGAGCCCATTTTTTTCAAATTCATCTGCAAAATTATTATTAAATTCATATCGATGCCTATGTCTTTCAGATGTGAGACCACTTTTTTCTTCAATTTGGCCATATTTTTTATAAAACCCGAAAGATCGTGTACCTTTTTTGACTCTAGCATCCCAGCCTCCTAGCCTCATTGTTCCTCCATATGCCCTATTCTTCATGTGCTCTTTCTGTTCTTCAATGATATGAATTACAGGATGCTTTGTTTTTTGATTGTTCTCAGCAGTATTGGCATCTTTCCATCCAAGCACATCACGAGCAAAAGCAATAACTGCAAGCTGCATACCGTAACAAAGACCAAGATATGGAATCTTATGCTTACGGGCATAAGATGCGGCCGCAATCATTCCCTCTGCGCCCCGCTCTCCCCAACCAATTGGAACTATAATTCCCGAAGGCTTTCCAATATGTTTTTCAATTCCCTCTTTCTCAACCTTTTCAGCATCAATCCAACGAGTCTTAAGCTCCACGTCTTGATCCCATGTGGCATGTTCTAGAGCATCAAATAAGGCAGCATATGAATCTCTTATTTGGTATTCTCCGGTTCCAAAATACTTTCCAATAATCGCAATCTCTACTACCTTTTTCTTAGGCTTTTTGATTTCATCAACGAGCTTTTCCCATGCAGAAAGCTTTGGTTTATTTGCACTAAGTCCTAATTTTTCAAGAATCATTTTATCCAAAGACTGTTTATGAAGGACCAATGGCACCTCATAAACACTTGAAACATCAGGATTTGAAATTATATGGTCACCCTCCATATTACAGAAAAGTGCAAAACGATCTCGTCTTCTCTGATCCAAGTATTTATCTGACCTTGCAACGATAAAGTCAGGTTGAATACCCATAGAGTTTAGCGTTCTAACAGATAATTGAGTAGGTTTTGTTTTTGGTTCTCCCAAGTGACCTGGTGTAGGTACATAACTTACATGTACATGAACTACATCTCCAGGATGTTTAAGAGTCAAAATGCGTGATGCTTCATAATAAAAAACGTTTTGATATTCTCCAGCTGTTCCTCCAAGCTCTATTAAAACAATATCAGCATCAGTTTTTTTGGCAACGTTTGTAATTCTTGAGATAATTTCATCTGTGATATGTGGAATAGCCTCAACATCTTCTCCGTTGTATTCAAATCTTCTTTCACGATCGATAACAGTTTGATAAATTCGTCCCATTGTTACGAAATTATCTTTACCCATTTCTTGGTTTAGAAATTTCTCATATGTGCCAATATCCATGTCCCCCTCAGTTCCATCTTCGCAAAGGAATGGATCCCCATGCTCAATTGGGTTAATGGTCCCAGCATCAAGGTTTAAATAGTTTTCAAATTTTATAGGAGCAACCCTATATCCTGCTGCTTTAAGAAGTAAACCAATAGATGCAGATGTTATCCCCTTTCCTATTCCTGAAATAACTCCTCCGGAGACAAAAATGTATTTAGTTCGTTTACTGGTGGATGTACCCTTCCCTTGACGGGCCGCTGTTGTGGATCTTGTAGAATTTCTAGCGGGCACGATTCATCATATCAAATCAGCCTAAACGAGTCAATTAGTAATTAGTTTATGTACGACCTTCGTGGATACTTCTTCTAGAGTATGTGAATAACCCTGTGTTTCTATCAATTTCCTTTCCTACTAAATTCGCACGTGTTTCACCATGCCATTTTTCCCATATTGCATCGAGTGCGTCCTCCAAGGAATCAGGCAATAAAATTCCCCAAGGATCTTCATAATTTGGTTTGGTATCAGGCTTTCCATTCTCATCGAGAGTTCCATCGTATGTTACCGTGTAATACCCTTCGCCTGGATTTAAACTCATGCTTTCCGAACTAAGCTCAGGCTTCCAAACATGATATGTAGAATCGTCTGGGGATTCTGGCTTACTTACAATTTTTCCAATATATGCATAATCTTTTAATCTATGAGTCGCTACAGTAATTCTCGCAGTGTATTCATTTTTTTGCCCTTCATTTTTATATAACGTTTGGCCGTCAGCAAATCCACCACCAGTAGCAAGTGAAAAAGCAATACCCTCCGTCTGCTCACCATTTGATGCAACATGCCAACCTCTCCAAGAACGTTGCGCAACATACAAAGTTGCAGATGGGTCGCCTTTTTGAAGATTGGGATCATGAACTGCTGTTCTTACATAATCTCCCTGACCATTCATGTCAGAAACTATCGAATAATATCTGTTTTTCGAACCATCACTTCGACCACCCATACCAGTAAATAATCTATACTTTTCTCCGTCGGCGCTAAGTGATACTGCTACTATTCTACCGCGATTTGGATCTGCGAGTTTTTGAAGATTTGCCTCTGAAGTTTCTTTATTAATCATTATAGTTTATCGCTTGTGTTCAATACTTTTTTAAACTAAATGCTTTTAATTGTCAATATATGCTTTTTGAGCGAGGGACGGGAATCGGACCCGCTACCTTCTCCTTGGGAAGGAGACATTCTACCGGTGAACTACCCTCGCGTAAGGGATATTTTATATTCTAGAAAAGCTAAACGCAATTAGCGAGGAAGCTGGAAAACATTTCCGGCGTGGATTAAATCAGGGTTTGCAAGTTTATTTGCTTTTGCAATTTCTGTCCATCTATATGGGTTCCCATATGCACGCTCTGCTATATCCCAAAGAGTATCACCTCTTTTAACTGTGTATGTTTTTGTCGTAATTTTAGCCTCTGTAGAAGTCATAACGGGAGTTTTTGTAGGTGCAATAGTTGCCTTTGCTATAGTTGCAGGAGTTGCTGTAGGTGCCTGAGTTATTTCACTTGTTATTTTTGGTGTTGGTGAACTGGATATATGAAGCTCTACAGATGAAAGTACTAACTTTTGACCAACCTCAACTTCTCCTGGATTTGATATATTATTTGTCCTTGCAATCTCTACCCATTTGTTTCCGTTATTATATTGTGTTTCGGCAATAGTCCAAAGCGTATCTCCCTTTTTGACTGTATAAAGCGAAAGTTCTTGGCTTTTTTCAGTTTTTGCTGCTGTTTCTGTTATTTGTCCTGCGTTTTGCTTACCAATTTCCATGAATTTGAGAGCAAATAAAACTACAATAAAGATTATTACAACTGTTAATACTCCATATAAGAGGCTGACATACGATCTCGGTGTACGTTGAGACGTTCTTGCGTTTGTTTTGTTGCTTTTTTTAACCTGTTTTCTTGGCATTTTAATAAAATCGAGGGGCAGTCGAGGGGCAGATTACGAGTTAAATAATAAACTTAGTTGAAACGCTTGTCAACCCCATTTTTACGTTTGATTCAGACGTGACGATTTGGTAAAATTGTCAAAGTACAAATTTTGGGGGCGTAGCTCAGTTGGTTAGAGCGCCTCCTTGTCAAGGAGGAGGTCGCGGGTTCGAGCCCCGTCGCTCCCGCCACAATAAATGTGGCCCAAAATTTGCCTCTTATGTCAAATCTTGAAATTGCAGAACTTTTTCGCAATATTGCAGCTGCATACACTATTCAAGACGAAAAAAAGTATCACTTCCAAATAGTCGCATATCAAAAAGCTTCAGACATAGTTGAAAGATCAAGCGTAGAACTTCGCAATTTATACAATTCTGGAAAACTTGAAACTCTTCCGGGAATTGGTCCAACAATTAGAACTAGACTTGAAGAACTTTTTAAAACAGGAAAAGTTGAACATTTTGATAACATTTTAAAACCCATTCCCCCATCAGTTTTTCCCCTTCTTGATATTCCATCCTTTGGTCCTAAAAAGGCATATAAATTAGTTATAAATTTTAAACTTAATGATCCTAAAACCGTAATTGATGACATTAAAAAGCTTGCTGAAAACGGTCAAATTGCGGAGCTTGATGGATTTGGTGAGAAATCGGAACAAGATATTTTACGAGCACTAGGAGAATTTTCTACTGGAACAACAAAAACACGTCGAATGGTGCTTCCTATTGCATATGAAATAGCAGAAGAGGTCATTGCCTACCTGAAAACATGTAAAGATGTAATTGATGTTGAACCATTAGGAAGCCTCAGGCGTATGGCAGAAACCGTAGGAGATGTTGATATTGCTGCAACTTCTAAAAACCCTCAAGCAGTAATTGACTTCTTTGTTGAATTTCCACATAAAGATAGACTAATTGAAAAAGGACCTACAACAGCTTCCTTTTTAATTGGTGGAGGAAGACATGTTGATTTATTAGTTCTACCCCCAGAAATGTTTGGGTCTATGCTTCAGCACTTTACCGGCAGCAAGCATCATAATGTTGCTTTGAGAGAATATTCACTCAAACAAGGCCTTTCATTGTCAGAAAGAGGTATTAAATTTACAAAAACCCCAGAAAAAGCGATGAAAACATTTAAAACAGAGGAAGAATTTTATAAATATCTAGGACTTCAATGGATTCCACCTGAAATACGCGATAATCATGGCGAGATAGAACTTGCCAAACAAAATAAACTTCCCCACCTTTTAGAACTAAAGGATATGAAGGGCGATTTGCATATTCATACAGACTATCCTCTCAACTCAAGTCATGATTATGGTAAACACTCAATGGAACAAATGCTTAAGCGAGCAAAGGAACTTGGGTATGAATACTTAGGATTTTCAGAACATAATCCTTCACTCCGAAATCATGATGAAAAACAAATTTGTTCAGTGCTCGAAAAACGAGCTCAAATTATTGAAAAACTTAATTCGAACAATAAAGATGTTCGAGTAATTAATTTACTTGAATGTGATATTTTATCAAGCGGTAAACTAGCCGTTCCTGATTCTGCTATGGACTTTATCGACGGTTTAATCGTTTCAATCCACAGTTCTTTTAAAACAGAAAAGGAAGCAATGACTGAACGGGTATTAAAAGGTCTTTCGCATCCAAAAGCAAAAATTTTTGCCCATCCAACAGGGAGACTTCTAAATGAACGTGCGGGATATGATCTTGAGTGGGAAAAGTTGTTTCATTTTGTTGCAAGCAACAATAAAGCGTTGGAAATAAACTCATGGCCTGAACGACTTGATCTACCCGATATGCTTGTTAAACAAGCGAAGGAATACGGCGTTAAATTTGTTATTGATACTGATAGTCATGCTCTGTCACACATGGATAACATGTTTTATGGGGTTGCCGTTGCAAGACGAGGTTGGTGCGAAAAAGAAGATATATTAAACACTCTTCCCTATGATAAATTTTATAAGTGGCTAACTTCTGCTTAATTTGACTTAAGAAGCCACATATGTAAGAATATGGGTATGAATATTGTTTTAATCCTCGGAGTAGTAATATTAATTGCCCTCGTTTATCTTTGGTTTACATACAACAACCTTGTTGTTCTTCGCGAAAGAATTAAGGAAGCACTCTCTCAAATTGACGTACAACTTAAACGTCGAAATGACCTAATCCCAAACCTTGTTGAATCAGTTAAAGGATACGCAAAACATGAAAAGAGTGTCTTTGAGGAAGTTACAAAGGCTCGATCTGCAATGCTAAAAGCTGGAAACCTAAAAGAAAAAGCACAAGCCAACAATCAAATCGAAGAAGCTCTAAAATCCATTTTTGCTGTTGCAGAGGCATACCCAGACCTTAAAGCAAGTGAAAACTTTTTAAACCTACAGCAGGAATTAACAGATACCGAAAACAAAATTTCATACTCAAGACAGTTCTATAACTCAAATGTTCTCTCGTTTAATACAACGATAAAACAATTCCCAGGAAATCTTATAGCAAAACAATTTGGATTTACCCCTGCCGAATTCTTTGCAGCAACTGAAGCAGAGAAAAAAGAAGTTAAAGTCAAATTTTAATCGATTATCACCTCTGATCGATCTTCACTATGGCAACGACGATTTATAACCAAATAGGATCAAACAAGCTGAAAACTTGGATGATTATGATTGGCTTCATGTCATTTTTTGTGGCCGTATCTGTTCTTCTTGGTAATGCACTCGGCTACGGCTGGTCATGGGCTGGCGGGATGCTAATAATTTCAGGGCTCATTTCATTCTTCTCATATTACAACTCCGATAAGATAGTTCTTTCAATGTCTGGAGCAAAGCCAGCGGACAAAAAAACATATCATACTTTATATACATCTGTAGAAAATCTTTCTATTGCTGCGGGGCTTCCAATGCCAAAAGTATATGTTGTAGAGGATCCTGCTCCTAATGCTTTCGCAACAGGACGTGATCCTAAACACGCAGTTGTTGCTGCAACAACAGGACTTTTAGAAAAACTCAATAAGATCGAACTCGAAGGTGTTTTAGCTCATGAGCTGTCCCATGTTGGGAATTACGATACAAGGTTGATGGGAATTGTTTCAATTCTTGTGGGATCGATAGCAATTCTCGCTGATGTATTTATGAGACTTACCTGGTTTCGAGGTGATGATGATAATAGACAGTCAAATCAGATATTTATGGTATTGGCAATTGTAGCCGCAATTCTTGCACCAATTGCAGCAAGTCTTATTCAACTTGCAATATCTAGAAGACGTGAGTTTTTGGCAGATGCATCAGGCGCACTACTTACTCGTTATCCTGACGGCCTTGCGGATGCTCTTCTTAAAATATCGGGAGATAAACATGTATTAAAACATGCTTCAACTTCAACAGCTCATTTTTATATTGAAAATCCATACAAAACTGATACAAAAAAGTCTCGTGGACAATGGTTTGTTAATCTCTTCTCTACCCACCCTCCAATTGAAGAAAGAGTTAGACTTCTTCGCGAGATGTAATTTCGTTATAATATTTATATGAATATTCTTCTTATTATATTCGGTAAGATAACACTTTGGATTTCAAAAACTTTTAAATTAGGTTCAGGATCTACTTGGCCAGGACATATTGCAATGGAAACAAATAATAATTTCGTGCGTGATATTTTAAAGAAAAATCCAAAACTTCAAATAATTTTAGTTGCTGGAACTAATGGAAAAACTACAACATCACTTATGCTTCAAAAAATGCTTGAGCAGGCAAAATTAAAAGCTTTCAGAAATGAAGCTGGTGCAAATCTACTTAATGGAGTTGCTTCAACGCTAATAAGTAACTGTTCTATTTTTGGAAAAATAAATTTTGATGCAGCAATTTTTGAAGTAGATGAGAATAATGTGGGAGAAGCTGTAAAACAAATGGAAAATTCAAAGCTTTCAATCGTATTACTTAATCTTTTCCGAGATCAGCTGGATCGATATGGAGAAGTAAATACAGTTGCTAAAAAATGGGATAAGGCTCTTGCATCTCTTCCTACCAATACAACTATATTTACCAACGGAGATGACCCAAAACTTGCTGACATAGCAAATGATTCAACTTTAGTTCGCTACTATTTTGGACTGGATGAAAAATTAATGAAAAAGAAAGAAGTTGGTTATGATGTCGACTTTACATATTGTCCTAATTGTGGAGAAAAACTCAAATACTCAAAAGTTGCTTACTCTCATCTCGGTAAGTTTGCATGTCCAAATTGCCAATACACAAATCATGAAACAGAAACATTTCCAGATCTTCCTCAGCCACTTATGGGTCTCTACAATGTCTATAATCAAAATGCAGCGGCAATTGTTGCCCACATGGTATTTGGTATCTCCATAAAGGATATTATTCTCGCCCTAGTAGACTTTAAACCTGCCTTTGGTCGACAAGAAGTTATTAGATACAAAAATCGTGAAGTGATTATTCTTCTTTCTAAAAACCCAGCTGGCGCAAATCAATCAATTGACGCAATTGCCTCGGCAAATAAAAAAGGTAATGTGTTACTTGTTTTAAACGACAGAATTCCGGATGGCACTGATGTATCGTGGATTTGGGATGTAGACTTTGAAAATATTCCAAAAGATTTAGAAGTGTTCGTTTCAGGAGATCGAACATATGATATGGGTTTACGAATAAAGTATCTTGGAAACAGAAAACTTGATACAAATATTATCCCAGATTTACAAACTGCAATAGATCAATCAATCGCAGCAACAAAGCCTGATGAAACACTCTTTATAATGCCAACATACTCTGCAATGCTTGAAACAAGAAAAATATTAACAGGAAAAGCAATCTTATGAAAAAATTATCATTAACAATTGGCTGGTTATATCCGGATTTGATGAATACGTATGGCGATCGCGGAAATATTATTGTTTTATCAAAACGTTCAGAATGGAGAGGAATTGATATCAATGTTGAACAGATATTTGTTTCGACAAATGAGAAAAAACTTGAAAGCTGTGACATCTTATTTATGGGTGGTGCACAGGATACACAACAAGAAATAGTTAATCGCGATCTACAAGACAAAAAGGGTAAGATTTTAATTAAAAAAATTGAAGACAGCACCCCGGGGCTTTACATATGTGGTGCATATCAATTTTTAGGAAAATATTACAAAACAGCAGATGGAAAAAAACTTGATGGACTAGGAGTTTTTCCACTCTATACTGAAAATCCAGGAGATGCTGCTAAACGCCTCATTGGAAATGTGTTAGTTGAAACAAATATCGATCACTTGAGCGACTATCAGTTAGTAGGATTTGAAAATCACGGCGGAAGAACTTATCTTGATGATAAATCAATGGCACTTGGAAAAGTTATAAATGGTCATGGAAATAATGCAGACGATAAAACAGAAGGAATAATATATAAAAATTCTTTTGGAACATATCTACACGGCCCCATCTTGCCCAAAAACCCTCAGCTCGCTGACGAACTTCTTCGAATTGCAATTGAGAAAAAATATGGCGAAAGATTTAAACTAGAATCACTCGATGATTCGATTGAACAAAAAGCTCGGGATGTAATAATTTCGAAAATTAAATAGTTTATTGCAGTTCAGCTTCAATTCAAATATAATCTATTCATGAAAATAGACCTCGACCACGTTGCCAAACTCGCAAACCTCAAGATTAAACCTGACGATAAAGAAAAGTTTGAAAATCAATTGAATGAAATATTGGGTTATGTCGACCAGCTATCAAAAGTGTATACAAAAGATGTCGAAATGACTTCCCAGGTGACTGGACTTGAAAATGTTACTCGTGAAGATGTAGCTGGCTCATCTCTCTCACAAGAAATCGCCGTGTCAGGAACCAAATCACAAAAAAATGGAATGTTTGAAGTTAAGGCCATTCTCGAAAGTGAATAATTATGACAGATAAAGAGTTTTCAATAAGAAATTACGTTGATACAGACTATAACAGAATTTTGGAATTAAATACGGAATTTTCTGATTTTTTTGAAGAATTTGATAAATGGCAAAAAGTGGATCAAGATACTGATGCTGTTGCCAAATATTATCTCGATAAGAACCTTGAACTAATTAAAAAACATGATGGCGCAATGTATGTTGCAGAAGCAGAAACTCTTATTGTAGGTTTTGCTGCCATGTATATTCGCGAACAAAGTGAAGAAGAAGCACTAACTACGATACCAATGAGACTTGGTCATCTTGAATCATTGTTTGTATCTGGACCATATAGAAGTCAGGGTGTTGGTGAGGCACTTATAAAAAGGGCAGAAGATTATTTTAGATCAAAAGATTGCACGCATTCAGAGCTCGATGTGTTTGGACCTAATACGAAGGCTCACAATTTTTATGAAAGAAACGGTTATGAAGACATAAAAATGACGATGATTAAAGCATTATGAAATTAAATCAATTAACACTTACAGAGAGCTTAAGAGGACTTGAGGAAAAAAAGTTTACATCCGTTGAGCTAACCCAAGCATGTCTTGATGCCATCAATGAGCTCAATCCTGATTTAAACGCTTTTATAACAATATCTGATGAAGCACTAAGGCAAGCAGAAAATGCTGACAAATTAAGAGCAGAAGGATCTACTCTTCCGCTTTTGGGGGTACCAATCGCTCTCAAGGATATTTTCATGACCAAAGGTATGAAAACCACAGCGGCATCAAATGTTTTAAGAGACTACATTGGACAATATGATGCAACAGTAACGAAAAAGCTTCTTGATGCTGGAGCCGTTATTTTAGGAAAAACCAATCTTGACGCATGGGCACACGGATCAAGTGGTGAGAATTCTGATTTTGGGCCAACTAAAAACCCATGGAATACCGAATATATTCCAGGTGGTTCATCTTCTGGCTCTGCTGCTTCCGTTGCTGCAGATATGACAATCGCCTCAACAGGAACAGATACTGGAGGATCTATAAGACTTCCTGCTTCATTTACAAATACTGTAGGATTAAAACCAACTTATGGTCTTGTCTCACGTTCTGGAATTATCTCAATGGCATCATCACTTGATACTATTGGTCATTTTACAAAAACCGTGGAAGACTCTGCTCGCTTCTTACAAGTTACTGCAGGTAATGACCCACTCGATGCAACAACTACTCAAAATGAGGTTCCAAATTACTTGGATGGAATAAATAATGGAGTTAAAGGTCTTAAGCTCGGTGTACCACGTGAATATGTTGAAAAAGGCCTATCTCCTGAAATTGCTAAAAGATTTGAGGAAACAAAAAAGAAATTTGAAGAATTAGGAGCCACAATTGTTGACATATCTCTTCCTCATACAGATTATGGAATTGCAGTCTACTACATTATTCAACCCTCTGAAGTGTCATCAAATCTCGCTCGCTATGATGGTATTCGTTATGGAAGAGATAGATCGCACTTTGGTGATGAAGCTGTTAGAAGAATAATTCTTGGTACATTTACTCTTTCCGCTGGATATTACGATGCGTACTACAAAAAAGCGATGCAAGTCCGAACTTTAGTTCGCCAAGATTTTGAGAAAGCTTACGCGCAAGTGGATGCCATAATTACTCCGGTCTCACCTACTCTTCCATGGAAATTTGGTGAAAAAATGGGAGATCCTTTGCAAATGTACTTATCAGATGCATTAACAGTTACTATTAATTTAGCAGGAATTCCAGGGCTTTCCGTTCCTTCTGGTTTTATTGGTGAACTTCCAACAGGTTTTCAAATCTTAGGTCCTCAGTTTTCAGAACAATTACTATTTAGAATTGGAAATGCTTTTGAAAAAACTCAGGATAGAAAGGTTTTTGAAAGATAAAATGGAAAAAAGAGAATATAGCAATTGGGAAATTATAGATGAAGCATTAAAAGATAATCATATGAAAGGAAAAATGCAATTAAGCTATATGGCAGTTATTTTGAGTGCTGGGACAGGAATTGCTTCAATAGCAGATGGTAATCTTAAAGAGGGGGCAGCTCTAATTGGCATTGCCACCACACTTTTTGGATCGGTAATGTATGATTTTGTACAAACAGGAAAGGAAAATCTATTAAAAAAATGAACAAATATACACCAGTTATAGGACTTGAAGTCCATGTAGAGCTAAAAACAGAATCAAAAATGTTCTGTGCATGTTCTGCCAACTATTTTGGTCAAAAACCAAATACACACACTTGCCCTGTTTGTCTAGGACTTCCTGGTGCACTTCCTGTTCCTAACAAAAAAGCAATTGAATGGTGTGAAATGATAGCTCTTGCTTTAAATTGTAGAATTTTAAATAATTCAAAATTTGATCGTAAAAATTATTTTTATCCTGATCTTCCAAAAGGATATCAAATTTCTCAGTATGACGAGCCATTTGGTCTTGATGGATATATTGAGGTATATGAAGCGGAAGGATCAAAAACTAAAAAGAAAATTGGTATTACTCGTGTTCACATGGAAGAAGATACTGGAAAACTAACTCATGATGGTTCTGTTTCATTAATCGACTTTAACCGTTCAGGAGTTCCACTTGTAGAGATAGTTACTGAGCCTGATTTTGAAAACTCATATCAGGTTACTCAATATTTACAAAAACTTCAACAAATTGTTCGATATCTCGATGTTTCAAACGCAGATATGGAAAAGGGAGATATGCGTCTTGAGCCAAATATATCTCTAAGAAAAGATGGTGAGAAAGAGTTACCTAAATATAAGGTTGAGGTTAAAAATATTAATTCTTTCCGCTTTGTAGCAAAAGCTATTGAAACGGAAATTGTAAGACAATCAGAAATTCTTGAAAAGGGTGAAGTGCCCGCTCAAGAAACACGCGGGTGGAACGAAGCAAAAAACACAACAGTATCACAGCGCCTCAAAGAAGAAGCAAATGATTACAGGTATTTCCCAGAGCCTGATATTCCACCAATTTTAACCACAGACAAACAAATTGAGGAAATAAAAGAACAAATTCCCGAGTTACCTGATGCAAAACTTGAAAGATTTGTTAAAGAATTCTCTATCACTGAATATGATGCGGATATTTTAACTCGAGAACGCGAACTTGCAGACTATTTTGAGCAAGCAGTAAAAGACGGATCAAAATTTGATCTAAATGCAAAGCAAATTGCAAATTATATAATTAACAAAAAACCAGATTGGCAAAATACAGTTCCTGCAGAACTTATTGAATTAATCAAAGCTACTGTTCAAACAAAGGAAGTTGACCCTGTTGAACTAAAAAACGCAATTGAACAAACCCTTCTTAATAATCCAAAAGCAGTTGAAGATTATAAGTCAGGAAAAGTTCAAATTATAGGCTTTTTAATTGGAAAAGTTAGAACTCTTCTCCCTCCGGGTTCAAGCGTCTCAGGACTCAAGGAAAAGATTGAAGATGTGCTCAAATAAGTGTTAAAATGAATCTGTGAGTGATTCTTCTACCCCCGAAAATGTTATAAAACTTCCAACTACACGCGAAGGTGGAAATTTATGGCTACAAAATTTACAAAAGGACGAAAAATTAGCAGATAAAACAGGTGGCGAATTATTACCCTTTGCTATTAGAAATAAGCATGCACGAGATAGAGCCGCAGATCAACTATTAACTCGTGCTGCAAATAAGAAAAGAGAGGATGCGGAAAAAACTGCACAAATTGCTATAGAACTAGCAGCTGAAGCACAACAAGACTCCATGGTGGATGCACTGACTGGTCTTCACAATAGAAGGTGGTTCACAGAAGAACTAACAAGGAAAATTGCCGAAGCAAAAAGAACGAATCAAACCCTTGTGATGGGAAATATTGATTTTGATAACTTCAAAGGTTTTAACGAGAACTACGGACATAATACTGGAGGCGATCCAGCTTTACAGTCTGTTGCTAACCTACCGTTTAGAACGGATACCCCAATTGCAAGAATTGGGGGAGATGAGTTTGCCCAAGCAATTGGAAATACTTCAATAACTGAGATAGCAAATCTTAGTGAGAGGTATAACCAAAGGATGGAAGAAATGGGACACATATTGTTTGATAAGGCACCTAAACAAGAATCAGATTACCCAATTCCAGAAAAAATGAGTCTATCTATGGGATGGGCTGTTTATCAAGGAGAAACAGCAGAAGAATTTAAAAATAAAGCAGATCTTGCTCTACTAGAGGCAAAAAGACTCGGAAAAGGTTGTGCTGTAATTGCAATCATAGAAGATGGTATACTCAAGTTGAAAAAACTAGAGCCCGATCAGAACTCTACAGTTTCCAAAGCAGCATAATATGGCAGATTTCGTACATCTTCACAATCATAGTGAATATTCATTACTCGATGGTTTATCACGCGTAAAACCAATGGTTGAACGTGCTAAAGAACTTAACATGGGTGCCTTGGCAATAACTGATCATGGATCTATGTATGGAGCAATAAAGTTTTATAAAGCATCAATGGAGGCTGGTATAAAACCGATAATAGGTTGTGAAATATATATAACCCCTAAAACTCGCTTTGATAAAAGTTCAGAGGACAAAGAATACAACCATTTAATTTTGCTTGCAAAAGATATAACCGGTTATAAAAACTTAATGAAGATTGTTTCTGTCGCACATCTTGAAGGTTTTTATTACAAACCAAGAACTGATATTCAACTACTTTCCGAATACAGCGAAGGCTTAATTTGTCTATCAGCCTGTTTAAACGGCTTTGTCTCAGATCCTTTAATGCACAACCAGGAAGAAGAAGCCCAGAAAAGACTCAATAAATTAGTAGATATATATAAGGATGATTTTTACCTTGAACTCCAACATCATGAAAAAATTCCAGAGCAGGGAGTATTAAATAAAAAACTTATTGAACTTTCAAAAAAACATGGAATTCCTCTTGTTGCTACAAATGATAACCATTACATACGAAAAGAGGATGCTGAAGCACAAGAAATTCTTCTTTGTATAGGAACACAAACAACTATTGATACTCCCAATAGAAAATTGTCGATGATAGGCGCACCAGACTTTTATTTAAAAACGGCAGATGAAATGAGTGCTATGTTTCCTCAGCAACCAGATGCAATTCAAAATACCGTAAAAATTGCTGAAAAATGTAATCTAGAATTATCTTTAGGAAAATGGATTATGCCTAAATTTCAAGTTCCAGATGAAAAAACAGCAGAAGATTATCTTCGTGAACAAGTATATAAGGGTTTAAAAGATCGTTATGGAGAAGTTACAGATGAAATCCAAGAAAGAGCAGATTATGAGCTTTCCATTATTCTTAAAAAGGGATATGAAGCATACTTTTTAATTGTTGCAGATTTTGTTAACTGGGCAAAAAATAATGGTATATCGGTAGGACCAGGTCGTGGAAGTGCCGCGGGATCAATTGTTTCTTTTGCACTTCGTATAACAGACGTTGATCCATTCTTTTTCAAACTTCCTTTTGAGAGATTTTTAAATCCACTACGCCCTTCTGCTCCTGATATCGATCTTGATTTTGCAGATACAAGACGTGATGAGGTTATTGCTTACGTTACAAAAAAATATGGATCAGACAAAGTTGCACAAATTATAACCTTTGGAACTATGGAGGCCCGTGCAGCAGTTCGTGATGCAGGACGAGCTATGGGACTTCCTTATGCAGTACCTGACAGAATTGCGAAAATGATTCCACCAGGATGGCAAGGTCATGCTATGACAATTGATAACGCTCTCACTCAGTCACCAGAACTTTCAGTCGCTGCAAAGACTGAAGAAGATACCCAAAGACTGCTTAATTTAGCGAGGAGACTTGAAGGAGTTGCAAGACATGCTTCAGTTCATGCTGCAGGAGTTGTTATCGCTGATAAACCGTTAACTGACTATACCCCTCTACAACGTGAATCAAACGGAGACCGAGTAACTACACAATATGATATGTATAACGTCGGAGAAGATGGCGTAGGGCTTCTTAAAATGGACTTCCTAGGTCTTCGTAACCTTACAATTATAGAAGAAGCTCTCAATTTTATTCGTGAAAATAAAAATGTTGAAATAAACCTTTCAACCCTTCCCGTAGATGACAAAAAAACATATGAATTACTATCAAGCGGAGAAACAACAGGAATCTTTCAGCTAGAATCTCCTGGAATGCGCCGTTACGTAAAAGAGTTAAAACCAACGTCTATTTTTGATCTCCAAGCAATGGTTGCACTATATCGTCCAGGACCAATGGCAAATATTCCTGAGTTTATTAAGAGAAAACATAATCCCGAACTTATTTCATACCCTGATGTTCGATTAAAAGAGATTTTACAACAGTCTTACGGTGTATTAACGTACCAAGACGACGTTCTTCTTATGGCCATAGCTCTTGCAGGATACACATGGCTTGATGCAGATAAATTTAGAAAGGCCATGGGTAAAAAAATTCCAGCCGAAATGAAAAAACAAGAAGAATTATTTATGTCTGGTTGTATTAAAAATGGTCTTACAGAGAAAAAAGCACATGAGTTCTTTGATTTAATTGCTCCTTTTGCGGGTTACGGATTTAATAAAGCACACGCTGCCTGTTATGCAACTATCGCATTTAGAACTGCTTATCTTAAAGCACATTTCCCAGTTGAATTCATGACTGCGCTACTCACTGCTGAGTCGCGTGGCACAACTGGACCTGCAAGAAACGAAAAGATTGCACAAGCAATTGCTGAATGTAAAAGACTTAAAGTTACAATTCTTCCACCATCTGTTAATAAATCACAGCCAGACTTTAGTATTGAAGATAATCAGGTTAGATTTGGATTATCAGCAATTAAAAACGTTGGTAGCGCTGCGATTACTTCCATTATTGAGGCCCGAAAAGAAGGCGATTTTGTTTCATTAAGGGATTTCTGTGAAAGAGTTGATCTTCAAAAAGTAAATAAAAAGACAATGGAATCTCTTATTAAAGCTGGAGCTATGGATGAATTTGGAAAAAGAGCAGGACTTCTTTCAATGTATGCAGATATCATGGAAAAGATTGGACGCGAACAAAAGAATCGTGATAAAAATCAGTTCGGTTTGTTTGATGGCTTTGAAGCCCCAAAAACTAAAACTTCATACGAGCTTAAAATGGAGAGCTCTGTTGAAGAATTTTCAGAAAGGGAGAAACTTTCATTTGAAAAAGAACTCTTAGGCTTTTTCTTAACAAATCACCCTTTAAATGAACTTGTGGATTCATTGACTTCTCGAACATCTCATTCTATTGCGACTCTTGCAGAAGAAAAAGAGGGAGCAAGAATAAAAGTTGGAGGAATTCTATCAACTATTAAAAAAATATTAACAAAGAAAAATAATGCCGAGATGGCCTTTGCAACTCTTGAGGATCATGTAGGTTACTCTATTGAGCTTGTTATTTTCCCAAAAACCTACGAGAGCAACAAGTATCATTTAGCAAAAGATGCAATTGTTGTTATAGAAGGAAAGCTAAATTTTAAAGATGAACAACCTGTTATTATTGTCGAGACTATCTCTCCTTTAAACTAAAATTCATCTTGTAACACCTTCGGCTTTTTTATATAATGAACTCAAATATGGAGGGTGTATCACTCGCTCCCGAAGTTATTTTCCATTTCGATGGAATAAAAATTTCAAACACAATTTTAACTACGCTTCTTGTAGATTTGATTCTTTTTGCCTTCATTTTCCTAGCTACCCGAAATCTTAAACAGGTCCCTGGCTTCTTCCAAACAGTTGCTGAAACTGCTGTCGATTACTTTTATACAACGACAGATCAAATTGCTGGTAAATTTACCAACTCAATCTATCCCTGGTTTGCATCATTTTTTCTATTCATCTTTACACTTAATATAGTTGGACTTCTACCAGGAGTGGGCTCGATTGGATTTTTCGAACACGAACATGGACATGAAATGTTTGTTCCTTTATTCCGCGCAGCTACTTCAGACTTCAATACCACCCTTGCTCTTGCAGTTGTCTCTTTATGTGCGACACACTACTTAGCAATAAAATACAATGGTCTCAAAGGGTACCTAGGAAAATTCTTTTCTCTTAATCCAATTCTACTTTTTGTAGGTCTTTTGGAACTTGTCTCTGAAATTACAAAAGTGGTCTCACTTTCATTCAGACTTTTTGGTAATATATACGCGGGTGAGGTTGTACTTCATACAATTTCATCTTTGTTTGCTTTTATTGCGCCTATTCCATTTTTACTTCTTGAAACAATAGTCGCACTAGTGCAAGCACTTGTATTTGCAATGTTAACTATGGTATTTATGACAATACTCGTTAACCCTCATGAGGAGGGAGCACACTAATGAAAACATACAAAGATTTTTCAAAATGGAAGGTGGTGAGTACTAGATGAACTTTACCCTTACTGGAGGAGCGGTTATAGTTTTCGGGGGAATTTTACCAGCACTCGCTATTGCAATGATCGGATCAAAAGCAATGGAAGCGATCGGAAGAAATCCTGAGGCTTCAAGCAAAATTCTTCCTGCGATGCTTTTGGGAATGGCATTTGCTGAAGCTATTGCTATTTACGCTCTTATTTTAGCTTTCGTGAGTTAATTCCTAATTTATTATGGAAGTATTTAAGGATTTTGGTTTTGAGTGGCAATTTTTTATTGCTCAAATAATCAATTTTTTGATATTGGCTTTTATTTTTAGAATTTTTCTATATAAGCCTGTTCTTCAAGTGCTCAAAAAGCGCCAGAGGCAAATAGAGAAAGGTATTTCTGATGCTCAAAAGGCAGCTGAGGAATTAGCAAGTGCAGAAGAGAAAAAAGATAAAATCCTAAAAAATGCGGCAAATGAAGCTGAAAAGATCTTAACAGATGCAAAAACAGATGCTGAGACTTCCAAAGAAGAAATACTCGCACAAGCACGTAAAAATGCTGAGAAAATAATAAACGAGGCAAAGGCAACAGGAGAAGCGGAAAAGGAAAAGATGCTCTCAGAAGCAAAAGAAGTTGCCGTAACAATTTCAAAGAGAATGCTCGAGAAGATCCTAGATGAACTTTTTACTCGAGAGGAAAAAGAGAAGATTATTGCACGTGATATTAAAAAACTTGATAACATATGAAAAACCAAGATTTAACAAAAATTGCAAGACTTTTAGTAAAAAATAAAAAGATTGAGAAAAAAATGGCTGACCAACTCATTACGAATTTATCCAAGGATGAACTCGCAAAGTTTTCTAGAATTTTAAGAACAATGGTAAATAAAAACAGAGTCGTTGTTTTATCAGAACAACCCCTCACTGCTCTTTTGAAAGAAAAAATAAAAACCAAATACAAAGACAAAGATGTTATATTTCAACAAGAAGATATAGGAGATGGAATAAAATTGATTGTAAATGATACAATTATTGACCTGACACTTGAAGGATATTTAAATACAACAGCTCAAACTATAACCAATTAAATATATGGACATGGATAAATTTTTAGCTGAAATAGAAGAGAAACTTGGATCAAAGGATGTTACTCCACGTGCTAAAAATGTTGGCACAGTTTTGTCCGTTGGAGATGGAATTATTAGTGTCTCAGGACTCTCGCAAGCAGGATTTGGAGAAGAAGTAGAATTTGAAGATGGATCACGTGGTTTAGTATTCAACCTTGATGAAGAGCATGTCTCTGTTATTCTGCTTTCTTCTGATACTAAAATTGTTGAGGGGTCAAAAGCTACAACCACAGGAAGAATATTGGGTATAAATGTTGCTGAGGGTTTAATTGGAAGAGTTATCGACCCACTACGTGCACCTCTTGATGGTAAGGCACTCAAAAATACAGGAAAATTCTATCCACTTGAGAAAATCGCTCCAGGAGTTGTAGAACGCTCCCCTGTTGATACTCCACTCAAAACTGGAGTTAAAGCAATTGATGCCATGATCCCAATTGGTCGTGGACAGCGAGAATTGATCATTGGCGACCGTAATACTGGTAAAACAGCTATTGCAATCGATACAATACTTAACCAAAAGAAAGATGATTTGGGGCTTAAGCAAGTTATTTGTATATATTGCGCTATCGGACAAAAACGCGGGAATATAGCGCGAACTGTGGCAGTTCTTGAGGAAAATGGTGCGATGGATTATACGATAGTTGTTGCTGCAAGCGCATCTGATGCCCCATCACTTCAGTACCTTGCTCCATTCACAGCAACAGCTATTGGTGAATACTTTATGGATAAAGGCAATGATGTCCTAATTGTTTATGATGATTTGTCAAAACATGCATGGGCATATCGTCAAATATCACTTCTCTTAAGACGCCCTGCCGGACGTGAGGCATATCCAGGAGATATTTTCTATCTCCACTCAAGACTTCTTGAGCGTTCCGCAAGGCTCTCTGAAAAATATGGGGGTGGCTCAATTACTTCCTTCCCTGTCATCGAAACACAAGCAGATGATATTTCTGCTTATATTCCAACTAATGTTATTTCAATTACAGATGGACAGATTTATCTTAAAACTGACTTATTCAATGCTGGGATTAGACCAGCAATAGATGTTGGATTATCAGTTTCACGTGTTGGAGGAGCTGCACAAACAAAGAAAATGAAACAAGTAGCGGGCCCGATGAGACTTGATCTTGCTCAATACAGATCGCTTGCCGCTTTTTCACAATTCGGAAGTGATCTTGATGATGCAACACAAAAGCAGCTTGATCGAGGTAAGCGTGTCGCCGAAATTTTAAAACAGCCTCAATTCCAACCATATGATGAAGCTTCTGAGTTTATAAGTATTTATGCAGCAACAACAGGTCTGCTTGACAGTCTTCCAATCGAAAAAGTTTCTGAATTTGAAGAAAAAGTTCACAATTACTTTAAAGTCAAAAACAAAAAGCTTTTTGCCAAACTCTCAACAGGTGACAAACTAGATGATAAAACCACAAAAGAGCTAAGTGAAGAAATTGAAAGATTTATTAAAACAATAAAATAATGGCACAAAATTTGCAGCTTTTAAAAAGAAGGATTAAAACAGCAAGAAATATTTCTCAAATTGCTAAGGCAATGGAAATGATTTCTGCATCAAAAATTAAACGTGCGCAAAAAACTGTTGAAGCAAATAAACCATACAGTGAACGCGTTGTAGCGCTCACAAGTAGTATCCTAAACCATGTAGATCTTAAAAAATTTAAACATGCATTTATTGATAAAAATGGCTCTGATAAAACATTAATCTTTGTAATTTCACCCGATAAAGGGCTTGCGGGATCTTTAACTACAAACTTGTTTAAGCACCTTCTTTCAATCGATTCAAAAGACAACAAATATGTTGCCCTTGGTAAAAAGGCTGATTTATACACACAAAGATTATCAGGTGAATACCTTGCAGGTTTTAATTTAGGAACAACAATTCCTGATTACTCACTTGTTTTTCGTTTGATTGAAATAATCAATGAAGAATATTTAACTGGAAAAGTAGGAAGTGTTAAGATACTCTACTCCCGTTTTAATTCAATTTTTTCCCAAGAGCCAGTTCTGGTACCAATTTTACCAATCGAACCACAGGTAACAGAAGAAAAAGAACTTCCTTACCTTTTTGAACCAGATGCTACAACAATGCTTCAAGAACTTCTCCCATACTTTATTGAAGTTGTTCTCTATAGCGCAGTAATTGAGGCACATACATCAGAACAAGCAGCTCGAATGGTTGCAATGCAAAATGCAAAAAACAACGCACTTGATATTGCTGATTACTTAACTCTTTCATATAATAAGTCACGTCAAGAAAGAATTACAAACGAATTATTATCATTAAATAACAATAGTTAATATGGCAAAAACAAAATCAAACATTGGTGAAATAATAAGAATTGCAGGACCAGTTATCGATATATACTTTGAGGGTGACGTTCCTGAAATTTATGAAGCTCTAACTCTGGAACTTAATGGTAAAACATTGGTTCTTGAGACAGAGTTTGAAATTGGAAATAACGAAGTAAGAACTCTAGCACTTGGACCAACGGAAGGACTTGTTCGTGGACAAAAAGTAACAAGAACTGGTGCCCCAATTAAGGTTCCAACAGGGGAACCAACTCTTGGTCGAATTTTCAATGTCTTAGGTGAAACAATTGATGGTGGCAAGCAAGTTTCTGGCAAAGGAGTTACCCTCGAACCAATTCACAGAGCAGCACCTCCTCTCAGTGAACAATCAACACATCCTGAAATGCTAGAAACAGGAATTAAAGTAATTGACCTTATCTCCCCATTTACTAAAGGAGGAAAAATTGGAATCTTTGGAGGAGCAGGAGTTGGAAAAACAGTTGTTGTTAAAGAATTGATTCGAAACATTGCTATGGTTCACAAGGGTCATTCTGTTTTTGCTGGAGTTGGAGAACGTACTCGTGAGGGAACTGACCTTTGGCTTGAAATGAAAGAAGCAAATGTTTTGGATAAAACTGTAATGCTTTTTGGACAGATGAATGAACCACCAGGAAATCGTCTTAGAATTGGACTTACAGCTCTTACGATGGCAGAATACTTTCGTGATGAGAAAAGTGAAGACGTCTTACTTTTTATTGATAATGTTTTCCGATATGCTCAGGCGGGATCTGAGGTATCAGCACTTCTTGGTCGTCTTCCATCTGCTGTAGGGTATCAACCTAACCTTGCGCAAGATATTGGAATGCTCCAAGAAAGAATTACTTCAACTAAAAAAGGATCTATTACATCAGTTCAGGCAATTTATGTCCCTGCTGATGACTATACTGATCCAGCACCTGCAACAATTTTTGGACACCTTGATGCATCTATTACTCTTGAGCGCTCAATCGCGGAACAAGGACTATACCCCGCTGTTGATCCGCTAACTTCATCATCAAGACTTCTTGACCCAAATGTCGTTGGCAAAAAACATTATGAAGTTGCAACTGAGATTAAGAGAATACTACAGCGCTATAAGGATCTTCAGGATATAATCGCAATTCTTGGTATTGATGAGCTATCAGATGAGGATAAATTAACTGTTTCTCGTGCACGTAAAATTCAAAGATTCTTAACCCAACCTATGTTCGTTGCAGAAATCTTTACAGGAGCTCCAGGTCGATACGTAAAGATTGAAGATACTGTGAATGGATTTGCAGAGATTATTGAAGGAAAACATGATAAGCTTCCCGAACAGGCATTCTACATGGTCGGTACCATTGAAGAAGCAGTAAAAAATGCCAGATAGTAAAGTTAACTTAGAAATAATAGCGCCTACTGGAATCGTATACCAAGGACAAGTTTCAGCGGTATCAATTCCTACATACCAGGGACAGATAACTGTTTTGCCCCATCATACGGCTTTGTTTACAAAACTATCAGAAGGAGAAGTAGTTATTAATCCTTCCGGAAACGAAGATACAATTGTTATTGCGGGTGGCTTTGCTCAAGTAGAGAATAATTCTGTCCATATACTGTCAGACTATGCTATCCGAGCAGATAGCATAAAGCAGGCTCAGGTTGAAGAGAAAAAAAGAATGGCTGAAGGAAAGCTTAAACAACAATTAACAAATAGAGAATTTACTAGTGCAGATAAAGATCTTAAAATGTCAATTCTGGAATTAAAAGTTGCACAAAAGATGCGCAAGCGTCATCAAGGATAATATGGAATCAAGACTTTCAAGAAGAACCGTTAAACAAAGCAAAAAACAACTATATATTTACATAGGAGCGATCGTCGCTATTCTTTTTATTGCGATTAACTTTGGGCCTATGTTAATCGGAGTATCAGGTAATCTGCTTGATGCTATATCAGGAAAGTCAGGTCAGGCGGATTCAATTAAATCAAATGCTGATCTACAACCCCCAAGTATTGATTCTTTCTATACAGCAACACCTTCAGCATCAATAGATATTACTGGAAAAACAGATTACCAGACTGGCGATGTAGAAATATATGTTAACGGTTTTAGAGTGGGAACAACTGAAGTTGACAATGATCAAACATTTTCAATGGAAAAAGTTAAGTTATCAGAGGGCGATAATTTCATAAAAGCAAGAGTAATAATTAACAACAAAAAGAGTGATTTCTCCGATGAAACAAAAATATCATACATTAAGAGTGCCCCAAAACTTGAAATATCAAATCCTTCCGATAAACAAAGCTTTAAAAAGGCTGACAAAACAATTTCTGTTACAGGTACAACAGACTCAGATAGCAATATTACAGTTAATGGTTTTGTTGCAATTGTTGATAGCGAAGGCAAATTCTCTTATGATCTAGGACTCAATAATGGAGATAATAAAATAACAGTTGTTGCAACTGGCCCATCAGGGCAAACTTCTACAAAAGAATTAACAGTTTCCTATTCTGAGTAACTTCTTAGAAATTTTCGAGGTCTAATATCTAAATCGTCTTTGAGATTTTGACTCATAGGTTCTTTCTTCCCCGTGAGTCTTTTCAATTGGTCAGACTTTGAAAAACCAATTGCAGAACTTACAAGAAAGGCTAAATTTAACGCAATCACTGGCATTGGGATAAATATTCTCTTCTTCTTAAGATGATTTGATATTCTTTGCTCGATCTCCTTAAACGTTAAATTCTCCGATCCTGCAACTACATAGGATTTATTAATTGCATTCTTATTACCAACTGCGTTAATAATAGATCTCGTGACGTCGTCCTTAAAAATAGGCGATAGAGTAATATTCTTACTACTCGGGTACAGCACAATAGGAGATTTATTAATTAGTTTGGCTAAATTTCCTAACCCCTCACGAGTCTTAAAGCTTTCATCATAAGCCTCAGCAACTCTTAAAATTGTATAGTTTAATTTGCTTTTCTTAAGATAGTCTTCTGCAAGTTTTTTTGACTCACCGTACTCTCCACATTTTTTACCGATTGCTCGAGTACTTATATATATAAATTGTTTAATATTATTACCCCTTGCTGCATCAACAAGTTGAATTGTTCCATAGGTATTAATACGCCTATACAAAAAAGCGTTTTGACTATGTGTAACTCCAGCAAGATGTATAATCACATCTACATTTTGTAAATGTTTTTTCCAAAGCGAAGTTTTCTCAATATCTCCTTTTATAATTTTTACTTTTTTGCTTTTTGAAATCTGAGGGATTGACCTATGTGATAAAAGAATGAGGTTATTTTTTTTTGAAAGTGATCTAACTACATCGTGTCCTAAATATCCACTTGCTCCAGTAATAAAAATGTTCATATTCTTATTTTATATCCTAAATCTCCATTTTAAAATATTGACTAAAAACTCTACATTTGCTTGTAGAGAAACAAACGATTGTCTTTTTGGATTCTTCATAAACTTAGTCTCCATCTCAGCAATTTTAAATTTGTGTTTACGAGCTTTTAACATAATTTCGGCATCAATAAACCAATCATTAGATCTTAAATGAAGCTTTTTATACGCTTCGTTCGTCATAATCTTTGGCTTTCCATTAATATCTTTAGTTATCCCCGGAAAAAGAACGAACATTATATTATTGAACATTACGGAAATAAACTTTCTGTAAAACCCATCACCCCTTGAGACTCTTTTAGTTTTACAGAGATCATAATTTCCTCTTTTCCATAATTTATAAAGTTTAATAATATCATTTGGTGAAATTTGACCATCCCCATCAATTATCGCAATTACTTTACCAGTAGCTTTTCGTAAACCACATCGCATATCCCAACCCATTGTATGTTTAGGATTAGTTTTCTTTTTGATTGTGACTTTCGTTCTTTTACTTTTTTTTGCTATCTGTTCTAAAACTTGTGGTGTTGTATCAGAAAGATTTGGACGATAATTTCCAACAAGAATTATTTCGTAATTTAACTTATTTTTCTTAAGGAGGTTTACTACTTTTTGATGGAATATTTTAGCGAAATCACCCGATCTGTAACACAAGATTACAACTGAAATTTCAGGTATTCTACTTCCCGCCATGGACGAATTATAGCATAATAAAATCTATTTCTTTTTACTGATACCTGCAAGTGAGATTCCAATAATAATGAAGAGCCATGACATAATTAATGGGTAAAAAAGTGCGTTAATAAATAGTGAAGCAGACAGAACAGCAAAAAGGGTGGATAGTGAGACTTTAGTATTATTATTTTCTATGTGTTTAAACAAAGTGGATATTATTTCAAGTACAAACTTTGCAAAGAATGCAAAACCTATTATTCCTGTTGTTACTAAAATAAAAAGATAACTATTATCGGTTCCTGCGTCAGCATTACTCGGTATTGGTAAATCAGCGCTTCTAAATCCATACCTTATTTGGGCATATCTTAAAGAATCAAAACCGACACCTATAACTGGATTGTCTAGGAATATATTTACCGCCTGTTTGGTTGTTGCTACTCTTGCAAAAGAAGATGCTGTTCTAAATGGATTTAAGCCTTCAATTTTAGTATTTGAAAATACAACAAGACCTAAAATAATGACAATAATTGCGGGAATTAATATCTTTTTTCTCCCAGAGAAGAATAATAATGACAACAAACCAATAACAAGACCTATAAACGCACTCCTTGAATATGTTAAATAGATTGCAATAAGCTCTAAAACCGAAACAACAGCAAGAGCTATATTTACATTCCGACTGTTTTTTATATTTATTAACCGACTTAAGGCAAGAAGTAACCCAAGAACTATAAAGATTCCCGCAAAATTTGGATCAAGAGCTGTTGAAAAAAGTCTATATAAATGGTCATCCCATCCTGCGTAGTACAAGTTTCTTAAATTATCATATAAGAAATATTGAATGAAACCAAAAATTGTAAAAATTAATCCAGATATTAATAAGGCATTGACGATTCTATTTCTGCTTTTTGAATCTTGAGCAATGACAGCAAATATTAAACTTGTGTAACACGCAAAACGTGCCAAATACAAAAATGAATTTAAAAAACTAAGAGGAGTCAAATATTGTAGGTTAATAAGCAAAGAGGTAAATCCAACAAAAATAAACCCGATAAGTGGATAGAGTACCCTTGTAAAGGTAATTTTTATTTTCTTTTTTAAAACACCGTAAATAAACATAATAAATATGCCTGCAACTATAAGATCAGGTAAATTGAGATATACATCCTCATATAACTTTATTCGCAATAAAACTCCCAATGGTAAGGTAAAAACAAGTAAAAGAAGAAGATTTTGCATTATATTTTGTTATTGAGAAGCCACAGCTTACTTCGTACCAAAAAGGAATGAAGACTCATCATGATCGCCATATTTAAACCTGGCAATCCATCAAGAATACCAAGCTTTAAGATATAGTTCATAATAAATTTAGACTTTGGATACAAAACGATTTGAATAAAATTGACAGTTGTATTTTTTTTATGGAGCTCGTCTGCTCTAAGTGTTGAGTAGAAATTTATTTCTGAAATAAATTCTGCCATAGTTTGATGTGGAAAATGCAGTACTTTATTTCTTAAAACTCCCGCCTCTCCTTTTATCATCCATTTCTCATGAACTTTCCCTACCCATTTTCCAGAACTTTTTTTAGCAAGTCTAATGAATTTTATATTGCCAGTTTCACCATAATTTAATTCCTTTCCCCATATAACATCCCTGCGTTGAATAAAATAACCATTATATTTATCTTCACTTAAGCTTTTAATTTCATTAAGAAGTGAAGCACTTACCCTTTCATCAGCATCTATGAATAATACCCATTCATTTTTTGCTTTAGACAAGCCAAAATTTCTCTGTGAAGCAAAATCAAGATCTAAGTGGCGTTGTTGTATTCTAATATTCTCAAGCTTTAGTGATTCGATAACTTCAATTGTTCTATCATTTGAGTAATCATCAACAATTATTATTTCATCTGCCATCTTCACGCATTCAATACAATCCAGTATATTTTTCTCTTCATTTCGTGTTAGTATTACAGCGGAAAATTTCATAGTTTTATTTTCTGAATTTTTATATCATTTTCTCCTTCAATCACCTGTATTCTATTTCTAACAGGATAATTAACAGGGGGATTATTTGTTTTCCACCACAACAAATATTCATAGTTTTCTGCTGGAACTACATTTCTGTGTCCTTCGTTTCTGAAATCTAAATTATACATTTCACCATTTGCGAGATTATATATTTTATTTACTATTTCTTCTTTTTTTTGAATTGACCATCCGTAACCATATTTCTTTTCTACAAGGTAGTTATTATTATAAACCAAATAGCTGTTCGTTAACGCAATTAGGATTAAGAGAGCTATTCCAACATGTTTTGTCTTAAGATCGATGGAATATAATAAATATGCGATAGAAAGCAGTATTCCACCAAAAAGCATTGGCAAATATGCTTCTGAGGGGGTTTGAGATACAATGTAGCCTATTAATGGTATTAAGGTTGAAAGAAATACTATTCCTTCAAAGCTTTTTATTTTTCCAAATGATTTCACTCCAATATATGCAAGTGAAATAATAAATAATACAAGCGATAAGAATTGATTAGCAAAGATAACCAGTCTTTCTAAATGAAGCATATTAAACCATATAAAATCATATTCCGCTGCTGGCTTTCCAATAAAAAATGATTTTAATGGGCTATAAACAATCCAAACGGCATATTTTACGGTCTGAGGAAACCCATTTTGCGCATCATATATAAGTATTGGAATCATAGGGATTATCAAACACAAAACAGATAGAAAGATTATTTTTTTATTGAGAAGCTTTGTAAACCAAACTTCTTTATTAATGTACCCGTATATAAGAAACAGAAAAAGCACAGGAAAAAAAACAACAACGGCAAGTTCCAAATTATAAAGAAGTGCTAAGGATAAAATAGCTGTGGGAAAAAAATTTACCCTTCCTCTGACCCAAGCATTTACTGAATATATAAACAACAAAACAAAAAATGAAATAGGTGCCGTATGATACGCAAGTCTTTCATGTATCACAACAAGTGGGGAAGTTGCATATAAGAGCGCGGCAAATAATCCAAAATTAACTGACAAATAATCTTTTCCAATTTTATATATTAAAATTATGGAAAGTAATCCAAAAAAAGCTGCTAGATATACACCGCCAAATAGATTGAAGTTTGATATCAGAAGAACTGGAGCAAGCATATATGTCCACAACGGTCCTTGATGCAACCAAGTGTGACTGGTAGTAATACCAACAAGTGGAATTTTTCCGTAGAGTACTAAATCCCTGGCAGAAAGATAAAACCATCCCTGATCAGGGATGAAGATGGAAAGATTTAAACGATCTAAACGTAAAAATATTCCTAGTGCAATTATAAACAGTAAAATAATCGATTTAAGGTTAATCTCGAGGATATATGTTAATAAAACTGCCTTAACTAGCCCAAAATGTTTTTTAAAGTAATAATACCTACTCTCCTTAAATATTTTATCTTTATTTTTTTCTTTATCTGTACTCTCTCCCCATAAATGTTTTATTTTTAGATCTGGACTCATATAAAGTTTATATCCTAAACTTTCTATACGCTCAGATAGATCCATTTCTTCGAAGTATAAAAAAAACTTTTCATCAAAACCTTTCAATTTTTCAAAAAGACTTCTCTTGATAATAAATGCTGTACCTGGAACAACATCTACCGGATATTTCTTATTTCTATTAGTACCCTTCATCCAATATTGTTTAGAAATAGGATTATTCGGGAATATTTTATTAATTATTGATGTTGAAAATATTGCACTAAAGGGCGTAAGTCTTCTTGTTCCTTGAAGCAAAAATTCTTTTCCTTTCTTATCCAGTAGAATTGGTGCAACTACCCCAGTTTTGCTATTAAACTCACTTAATATTTTTTTAACATCTCCCTCTATTATCTCTGTATCAGGATTAAGAATAAACAGAAATTCACCACTTGCAAACTTCACTCCTAAATTATTTCCTGCTCCATAACCTAGATTTTTTTCTGCCCTTATATACTTAACATTTTTATATATCTTAAGTTTTCTTGTGAGATTTGTTTTCTTATCATTCTCTATAACAATTATTTCGTAGGATACACCTTTTATTTTCAGCTCAATAGATTTAATGCACTTAAATAGTGCCTCTTCAACTTTGTAGTTTACAATTATTATAGATAGTTTCATTTATTCACTACTCCGTACACAACAAAATTTTCAGTTTCAAAAGTTTTTTTATACTGATTTGTTAAATATTTTTTTAATTTTCCGTATCTAATGTCTTCGAAATTTGCCTCAGGCTCTATTTTGCCCGGCTTTTGTATGATTATGATTGCT
>CAZXFJ010000004.1:3921-36248 GCA_964640435.1 uncultured Gammaproteobacteria bacterium | reverse complement strand
GCCCTTTAAACCTGAGTTACCATGGGGAATTATCCCTCCTTTCGGAGAGCTATGCCCCACTCAGGGGTAGATTCTTGCGTATTACTCACCCGTCCGCCGCTGGGTTGTATTACTACAACCCCGCTCGACTTGCATACCTAAAGCACACCGCCAGCGTTCATCCTGAACCAGGATCAAATTCTCAAAAAAATGACAGAGATTAAAAATCTCTATCTGTAGTTATCTCGAAAAATCGAGATGATCCTACCACTATCAGAACTGCTTTTCCAACCTGCTTTAATGGTTGGAAATTCATTATTTCCACAAATACCGGATAAGGATCTGTGGAAAAGAACTTACTCAGTCAAACATAACCTCACCTAGACGTACTGTCTGATGATTGAAAAATGTCTTCTGAGCAATAATTGTTAAGGAGCGAGTTACAAATTAAGTAAACTGATCGAGGAAGGATTGAGACGAGAAAATCAAGTCTCTTATGCGAAGTTAAAATGTGTTTACGAACAAATCATTGATGTAATAACCAATTTAACGCTATCTTCCAAAATCAGTAAGTAAATTTTACCCCAGTTTGAGGCTAATGTCAACCTCTAACTTACCTATACAACTTGACAGATAACAATTATATTTGCTTAACTTAGGTATGGCTGACGAAGGACAAGAAACAATAGCCCAAAACCTATCAGAACAACCAGGTTACGATCGTGACCCTGCTACTCAAGCAGCAATAGATAGAGATCTCCGCATGCGAAGTGAAAAAAAGTGGGAGCCATCAGATTTTTCAAACGAAATGCTGAGATATATCGAGGAAACTGGATCCGTTCCCGAAGACTTTGCTGAAAAATTAAATGTATACCTTGATAAATCAGCTAAAAAAGCGAGATTTGATGCTATGAATGCAATTTTTAATGAAATAGCTACTAAAACAAGCATGATAGATCCATTCAAATTGCCTGAAAATCCTCCTAGCAGAATCAGTCAGCCTAGTGATAAAACACAAGAGTATTATGGGAAAACAATCGACACTCCTCCTTCTGTTATTCCATTTCATCCTGGCGAAACAAATTCAAATTTTGCCCCAACTCCTGCTCAACAGGAGGCAACTCGATAAATTTATCCCTCAACAAGTTTATCCGTTAATATATCAATTTCCTTTCTAAATTCTTCCTGCATTGGGCTTTTTACAATTTCCAATCTAATTAAAGTTGTATACGCTGCAACCCAAAGAAATGTAGTATTTTCAACACTTAATTTTAGCTTTTTATAATCATTAAGAGCTCTTTTTGGATCAAAATTGGTTATCGTTCTTTCTGTAAATGAAGTAAATTGGTCAAATTCTGAAAGGCTTTCAGGGCTTTTGCCCATTACCTTAGGCCTCCGGTAACCTTAACCTGATTAAGAAGTGCAGGGTTCTCAAGTAGCTTTGCTGTTCCACGAACAACTGTTGTAAGAGGATCTTCAACGAGAATTACTGGGATTTTTGAGCGTTCTATAATAAGCTCATCAACTCCAGGTAACATGGATCCTCCACCTGTTAACATTATTCCTCGCTCAAGAATGTCAGAAGTAAGCTCTGGCGGTGTTTCTTCAATAACCTCCATTACGGCATCAACTATTTCTCCAACAACTGGGCCAATTGCTTCACGTATCTCATTTTCTGAGATTCGGAGAGACTTAGGCATTCCTGTTTCAATATCGCGGCCACGAATTACTGCAATTTTCTCCTTGCCCTCTTTTTCGATTTCAACTTCGTCCATATCCATTTTCTTAAACATTTTCTCTTCTTCACGCTCTTCAATCTTTGAAATCTGCTTTTTAACTTTCGCTTTTCCTCTATACGCGCTTCCTATTTTTATCTTTACTTCCTCTGCTGTCTTTTCTCCGATCAAAAGTCCGTGACGAAGACGAATATAGTGCATGATCGCTGCATCCATTTCATTTCCAGCAATTTTTAGAGATCGATTCACAACAATTCCTCCAAGCGAGATAACGGCTATCTCTGTTGTTCCTCCACCTATATCAACCATTAGAACTCCTGTTGGTTCAAATACTGAAATTCCTGCTCCAATTGCAGCTGCCATTGGTTCTTCTACAATAAAACATTCACGAGCCCCTGCTTGAAGCGCTGCTTCCCAAACTGCACGGCGCTCTACTTCAGTAACTCCAGATGGTATTCCAACAGCTACACGAGGACGAGCAAATTGATAGAAGGGAGACCCTACTTCATGAACCTTTCGGATGTAATATGAAAACATGTATGCTGTTGCATCAAAGTCAGATACAACTCCATGCTCAAGTGGTTTAATCGCATCAATACTTCCTGGAGTTTTTCCCACCATTTTTTTTGCTTCTGATCCTACAGCAATAACCTTCTTAGTTTTGTTATGTCTTGCAACAATTGAAGGTTCACGAATTGCAATCCCTTTCCCTCTAACATGCACTAATATATTTGCAGTTCCAAGATCTATACCGAGGTCATGTGAAAACAGAGAAAACAAAGAATCGAACATAAGAAAAAACCTCAGAAAGAGAGTGAGGTTATATATGAATATAACCCAAACACCTACTTAAATCAATTCTTAAAATAATTTTATTTTTTTGAATCAGTTATTTCAAAAATCGCACTTTCACTTGGATAAAGTACTACTTCTGTTCTTTCAAAATGGACATCTGTTACCTGACCATTTTCATTTTTTGTAACAACTTCTTTTTCTGGTCCTCTAAATGTTGGATATTTTGTTCCATCGGCCATTCTCAAGCCGGCAGTATCTAACCTATGAAATAAACCGCTTATCCTACCGTGATCATTGTCAGGTACAATTCCAATTTCAACTCCTCTAGAAGTTGTCCGTTCTCTTGCTATTGAAAAATCATCCCCAATCGCTTTTTCAAAATCTATTTCTTTTTTATTCTTCATAATTCACCTCCTTTAAAACAAAAACCCCGCATGTAAAATGCGAGGTTAATACAACTTTTAATCCCCGCGTTAAGCGAGATTACAACAAATTAGGTTATTAATTTTTGAATTCATATAAGAGAATAATATACTATTCCTATTTCTTCCCTTTGTCAATAAAAAATCTTTGTGCTAAACTCAAGAATATTTCATGGACGGAATTATTTCAAAAATTGACAACGCAATTAAGTGGTCCTTCTACATAATCTTCTTTTTTGTACCTCTAATTATTTGGCCTGATACTTTTGAACTTTTTGAATTTAATAAAATGTGGCTCGTCTTCGGCTTTTCAGTAATCATATTCTTCTTGTGGGGCACAAAAGTTGCTATGACTGGAAAATTTGAATTAAGACGTACTCCACTTGATATTCCAATTGCATTATTTCTTCTATCACAAATAATTTCAACAATTTTTTCAATCGATCCACACGTTTCTTTATGGGGATATTATTCAAGATTTAATGGCGGATTACTTTCAACCATTGCATATATATTTTTGTATTATGCTTTTGCAAGTAATCTTATCCCAACAACTTCCGATCCTAAAAAATCAAAAATAAGCGGACAATTATTAATTGTTATTCTCTTGTCGGGTCTTGCTGTTACTCTTTGGGGATTACCTTCTCACTTTGGAGCTGATCCAACCTGTTTAGTATTTCGAGGAACACTTGATACTGCCTGCTGGACAGATCAGTTTCAACCTACCGTGAGAATATTCTCAACTCTTGGACAACCTAATTGGATGGGTGCATTTATGGCAGCGCTAATTCCCCTTTCCCTTGGTGTTGCAGCATACAAATTTGTTCAGAATAGAAATAAATTACAACCTATTCTTTATCTTATATTGTCTTTCTTATTTTTCCTCGCACTCATTTATACAAGATCTCAATCAAGCTACATGGGACTGCTTATTGGACTTGGAGTTTTCTTCGCAATAATAATTGTTAAAAATCTAAATCACTTCCGCGAGGAACGTTTAAAAGATCGAACATTTCGATTTGTACTCACTGCGATTATTGCGTTTGCTGCATTTACCTTAATTGTTGGTACACCATCAGGTTTTGTAAATAGATACATAACAATAGGTGGTCTTGCCTCGATGATTGCCCAACCAACACAACAAACAACGCCTGTTGAAAAACCAAAAGAAACTGGGCTCGAAAACAATACAACAATTCAACTTACCGGCGGGACAGAATCAAGTAAGATTCGTCTTATCGTTTGGCAGGGAGCTTTGGAACTTTTCAAACAAAATCCTCTTTTTGGAACCGGAGTCGAAACATATGCATATGCATACTACGGCGTTAAACCACTCGCACACAACCTAACTTCTGAGTGGGATTATCTCTACAACAAAGCTCACAATGAATATCTAAACTATCTTGCAACAACAGGATTATTTGGATTACTTACATATATATCTATTATCGGTCTTTTCTTCTTTAAAGCATTTATTATTATCAAAAATCAGGATGAGCGAGAAAACTTAATTGGTATTGGAATAATTGGTGGGTATGTAGCAATTCTAGTGTCAAACTTCTTTGGATTTTCAGTTGTTCCTATAAACCTTCTCTTCTTCACCTTCCCAATTCTTTTCTTTGCAGTAGTCGAGCCATCAACATTAAAAACAATTTTTTCGTTTGGTAAAGGTTCATATGAAAAAGATGGCGCTGTTGGAATGGGCGGAATGGCAACAATTGTTGTTTTAATAATTATTGCTCTGTTTTTTGAGTTTAAACTTATTAACTTCTGGTTTGCAGATAAACAATATGCTTTAGGAAATAACTTAAACAAAGCTGGTCAACCAACCCAAGCCTATCAACCACTTGTTAATGCCGTACAGATGATGCCCTCTGAAGATTTATACAAAGATGAACTCTCAATAAATATGGCAACACTAGCACTCATATTAAACGAGAATAAAGATGCAACTCGTGCTGCAATGTTTGCTCAACAAGCAAAACAATTATCAGACAGTGTTGTTGCGGCTCATCCAAAAAATGTAGTTTTTAGAAAAACAAATATTAGAGTTGATTACGCTTTGGCCCAAATAGATCCAAAGTATTTGGATGAGGCGATTGCTCAAGTCCAAGAATCTAGAAAACTTGCACCAACTGATGCAAAACTTCTTTATAACTTGGGTCTTTTCTACAGTCAGAAAGGTGATAGTCAAGCAATGATGGACGCCATGAAAGAGGCGATTCGTTTAAAACCAAACTATGTTGAACCCCACTATGCTATCGCACTTGAATATACTCAACTTGCAAAAAACGAACCAGCAAAAGCTTCTGAATATAATGCCTCAGCAGCAAGTACACTAAATTACATTCTAAAAAATCTTGATCCAAACTACACTCCTGCCAAAGAACTCTTAAAATCTTTGTAATGGAAAAGATAAAAATATTTGCGTACGCAACTCTCCTTATTTTTTTCTATTTAGTAAGCTATTATTTTTTCCACGGAATAAAAAATCCAATTCCTGAACCAGGTGACAGTTATGATTACCATATTCCAATTTCCAAATCTATTATTGATGGTAGTTTTATAAACCTCGCCCTAAATCCTGCATATCCTCAGTGGCATTATCCAGGATCAAGTGAAGCAATAAACTCTGTTTTTATTTTTCTTAATATTCCCTTAACTATCTCAAATCTTTTAGCAATACTTATTTTGTGTTTTGTATGTTTTAAACTGGCTATTCGATTTGATCTTGATAAATATTACAGCCTCTTATTTGCAGCAACAATCTGTACGCTAACAGCCATAACTCGCTGGTCCAACTCAGTGAGCATTGATATTTGGTTTGCAATATTTTTTTTAAGCGCGATTATCTTGCTTGAGAAACCAAGAAAATATTTATCATATTTTGTATCACTCGGATTTATATTAGGGATGTTTGTAGGATCTAAATATACAGCTCTTTTTTATACGCCACTTCTTTTTATTATTTATTTTAAAAAAATTGGAAGCTTAATTAATATACAAAGAGTCTTAACTTTTATTTTAGTTTTTTCACTCTTTGGATTATTTTGGTATGTGAGAAATTTTGTTTTGTTAGGAAATCCCGTTTACCCATTATGTATTCCCATGCTTCCCTGTTTTCCTATATTTGATAACTTCGTTTGGAATATATCATTATCACATCCCGTAGAGATGATAAATGCAATATTTAGCGAATATAAACTTTGGTCACTATCAATCATTTTTGTCCCATTCCTGTTTTTCTCAAAAAGTCGATTTAAGATAAATAATAGAAAAGCAGTCGGAAGAATTCTATTTTTGGCAATTGCTGGACTTGTAATACTTGCCTTCCAGCCAACGAGTGTTAATCCCTGGACGATGGTTTCCTCATTTAGATATTCATATATATCCTTCATACTTCTGATTTTAATTATCTTTCTTTATGCAGCAAAATACAAAAAGGATGAATGGCTAGGTTATTTTGTAATTGCAAATGCACTACCAACTCTTTCTCTTTTTTATTATCCCAAACTTCTTTTATTCTATTTCCCAACTTTTATAATTTTTGTTTACTTCTTTGAGAAATATAACCTGAAAACTAAAAAGGTTTGAACATTTCAGGCTTCTAACGTATAATTGCTTCATGTACAAAATGGTTACAACACCAAATACAATTCTTGTCGAAAAGGCAAAGTCTGTAGAGAAATTTGATAAGAAATTGAAAGAAATTCTAAAAGGCATGCAAGAAACACTTGACGCAACGGTTGACCCTGTTGGAGTTGGACTTGCTGCGCCTCAAGTAGGAATCTCGAAAAGAATCTTCTTATCTAAACCTGCTGAGGATGGACCAACTCAGATTTTTATTAACCCAGAAATTCTATCTGAATCAGAAGGATCAGAAATTCCCGTAATACCAAATTCAGAAAAAATTGAAATTATGAAAAATAAATCACTTAAAAAACCGAAGAAATCAAAAGGAAAATTACTTGAAGGGTGCCTTTCTATTCCGAATATATGGGGTAATGTTTCAAGAAAAAAAGAAATTAAGGTTGCATGGCAAGATGAAACTGGCGAAAAACACGAAGAGGTGTTTAAAGGATTTCCAGCAATTATTATCCAACATGAACTTGATCATTTGAACGGAGTTTTGTTTACAAAACATGTTATGGAACAAGGAGAAACTCTATATCGCTCTCACAAAAATGCTGATGGCGAAGATGAATTTGACGAGTTGGAGGTTTAAATGAAAGAACTATTAACTCGTGCAGACAAAAGATTTTTAAATTCTGTCGGTCGAAATCTTACAAGCAACGGATATCAACCCCCTTACTCAGTCAAGACTGAGGGACTAGCAGAGCGCACTAATTTTCTCTTAAGAACATTTAGAAGTATTAGAGATAATTCCGAGCAGAAACGTATAGATGATTTAGCATGGGCAGAACGAGTACTAGAAGCAGTAATTGAAGACAAAATAATGCGTCAAGGAGATATTGATATTTTTGTGACTGATGAGTTAACAAGAAACAGAACGAGTATAAATTTTGCTGCAATTCGAGAAATATTCGGTCGCGCAACATTTGAAGATACTAAAACTCAGCACAGAGAAGTCGCAATACTCGAAAAAGCCGATCCTAAAGTAATTTACCCAAGAATGGTGGATAAAGCAAACTTAATTGTTTCAAAAAACAGAAAACAAGCCTCGTAATGCTTTACATTTTTCTTACACTTTTTTAGTTTTTCTCCTTACTTGAATTGCTAATATTAAATATATGCTTGAGATAATCTTAATGGTAGTTTTCGGATTTGTAGTTGCAATATTCGCAACTCAAAATACAGCTGGGGTTGATGTAGTTCTTGCAAATTCAGTTGTTCCAGATGTTCCACTTTATGCCATAGTTATCGCATCCCTTCTTTTAGGACTGCTTGTTGGATGGATTGTAAATCTTTTCTGGTCTATTTCCTCCTTCTTTTCATTCAGAAGTCAGGAAGACACTATTGCTGGTAAAAACCGTGCGTTAAATGATCTAAACAGAAAAGTTCGAGATCTTGAGCGTGAGAATGATAAACTAAGAATCGAAAGAGATAATCTAAAACCTTCAATAAAAGACCGCCTACTCGCCCGCACTTAATACGATATAATATCAGAATGCGTGAGAAAACTATCTTTTTCGGCAGTGGAAAATATGTTCTTCCAGTCATTGAAATCTTAAATAAAGGTTACGACTTAGAACTTGTTGTTACTACTGAAAAAAACCCTACAGATCCTGTTGTTTCATATTGCAACAAAAATAATATTAAATTTTTGTCAGTATCAACCTTAAAGGATTTTCAAAACCAAATACCTCATGATACATATAAATTTGCTGTTCTGGCTTCCTTTGGTCTTATTGTTCCAAACTCTGTTATTAATATGTTTCCGCTCGGGATAATAAATATTCATCCATCACTACTACCAAAATTTCGTGGTCCAACCCCCGTGCAAACAGCAATTCTATCTAGAGCGAAAACAACAGGAGTAACAATTATGAAGCTTGATGCAGAAGTTGACCTTGGTCCAATTATTGCAATGGCTGATTATCCAACTTCAGAGAGCGATACAGCAGAAAGTTTATATATAACCTTATTTAAACTTGGATCCGATCTACTTGCTGATGCACTTCCAAAATATGTTAGTGGGGAGATCGCTCCAGCAGAACAAAATCATTCTCTTGCAACTTTTACGGACCATTTAACTCGCGAATCTGGTTTTATTAATATAAAAGACAAGCAAGATGGTGAAAAAGTAAAATTAATGGTTCGTGCTTATTATCCATGGCCAGGCGTTTGGTTTAAGGCAAATCTTAATGGAAAAGAAAAAGTGATTAAATTATTGCCTGATAATAAAATCCAGGTTGAAGGGAAAAATATAATGGCAATAAAAGACTTTGCAAATGGATACCCAGAAGGACGAGAAATAATATCCAAACTCAATCTTGATGAAAGAACGTAATTACGCAATTGATTTTATTAGACTGTTCGCAATTCTTGGCGTTGTTGCAATTCATGTATCAACAGCTTTTATTGATCGTGTTACTGTCCCTTTTTCAAACTATTTTTTCTTTTATAGCTTCGTTAATCAAGTTTCCAGATTTGCAGTTCCACTATTTTTTCTGATATCAGGATTTTTACTTGCTTCAAAATATCATTCGATCGTGTCTCCAATAGACTTTTATAAAAAACGATTATCAAAAGTTCTGCTTCCATATTTTGTATGGAGTTTAATATATTTTTGGGTTATATTCCCAAATCCATTTGCAGATGTGTTTAAAAAAGGATTTATCGAGAAACTATATTTTGGTTCCGCCTCATACCAACTTTATTTTATTCCAGCAATTATAGTTTTATATCTACTATTCCCATTTATTATTTACAAGAAAAATCTTCTTTTAACCAAAAGGTTTATGATTTTTTTAACAATTGTTACTGGAATAATACTCATATTTACGTATTACAATAACTATAATATACCGCTTCATACACCCTTCAGGATTGCTTTGTACAATTTATTACCATTCTTAACGGGTATCTATGCTGCTATAAGAATTCCTGACTTAAATAGTTTTATTAAGAAAAATCTAATATTACTTACCTCGGGAACAATAATCACAGCGATTATTATTTTTACTGAGTCAAATTACTTATTTTTAAAAACAACGGTAGGTGAGTATTTAAGAAACCAATGGAGAATAAGTGTTTTATTATATGGAATCTTTATCGCCCCTGTTCTTTATTATCTGTATCCGAAATATTTAAAAAAATATGAAAAATCAATATTTTATCTTTCTACATTTGCCTTAGGGGTTTTCTTTATACATGTGGCAATTCTTCAATACATCTTGTATGCAGTTGATGCTTACGGGCATTTTAATCCGTTAATATTTGCGCTAAGTCTTTTGGCTGTAATCATCTTATCATTTATATTCTCAATTGTATTCTCGAGAATAAAGATCGTAAATAAATTTCTAGGATTAAGAGGTTAAGCAGCTGCTACAACAGGTGCTACTTTAGGAGCTTTTACTTTCTTCACTTTTCTTAAAGTTTTTATACAATTTGCACACAATTTAACACGCATTGTCTGACCATCAACGATGATCTTTTTCTTTTGAATGTTTGGGCGGAAAGCATGATTTGTACGGTTTTTAGCGTGTGATACACGATGTCCCCAAGACAAACCTTTTCCACAATTGTCACATTTAAATGCCATAGGATGATATTATACTAATTTTGATCTCAAAACTCAACCTCCAACCCATAAAAAAAGATCCTCCGGATATTTCACCATGAGGATCTTTTAATTAAACAAAGAAGCAGAACTTAATTACTTAAGTTCAACTGTTGCGCCAGCGGCGGTAAGTTTTTCTTTTGCTTCATCTGCTGTTTTTTTGTTGACTGCTGTGATTACCTCTTTTGGAGCTGCGTCAACTAAGTCTTTTGCCTCTTTAAGTCCAAGAGTTGGGACTAGCTCACGGAGAGTTTTAATAACTCCGAGTTTGTTTGCTCCTGAGTTAGCAATCCATACGTTAAATACGGTTTGCTCTTCAGCTGGTTCTCCACCGTCTGCTGCACCACCTGCTGCAGGTGCTGCTGCTACGGCTACTGGAGCTGCTGCTGTCACTCCGAACTTTTCTTCAAGTGCTTTTACAAGCTCAGAAAGTTCGAGAACTGACATTTCCTCGATAGCTGTCAATAATTCGTCTTTTGACATTTTTGCCATTTAACTAGTCACCCCCTCTCCCTTTTTATCTTCAATAGCTTTCAATACTTGTGCAAGTTTCACGATATTAGCATTAAGACCATATACAAAATTTGAAATAGGTGCATTTAGTGTTCCAAGAAGTTTTGCAACCAGAATATCTTTTGATGGAAGTTTTGAAAGTTGAGTTATAGTTGATTCGTCAATAACTTCACCTTCAAAATATCCAAAATTTATCTTTGGAAGACCATATTTTTTAATAAAAGAAGTTAAAATTTTAACTGTCTTTATTCCATCTCCGTATGCAAAAAGTGTTGCTTGTGGTCCTTGAAGTTTTTCTTTAGCATCAACGTTTTTCTCCTGCAAGGCAAGATTCATAAGTGTGTTTTTAATAACAGCAATCTCTGACTCATTATCTCGGAGTTCACGTCTTGCTTCTTCTAGCTGTTGGTGGGTTAACCCTGCGTAATCAACAAAAAATAAAGCAGTAGCACGATCTACCTTCTGCTTTACTTCATCTAAATTTTGTATGTTTTTTTGACTTGGCATATTTATTGTCCCCCTAAAAAACGAAAAAGCACCCGGCTTTTTTGCGAGTGCTACATTAGTAATTAGTTCAATTGATAACTAAAATGTCGCCCTCGGTAGGATTTATGGATAATCTCCCCCTACTGTCTTAGGAATAAGCTATTTTAACACAAACCGTCCTACTTAGGCAAGAGCCGACTCTATTCTCCTAATAAGCTCTGTGTTTAAAATGATATTTCGCCTCAAAAATACGTCTTCCGGCACAGCGCTTGGAGGAACCGCTCCTTTAGTATTGTTTCTAATATTTGCTATATGGTCTAAAAACATAAAACCCAATAGGCTACTTGGCATATCTCCCACCTTATGGTTAAGTTTTACACCCCATGTAGCTTCCTTTAAATAATGATTCTCAGCCACAGATGGATTTTTTACAAATTGTCTTAAAGCTCGACCATTTTCTGTTGATCGAGTCCAGGTAACAGCTGCTGCAACTGAGTCGGGCTCAGAAGAGGAAATAACGAAGTTTTTATCTAAATACTCTATTTTTACATATACCGGATTGTCTGTGTCACGAGTTGGAATAACCCATTCTCCTTCATGTGTGTTCATTATATGCCCAGAATTTACTAAAAATCCTACTGTTTGGTTGCTTATTTTTAGTAAATTTGCGTTATTTACAGTCTTCATATGCCATTCAATAAAGTCTTTTTTCCCTTGCTCATCAAAGCTAGAAAGATAACTGGATAGCAGTTGGCTTCTCTGATCCGGCCTTATACGACTAAAAAGAGATATCGCATCTGCGTCTGATGCTTTACTAATATCTCGCCCTCTCCATAATTCTCGCCTCGCTTTAACTGCCTCAGCAATATCAGATATAAAACCTGAAACATCACGCTCTGGATCATCATTTTTCCAAATAGCTTCGTATTTTCGGGGCGTCTGAGAACCTCTTAAGAAGTCGAATTTTGCACGATCAACAGTATAGAGAGATTCAGCAGTATTATCTAGAAGCTCAAGCGAGCGAGGTATTAAAAGCTCTCCATCTTCATTAAATTCCTCCTGCGTTTCCTCATCCGACCCAATACTTAAACCTCTTCTTCGATTTCCAGATAATCCAAGTATTAATCTCTGGATATCTCGATATTCAAAGGGGTTAACAAGTTTTAATGAATATTGCTCTATTCCATCATCATTTATTTTTAATCCTACATCAAGGTGTTGCCCCGCAAACCTATCAACATCTTTTGGCCTTCTTACAATTTTTCCATCTTGCTCTGCTTCATAAAAGTTCTGGTCAATTCCTGGAAGAAAATATGATAACGGCGCCCTAAGGTTTTTTTGTCGTTTTTCAGCACTTTCACCGACATTATTAAATTGCTCGTGAGTCATGACTGTGAATTTTATCAAAATGACGAAGTTTTAACAAACTAGAGGACTAAAATTTCCTGCAATTTCCTGAATTAGGAGTTGAGTTGAATATTCATAATCTGCCCTAATGAATCAAAGTATATTCCAGCCGTAAGATCAATTTGCTTTTCATCATACCCATACTCCTCTGCAACTTTTCCTATTACAGCTTTTGAAAACTGAGCAAGCATCATAAATTTAACGTCATTTTTATCCTGTGCCATAGCCATTTCCATTATTCTTGCTGCTGGCTCAATTGATTTCAAAGATGCATCTACTGCTATTTGAACGTCCTTTTTATCTTCCTCACTCAATCTTTCTCCAAACGTACTAATGAAGTCGTTAACTCCTTGGTCGAGTCCTCGATTTATTCGGTCGTTTCTATATGACGCGAAATCAATAATACTTGCGCCCTCTATTTCTCTATCTGACTGGTCCATTAATCATTTCTACAAAATTTTTTTTAGTTTTGCAACTCTTGCATTTTTCTTACAAAATCAATCAACTTCTCTTAAGCAATTTGATTAAGCTTATTAAGCTTAAAAGAAAAGGAGGTGACAATATCTATGGCAACTGAAGTAATACATGAACACACAGGAGGAGACAGTAGTAGTACAGGACTTGTAGTAGGAGTAATCTTGGTTATTCTTTTTGCATTGCTTGTATTCTACTTTTTAGGAACAGGTTTCATGAGAAGTTTCTCTGGAACTGGAACTAACGTTCAAATACCTGACAAAGTAGACGTTAATGTCCAAGGAGGACAAACTGGTGGAAAATAAAATAATGCAGTATCTCATTGATTTTTAGCCTGCTCTCATGAGATACTCGCATTATGAATATCCCAGAGATTTTAAATAAAATTACAGATTATATATTGCATTTTAACTTTGCCAATTTTTTAAAAAACTCTAAGGTTCTCGTTATTTTCTTCGCAGTTATTGCAATGATAGTTATAATTTTAGGCACACTATTTGCCCTTATTCCTCAGTTTTAGAGTTGACTTATAAGTGCTTTCTTGAAATACTAGAAGCAATATGGAACCTCAAAATCAATCTCTTCCTAAAAGACCTACTTCGTCAATATATAAAATCTTAGCTATTATTTTAGGTTTAATTATTGTGCTATTTATTGCCTTCTTTGCACTTAATTCATATATACGCCATCAAGAATTAAATGGAGGTTCGCAAAGGCCTACGGCATGTACACTTGAAGCAAAAATTTGTCCTGACGGATCAACTGTATCCCGGGAAGGACCAAACTGTGAATTTAAAGAATGCCCGGGATCATAATGGAAGACGATAAAAAAGATTTTATAAATTATGATTCACCCAATCTTCCTTCGGAAGAAAAGCTTGTTTCTACTCCATCAAAACTTTCTTTCAGCGGGGTTAGCTCAGTAGTTATTACTGGAGCGATTGTTGTATTTGTTTTTTTAATTGGTATTGTTATTTGGACATTTAATGTAGTATTTAATTCAAGAACAACCCAACCTCTTCTTAAACCCTCGGAAATTAATATTTCTACTCCATCATCAACAATCAAACCTTAAAATGAAAATAAAATTCCATCATAGACTCCCAAAATCTATTACCACAGTCACTTTGTTTTCCTGGATTATCGCCATATTCGTATTCACCGTTTTTTCATATGCGGGATTATTAATTTATAGCGCTTATTTTTTTTCAAAATAATCTTTTAGAATCTTTGTTGCAATAGGTCCCGCGATTTGTGATCCTTCTCCGCTTTTTTCAACAAGAACTGTTACGGAAATCTCTGGCTTATTGTATGGGGCAAAGACAGTAATCCATGCATGTGGATCTTCTTGAGCAGTCGTTTCCGCAGTTCCTGTTTTACATCCAACTTCAATTCTTACAGTTTTTGCACTATCACTTGCTGTTTTAATAAAGTCCTTGTTATCAATTTTTAACCTTTCATTATTAACTTTAAAATCGAAGAATGAGTAACCTGTTCCACCCGCCGAACATGCGCCCTTCATTCCCTCGCGTACCAAATCAATATATTCTTTGTTTATAAAATCTTTCCTGAGAACTTGTTTTTTACCTTCAATAAGATATGGTTTATAGAGTACTCCATCATTTGCAAAAACATTTGTAAAAACGTTTACCTGAAGCGGTGTTGTTAATAGATACCCCTGCCCAATTCCATAGTGGTATGTATCTCCAAGATACCATGGTTCTCCAATATTTTTTTCTTTCCAGTCCATAGTTGGAACTGTGCCTTTCACCTCACCGGGCAAATCTATACCAAGCGTATTACCCAGCCCGAATTTTTTTGCCCAAGAAGAAACATAATCAACTCCAGCACTTTCTGCTGCTTTGTAGAAAAAAATGTCATTTGAACGCGTTATCGCCTTAACTACATCAACATCACCATCTTTTCTTCCATACTGCAAGAAATACCAGTTACCGAAAGAGAAATCTCCAACTTTTAATATTCCTGTGTCTTCAATTTTTGTATCAGGTTTTATTTTTCCTTTTTCAAGCGCTGCTACTGCTGTTACAAGCTTAAACGTAGAACCTGGTGGATATACACCTCCAATTGCCCTATCAAGCAGTGGCTGATCTACTCCATCAAGCAATACATCTTCGCGCTTCTTGTATTTCCCTTCGGCTTCATAACTTTTGTTATAGGTAAATAAATTTGGATCAAAAGATGGTGCAGAATACAGGGCAAGAATTGCCCCAGTATTAGGGTCAGAAACAACAGCAGCACCCTTCTCAACATCTTTCATCGCATCTCTAACTGAAAGTTGAATGTCGCGATCGAGAGTTGTCGTTATATTCTGTCCTGGTATTGGTTCGTTTGTTCCTAGAGTATGAGTGAATATTCCCTGAGCATCTACTTCAAAAAGGTTAGTACCATTTTTACCGTGCAGCATACTTTCATATTCTGATTCCAGACCTGATTTTCCCACCGTATCTGAAATTCCATAATCTGCATAATCATTCATCAAAAGCTGATTACTTGTAACCTGACCTACATATCCCAAAACATGCGCGAATGCATCTTTATATAAATATTCTCGCCTTACCTCACTCTTTACTTTTTTCCCTTCCGATAATAATTTCAATGCCTCATCACGAGTTATCTCTTTGTCTTTACCTTTTTCACTGATTGAAAATATTGCAGTATTTGCAATTAGAGGGTGTCCTGCGCGATCAAATACTACACCACGTGGTGCAGGAATTAATGCAGTTCTAGTACGGTTACTTGTAGCAAGTCCTTTGTAATAATCGTATCGAAGGACTTGAATATAAAAAACTCGTGCAATAATTGCCGCCATTAAAAGTATTAAGAAAAATAAAGGGGCCAAAACAAGTATTTCTTCTGTCAAAAAGCTACTTCGACCTCGACGTCTAATCTTGCTCTCTGTGACATTTTCAAAAAAAGCTGGTCCAATTTTTACCATATTAATGTCTTGCTATTCGAACGTAATAGAAATGAGTTGCCACAAATATTCCAACAAACAATATTAAATACAATAATATATTTATTGAATATGAAAATATTGTTGCATAAGTAATTGTCGCTAAAAATAATATCGCCAATACACTTTTATAATCTTTTGTATTGAAAAACTTTTGGGCAAAACTAGTAATTAATAGTGCGACTAAAATGAATACCGCTGATGAACCAAGCTGAACCACTTGAAGCATATCCAAAACTAATGCACCTAAAAATATTACCAACACCATATCCCATTCTGGATATAAAATAAAAAGAAGAATTGAAAAAATAATATAGAGAGGAAATGAAACTAAAGTTGTCTGAAACAACAAAGAAAGTATTAAACAAAGCAACAAAATTATTTTTGCATTCATGATTACATTCCAACAATTACAAAGACTCTTGAAAGTCTTGAAGAAACAATTTTACTTTCAACTTTTGCATTTTGAAATGGAAGACTTGCGGCATGTGCTACTGATGAAATTTTTCCTATAACAAGTCCTGGTGGAATTCCTATTCCATCACTATTTACATCACCTTTTGAAAGGATTGTTTCGCCAACTGTAATTTTGCTTTCAGCAGCAACATGATCAAATAAAATAAAATCATTTTGACCGTTAATAATTCCTGGAATATTTCCTTCAGTAGTTACTCCAACAGTTGAAAACGCAGAATTTGATGACAAAATAATTTCAGAATATACTGGGGTTACTTTTCCAATTTTCCCCACTAACTGATCTTTTAAAATCACTGCCATTCCAATCTTTAAATTATCTTGAGAACCTTTATCAATAATTAATGTTGTAGGATGAGCAAACCGACCAGTAAAACCAATTACACTCGCAGGAAGTAATTTATATGCTCTAGTTGATTCTGTTTCATACTGACTTCTAAAAGCTTCATTATCTTTTTTTATTTTATTGTAGTCGATCAGTTTTTTATTTAGAGCAATATTTTCCTTTGCAAGAGTTGACTGTGGAGTTTCACCACTGCTTTTAACTGAGTACAGCATGCCTTTAGGGCCAACAAAAATGTTTTGAAAAAAGGTGACAGCAATTTTTACAGGAGGTATGTTATTATTAAAAAAAATGAGGATTGCAAAAAGTATGAATACTGCCAAGATTATGTACCTTTTTTGCATAACCTTTATTCTACTGCCGTAGGCTTAAAAATTCAAACTCAATTTAAGCCAAATTGGACTCAGTTGTGCTTGCGTCTGCTTGCCTTTGTAATAAACCTTCAAAATGTCTACTTAGCTGCTTAAGAGCACTCGTAACAATAGATAAGTCAAGATCATTTAAGGGCCCTCTTAGCATTTTCTCACCAAAACCATCAACTATACCAAGTCCTTTTTTCGATATTTTCGCAGACTTACCACTAGGATCAAACAGATAAAAACTATCTACTGCTTTTTGTCCTACACCCTCCGTTAACATCAAGCAATACTTGGTATCAAATCCAATTGGTGATCCATCATGTATTCCATTTTTTGTAAATTCAATGAATGAAACATAATTTGTTTCTGCATGATTTGTTATGGCGGCAACCCGAAGTGAGTCAAATTCTCTTCCTACTTCAAATGCATAAAAACCTGAGGATATTGGACTCTCACCACGCTCTCTTGCAAACTCAAATGCCATTTCTGCAATTCTTTCTTGTTGTGAATGAAAATTATCAGCGAGTGTTTCCTCTTTCTCGCGAATAATAGGACTTGTCCTAGTCGACTCATTATCATTTAACTCACCCATCCATTTTATGGCTTTATCTCGTATCTCTCTATTTATTCTTTTTACCTTATCTCTTTCGTAAGGCTTTCTTCCTTCATTAGACATAAGGAATGATTATATTTGGAAAATTTAAAAAACACAAACAAGATTATATGTTTTCTGCTCTAAGAGGTCTTAAGGCATTTACTACTTCAGGACTCTGAACGGAATCTGCAAGTTGTACCAGACTATCTAACGTGCTTTGTACTGTGTCCCGTGGGACTCGATCAGTACCAGGATCTCGAACTGTAATGTAGTCTGCTTTTTCCATTAAATCCAAAAATCCACTTACTATTCCTTTTTCATTACCCATTCTATACTTCCTATTTATATCTTTCATAACACTAACCATAGGCCTCGCAAGTTTTACTATAGCCTCTGCTCGAGCTTTAGGACTATCAATATATTTTTCTGCTCTTAATGAATGAGCGCTTCCCATAACTACTGCCGACTCAGATCCTGGAGCTACAAGACCAGATTTGGCAGCATCAATTGTTTTTGCTGTAACAAGCGCCGTTCTACCATTTACCCAATTATCAGGCAATATCCTTCCAGTAGTTAAATTAATAAAGGAAGTAAGGATATCTTCAAGTGGTCCATTTGGACTATAGATCATTCCATAAAAACTTGCAGTTTTTGAAAATACAAACGTGGCAGCTGCAACATCTAATGCACCTTTAAGAAAGTTTCGACGGGAAATTTTATGAGACATGGCCCTACTTACCGCTTCAGACACTCCGAGCAACATAAAATAACTTATCAAATTATCTGCTGTAAAACGTATTTTGCTATCAGACATTTGATTCTTCGTAAGTTGATCTAAATCGTGACTTAGGTAACTATGTAAAACATCTGGAGTATTTTGGGATAAAGGATAATATGCATTTGAATACATAATATCTCCTCCAACAACTAAAACCTCCCCCTGTGAATTTAATTTGCCAGGAGAAGCTGGCAAAAGTGCCCACGTACGCGCTTTATCGTAAAGCGAACCTTCAGGACTTAATTGTCTTCTGTCGAAAGCAAAATTAAAAATACTATCGATACCTATAATTTTTGGTTGGTAGTCAGCCATTCTTTTCCCTATCTCAGGATTCCAATGATGAGCAGATAGATTTCCGAGTAACTTTATTTTATCTTCGGCATCCATGTCAGAATCATGATTGCCAGGTTCAAAATGAGGCTTTTTTACAGCAGGTACTTTTGACTCATGACGACTTACGCTACTAATACTATCTATTCCTTCACTCATATTAAATTGTTTTGGGCTTTGCAAATACTAACGTTCTTCTCCAATCAGTTCCTGGCGGCCAACAAGTTTGCAAAATCAAACGCTCACCTTGTCCTAATGCAGAATCTATATATTGAACGTCTGACGGATCAACAATCTTCGTATCATAAACCACATAGTTGTATCGTTTTCCTTGGAAAAACACATATATCTCATCTCCTGGCTGCATATCTTTCAGAAGGTAAAATACAGCATTGTACCGACCTACATTCCAAAAGTTATCAGCCGAATGAGCAAATAGATATGTTGTTCCATTAATTCCTGGGTATGCTGTGCCTTTTGCATGAGCAATACTATGCTGCAAGATTCTTAAATATTCCTCTTTATTGTTCGGGTCAACATTAGCAGTAATCGCTTCTGACGCTCCAATTTTAGGAATAACAATTGAAAATTCAGTATTCGGCGGAATCAAAACTCTTTCTTTGTTTTTTGCCAAAACATCTCCCAGAAGCGATGGTCGTTGGTTTTGTGGCGCTGTGTCTCCCCAATATTTTTCAACAAGTTTTCCAAGCTCTGTTGGCCCTTGTTGCGCAGCAATTTGGGGCGCAAGAACATATTTAACTCCACTTAATTCTCCTACTTTAAAGACGATTTGGTAATATATTGAGGGTCCAAATGTTCCGACAATTCCGAAGATTGCAAAAAGAAGTAAAAAATTACCTAAAGTTTTCCAAAATAAAAACTTGATCATCTCAGATCTTCTCATAATTCTATTCTACAATAATTTGCTACATTTATTGACATATTTTGAACAAAATGGGAGAATTATTTCCATGAGTGAGTCCTCAAATGAAAATATGACGCACGAAAATCTTTCATACAATACCGACTACAATCGCGCACCACGCAAAATAATAAACACTGCAAGTAATGAACCAATTCGTTTAAAACCAATTGGTAATCTTACGGAGCCAAAAAAACCCTGGGGTGCGATTACTGCAGTTGGGGGTATGATTCTTGTTGCGATGGGAATCCTGGGAATACCAAAATCAGATGCCGATAATAAAAATAATCTACCCCCACCCACTCATTCAAATCCTCTACCAACGCCTGAGATGAATACTCCTCAAATTATTAAAAAGTAGTCTTATTTTTTGTTTTTAACTAGAAGCAAGAAGATAATTATCAAAACAAATGCGGTTAAAGACATTAAGGGAATTGTTATATATCCAAAATGGGCAGCCTGTTTCGCAGCGCAACTTGCTACCTCATCTGTGCATGGAAGAGGAAGCGGTGACATTTGCAAAGCATAATGGTAAATTGCTATTACAAGACCAATTATGGCAAGGGGTAACGCATACATCTTAACTTTTATGTCATTTTTAACTGTTGCGATTCCAAGTAATAATACCTGTGGATACATACAAATACGCTGGTACCAACAAAGCTTGCATGGGACAAAGTGGGCGATCTCGGAAAAGAATAATGATCCGATCATAGCTACTAGTGCAACAATGAATGCAAATGTTATTGCATTCTGAGTAAAGAATTTAATAAATGAATCGAGAAGCTTATTTTTTTTGAATATATGTGACAATATCCAAATTAATATAAAGGAAACAATAAAAAATTGAGCGACAAGTACTAAATCAGCAAATAATCCCACAATTATAATTGCTGTTTGTTTATCCATTATTTTTTAGAATTAATTGCGTCTTGAACGATTTTCTTAAATGAATCGTAGTCAGGTGGGGTTTCAATCCGAACATTATCTATAAAAAACGTTGGGGTTCCAGCAACTCCTGCTTCAATTCCTTCATTTTGGTTCTCTGTAATTTTTTGAGCAGTTTCAGAGCTGTCTACATCTTTTTTAAACTTTTCTATATCAAGCTTAAGTTTTTCAGCTGCGGCGTTCATTTTTTCTCGTGCTTCATTTCCTGATAGTGATGACCAGGAATCTTGATTATCATATAACCAATCATGCATCTCCCAGAATTTATCTTGGTTTCCTGCTGCGACTGCGACTTTTGCTGCAAGCATTGCGTTAGGATGAACTGAAGTTAATGGAAAATGCTTGTACACAAGCTTCATTTTACCTTTAAAGTCCTTGGATAACTGCTGAACCATTGGCTCGTATGCTTTACATGCTGGACACTGTAAGTCTCCAAATTCAACAACTGTTACATCTCCACTTCCCTTTGAGTATCCTGCAGCGCTTAATACAACTGGCTTATTTTGTTGCTGCTTAACGAGATAAATCACGGTTCCAAAAAATGCTATAAAAACAATTGCTGCAATTGAAAGGATTATCCATTTCATTGAGTCTGAAGAGTTTCCTGAGTTTTGATTTGCGAGGCGTTCTAGCTGGCGCTGTCTTTTGCGCTCATCTTTACTAAGTCTGTCATCCATGAGGTATATGATACTTTAAATGCCTTAAAATAGTCAATTATGAACTTATAATGGTAGATCTCGATGTAGAATAATAGCCATTCGTATATCTCGAGTGTCATACTCCACTCCAACCATATATCCTCTCTCATCCAAATCTACCCTTACATGATCATCTGGGTGAACAGTTTTCTCAATAGGTCGGCTGCCACTTCTTTTTGCATAAGCCATACCGTCTCGCAAAATGGTAAGTATTATATTTTTTTCAAGTTCCATTATATGCGTCCCCGAGAGGAATTGAACCTCCATCGCCTCGTTAGGAGTGAGGTGCTCTATCCGTTGAGCTACAGGGACTTAGTTTGGTATTTTATCAATTTTTGCAAGGGCATGCACAAAAGCTAGATTTATTCCCTGAATCTGCTTTAGCAAGCTACTTCCTTTAGAAATACGTACCCTGCACATGCCATATTTCAACTTTCCAATCTTTTTTCCTTCGAGAACATATGTCTTATAAAATTTTTCCTTAGGAATCTTAGTAACTGCCGACCAAAAATTTAAACAATCATTTTGATTTAGATCCGAATAAATTCTTATACTCACTTTTATTCTATCATCGGAAACTCCAAATAATTCTCTTAAACCATTAGTAAACATTCTAATTATTTCAGGATCCGTATTCGTAAGTATCAATTCTTTTTTATTTCCTTCTGCCCAGTAAATAGCACATAGAAAAAGTATTTTTTCCTTTTTTGAAAGCTCCTGCACTATTTCGACTCCCTTTCTTAAGGCTTCTTCTTGAAGCCTTATCATCCTATTTCTACTTCCGCCAGTTTTTCTGCCTCTTAATACTTTTAAATACTTAGCAATAACTTTAACATCCTTAGCGTACCTATACACAGTCGTTTTCGGAATAGAAAGAGCCTGACTTATCTCAGGTATACTGTTTCCTTTACTTCTGCGCTCAATAATTTTATTAACTAGTTCTCTTGGCAGTTTCTTTCTCACAAATTAAGAATATACTATTTGCTTAATTTACACAACAGGGACGGGGTTGCTCTTTCCATTCTTACAAAACTCAGCATTGACATAAAATAGTCATAACTGGTAATCTAGTTGTGGTAATTTTATGGCTAATAAGAAATCCTCAAAAAAAGTATATAAAAAAGGTCCTACAAAAGCTCAAAACGCAAGAAGCAGCAAGAGCCGCTTTGTTTCATTTCTTGTTGGTGCAATAACAGTACTCTTAATTGGTCTAATTATTTTTGTATATTCTCAGGCCAATAATTACACTTCGGTTTTAGGTACTCAAACATCCACGCAAACAAATTCAAGATAGCGAAAATAAAGGGATTAAAAAGGAGATGATGGCTTTTAAGCCATTTCGTCGGTGCGCTTGTAGTCGTGGATTTCCTTGTTTTCAAACCAAAGAGCAATTTCATAATCTGCTTCCTCTTTGTTTCCTGATGCATGGATTAAGTTCTTTACTGATCTTTTCTCCATGTTAGCCAAAACTGGTGAATCAACAGAATAATCTCCGCGAATTGTTCCTGGAGGTGCAAAAACTGGAAGAGTTGGTCCAACAATCTTTCTAACGTTATCAATTGCGTGATTTCCTTCCCAAACCATAGCAAGAACTGGACCTGCTGTTAAAAGCTCCATATTCCACATGTTAACGATTTTTCCAATCTCTAGTGGATCATCTGTTCCAAGCTCTGCTTTTGCATCTTTATTGTATTCTGCGTATGTTTTGAGGGTTTTCTCACCAATTCCTTGTAGAAGTTCTGTACGGGAATCTGGGTAGTGTTTTCCAACGAGTTCTTTATCAACCCAAACCATTTTGGTTGCAACAAGTTTTAACTGTGCTCTTTCAAGACGAGAAATGATTTCTCCGATAAGACCACGTTTTACTCCGTCAGGTTTTACTAGTACTAGTGTTCTGTCCATTAGGGAATATTATAAATTTTTTGTGTGGAATTTACAACAGCTATTTGGAGTTAAAAAAACAAAAAGCATACAGTAGACATCTGACAACGAGAAATAAATCTCAAAATGGAAAAGCAATTTTTCCAAATGATACTTATCCTTATATCAAATGTATTTACTCATATTGAGCAGGAGCAGCCGGTTTTAGCCGACCTAGGCAAATTTACCCATCAATCTCCTACTCATCTTAGCCGAGAGCCTCTGGGTGGCGTGTGAGCCACACCATGAGAGCGTCGTTGGCAGTTGCCGACCGGTAGTTAACCCCCTCGTATTCGCCGCTGGCGATCCGCTGGAGAACTTCCTTGACCGAGATGTACTCGGCGCGGTAGATCTGCTCCGTGCGGTCGGTCACTCCCGTGATCTTGGTCAGGTCGACCTCGATGTCGAAGAGCTCAGACCAGGTGGCGCAGAAGGTCGGGTTGGGGTTGTGATGCCCCATGTTCTGAACATCGATGATGTCCTGAACACCAGCCTCCTCGAGAGCCTCACGAACAGCAGCGTCTTGAGCCGCTTCGAAAACCTTCTCAAGGTTCTTCATGCCGCCGAAGTTGTCACGGAAACCCATGACACACGGCTGACCGAAGATAATACCCATCTCAGCAGCCATGCCAGAAGGCATATCTGCGAGAGGACGTGCTTGAACGATAACGGCAACCTTAACGATACCGTCGGCGTCTTTGCCCCACACAACTCCGTTGATGTTGGGCTTCTCGCCGTATACGACGCGGCCGAAAGCGGGCATGCCGTCGCGGCCAGTTTGTATGCGGTATTCGGCGAAACCGAATTCCGAGTAGTAGCCGTCGCGACGAGTATCATACAGCCATTCCTGCTTCCCGCGTTCCGTGAAGAAATCGGGATTCAAGCGTACTGCTTCCTGAGGAGTAATCCAACCCTTAGTCATAACGAAATTATTCCTTATAAATTAATATTCTCTTAGAGGAAAACGCGATGATTTTCTGGGTCGCGCCTCCTTTGAACATTACCAATCCTCAGTAATATCTTGTAGACTCTGAGAACTGATTTGTCCGATACGAATGTGTTTAGTCCCAAGGCTCGTAAGTCCAACGCGTGGACTTAAACGATAACTGTCGGGTTGTAAATCCGAGCGATATACGTTCGTGACGATAATGCCGTACCCGAATTTGGAAACCTGAGCCTTTAACAGCTTCTTGTACCAACCTGGGGTGCGGGAATTTCTTCCTGCCTTTATTAGACACTTGAGACAGAGTCTATTAAACTCCATCACCGGCGCACCAACATGACGCATCGCACGAACTTGGAAGCCGCAACGCCTTTGTAGATGATATCGACCACCTTTGTCAGGTCCGAAGATACGAACTTGAGCTGATCCTTGTGGGATTGTAGTATTCATATTAACTCCTTACAACGGCTTTAAGCCGAGGCTATGAGTTTATCTTCAAAACTTTCGTCTTGAGATAACCTGTATGCTTTATCAATGTGCAAAACTAACATATTCACAAAGCTATTTCGCGAATATGGACTTTTTTAAAGCCAGCGTCGATAATACTATGGGTCAATACGAATGTCAAAGCACTATGACTTTTTTATAATCATGCTCTATTTCTATTTTATGGCTATTTTTGAGGCTAAGTTGTATATTTTTATATCTTTTGTCGAATGATTACGACAAAAGACTTGACAAAATTAAGGCTAGGATATATAATAGAATTTGTAATATGTCGGACACTACACTAAGAAATATTGGACTTACAGAATACGAGAGCCAAATTTATGAACTTTTACTTAGATCTGGAGAGATTCCAATGGCTCACTTGATAAAAGAATCTGGCCTCAAACACTCTACCGTTTATAGTGTTGTTGACTCTTTGATTGCTAAAAGATTGGTAATTCAAGAAGATATAAAAAAGAAGCTACACGTAAAAGCAGAATCGCCGGCTAAATTATTGAATATTGCAAAAAATCAATACACGGCTGCTAACTCCGCTCTTTCATCAGTACAAGGCGCCTTGCCTTTTTTTCTTTCTCTATATATTAACTCGACAGTAAAACCTTCAGTTAGAACATTTGAAGGAATTGAAGGCGTAAAGCAAGTATATCTGGATATAATAAACGAAAAGAAATTCGTATACTCTCTTTTAGGTTTAGAGGCTTGCAATAAAGAGCTTTTAAACTGGATTAATACTGTTTATACTAAAAAAAGGGTTGCCGAAAAAATTCACATGAATGTCATTGTATCCAACACGTCCTCTGCAAAGGAATACAAATCAAGAGATGTAAAAGAATTCAGATCAACACGCACCGTTTCTCAATCCACATTCCCATTAGATAGTGAAATAGCTATATATGGCGACAAAGTTGCATTTATATATAATGCAGACGATTATCCGCTCCTAGGTATTATAATTCAGCATAAAAAAATAGCCTCAACACTAAAAAGCTGGTTTGATTTGGCTTGGATTGGGGCAGGTACACTTAAATAATTTAATATGGCAAACATTAAAAAGGTTAAAGGTCAAAGTATTATATTCGACTGGGGAAATACACTAGTATTTGATCCTTTTGATGACATTAAGTATCTTGTGGCAACAAAAGGCTTGGAATATGCTCGAAAAACCTTTGATATTGAATTTGATCTTGAAAGATTCGTGGCCGAATGGGGTTCTTCAAACAAACACTTAAGCTTTCAATACGCCTCCCATTTTATGCAGGAAGAACCTTTTATCCAATGGGGACTCAGAGCAGTTGGCGTTTCAGATGAAATACGAGCCTTCTTGGGACCTAAAATTCTTGAGATCTACCGGGAGGAATTCCGTACCCTATTAATAAATAACCCAAGAAAAGAAATGATTAAGAAAACTTTGATAGGTATAAAAAATATGGGAAAGCAAACGGCAATAATTTCAAACGATAGAACATTTAGTGCTAGAGCATCTTTTTCATGGATGAGTATTGAACAGTTGATAGACCACTATTTACCTTCTGAAATCATTGGGTTTGAGAAACCAGACCCAATGGTTATAAGAGTTGCAGCTGAATACTTTGGGCACAATCCCGAGCAGATAATTTATGTAGGAGATGATCCAATTCGAGATATCCAACTTGCACACAAAGCAGGAGCAAAGGCGATATTATCTGTTCCTCCTCAAAAATATCGAACCTCGAATGTCTGGAGAGATTATGAGAAACTACCCGATAAACCTGATGGCACGATTGAAAATTTGGACGAACTTCTTAACATTATTGAATAATATTTATTTGAGGCTAATTTAAAAAATGCTATAGATATTATTTAAGTAATTTGAGGAATCGTTCTTTATCTTTAAAGTCCCCAATTATTGCCAAGTTTAACGGTCGGGTTAAAAATTCTTGTGCAGCTTCCAAAACTTCAGATAGTGTTACTGCGTCAACTTTCTTGATAATCTCATCTGGATTTTCAAGCTTCTTCTCAAGTAGCCAGTCGGTTGCATAATATACGGAAACAGAACGAGTATCTTCAAGTTCAAGAACAAAGTGTCCTTTTATGTACTCTTTTGCCTTCTTAAGCTCTTCCTCTGTAATTTCACCCTTCTTAGTTACTTTTTCATATTCATCACGTACTACTTTTATCGCTTCGTCTATTCTTTTTGGATCTGCTCCAACAAATGTCGCGAGATACCCACAGTCGAGATAGTTTTCAGAGGTTGTTCTAACATAATATGCCAAACCTCTCTTCTCACGAACCTCATGGAAAAGTCTTGATGACATTCCTCCACCAAGAATTGCTGAAAGAATATTAAGAGCATATTTATGTTTTTCATCTGTTATCCCAACTGTGCGGACTCCAAGTCCAAAGTGTGCCTGATCTGTTGCTTTGTGTTGAATTAAAACTGCTGGCTCCTTCTGTCCTTCAATAACAGACTTGTATCCTTCTGTTGTAAATGTTGGATGAGGTCCAAAATATTTTTCAATAAGACCCTCTGCCTCATCAACTTCTACTTTTCCGGCCACAACCACTACCATATTTGATGCAGAATATAGTTTCTTCATGTATTCAACAAACAAATCACGGTCTGCTCCACGGATTACCTCTTTGTTTCCCGCAATATCCCATCCCATTGGCGTATCTCCATACAAAAGATTTTCAAAAACATCTCCAATTTTTCTTGGCGGAGTATCTTCATACAGATTAATCTCTTCAATAATGACTCCTTTTTCTTTTTCAATTTCAGCAGGATCTAAAAGAAGGTTTGAAAGCATGTCTGAAAGAATATCTAAAGAAAGCTCAACTCTGTTTGCAGCGGACTTTATGTAGTAACCTGTATATTCCTTTCCCGTAAAAGCGTTTGATTCTGCACCTGCTCCATCAATTAAAGATGAGATTTCAAGAGCTGTTGGCCTTTTTTTAGTTCCTTTAAAAGCCATGTGCTCAAGAAAATGGGAGATTCCTGAATTTTTTTCTTCTTCGTAACGCGAACCTGCACCAACCATTACAAGAGTTGTTACTGATTCGAGTGATCCTATTGGGACTATTACTACATTGAGGCCGTTTTCCAAAACCTTATGGTGGAATTTCATAAAGGTCATTATCTCACAAAGGCACTATTCGTTCAAGGTTTTTGAATCATTATTTTGTGAATTAGCAAATATATCTGCATTTCGTGTTACCAAAAAATATCCAAGCTGTGCTCCATCTTTAAATTGCTCTCCAGTGCCATCAGTGAGTTGAAAATCACTTGCCATCCATAATACTAAATTATTTATACTACCTGTTTTTAAGCTAGGTATTCTTATTTCGCTTCTTTGGGTAAGAATTCGTTCTGATGGGAATTGACCAAAGTCATCAAAAGTATTTATTATCTCATCTCTAGACAAACCCTTAACTCCATTCAAAAAATCATTTCCATTCATACTTTCACGAAAAGCACCCATAACAACAGCCATACCCACAAGTGCAGCATTTACCATACCAACCTCACCCGTATATATGCCTGTGAGGCCTTCACCTATACTGTCTAAGAAGACCGATTCTCCATTTTCATCACGAAATTCATCAAAAAAATCTTCCGTTATGCTCTTCGCTCTCATTGTAATGGAATATGCATCTTGATCGTCTATGTAACCCAATTCCCCTTTCAGCTTATCTACCGCTTCCGTTTTAATATAAATGGATGCGACGTCATCATTAGATACTTGGTCAGCTCTTCTCTTAACCTCCTGAAGTCTACGTTTTTCTTCAGGCGACAAATCATTTGGCATTGGTCTTTCGTTCATAAGCGAGAATTTTACAATTTTGAGGCAAAATAATCAAATTACATCTTTTCTACCGTCTGAATACCCAGAAGATTTAGGCCATTTTTAATAACCTGACCTATTGCAGCAGTCAGCGCGAGACGAAAATTTTTAACATCTTCATCTTCCGCTTTTAGAATTGGTTGCTTCTGATAAAAGAGATTAAATTTCTGCGCCAGGTCAAATAAATAGTTAGCAACTTCATTTGTTGCAAAGTTTGCAGCAGCCATTTGAATTATTTCAGGAAAGTAAATTAGGCTGCGCAATAATTCTCTTTCTTCAACAGAAATTTCTTGTCCCCAAAGTTTCGTTTTTTCTGAAATTGCTTCCTCATTTTTACTTAATACACTTTGAGTTCTAACATATGCATATTGCATATATGGACCAGAATTCCCTTCCATATTTAGAATATCATCCCAATCAAAAACAATATCCTGAGCACTGTTTCTCTTTAAATCATTCCATTTTATTGCACCAGTTGAAACAACAACTGCATCAGAGGCTCCATCTTTGGCTAGTTTTTCTGCCCGCTTTTTCGCTTCATCCAAAACATCCTCAAGCCAAACGACATTCCCTTTTCTTGTAGACATTTTTCCTTCTTTGAATCTAAAGTGACCATGTTTTATGTGAATTCTTTGCCCATCTGTTACCCATCCAAGCATTTTTTCTAGTTCATAAAGCTGGTTAAAATATAATGATTGCTCTATTCCAACTTCATTAATAATTGTCACATCTTTACCATGCTCTGTTAGTCTAAATTTATCTGTTGCAAGGTCTCGTGTTGCATAAAGTGTTGTTCCATCTTGTTTTAAAATCATAAGTGGTGGGTATTTATCTTTTGGAAAATATACAAGCTCAGCACCCTTGTCTTCTTTTAATAGTTTCTTATCACGAAGTTCTTTGATAACGCTTTCCATTTTGTCTTCAAAGAATGATTCTCCGAAACCTTCTCCATCATTTTCTGTAAATGTTATTCCGAGTAATTCGTACAGACGGTTAAATTCTTTCATTGACCAATCAATACATTTTTTCCAGAGACGTCTGGCTTCTGGGTCTCCATCTTCAAGTCTCTTAAACCATGCACGCCCCTCGTCTTCAAGTGCGGGATTCTTTTCTGCTTCCTCATGAAACTTTACATACAACTCAACAAGATCCTTAACCGGGTTTTCACTTTTCTCAATCGTTTTCTCATCTCCCCAAGTTTTTATTGCATAAATTTGTTTTCCAAACTGAGTTCCCCAATCACCTAAATGATTGTCTCGATACACTGTGTATCCAGTTGCAGAAAGCAAATTAGCAATCGCAGAACCGATAATAGTTGACCTTAGGTGTCCCACGGTAAAAGGCTTAGCAATATTTGGAGATGAAAACTCGACAATTACTTTTTTACCTTTATTTATATCTGTATTTCCAAAATTGTCCGACCTCTCTATTACATTAAACATATTTTCAGCAAGTACTTGATCATTTAGAAAGAAGTTAATGAAACCTGGGCCTGCAATTTCAATTCTGGAGATATTTGGATCTGAAAGCTTTTTGTATTCTTCAACAATTTTTTCAGCTAAGTTTCTTGGATTACCTTTAATAACGGATGTAAGTCTTAATGCAATATTTGTAGCATAATCACCATTGATACTTTTCTCAGGAATAGAAAGCATTACAGGAATGCTTTCTTTTGTAATTTTTTTAACAGAAGTTGCTAAGTTTTTTATTATTAAATCTTTTGGATTCATAATGATTATTTTACCATGAATGACTTTTCAATATTAAAAACACAAAATCGGAGTTTAAAAGGTATTTTAACTTTTTTCTTGATTAGTAGATTTATAAATTATCTTTTATCTTATCAACTAACTGCCTAAACCCTCTTGAATCAAACTCTTCTTCCAGGACGTCATCTGCAGGAATAACGCTGACGCCCATCTCTTTTCCTAGGTTTGCAAATCTCCAAGTTTTATCACCAAAACCTTTTCCTATTTCGCCATTTGGAGGCTGAAATGGATCTTTCATTATGGATTCCAACTCTAAGTTTATTATTAATTCATCTATATTTAATTGCCTTTTAGCAACAACCTTATGTCTTAATTTACTATCAGCAGACACAAGATACAGAGCATAAGAATCTCCATTGTTTTCTACAATCACACTTGTTCCTTGAGGGGCATTAAACACAAATGGATTACCATTATTTTCATCAAATGACTGCTGAATATGATTACTCTTTAATCCTGCGCTAGTGATGGTTGTGCCATCATGCACGTCAACACTAAATGCGTCAAAGGAACCATCTTTATTAAACCTAATTTCAACATTATTTATGAAACCGTCCAATTCTTTTTGACCTTTTATATGAAGCAGCTCGTATCTAGGCTCATAACCCCATTTTTCGTCTCCAAATAACTGAAGTACTTCTTCCTCATGATATGAGTATTTTCCAGCAGGAATCTCTCTTCCAAATTTAGTTAATTTTATACCGAGAGCAGAAATTTGTGCTTCAGCCACTGAGGCAAATCCACCTGAAGGATTGGCGATAAAATAATCTCTTATAAAATATTCTGGAATGCCGTTACCAGACAGTGTCTTAATTGCAAATTTATTTTCTTCATTAATAGTATCCTGGATATATCCTTTTTCTCGAGCAAATTCTTCAAAATTAGGATTTTGAGAGTTCTGGTTTTCGAATTCACTCGACATTTTAGTCTAATTTGAGGTTTTTGATGAATTCTTTAAAGTCACCACTTATATCTGAGTGCTCGAGAGCAAGTTCAACAACTGTCTTCATGTATTCGAGTTTATTACCTGTATCGTAATATCTTCCGTTTTCAATTTCACATGCATATACTGGATACCCTGTCTTGATAAGAGCATCTATTGCTTCTGGCAAATAAATTTCCCCACCTGTTCCTGGTGCTTGAGCTCTTAAAATATCAAATATTTCTGGAGGTAAAATGTATGCTCCGTGTGTCGCAAGATTTGATGGTGCCTCATCTGGGTTTGGTTTTTCAACAATCTTTTTAATTTTAAATACATTTCCTTCTACTGCTTCAACTTCTGCAATTCCGTAGCGCTTTAAATCTTCCTTGTTTTGAATTCTAACAGCTGAAATAACAGCTCCTCCACGGTTTTCAAAAACCTTAATCATTTGAGCAAGTCTTGGTGGCTTACTGTATATAAATTCATCTCCCCACATAACAGCAAAAGGCTCGTTATCAATAATAGGTTCTGCTGCCAAGACTGGAGTGCCATTTCCATACATACCCTTTTGACGAACATATATAAAGTTTGCCATCTCAGAGATTTTCTTCGTGGCTTCAATGAGGTGCTCTTTACCACCGGCTTCAAGATTTTTAATAAGCTCAGCGTTTGGAACGTCAAAGTGGTCTTCTATCGCACGCTTAAGTGCTCCTGTAACAATAATGATGTCTTCTATTCCTGAGGCTACTGCTTCTTCTACAACATATTGGATAACAGGCTTATCAACTATTGGGAGCATCTCTTTAGGCATCGCCTTTGTTTGAGGCAAAAACCTTGTTCCAAAACCTGCTGCAGGCACGACCGCTTTCTTAATCTTGGCCATATGTGTTGATTTTAATTGTTCACTCGCAAAAAGTCAAAATTAGCGCCTTTGTTGAGTAAGCTCAGCCAGAGGACGCTCTACTA
>CAZXFJ010000004.1:0-3821 GCA_964640435.1 uncultured Gammaproteobacteria bacterium | reverse complement strand
GCGATTGGTGAAATCGGGCTTTCTTTTCTATTCATTGGCGAAATTATACTCCTGAGCCTATATCTTTACAATTACGCTAGCCTTGTGATAAAATTGTACGAATGTTCACGTTTCTTTCCGAGGTTAGATCAGAATTATCTCATGTAACGTGGCCAACGAGTACCGACGTCACAAGACTTACAATTATAGTAATAGTTATAAGCCTTGTTGTAGGACTTTATTTAGGAGGCATGGATTTTCTATTCACTAACCTTCTCGGATTACTCGTAAGATAATAAAAAACTATGGAACCAACAACAGAAAACAAAGCACGCTGGTTTATTGTCCACACATACTCAGGACATGAGAATAAAGTGGCAAAAACCCTTATGCAAAGAGTTGACGCTATGGGATTTAAAGAAAGAATCCTTGACGCACTCGTCCCTACAAAAGAAATCGTTCGTGTTCGTGGTGGTAAAAAAGAAACCATTAAAGAAAAGATTTTTGCAGGATACATTTTTGTAAAGATGATTCTTGACGATGAAGCATGGCTTCTCGTTCGTACAACTCCAGGTGTTACTTCATTCGTAGGAACAATGAACAAGCCAACACCAGTTCGTGACGAAGAAATTGATGCAATCCTTAAGTTCACTGAGATGAGCGCTCCAGTCTTCAAATCAGCATTCTCAGCTGGTGAAGCAGTTAAGATCACAGACGGACCTTTCTCAGATTTCTTAGGATCAGTTGAATCAATCGATGAAGAAAAAGGTAAAGTTAAAGTTCTTGTTTCAATCTTTGGACGTGAAACTCCAGTTGAACTAGACTTCTTGCAAGTTTCTAAAATCTAAATATGGCAAAGAAAATTAAAACATTAATAAAATTAAACGTTATCGGAGGCTCAGCAACTCCTGCACCACCTGTTGGTACAGCACTCGGTCCACACGGACTTCCAATCATGGATTTCGTTAAAGCATTTAACGATAAGACAGCTGATCAAAAAGGTACAGTTCTTCCTGTTGTTATAACAGTTTATGAAGATCGTACATTCTCATTTATCGTTAAAAAACCACCAATTTCTGAATTAATTAAAAAAGAACTCAAAATCACAAGTGGATCACACAAACCAGGCCGTGAATCTGCTGGAAAAATAACTCATGAACAGGCAAAAAGAGTTGCTGAAATTAAACTTGAAGATTTAAATACAAAAGATATTGAACAAGCAGCAAAAATAGTTAAAGGTGTAGCCCGCTCAATGGGTATTCAAGAAGCATAATGGGAAAAGTTAAAGTAAAAGTCTTAGGTGACGAACAACAAGAACAAGAAGCACTAGAGGAACAAAAAAAACGCCGTGAAGAAAAGGCTGAGGCAAAAAAGCAAGCAAAAGGCATGAACATGGGTGGCGGACAAAGAATTAATTCCGTTGGTGCTTCAGAAGAAGAAATTGCTGCAGAACTTGATGAAAAAACAGAAGAAGTTGTAGAAGTTGCAAAACCAGAGAAGAAAGAAAAGAAAAAAGCAAATAAAGCTGCACGTGAACGCTCAAAAAGACACAATGACAATGTTTCATATGTAGGAAAAGCTACCGTATACCCTCTAAAAGACGCTATCGTAGTTCTAAGAAAGTTCAAAAAGGGTAACTTTGACGAAACAGTTGAGCTTCATATCAATGCAAAAGAAAAAGGAATTTCAGGACAAGTATCTCTTCCTCATGGAACAGGTAAGACTCTTCGAATCAAAGTTGCAGATGATGCAATCATCGAACAAATCGAAAAAGGAAAGATTGACTTTGATGTTTTAGTTGCAACACCACAAATGATGCCTAAACTTGCACGTGTTGCAAGAGTTTTAGGTCCACGTGGTCTCATGCCAAATCCAAAATCAGGAACAATTACTGACAAACCAGAAGCAGTTATCGAAAAGCTTTCTGCTGGACAAATTAACTACAAAACAGAAGCAGGAGCTCCTATTATCCACTTATCTGTTGGAAAGCTCTCATTTGAAGATGAAAAATTAACTGACAATATTAAAACAGCCATTGCTTCAATTGGAGCAAATAAAATAAACAACGTTACATTAAAGTCCACAATGAGCCCTGCGATACTTATTCAAATGTAGTTTTGACTACATTCTTTTTTAATTAATTTTTTTACAAATTTATTATGTCTGAGACTATATACAGAAATCACGCCGTGGCCTTGCGGGAAACACGATCCACTCAAGCATACAAAGATAAAAGAAGTGCCAGAGATCTTAATTTTGCTCGTAAATTCACACTTAATATACCTCAAATTAACACGCCATATGAATTCAGGGGTCCAGTTATTAGATACACAAAATCAAAATTTTTAGTTGGACAAATTGTCTTGGATAACATTGAAGCACTTGTAGCAAAATACGGTCGCGAATCCCTATCTAAGGCAGCTATAACATTGGAAAGTGCCGCCATTAACGCAGTGAAGAGCAAATTCTAAACTCCCTTTCTATAGTTTGCTTTTTGTGACCCAATCTTATCATCATCAACTTCCGCAAATTGTTCCTTTATAAACTGCATTGTTTCCTTTGGATCTTGAGTATTAACAAATATTCCCGTTGCCATTTCAAAACCACCAGCAATTTTTGCTCTTGGCATTATTCTCATATACCAATCACGTCTTGGATATATATAGAAGTTATATGGAAATTCATTTCCATGTCTAACTTCAAAAATTGAAATGATTCGTCTTAAAACATATGCCAAGTTTTCCATTTCTTCATATGTTATTTCACCAAAAAGCTTTCCTCGATCTGAGGGAACAATCCAAACCTCATCTGGCCATTGTGAATATGGTGGACAAACAAGCTCTAAATCTTTTACCTTAAAAAACTCTCTTTCATAATCTAAAAATTCTTCAAGTGCAGGTACTACAACAGGGACTTCGTGTGGTACAACTGCAATTTGTGAATGAGAATGCTGAATTGATTCTCCAGAATCGTGCCCTGCGTTTGAAAAAATAACAACAGTTCCTTGTCTTAAATGTGTATTGAAACGATTAACAAATGCTTCAATAACAAGCTTTACCTGTTCAACGCTTAATTTTGAAAGGCTATCAACATGCTGTGGAGTATGAATAACAACTTCATGGATTGGGGCAAAGGGGAATTTGTTTTCAACCACTCTAACCGACCAATTTTTGTCTCCCTCTTCTCCGCCAATTCTAAAAACTTCAGGATCAGTATTTGGATGCGCAGGATCAAAAGGACACTCTTGATGCTTTTTTCCATGAACATCTGGTCTATGAGCTCGTTTTGGGGCAGAGATTACCCAATTATCAAGCGATGGAATATTAACAAATTTAAAATCGGGCATTACTTATATTAAGAGGTTTTTTGAAGCAAAAATCAAGTTTCTGTAAATATTGTTGTAGAATATTTTCGTGATCTATATTATCCTTATTTTTTATATTGTAATACTACTTGGTTTTATTGTTTGGTGTCTTCAATATATTGTAACCCTTTGGTATGGTGCGCCTTACGTTAAAAGTTCTGATAAAAGGACTGCCGACATTATTAAATTACTAAAACCTAAAAAGGGGGAGAAAATAATAGACCTTGGAAGCGGTGATGGAAAGTTACTTTTTGAAATTGAAAAACATGGTGCAAAAGCCTATGGAATTGAAATAAATCCGGCCCTTGTTTGGCGAAATAAACGGCAAATAAAAACTTTAAAAAAATCACAAAGTATATTTGTAAAAAGAGGAAATTTATTTAACGAAAACTTACGCAAATACGATGCTGTCGTTGTTTATGGAATTACATATATTATGCCAAAATTGGAGAAAAAACTACTTAAAGAATTGAAACCT
>CAZXFJ010000003.1:0-63415 GCA_964640435.1 uncultured Gammaproteobacteria bacterium | reverse complement strand
ACTCCCAAAGCTCTCAACCGGAGATTAAATGAACTAAACCATCTAAAACCTTTACTCTTTTGTTCAAGATAAAGAGGATCTTGATCGTCTCGTTCGATATAAAATTCAACTCTTGATACAGCTTCTATTGATTTAGGAGCATCGCCTTCTACAGCAGGTAATGGCACGATTTTCACAACAAAATTATATTTTCCACCATCTTCAAGCTTTTGATTCCAATATTGGTTTAGATTATCACTGGCTTCTTGATTAATTCTGATTTCTTCTCTTTTTATCGCGCGCGAATCCATTTTTATTATTTTTGCAAAATCTGCGTTAAATACTTTTTGAAAATCCAATACTGCTGGATGATTGGGTATGTCATCAATCGTTACTTCGCCGGGTAGTAAGTCAGAGAAAGAGTCATAAAATATGAACTTCCTCGCTTCAGCAATCAGAAAATCCTCCAAATCGTCTAAAGAAAAACTTGATTCCGCTGAGGGAACCGCTGTAGCTTGATCTGTTACTGCTGGTTCCGTAGGGTTCTCACCCTCAGGAGGTGTACTTAATGTTGGTGGAGGTGGTGATTCTGGAAAGAACTTATTTAATTTTTCTCTTTCTTCATCTGTAAGTTTAAATTCTGCAAACTCATTTTTATCTACATCACCCCTACGAAAATTGAGTATAGGATTTTTTGTTAAGTAATCAACCAATTTTTTGTCACTATCCGATTCAGTATCAATATTTTCGAGGTCATATTTTTCTAGTTTAAAACAACAATCAACCTGTGGATTTAACCTTTGCCTTCTGAAAAGCTTCTCGAAGCTTTCTGTTGGACCGTTCCTGAAGAAATCAAGAGCTTCAATGATAGCGCTCTTTCCAGCTTCATTTTGTCCAGCTAAAATTAAGATATTGTCTTTGTCGGATAAATGACATTCACCACTGTCTATGATAGATTTAAAATTTCTAATTCTAAACGAAGCTAATCTCATATGCAGGTATTCTAACAAAAACGAAGCTTATAATATATAGGCAAACTATCTCTAAAAGTTGTATAATTTTATAAATATGGGTTCACAAGAAGAACTAGGAAGAAAGATAAAAAAAGCAAGACAAAAGGCTGATTTAACTCAAGCCGAGGTAGCAAATAAAGCCATGATACATGTTAATTACTTTGCGCAAATTGAGAGAGGGGAAGTAAACCCCTCTTATGAAGTCCTTGAGGCAATTGCAAAGGCATTGAAAGTTAAATCATCCGATATCCTCCCGTTCTAAATAAACTTATCAAGCCTTAAAAAATTAAACATTTCACTAGCAAATCTCTCACTTTCTATTCTTCTCATTATCTCACGACTGTTATTTTGCGAAAGTATGTTTAGGCTTCCTTCCCAAAGTATCTTACGGTCAAGAATTGCAAGTTTTCTGTGATGGTTTCCAAGAGCAATTAAGGTTTGTATTCCTGTCCTTTCAAAGTTTTGTATCTCAGCCTCAGACTGCAAAGCCATATTCCATTCATGTTCTTTAGGATCACGAGTGAAGATATAAATCTTTACACCTTTTTCTAAAATGTTATTAAACACCGATCGAAAGCCATTCATTCTTTCTGTCGTGATAAAAGGGCTTTCGATAATTATTTCCTTCCTGCAAGACATCAGATCTTTTACGAAAGCTTGATAGAAAGTCTTTTCGTTGTGAAGCTCAGAAGTAAAACCCTTCATTCATTCACCCCCCTACTTTCTTGATAAACTTCCAGTAATCTATTCCAGAAGGCTAAATGCGGTTCGAACTGTGTATAGTTAGGGTCACATTCATAGTTTAATATAATTAGAGAAAATGATATTTTATATTTTAGCTGCCTTTTTACTGACTGCACTTCTCCTTTCCGGTTTATATATATTTCTAAAACTATTTAAATCTTCCAGGAGAATATATAAGGCAAAGGGACCCTATCTACTTAGCGCAGGTGAGAAAAGATTTTTCGATGCACTTCAGCATTCTATTCCTCAAATGATGTATATTTGCCCAAAAGTGAGGATTGCAGATCTTATTGAAATGGCTATACCCGAAACCGATCCTGAATTCTGGAAAAAATTTAATCAAATTTCTCAAAAGCATGTTGATTTTGTCATTTGCTCTACTGACAACTTTACGCCATTGCTAATTATTGAACTTGATGGTGGAAGCCACAATGAAAGAAGTAGAAATCTACGTGATGAATTAGTTGATGCTGCCTTCAAGGATGCTAATATACCCATTATTCACTTTAAAACTTCCAACATTTACTCCCATAATGAATTGTCAGATTTAATAGCTCAAACTATACATCAAGCACAATAAACCGTCTTGCTTTTATTTTTACTATTGTCTAAAGTATATTTATGAGGCTACTACTTCGTATATCAGGTATATTCGCAATTACTGCGGGTGCGTTATTAATTCTTGGTGGATTATGGGGAATATGCTTCACATATCAGAACATTACGCGAGAAAAGATTGTAACTCCGGAAGATGCTTCAATTCCTAATGCTCCAGTTCGCGATCCATTCACTTTAAAATCTCAAGCTGACATAATTAGAACACATGCCCTTAAAATTACTGGCGGCAAAACATACTCAGAAATGCCTCGCATGGTGGAATCTCTAGGAGAAGATGGCAAACCTGTATTAGACTCTGAGGGGAAACCTGTAATGGCACCTAATGAAGCAAGAAACACTTGGGTTACAGCAACTACACTTACTACAGCATTAAATCTAGGAATCCTAACTTATGCCTTTTCAGGCTTCACATTCCTAATTGGTTTGATTTCTATCTGGACGGGAATAGTTTTTGTTGTATTAAGTAAAAATTTCAAAAAAAGATAAATCTATTAATCTTCCAGTCTTAGTTCATTCTTGATTTTTATTTTGGTATATGGAATATTTAAGTTATGGCCAAAAATAAAAAATTCTCACCACTCGTTGCAGGATCACTAGCAGTTGTAATACTTATTGTAGGCGCATTTATTATTGGTTATAAATTTGGCCCTACTGAATCAAGTGTCCTAGGAGTATCTACCACCTCTTCACCTACTAAGGCAGGTCAGATTGCATCCGCTGCCTATTCTAAATGTATTCAAAATGGAGGTTTTGTAACAACCGCAAGAAGACCAAATAACGGATTTTACAATATATGTAATTTTGCAGATGATATGAATTGTGAATTGTACTCATTATATAATGGTCAATGCCCCATTGGAGGCGTCAAAACAGTCGGCTATAGTACTACAGATCAAGTATTCTGTGCTTTAAGAGGTGGCACTCCTCAAGGAAGCAAGAATGGGCAATGCAAGATGCCAGACGGCAAAATTTGCTCAACTGCTTCGGTTTACAATGGAACTTGTTCTCCCAATTAAATTAGCTTTCTAATTTTACATCTACCGGAATTAAAGTTACTATTTTAGATTCATAAATTGAATTAATTTTCTAAATGTGCTATAGTACGCAGACCAGTGTCGAATTCATTTTCATCCTCAAAATCTAATTACTTAGACCAACCTTGTGAACGCTGTGGTAGTCCTAAAAAAATTCTAAAGACCTGGACAGAAGAACTCAAAACAAGTCTTGGATCATCAACTGTTGAAGTTTCCCAAAGCGTTTGCACAAATAAAGAATGTCAGGCTGAGTTTGAAAAAGTACTTGCTCAAGAAACTGAAAAAGTAGAAGCAAGAAAAGCTGCAAAAGCTGCTGCTGAAGAGCTAAGAAAGAAAAACATTGCAAAAACTATTCGAGAAAGAAAAAAGGTAGCCCTTACTATAAAATAATCTTCTATTAATCTGCAATTATTGGAGCCGGTGGAGTAATATTAGCACTTGAAGGCTGTTCCCCTTTTATATCATCAAGTCCAGGAATTTTCTTTGTTAATGCAACTTTCAATACTTCATCCATGTGTGAAACAAAGACAAAGCGAAGATCTTTTAACACCTGCTTTGGTACATCTTCAAGATCTTTTCTATTTTCTTTAGGTAGAATTATGGTTTTAAGACCAGCTCTGTGGGCAGCAATTAATTTTTCCTTCAAGCCACCAATCTCAAGAATTCTTCCTCGAAGTGTTACTTCTCCAGTCATACCTACTAAGTGGTTAACAGGTATTTTAGTGAACGCAGAAACAAGTGCCGTTGTCATTGCTCCTCCTGCGGAAGGACCATCTTTTGGAGTTGCGCCTTCTGGGATATGAACATGAACATCAATTTTGTTGTAGAAGTTTTCTTTTAAACCAAGCTTTGTTGCTTTTGAACGAATATATGACATAGCAGCCTGAGCTGACTCTTTCATAACATCTCCTAATTGCCCCGTTAAAATAAGTTGACCTTTTCCAGGCATTAACGCAACCTCAATAAAGAGAATTTCTCCCCCAACTGATGTCCAAGCAAGACCAGTAGACATACCTACCTCATCTTTTTTCTCCGCTATTGATGATGAGAATTTTGTAGGTCCCAAGAATTTCTCAACAGTCTTTTTATCGACTGTAACTTTTTTAGCTTTCTTCTCTGCAACTTGCTTTGCTATTTTTCTCAAAACACCGGCTATTTCACGCTCAAGCTGTCTTACTCCTGCTTCTCTCGTGTATCGCTGAATGATATATTCAATAGCATCATCCTTCATTACAACATTCTCTGACTTAAGACCATGAGACTCTAGTTCTTTTCTAAATAAGAATTTTGTAGCAATGTTGAATTTTTCTTCCTGTGTGTAGCCAGCAAAATCAATTATCTCAAGTCTATCTCGAAGTGCTGGTGGGATTGTATCAAGCATGTTCGCTGTTGTAATAAACATAACATCTGAAAGATCGAATGGAACATCCAGATAATGATCTGAGAATGCATTGTTCTGCTCTGGATCCAAAGCCTCAAGAAGTGCTGCTGATGGGTCACCGCGATAATCTGCTCCTACTTTATCAATTTCATCGAGCATAAATACTGGGTTATTCGTACCAGCGTCTTTTATTCCCTGAATAATTCTTCCAGGGAGCGCTCCAACATATGTTCTTCTGTGACCACGAATTTCAGCTTCATCACGTATACCTCCGAGCGAAACTTTTACAAACTTGCGGCCTAGTGCTTTTGCAATTGATTTTCCAATTGATGTTTTTCCAACTCCTGGAGGTCCAGCAAAACATAAAATAGGTCCACGCATTTTTCCAGCAAGTTTGTGTACCGCTAGATATTCAACAATTCTTTCCTTTGCTTTTTTAAGACCGTAATGCTCTTCATCTAAAATTTTCTCTGCTGTTGCCAAATCTACATTGTTTTTTGACTTAACGTTCCATGGAAGCGCAACTAAAGCTTCAAGGTAATTTCTTATATATCCTGATTCTGGATTGTATGGAGTTGTTTGAGAAAGTTTCTTGAGTTCTTTTCTGGCTTTTTCCTCAACCTCCTTAGGCATTTTAGCTGCAATAATTTTGTCTAATAGTTCTTTTACATCACTATCTTCTCCAGATTCACCAAGCTCTTTCTCCATTGTTTTAATTCTTTCTTTAAGAAATGCTTCTTTAGCGTTTTTCTCAAAACTTTCTTGAGTCTTGCTTGAAATTTTTCTTTCAAGTTCCAAAACTTTAACCTCACGAGCAAGTAATTCAGAAACTTTTTCGAGTCGAGTCTTTACATCAACAGTTTCAAGAAGTGCTTGGCGCTCACTTCCTTTAATATCAAGTGTTGATGCGATTTGATCCGCAAGTTCAGACGGAGCAACTTCACTCATAATGTTCATGAAAACTAAAAAGTCAGCTTGTTTTCCAAGACCCAAAGCTTTTTTAAACTCAGTAATTAGATGGTTTGAAAGAGCCTTAATCTCAGCATTATCGTCATTTAATTCATCGAGTTCTTCTACACGAGCCAAGAAATATCCAGATCTTGCATCAATTTTTACAATCTTTGCCCGTGATATACCGCGAACTAAAGCATTTACTTCGCCGTCTGTTCGGATCATGCGCTCGATGTGGGAAACAGTTCCCATTGAATATAAGTCTTCTGGTTCTGGGTCATTTTGTTTAGGGTTTTTTTGAAGAACAAAACATACTACGCGCTCTCCGGCAAATGCTGACTCAAGTGCGGCTAAACTTTTTGGGCGACCAAATGTAAGTATTGATTCAGTGTGGGGAAAAACAATACCGTCACGAATTGGAATTACTGGAATTAATTGTTCGTTGTTTTTATCAGACAAGTGTATCATCTTTAAGTTTTAGCAGTATAGCACTGTGTTTGCTAAGTGTCAAGTAATTCATTCTGTATCACCTGACCAATGAGATAAATTCGAAGTTTTGAAACTGAAGAATAACTAAATATAAAACATTTACAGAATCAAGTCAAGGCCAAATTGAGTAAGAATCATATCTATGTTGACTTGCAAGCTTTTTTAATCTAAGCTCTTTATATGAACGAAAATTCAGGCTTATCGATTATCTTCTTTGTAGTCTATATTCTTTTCATAATCCTCGTTCTTACTTCATTTTGGAAAATTTATGTTAAAGCTGGTCGAAAAGGATGGGAAGGAATAATACCTATATATAATATATATGTTCTAATGAGCATTGTTGGTAGACCAAGCTGGTGGTTTATCCTCTACTTCATCCCTCTTATAAACCTTTTTATAACAATTATTGTTTCAATAGATTTAGCAAAATCTTTTGGTAAAGGTACAGCATTTGGAGTTATATGGCTTTGGGCATTATCAATTGCAGGATACCCTTACTTGGCTTTTAGTAATGCAAAATATTCTGGCCCTTCTGTAAAACCTGCAAACAACAGCCAATCAAAACCTGCTGAAAGTCCTACGCAACCCACAACGCCTCCAGTAAGTACAACTGAAACCAAAACAAATGGCTAAAAAAAACTCAAAAAAAGTCTCTAAGAATACTAACTTTTTTGAAGGGGCTATCGGGTGGTATGGAGCCATAGCGACACTTGCAGCATATTTCTTAGTAAGCTTTGCAATTCTGCATCCAAGAGATCTATCGTATCAAGTCCTAAATCTAACGGGAGCAATTGGACTTGGAACAATTTGTTATTTTAAGAAAACTTATCAACCCTTGTTTGTAAATATTATTTGGGCAATAATCGCTATCATTGCAATTATTTTTATTCTTACAAGTTAATTTTTACCCCTTTTATTACCTTCTCCTGGATTATCGTCATCCCCTCTTAGTGGATTATCCTCGAAAAGCGTTGGCTTTGGAGTCAGCGAACTTGTCGGCGTAGGTGTAAAGGCCGAAGTAGGAGTTGGGGTTAATGACATTTTCTTAACCTGAGTAAGATTCCCCCTAATAGAGAATCCAAGGATAAAAAATAAGACAGCAACAATAATCACTGCGACAATTAATCTAATATGGCTTGTGCGCATGGGGAAAGTATATCAAGCAATATAATATTTTCAAGAAAATTTACCCTACTCTTACACTTAAAGTACTTATTCATTACAAAAGTTTTGTAATGTCTCATATTGACAAGCTAATCCACCTTTGTAATAATCGCGTAGTGGCTGAAACATTAACAAGATCTGAACAAAACCCTATAATACTTCTAGGCGGTGGCGACGGAACGGGTCGAATACTTGCTAAAAAACTTGCTCAGGATGGAAGACAACTATACATAGGTACACGAAGTGAAGACAAATTCCTTTCTCTACGAGATGAAATTGTACAAAGCGGTGGAATTGAACCAAGACCTTTTATCGCAGATCTTACTAATCCAGAACAATTAGATAATGCATACTCTGGTTTAGATTTAGAACCAGGCCAGGCTGTCGATTATTTAGATTTTCCAGCAGCTGGATTCGATAAAACACTTATGATTCCCGTAGCCATGGGACTTGGCCGTTTAAAAAAAGAACTCGATCGCACAGGCGAAATTAGCTTAGACTCTGCAATAAACGTCTCTAATAAATTCAAAGAGCTAACTACTAATGAAAATGCCCATGAAGTCGCACGAGAAGTTAATATAGAGGCTCCAATTAAGCTTGCTCAAAGACTTTTGGAAGATAAGCATTTAGATTCAACTTCTACAATTGCAGTGCTATCCAGTACGATCTCAAAATACACAGGTAATTACACTCAGGAAAATTACCCTGGTCCTTGGTTATATTATGTCGTTGGAAGAAACAAATCTGAAGGTGCAAAAAAATTAAATGAATTCTCAAATAGAATTGGCTCGCTTTTCCTTGATTTTGTTGCGCCAGAAATATCTGACACAACTGTAGGAAAAATTCTCGCAAATTATAAAGACGTATTTAAAGCATTACATGTTTTAAGTGGCTCTCAAGAAGAGTTTATTTATCCCGAAGTTACCACAGAACAGGTAACAAGAGTTATCGTTGCTGAGCTTGCAAGAAGTGATAGAAATTCACGAGATGTATATATTCTTCCAGATGGTTCTTCACAAAATGAGGCACCAAAAGGTTGGGATAAGCACGCATTTTCTTTTGCCTAGTTAATCGTTTGTATATTCTAAGATATCCCCAGGCTGACAATCCAAAGCTTTACATATTGCTTCAAGAGTAGAAAAGCGAATAGCTTTTGCTTTTCCATTTTTAAGAATAGAAAGATTTGCCATGGTTATCCCTACCTTTTCGGTAAGTTCGGTCACACTCATCTTTCTTTTAGCAAGCATTACATCAATATTTACTATTATTCCCATATTCCTGCCTCCTTAAACTGTTAAGTCATTTTCTGACTTAATATCAATTCCATTTTTTAAAACTCTTTGTAAAACTGCTACGAACGTCGCAATAATCACTGAAACCGAAACAAATACAAATCCAATTGGACCAACTGGTGCAACATCCTCAGTTGGGTTTGTAGCTCTTGCTGCCACAACTACAGCTACAGCACTGAGTATTATCAAAATCGCAAATGTAATTGCGCACATTTTTATAATTTGCAATGCTTTTATAGATTTTGCTGAAAAAGCATTATTTTTATCAATGTAATCAAGTAGTCGCCATGTTTGATAAAGGCCAATAAAAATTGGAATAGATAAAATCCATAAGCCTATAAAATATGGAATTAGTGGTCCAGCTTTAGGATTTGCTATTGCCTCTTCACGACCTAGCTCTGGAAACAAAACCCCACATACCACTACAACAGCTGTCCCCATTAATAAAACTGCTCCTCTTGAAATAATTGTTATATTTTTTTTCATGTTTTTAAATAATTAGATCATTCTCAGACTTAATATCAATTGCATTACTGAATAATTTTTGCAAAACCCCTGCTAGAACTGCAAGCAGTAAGGGCGCGAACGTAAACACGAGTCCTATGAGCATAACCCCCGGTGCGTCATCTAGTTGAGCTAAATAAAATATGTAAGGAAGTGCCAATCCATAAATAACACTTATAGTGATCCCGCAACGCTTAATAATCTGAAGCGAACGAATTGAATCTTTTGAAAACACTTTATTTTTATCAATTAAATTCAGTAGCTTAAACGCCTGATACAAAGCAATAAAAAAAGGTATAGCTGGTATATACATACCAATCAAAAGTGGCTTATATCCCGTCCATGAAGTATTTGGAGAAAGTATTCCTCTTGGCAAAACCAATGTACAAAAAGCGAAAACTGCTGCCCCAATTAAAATAATTACAAGTCTTAAAAATAATGTTGATCGACGTTTCATAAATACCATTATAAGCTATGATTTATCGTTTGTCAATATATTATTATTGTTAATCAGTAGTTTTCACAAAGCGTTGTGCCTTAAATAAGTATAGCAATTTGACATATAAAGATAATACCAATAGAATACTCGAATGGAATTTTTAGCTCTAAAATTACTTCTCTCTTTGGCAATTGGTGCTGCAATCGGACTGGAACGGGAAGCACACGAGACACCAAATAAAATAGATAAAGACGGATCTGTCCATTCTGTGGGCGTTAGAACCTTTGCGCTCATAACAACATTTGGAACTCTGACCGGCTTACTTATTCAAGACTTTTTTATATTTTTCCTGATCACAACCGGGGCTTTCTTTTCACTTGTTATCGCCTATTACATTCTTCAGTCAATCCAGTCAAAAGATAGAGGTTTTACTACCGAATTATCAATATTCTTCTCTTATCTTATTGGAGTCTTTATCGCCACAAATTTTATTCCCCTTCAATTAATTTTTGCAATTGTAGTAATCCTCATTATGATTCTTTCAAGAAAAGAAGATATAAAGAACATTCTATTTAAAATAAGTCGCGAAGAAATAAATGCTTTTACAAGTTTTGCGCTTGTCTCCCTTGTTATACTCCCTTTCCTGCCAAACAGGCCGTTCTCCATTTCTGATGCACAAGGCCTTCAGCAATTTATAGCAACTTACGGCTTAAATTTGGGAGAATTTGCGAAGATAGAAATATTTAATCCCTTTAGGTTTTGGTTAATTGTTGTTCTTGTGACAGGAATTGATATGGCCGGATACTTACTAACAAGACTCGTTGGACCAAATCGAGGAATAATTCTTACAAGCCTTGTTGGAGGACTTGTCTCCTCAACTGCCACAACTCAAGCGCTTGCCAACGTAAGTTTAAAAACTAAGAATGTAAACCGTGTAGTAGGTGCTGCAGTTCTTGCATCAGCGACAAGTTTTCTACCAATATTTATTCTGGTTGCATCAGTAAATCCTGCTTTTCTTGTTCAGCTTACCCCTACGCTTATTTCACTTGTTATATCAGCACTTATCGTAGGGGCATTTTACATATTTATTGGACGGGAGAGAGAAAAGAAAACAAAACACACTAGTAAGCCTAAGTCCGAATCTGAAATTTTTTCAATTGGTCCAGCCTTAAAGTTTGGAGCATTATTTATTATTGTTAGAATAGTCACGCAAATCTCGTTAATACTGTTTGGTCAAACAGGATTCTTAGTTTCTTCAGCACTCGCTGGCTTTACAGGTATTGATGCGACTACTCTTAATATCTCAGAGCTTGCTGGAAAAACTATTGATATTCAACTTGCTATAGTCGCTTTTATTCTTGTTAACACTGTAAACCTCGGAGCAAAAGTATTTTACAGCTTTATCCAAGGTGCTCATCCTTTTGCTTTAAAACTTGGACTGGGCATGATAGCTATTATTCTCTCAAGCTTGATTGGCCTAGCCACACTTAGTATTTAGTCTATCATGCTAAAATAATAACTATGGAGATGACAGACAAGAAAAAACAACGAATTTATAATATAACAGTTTCAAGCGTATACCCTTTTTATATTCAAAAAGCTGAGAAAAAAGGACGGACAAAAGCAGAAGTTGATGAAATTACCCGTTGGCTAACTGGATACAGTCAGAGCGAACTCGATAATCAACTTGAAAAACAGATAACTTTTGAGAGGTTCTTCGCAGAGGCTCCAAAACTCAACCCATCAAGAAATTTGATTAAAGGTGTAATTTGCGGCGTTCGAGTAGAAGATATCCAAGACCCTACCATTCAATCATTGCGCTATCTGGATAAGCTAATCGATGAACTTGGACGAGGAAGAGCAATGGATAAAATCCTCAGAAAACAAGGTTAAATTCCCATTTCCCCTGTTTTAACCTGGCCCGCAGGTTCATATGTCCCAAATATTACTCCGAGTGGGGTAACAGTTGAATCAATTACTTTAAATCTTTCTGGCTGGGTGCCATTTGCAAATAATTTTTTACCAGAACCAAGTGTCAACGGATAGGTCCATATATGCATTCTGTCAATTAAGTTATTTCCGAGGAGTGTTTGGATAAGATTTCCACTACCCCATACCCACAAATCTGGCCCATCTGTATTTTTTAGTTTTTTAATCTCCCCTACAACATCCCCAGTTATGAGCTTCGACTTTTCCCAAGGAAGTTCAATTGGATTATGAGAAACAACATATTTAGTAGCTTTATCAAATGGCATACCCCACTGGGATTCGTCTTTGTGCTTTGGCCAAAAACCTGACCAAATGTCATAGGTTACTCTTCCCAAAAGTAGGTCAAAGTCAGTATCCATAATCCTTTTCATTATTTCATCAGCCACCATATCACCTTCACCCCATGCAAATTGCCATCCACCATATTTAAATCCATTTGAAGTATCCTCTTCTGGTCCACCTGGAGCCTGCATAACACCATCGAGAGTAACGAACGTAGAAGTAATTATTTTTCTCATTTCTAAATATATTACCATAAATAAGTTTAACCGTGGTTTTGGAGCCTCAATTTTAGTAAAATAAACACACCAAACATTGTCGGATCGTCTAATGGTAGGACAACGGACTCTGAATCCGTTAATTCTGGTTCGAATCCAGGTCCGACAGCATATTTCTATGGCAATACGTGACAGAATAAGAAAAGTAAAACATTTAAAGAATAAATATTTCATTGCTGTGCTTGAAAACCCAATGGATATAATGAATATTGCCTCAACTCTGCGAAATGTTTCTGCATTCGGTGTTGAAAAGCTTTATGTTGTTGGAGGTCAAAAAATATTTAGAGATTTTGAATCGTCCCGAAAAAATAAAAAGCTAACCAATCTGAGCGTTGGATCCAACAAATGGGTTTTTGTAAAATACTTCGAAACAACAGAAGAATGTATTGCTCATTTGAAAAAAAATCTTTATACAATTGCGGCTACATCTTCACACATAAAAGGAAGAGAAAATATAAATCTTTATGAAGGTAATTTTACACAACGTAGAATAGCCATATGGTTTGGAAACGAAACAAAAGGAATATCAGATAAAGCAGTAGACTTAGCAGATTTTTGCATTCAGATACCAATGGGTGGAATTGTTGAAAGCTTAAATTTAGGAACAAGTACAGGTATTATCTTGAGCTACATAAGCTACCAGAGGTTAAAATACATATTTGAGAATAAAAAAGCACACTTTAAACCAAAAGGGACTTCCTATGCAAAGATGAAATCTTGGACAGACTTTCTCTCCCTCCGCGATTAATATGCATAAGATTATTAGACTCGATAAATACCTTGCAAATATTGGCGTTTGTTCGAGAAGAAATGTTGAAGCATTCCTAAAAAACAAAATTGTTTCGCTGAATGGACAAAGAGTAAATGAACCAGGAATCAGGATAAATCTTGATCGAGATAGAATAAGAATTGATGGAAAAGAGATAAAACAACCACAGCTCGTATACTTTTTACTTAATAAACCAAAAGGTTATGTTTCAACAACTGGAGATTCTCATGCTAAAAAAATTGTTACAGATCTTATTAAAACGACTGAAAGAATCTATCCAGTTGGAAGACTTGATAAAGATACAACCGGATTATTAATTCTTACGAATGACGGAGAGCTTACAAATAAACTGACCCACCCAAGTTATCACATCGATAAAACATATAAACTCACAATTCAAGGAAATGTTAAAGAACAACAGATAAAATCACTTCAAAATGGTGTTAAACTGGAGGATGGAATGACATCTCCATCAGACATAAAGCTTGTTGAACAAACAAATAATAAAACTATTCTTGAAATGACAATACATGAAGGGCGAAACAGACAGATAAGAAGAATGTGTAAAGCTGTAAGTATTAACTTATTAGAACTTGAACGAATAGCCATTGGAAATCTGAAAGACAATACCTTACCTATTGGCAAATTCAGAGAACTTACAAAAAATGAAATAGAAACCCTTTATAAATTTTCATAATTTCTTAAAATTATGTATAATCTCCTCCATGTCAAATTTAGAAGCATCAGAAAGAACCGTGAGTGAACCCTGGAATGTCGAGAAAGCGTTCACGGAAGTGTTAAAAGTACAAAATAGATCTGTAGATGTAAGAAAATTACTTTCCAATTTTCAGAATGAAAATCCAATTGCCCATGCCCATTTTGGGACGACAGGAAACATGCATGATCTACCAACTGACTTAAGAATACTTGCATTAAACGAAATTGAAATTGTTAATGGCTGGAATGATACACAGCTCCGCTTAAAAAACTTATTTAGAAATTATTTTGAAGAAAAACAGTTACCCTCTGAACCATATGTATCACCTGCCGGTGCTGACCCAAAATTATATGCACATTTTGTACCAACTGGAGACTGGGATAGGGATGAAGCAATAAAAATGTTTCCAATGATTGATTTCAAAATTGGATTTGAATATACGAGCAAGTTTTTATCATTAATTAGTGAACACGAGAATCATAAAACATATACTCTTCCTAATCCTCCAAGCTTTTTTCTTAATACAACCAGACCCAAAGATTCAAACGCACCATTTCTTGCAGATATTGCACTAGGAGAAACGGTTGATAGAAATAAAAAAAACCTTTATGCACATCTTTCAGCAAGTTTGTATTTTTTGGGAGACCTTGGCAAACTCGGACTTAATGGAGTAAACGAGGTATTGTCCCCTTCTGAAAAAAGTAGAAGACTTTTTACCGCTTTGCAAAGCGCAGTTCTAAAATAGTATATTAACAGTATGAAGACTGTTCTCCCGCTCATTACAGCAATTTTACTTGTAGGACTCGCGTACATTGCGGTGTTTAATTATGCCATGATTCCTGCGCTTTCATATAATCAGTGCGCTCAACTTATCGAATATAAAATTGGTGCTATTGATTCCAGGTTTGGACTCACTCCATCAAATGCCTCGAATAACATTGTTCAGGCATCGGAAATTTGGAGTAAGGCTTATGGAAAACAACTGTTTAAAAGTTCACCAGATGCGGATCTCACAATAAATTTTGTCTATGATGAAAGACAAGCTTTAAATTCAAAAATAAACCAACTAAACAATGAGGCAGATCAAAAGGAAAAAACACTAAATCAACAAATAGAACAATACAAGATTGATGTTGCAGCCTTTGAGAAGCGTCTTGATGAATTCGAGAAAACTGTTCAGAAATATAATGCAGAAGGCGGTGCCCCTGAAGGGGTTTATGACGATCTTGTTAAGCAGCAGGAACAGCTTAAAGCAGATTCAGATGCGTTAAACAAAAGAGCAAGAGAATTAAATCTTTCTACACAAGATTATAATTCTAACATTTCTATTCTAAATAATGACGTAAGACAATTTAATCAAACACTAAAACAAAAACCCGAAGAAGGAATTTATGACGGAAATACAAATACTATAAGTATATATTTTGCAGATAAACCTGATGAGTTAGTTCATACATTAGCTCATGAACTAGGACATGCAATGGGAATGGAACACATAAGTGACTCTAAAGGAATCATGTATCCCAACACTACAGACTACCTAACCCTAACCCAAGGAGACCTCGAGGAATTGAAAGTAGTTTGCCGAGATCAATCAATGCTTCTGCACCTAATTTTTGAGTTTGATAAAAAGATTTATGAAGTAATAAGAAAACCTAATTCCAATAACTGATGCTACCTCTATTGAATTCATTTCACATATAATCTATACTGCATATTATGCGAGCGATTTGGTCTGGATCAATAAATTTTGGCTTGGTAAATATACCTGTAAGACTCTACCCTGCATCCGAAGATAAAAACCTTGATTTTGATTATCTCCACAAAAAAGATCTATCTCCAGTTCGTTATGCAAAGATTTGTGAGAAAGAAGAAAAAGAAATTAAGTATGAAGATTTAGTTCGAGGCTTTGAAATAAATGAAGGTGAATATATTGTAGTAACAGATGATGACCTCAAAAGAGCCGCACCTGAAAAAACAGAATCAATTCAAATCTTAAGCTTTGCAAAAGAAGATGAGATTGACTCAAAATATTATGAAACACCCTATTATATTGAACCGGGTAAAGGCGCATCAAAAGCATATTATCTTCTACATGAAGCACTTGAGAGTTCTAAAACCGTTGCTATCGCTTCATTCATACTAAGAACCCGTGAAACTCTTGGAGTTCTCAAAACACAAGGAGGATTAATAGTTCTTAATCGCATGCGCTACCAAGAGGAAATAAGAGACTCCTCAGAACTTTCAATTCCGTCAAAAGAACAAATCTCAAAAACTGAAATCGATATGGCGACTTCACTGATCAAAAAGTTAACAAAAAAATTTGATCCCTCAGACTACCATGATACATACAGAGAAAAACTCGAAAAGCTTATTAAAGCAAAATCAAAAGGTAAAAAAATACCCGAAATTAAAGCACCTAAACCAACTGCAAAAGTTGAAGATTTAATGTCTCTTCTAAAAGAAAGTCTTAACGAATCTGCTACATCGTAAATACTTCAGACTTTATGGGTTTAAAACTCTACAATCAAAAAAGACATTTTGACAAAACACCAGAACCTGCAGGAAAAGAAAAAAAACGCAAAGGCAAACTTATTTTTGTAATTCAAAAGCATGATGCAACACATCTACATTATGACTTCCGTCTTGAAGCAGGTGGTGTGTTAAAAAGTTGGGCAGTTACCAAAGGTCCATCACTTGATCCGCGCACTAAAAGGCTGGCAATGATGGTTGAAGATCACCCATATGACTATAGAACTTTTGAAGGCGTAATTCCTAAGGGAAATTATGGAGCAGGAAATGTAATAGTCTGGGATTCTGGTACTTATGAATCCGCAACAGATCCTGATAATTCCGAAAGAGAAATACTTAAGGAATTAAAAAGCGGAAATATAAAGCTACGAATGTTTGGTAAAAAAATAAAGGGGCTCTGGGCACTTGTTAGAATAAAGAGCGAGGAAAAAAACTCCTGGCTTTTAATAAAAGAAAATGATGAATACGTCGATCAGGATCACGATATTACTGCACAAGATAAATCGATAGTATCTGGGAAAACAGTTGATGAAGTCGGAGGAAAATCAGAAGTAAATTTTGGAAAATTAACAAAAGGCTTTAAAAAAGAAAAAGTTCCCGATTTTATAGAGCCGATGCTTGCTACTTTAGTTGATGAACCTTTTGACAAAGAAAATTGGTTTTTTGAGATTAAGTGGGATGGATATAGGGCAATTGCTGATGTCCGCGATGATAAAGTAAAACTGTATTCGAGAAATAATATTCTTTTTAGTGAGCATTACCCCAAGATTAACGAGGCCTTAAAACAACTGAAAATTAATGCTGTTTTTGATGGTGAAATTGTAGTCCTAGATGATTTGGGTAAACCAGACTTTCAATTATTACAAAATTATAGAAGTAATAAGAAGGGGTTTTTAGCGTATTACATCTTTGATATTTTATATTTTGAAAAAATTAATTTGATGGGTCTTCCACTTGAAACAAGAAAAAAAATACTAGAACAAGTATTGAATACAAACGATATTTTAAGGCTTGGGGAACACATAAAAGAACATGGGGAAAAATTCTTTACCGCAGCGCAAAAACATGGACTTGAAGGAATTATAGCTAAAAAAGCAGATAGCATGTATACTCCGGGTATACGAGGAGATAACTGGCTGAAGATAAAAACCCACATGAGACAAGAGGTTGTTATTTGCGGATATACAGAGCCACGTGGAGGAAGAAAGTATTTCGGAGCTCTCATCATTGGAATATATAAGAATGGTAAATTAACGTACGTTGGACATACTGGAAGTGGATTCAATGATGAAAGTCTTGCAGAGATGGATAAAAAGCTTAAAAAAATAACAGTCAAAAAATGCCCTTTTGATAAAATACCCAAAACAAATGAGCCACCTACTTGGGTAAACCCCACACTAATATGTGAGGTTGAGTTTTCTGAATGGACAGAAGAAGGAATGATGCGCCATCCCATTTTTAAAGGACTTCGGGAAGACAAAAAACCTACACAAGTTACCATAGAAAAGCCAAAAGACGAAAGCGTTCTTATAAAAAGTGTTGAAGAAACAAACAATGACTCGGGGGTAAAAATTTCAAATACGGAAAAAGTATTTTTTCCAAAGAATGGTTACACAAAGGGAGACCTTATTAATTATTACAAGTCTATTTCAAAATTTATTCTTCCACACCTAGTAGATCGTCCGGAATCACTAAAGAGATATCCTAATGGAATTACTGGAGAAAGCTTTTTTCAAAAAAACTTTGAATATAAACCACCATCTTTTGCGAAAACATACAAATACCACTCTGACTCAGAGGAAAGAGATGTTAACTATTTGGTCTGCAACAATAAAGAAACTCTTTTATATATGGTTAACTTAGGCTGCATTGATATAAACCCCTGGAACAGCCGTATTGGATATTTAGAAAAGCCAGACTATGTTATTTTTGATTTAGATCCAGAAGATATCGGATTTGAAAAAGTCGTTAATGCTGCAAATCAAATAAGAGAAGTGCTTGAAACAATCAACGTTGAGGGCTATCCAAAAACATCCGGAGCAACAGGAATTCACATTTATGTACCCATGGGCGCAAAATATACTTACGATCAAGTAAAAGGTTTTGCGCAAATTGTTGTGAATATTGTACAAAAGAAAAACCCAGACTATACCAGCATACTTCGATCGCCTTCAAAAAGAAGTGGAAAAGTCTATTTGGATTTTTTACAAAACAGAATTGGTCAAACTCTTGCTGCTCCCTATTCTGTTAGACCAACACCCGACGCTACTGTTTCAACTCCACTTGAATGGAAAGAAGTAAATCGCAATCTAAAACCAACTCAGTTTACAATTAAAAATGTCCTAAAGCGTCTCGATAAAAAGGGAGATATTTTCAAACCAGTCCTAGGAAAAGGAATAGATTTAAAATATGTAATCACAGAGCTTGAAAAGCTCCTATGATCTAACTCTATCTCCGACTACTTTTCCGCTGCTATTGCTTCGGCTTTTGTCGCATGAATTGTTCCATCTGGATGCTCTGGCGGAGCATAAACTGTGAAGAGCTTTAAATCTTCATCGTCAATGTTAACAAAATTATGCTTCGCACCAGCAGGTACAAATACAACATCATGCTCCTCTATTCTTCTTGTTTCACCGTTTACACTAGCTTCCCCAACGCCATCAACAATGAATATGATTTGATCGGTATTTGGATGAACTTCCTCTCCGATATCTTGTCCAACAGGTATACTCATTGCTACAATTTGAGATTTTTCACCAGTATGTAAAACTTTTCTAAAATATGTATTTTGTTTTGTATCTTTTTTAATATCTTCAGCAAACATTATTTTTCACCTCCTTTTAAATAGGCTTGACTAACATCACAGGGCATTTTGCTTTATGAACAACGTAGTCTGCTACAGATCCTAAAACTGCGCGACTTAATCCGCTACGACCGTGCGTTGACATTACAACTAGGTCAAATTTTTCGTTTTTTACAGCGTTGATAATTTCCTCACCTGTTTCTCCTTCCGCAACCTCTACCCTAACACTCATATGCTCTTCATCTTCTAACTTATTCGCTTCTTTTGCCAAGTGGTTATATGTAGCAATATCTTTAGTAACGATACTGTCAATGACACTTTTATATACCATTTCATGCACAGGCAGACTTGCCAATGGATCAATTTTGGCCAAAACTTGTCCAACTGATTCGACAATATGCATCATAGTTAGCTCGGCTTTTAAAGTTTTTGCAAGTGAAACAGCATATGGCAGAGCATGGGTTGCAAATGCTGATCCATCTGTAGTATATAGAATTTTTTTATATTTTATATTCTTCATCTTAAACTCATTATCTACCTTATTTATATGTACTTCATTGATTAATATCACATTAATAGTTGATCAGGATCACATATATCTTTTATACATCTGTGTATCATTTAAATATGATTAAACTTGAAGATACCGGAAAATATATCCTATACGAAACCTTCGACCATACGAAAATCCTAGAACTAGATGACAATGATAGATTCGCTTGGATAATAGCAGGCGAAATTGGAGATATTTTAGTTTCGACCCAAAAAAAATTCAACGCCTTGACGGTTCTTTCCAAAGGAAATTTTAGATTATATGATGTTAAAAATGAACCCGAACTAACAGATCTACAGCATTTAGAACTATTTGCAGGCGACGGACACTGGCAAGGCTATCTATTGCCGAAAGGACTTCCTAATGGCGTTAGACGACATAGAATAGTGCCCACAAAAGAAATAATAACAAAGACAACTCACTAGTTATCTTTGGATAATTCCTCTTCCAGCCTTTCAATATTTTTGATAATCAGTTTCCCTTTTTGAAATTCAACTAGATTATTTTCTTTAAGAATCTTTAATTCTCTTGAAACAGTCTCTCTCGTCATACCCACTTGGGTTGCTAAATCCTTTTCTGTAGTTTCTATAGTTATAGATAAACCCACCTTTTTACCAAACCTTTTCGCAATAATTACTATCTCTGCCAAAAGCCTTGAGTATGCATTTCCAGCCATTAGATATGTCATGCGAGTCAAGAGACCTTCTGTGCCCCTGTATACTCTTGCGAGTAGATCGTACAATACATCTGAATTACTTTTTACAAACTGGTCTACCTCTTTAGCTGGCGCCTTAACGAGCTCCAAATCTTCCATCGCCTCATAAAAATAATTATTTGGAAGATGGTTTATTGCATGGGACATAGGAAAAAATGAAAAAGGCTTGAATATGTTAACTATTAATTCATCACCTTTGCGCGAGATTGCATATTTTTTAACCCTACCTTTTTTTAAATAATATACCCCAGTTGGATCATCTCCAGCCCTAATTAATATCTCTCCCTTTTTATATTTTTGCTGCTTGAACTGGCCGAAGAATTTATCTATTTTTTTATCTAAATCATTCATCTGATTCTTCAATCCTCTCTCCCTTAGGAATTAATGGCAGGTTAACATTATCTGTTTTTGTCTCTAAATCTGGGCGAATCTGTTTTAATACCTTTTCATATCTTCTCGGATTATGAATCAAATACATATCAAGGTATTTATTCAACCTTATATCAAATAGTGTGATTGTTGCGTAATTAAAAATTTGTCCCAAAAATGAATCTTCAACATTAATAGCGCGAACATTTGCTAATTTATATTTTTCTGCCTTTTTAAAAATAAATCCTTTTTTGTGAATAACATATTCTGTAGTTATTTCATAATATTCATATAACCAAAGTAAAATAATGTAAGCATTGATAGCAAATTTTATTATTCCTAGTGCTACAAATACTGATAGAAATAAAAGGGTATTTAAAGAATAGTTACTTACATATTCACTTCCTGCAACAATTAGAAAATATGCTGTAATAACAAGAGCCGCCATTAAAATATCTACTAACATGATCTTTACAATTAGAATGGTGATACTCTGCCTAACATTCAAATTAGTAAGCGTTATTTGATTTACTGTCATAACCATATTATATTCTTCAGTGTGGGAAGTTGCAAAATGAGATCAAATGGGGAGTTATTCTAATTTCTTTCAACTGCGATTGTACATTCTCCGACAAGAGCAGCAATGGCTGCTACAGCTGCGGCAACAGGTGCTATAGCAACACCTAATATTCCAATAGTTAATGGGAATGTTGTAATAACATTACCATTTTTACTTTTAACTGTTATTCTTCTAACATTACCTTCATTTATTAACTCTTTTATCTTTTCAGAAATTTTCTCTGTATCAACCTTAAATTCCTCGGTTCGTTTTGTATTTTTTGAATTTGATTTCTTTTTAGCCATAACGTGATTATAAACCAATTTTTACTGTAAGCAAGCGCTTAGTTACATTGAAATTGAACCGAAGGCGAAAGAGGTGATTGAGTACCATTTGCTGTATAGCCATATTGGGCATAGTATGTGGCACCTGACGTAAACTGATAACCCGTTGTTAATGTTTGTTGCTGATTTGGATTTGCAGGTGTAACTGTTGTATTGATTACCTGATTTCCATATGAAGCCTGCGTTATAACAACTTGGTATGCGGACACACTTTGAAGGGCTGAATTTGTATTGTAGTTAACAGTTATTTGATACAGATTATTTTGTACCCCACCGCAGGAGACTGTAAGTGTATTCTGAGCTGGTGCTGCAATTGTTTGTTGAGCATTAATTGTTAAAACTATTCCATTCGCTGGCGCAACATTGGTAACAATATTTGACGCAGCATAAGGTTTTCCATTTGCCCAAAGATATGCCTGCGCATCGTACGATGTTCCAGCTTGTGCCGAACTCCAAGTCCATGGTACACCATTTGTAGAAGTAAGATTTCCTCCAACTTGATTAAACGATGAAGAACCAGTAACGCGCGTCCCAAGAGTTATATAGCTGTTTGAAGGAATATTTCCATTTAAGTTTATTGTTCCTGACAAACCTACTATCTGAGGTGCTGGTGGTTGAGCTGTAGAGTTAAGAACAAATGTCAAACCAGACGATGGAGCTGTAACGTTTTGAGGAATACTTGTTGCGATTACTGTACCACCTGAAGAAAGCGTTGCTGTAAGATCATAGGTTTCACCTGTTGTTGCTGTATTCCATGTCCATGCAGCGTCATCTGATGCCTGAGTTGTAACAATTGTCTGGGGACCACCAGTTGATCCCTGTGCGGTGATAGTCAACATCGCTCCACTTGGAATATAACCATTGATGTTCGTTGTTCCGCTCACTTGAGTGGTAGTTGGAGCGGGCGGATTCTGCTCTGACACAATTCCTAAAGTAACATTCGAGGCAGGTGCCGACACAACTACTGGCGTCGAGCTTTGAACAGTTATTCCTCTTATTTTAAGCTGTGCTTGTATTTCATAATTTGTACCCGAATCTGCATCTTTCCACGCCCATGGAATAGTTCCAGTATTTGGCACGAGTCCTGTTACCACAGAATTATAATTTGTTTTTCCAACTGGCCTTTGTACAATAACAAGATATGCCTCATCTGGCGCATAACCTTGAAAAACTACATTTCCCGAAACAGTTGTGGAAACAACTGGTGTTGGGGTAGGTGTATCATCTGGCAGAATCTGTGGGGGAATTACTTGCTGACTAATATCATGAATTGTTTTATTGCTTTGCCCAAAAACCACAAGACCAATTATTAAAACAATTAAAATTCCCGTAATAGAAATGAGAGCTATAGCAATTGGTTTTAATAATTTTCTTTCCACTTTTTCCTCCGCAATTTTTTCATTTGTTGATGAATTATTTGGAGGCGTAACAGGAGTTGGGGGCATAACAGGACTACTACTTTGGCTGGGGGCAGTTGGATTCATAATATAATTGTGGCAGGAAGTGAAACCCGTGTCAATTATTTGTAGGATTAAAATAGTTATAAACTGCTTCAGACACATTTGCTACGCGGACTGCAGCAGCTTGGGGTGCATCACTCTGTGACAAAACAACTATAATATAGTCCCCACCGGGTGAATAAACTATCCCAGCGTCATGCGTTACCTCATCTAGCTCTCCAGTCTTGTGGGCAATCACTATATTATCTGGAAGAAATTTTGGTATTTTATCGTTTAATCTTTGTGCTTTTAGTAAATCAAGCATTTTCTTGTTATATTCTGGCTCTGCAAAATTACCTTTATATATTCTTTCAAAAATTGAAAATACATCCGATGCCGTTGTCACCGGAGCTTTTCCATTAGTACCAACTTTTGATTCCGAAAGGCCCTTATCCGCAAGATAACCTGTTACTGATGAGAGTCTAATTTTTAGTGTTAAAAGTAGCGCTGCATAATTATCAGAAATTGTAATCATCTGGGTTAGGGCATCTTTAATTGAGTAGGTCACGGTCCCCTCTGTTCTCTCGGCATATTCTGGATCAATTGAAAATCTTTTATTAAGTGTTTCTACTGATTCACTTAAAACTTGATCTTCTTTTAAATCTCCATTACGAATCTCTTCATATACTTTTCCCATGATCCACAATTTATATAAGCTTCCCGATTTAAATTCTTCGTGTTCATTTTGAGCATATGTCTCACCTGTTTTAAAATTTCTTACTATTACAGCATAATCCCCATGCGTTCCAACTAGAGCACTTTGAACAGCCGCCCCAAGTGAAAGACTTGATGTGGTAAGTTTTTCTTCGGGTGGCCTTGTTGGGGTGACACTCGTGTTTATCATTTCAACAGCTGAGATTATTCTTGGACTTGTTGGTGAGTTGAAGAAAACAAACTTTACAAAAAAGAGAAGAATAGGTATTAGAATAAATAAGGATAAAATTAATCTTAAATATTTACTTCTACTTCTACGAGTTCTTCTTTCTTCCAGGGACATAACTGGCAATATTATACTTGAAAAAAATAAAGATTAAATGAGGATTTATCGTTAAAATGCGGCTTCCTTCTTAACACCTTTTCTCATAACTAAGAATGATAGACCAAAACAAACAAACATTAATATTGCTCCAACGAGGAATGGCAAAGATACAAGAACTGTTGCCAGCAATCCTCCAGCGATAGGTCCAAAAATCATACCAATACTTTGGTATGAGGCATTAAGCCCCATAATTGATCCTTGTGATTTAGCGTCAGTTTCTTGAGAAAGAATAGTCGGAATAAGAGTTTGCGAAATTCCATTTACAACCCCCATCAAAACTGCACCTAAAATAAATACTATTACGTTTTGACTTAAGAACATAATCAGAAAAGCAATGCCGGTACTTACAAGGCCAAATGAAAACGCTTTTTTAAGACCAAAGTATTTTGAAAATCTATATACCAAGAATATTTGAGAAAGAAATCCTACAATACCAAATAGGGTAAATAGAAGTGCTGTTTGACTTGCGTCAAGATGTAGCACATTTTTAGTAAATGGTTGGAAACCATAAATAATTGCGCAAGCAAATGCGAAAAAATAAACCAGAGTTATTATAAATGTAACACCAACATTAGGATCCAATAAAGCCTGAGCCATTTTCTTGAAATCAAACACTTTGCCTGAATGAACTTGACCAATATGCTTATTTGTTTCAGGTAAGAAAAGCGCTGTTATTATAACCGCGACTATTGAAACTGCCGCAGCTATTAAAAAAGGTAGAATTGATGAATAACCAACTGTAAAAGCAGATATTGCAGGACCAAAAACGAATCCAAATCCAAAAGAAGCACTGATTATTCCAAAACCTCGGGCTCGGTCTTTTTGCTCTGTTGTATCTGAAATAACAGCAAGCGCTACTGGAATATTACCTGCAGTTATTCCATCAAGCGCACGTGCCAGAAATAAAAATAGAGTGTTTGGCGCAAAAGCCATCATGATAAATGATGCTGCAGTTCCTGCAATAGATAAAATTAACAGAGGTTTTCTTCCATATTTGTCTGAAAGTCTTCCAATTATTGGGGTTGATGCAAATTGACATAAAGAAAAAAGAGCGAACAATAGTCCATTATCAAAATCTGAAAGACCAAAGTGTTTTGAATATGTATAAAGAATAGGAATAATAATTCCGTAACCGAGAGCATTAACAATTGCAACAAGTGCAATGATAGCAAGACTTTTATTGTGTTTAAATAATTCCAGCATGAATCTTAATTATATCAATAATTATTAAACAAACAATTGGATATTACTATATAATTTAAAAATGGAACAACAAACCTGTCCTTTTTGTAATACACAAATTCCACTAAATGTATATTTTTGTCCTAATTGCGGCAAAAAAATTAAAGAACCTCCACTTTCAACTACTATTGGTAAACAGATTGAAATTTATTTAATCTGCATCTTTCTCCCACCATTTGGACTTATCCCAGCAATAAAATATATAAGACAAAAAGATCCTAAAGCAAAAAATATTGGAATAATTGCTCTTATTCTCACAGGTATATGTACAATTGTTAACTTTTGGCTCGTTTTTACTCTCTTGAATAACATAAATTCACAGATCAATAATCAACTTAATACAATTAATAATTTAGGCTACTAGCCCTAAGTTATTGAAATCTAAGCACGATTAAGATATAATCTTTCCCATAGACGCAATTTAAGCGCCCATCAAACACCCCAAGGGAAATCCCATAAATTCACCTATGACAACAGCATCTGATCTCCAAAATTTTTTTAACACACGAGGATACAAGATGATTATCGCAGCTGATGCGGAGCCACGAGTCTCAAAGCTAGTTAATGGAAAAATAGTTACTGAAAACCCTGCTGGGGGAGTTTCAGTTGCACTCGACTCAATTGCCCAGGCAACAAACGCTATATATATAGGTAGGGCAAAGAGCGAAGAGGAGAAAAATCTTGTCGATAAGAATGGAATGTTAAACGTTAAAGGATCAAGTGGTCAGTACTCTCTTAAAAGACTTTTTATTGATCAAAAAGATGTTGAGAACTATTATTCAGGTTTTTCAAACCAAACACTCTGGCCTCTTTGTCATGTAGCCTTTGAAGAACCCCGATGGACAGATGAATGGTACAAATCATACAAAAAAGTGAACCAAATTTATGCAAATGCAATAAAAAAATCAATTCCATGGAATCAAAAAACATTTATTTGGATCAATGATTATCAGTTAGCATTGGTACCGCTATTTTTAGGCAGACCTAAAAACGTTGTTGTTTCAATGTTTTGGCATATTCCTTGGCCCACATGGGAAATCTTCAGAATACTTCCATATAAAGACGAACTTTTAAGAAGTCTTTTACAATGCAACTTCCTTGCTTTCCACAGAGGGTATCAGGCAAGAAATTTCTTGCAAACCGTTGAACGAGAACTTCAAACTAGAATTGATGTAGAAACTCAAACCGTTTACTTTGATAAAAATTCAACACAGGTTAAAAACTTACCACTTGGAATCGATGTTGATGTTGTCCGGTCAATAATTAAAAAAGAGGAAAAGGGCAATGGGCTGGAAAGTGCTATAAAGAAAAACTTGTCATTCTCAAGCGAAGAACATGATATCGATTGGTATTTCAAAAAATATAGTGTAATTTTTGGAGTTGACAGACTTGATTACACAAAAGGTCTAAAACTAAGACTTATGGCCCTTGATCGATTCTTCGAGAAAAATCCATCATACAGAGGCAAAGCGGTATATGTTGGAATCCTTGCTCCTTCTAGACAGGACATTCCATCATATATTAATCTTCGAAAAGACGTTGAAGAACTAGCTGAAGTTATTAATGAAAAATATGGGACAAAACATTGGAAACCAATAGTTCTACTCAATAGTTCTTACCAGAGAAACGAAATAATTCGCTTCTATAGCAAGGCTGCTGCCTGCGTAGTAACTCCAAGAGACGATGGAATGAATTTAGTTTCTAAAGAATTTGTTGTTGCATCTTCAATGTCTGAAAACCCAGGAATGTTAGTCTTATCCCAATTTACAGGAAGTGCTATTGACTTAACTCGAGCAATTATTGTTAACCCGTATGACACTGACAGAGTCGCAGATGGTATTAAAGAGGCACTAACAATGCCTAAAAAAGAAAAACAAGAAAGAATTCAACAAATGACATCACTTCTTGAAGAAAATAATATTTACGAATGGGGAGAAAATTTCATTAAATCTGCTCTTCAAGCAACAACATAATCTACTGCTTCCCACCCTATATTCAGCCATAAACATCAAAAATTGTAAGAATTTCGCAATAATACCTATTTTTGACACTATTTTATATCCTATAGCTTTATTATTGTGCCCATTTGTGCTATGATAGCAAGCTAAACTATGAAACGAGTATATAAATTCAAAATATCGAAAGTGTCGCACGTATTTTTGATTATTTTCTTTTTAACTTTATATGTTGCGGCGATTTTCTCATTCAATCTTGCTGGGATTTCAGAAAAGCTTCTAGTTAAAGCTCAAAATGAAATAAGTGACCAGGAGGAGGTTATTCCATTGTTTGAAGAAAATAATGCAACAGCATCTACTCAAGTAGAACCCCAATCCTCAATAGGATCGTGGGGCATCGCAAGACAAGTTGACGAAAATACATGGACTATGCAGGTCGGGAATGATAAAAACATGGCTACTCCCGATGAAGTATTTGCAGCTCTAAATAATTATCGAAAACAACATGGTTCAACTGTTCTTGTCTGGGATCAAAATCTTGCCGATTTTGCAAAGAAAAGAGTTACCACTTTTATTTCTATAAAAGGCCTTGATAATCATACTGGATTTAATGAGTATTTTAAAAATTCAGACAATATTAGAAACTTAGGCTTTCAAGCACTAGGTGAAAATTCATCATACGGCTACAAAATGGCTGGTGTTCATTTAGTTGAATGGGTATTTGCTGGTGATGCACCTCACAATGATAACCAACTTGATAGAACTTGGAGTCATGTAGGAATTTCTGTTTCTGGTACGGCAGTTGATGTAATATTTGGAAAAAAATAAATCAGAACAGATTGGATTATTGACATAATCCATAAGTTTTGATATTTTTAATCATGGAGGCATCCAAATCCCTACCTTCCGCATTAACTTTTAACGACGTCTTACTTCTTCCCGGCTACTCTGACTTTTCCCGCTCTGAAATTTCTCTTGAAACAAATTTAACAAAAAAAATTAAACTTCAAATTCCTTTTGTCTCGGCGCCTATGGATACCGTTACTGAGTCTGGTCTTGCAATAGCTCTGGCTAGAGTTGGAGGTATCGGAATAATTCACAGAAATTTATCCCCAGAAAAACAGGCTGACGAAGTAAAGAAAGTTAAATTTAAAAAACTTCTAGTGGGTGCAGCTATCGGACCAAATGAGGGATATGAAGCAAGACTTTCCGCTCTTATTAAAGCAGGTGTGGATGTAATAGTATTAGACTCAGCGCATGGGTGGACAAACATTCAAATAAAAACTTTAAGGGAAATTAAAAAATCATATTCCTCTCTACAAGTTATTGCAGGAAATGTTGCCACATTTGATGCAACAGAAGGCTTAATTGCAGCAGGCGCTGATGCAATACGTGTTGGAATGGGACCAGGGGCAATATGCACAACCCGGGTGATATCTGGAATGGGTGTACCTCAAATCACAGCACTATTTGAAACTGTAAGAGCAGCTAAAAAAACAAAAGTACCTATTATTGCTGATGGGGGAATGACAAATTCTGGAGACATGGCAAAAGCAATTGCTGCTGGTGCATCAACTGTTATGATGGGAAGTTTTTTTGCTTCTACTCTTGAGTCGCCCGGTAAAAAAGTGAGACTAGGACCATCTGAAATTCCACATCGATTTAAAAGTATTTTTAACCATGGTAAAAGCTATTGGTTTAAGGAATATCGAGGTATGGGTTCTGAAGGTGCTATGAAAAAAGGAGCAAGAACAAAATCTGAAGGAGAATTTCATGGCAAAAGCTATAAGGACAGAACACTTGTTGCGGAAGGAGTTGAAGGGCTTGTGCCTGTTAGAGGTACTGTTGAAGAAGTTATAGATCTAGCCATTGGGGGAATAAAATCTGGCTTTTATTATTGTGGAGCAAAAGACATTCAGTCATTTCACAAAACAGCACAATTTATCCAAATAACTCAAGCATCTCTTATGGAGTCTCATCCTCATGACATTTTAGTAACAAACGCAGGTAAAAGTTATAGTTAACATGATTATAGTAGTAGATTTTGGTTCACAGACTGCCCACCTTATTTCAAGACGCTTAAATGATCTTGGCATTGATGCCGCTATTATTCAACCCGAGGAAACACTTAAAAAGATTAAAGAACTAAATCCAAAAGGAATTATTCTATCTGGCGGGCCTTCTTCAGTTTATGAAAAAAAAGCACCTACAATAAGTAAAAAGGTTTTCGATCTTGGTATTCCAATTCTTGGAATTTGTTATGGACAACAATTAACAGCGTATCTATTACCAGGTGGTAAAACTGTAAAAGATAAAGTACGAGAAGATGGACCCGCAACGCTCGTTATCGATAAATCCTGCATCTTGTTTGAGGGAGTTTCACCCCATTCAAGAATTTGGATGACCCATGGTGATACAGTTGTTAAAGCTCCCAATGGATTTGAACTTGTGGCACATTCAGAAACTATTCCTTCTGCTGCAATGCAAAATGAAAAGAAAAAGATTTATGGTGTTCAGTTCCATCCAGAAGTTGAACATACTGAACACGGGGAACTTATCTTACAAAATTTTGTAGAAAAAGTTTGTGGTCTTAGGACAGAAAAAAGCATGACCGATTATACGAATAACATAAAGGAGATTGTTAATGATATTAAAGAGAAAATAGGAAACAAAAAAGCAATTGCAGCAGTGTCAGGAGGACTTGATTCAACTGTTGCTGCAACAATTGTTGCAAAAGCTGTCGGGAAAAAGTTGCTACCAATTCATGTCGATTCGGGGCTTATGAGAGCTGGCACAACAGAACAAGTTGTTAAGTATTTCAAGTCACTAGGAATAAAGCCAATTGTCTTATATAAACAAAAGGAATTTTTGAAAGCATTAAAAGGAGTAAAGGACCCTGAACAAAAAAGAAAAATTATAGGAAAATTATATGTCGATCTATTTAATAATGAATGTAAAAAATACAATAATGTTGAATTTCTAGTTCAAGGAACAATATACTCCGATGTTATTGAATCTCAAGGAAGTAAACATTCTGCAAATATCAAATCTCATCACAATGTCGGAGGATTGCCCAAGGACTTGAAACTGCAACTAATCGAACCAATAAGAAACCTATATACAGATCAAGTCAGAACAATGGCTAAGAAAATTAAAATACCCGATGAATTTATACATCAACAACCTCATCCAGGACCTGGATATGCAATTCGCATAATTGGTGAGGTTACAGAGAAAAGACTTAGCCTTATACAGAAAGTAGACATGATAATAGTTGACGAAATGAAGAAAACAGGATGGTATGAAAAAGTGCTCCATTCTTTTGCAGTTCTAACTGGATCCGAAAGCACATCTGTTAAAGGAGATGGGAGAGTTTATGGAGAAGTAGTAGCATTGAGAATTGTTACATCAAGAGATCGTATGACTGCTGATTGGACAAAGCTTCCTTATGAAATATTGCAACAAATAGTTTTTAGAATTACAAGTGAGGCACCAGAAGTTTCACGCGTTGTATACGATATCACCACTAAGCCTCCAGCCACAATTGAGTGGGAATAAAGTATTTAGTATAATAATGGGATGATATCAATCGATGATTTTGCAAAAATTGAGCTAAGGGTAGGAAAAGTATTATCTGCTGAACCCATAGAGGGATCTGAAAAACTTTTAAAACTTTCTGTTGATCTAGGCGAAGAAACACCACGACAAGTTTTGTCGGGAATTGCCAAATGGTATACTCCAGAAGATTTAGTAGGAAAAAATTATATTTTTGTATCAAATCTCGAGCCAAGAATGATGATGGGCTTAGAGTCACAAGGGATGATAATGGCTGCTGAAAATGACGAATCACCTGTTTTACTCACTACAGCAAGTGAGGTTGCTGCTGGTAGCAAAATTAAATAACGTAAGGAAGAAAAATATAAGTTCCCACAATGAATGCTCCAATTGCAACGATTAATACCATACCTGCTGCTACATCCTTTGCTGCTTTTGCCTGAAGTCTGTGTTCTGTTGTAATTAAATCTACCATCTCCTCAATTGATGTATTAATCATTTCGGCAGCTATCACTAAAATAATCATTATTATAACAGCTAAAAACTCTTCACGAGTAATTTTAAAATAAAATGAAGCAATCAATACTAAAATGGCAATTAACAAGTGTATTTTTAAATTCCTATTATCTTTTATTGCTTGCGCAATTCCTTCCGCAGCAAATTTGAATGTACTATTTATAGAACTTTTTTTTACTTCCATATTATGCAATAGAATATTTTACTACCGTAAAAATAAAAATAACAAGGACAAAACCGATTGTTGTACCTACTATTACCTCTGAAAGGCTGTGTCTTCTGAGGGTGAGTCGAGACCATGCAACGATTGGAACTAATAAAAATAAATACCAAAATATTCCACCAAAGAGAAGCGAGCACGTTGTAGCAAATGCAGTAAGTGCTTCCATATGAATACTGGCTTTTATTTTTTGATTGACACCTATAGCAATCAAAGTACCAAGTATTAAACCTCCTAAACCTATATATAGGACTCGTGGACCATCAAATAAATAAAGGATAATAAAATATAAAACACAGATTATGCCTGTAAATATAAATAATCTTGGTCTCTCTTCTCTTTTAGAAACATCGTAGTTAGAAAAAAATTTCTTTTTTACCCCATATACAACATACAGTCCAACAATAAACACAAATAGTATTGAAATGAAACTCCACTGGAGCGCAAAGAAAATATCAAGGCGTGATGCATATACAAGTACGTAACAGAGGAGAATTGAAATTACGAGCGGACTGAAAACACTGGAAATAATTTTGGCAGTAATAATCTTCATTAAGAAATAAGCTCTAAGGTTTTATCTTTTCCTAAAATCTCAAAGGCGTCCGGTAAAGATAATCCCTGACGGACACCAATTATTGCTTCATAAATATCTGGAAGCTTTATTTGCTCTTCTTCCATTATTTTTTTTAGAGTGTTTAAAATTTCATCTTTATTCCATGAAATTTCTGACAATCTATTTTTAATCTTTGATTTTAATTCTGAATGAGGAGTTTTTTCTCCACTAATAAACGGAGAGACAAGTACGTCAAAGTCTGCTAGAGTTTTCATTCTTGTTTTTGCTGGCTCAACAAACTTATCAATTAAATCTTGATCGAGCGTCTTAAAAAGTGGATTAAACTCTAGAATTTTATTTTTAAGCTCTAAGTTGTCGATTGATCTTATATATTCTCCATTAATCCACAATAACTTTCGAGAATCAAAAATAGCAGGAGCAACATTTACTTTTTCAAGTGAAAAATCTTTAACTATTTCATCACGGCTTAAAACCTCACGGTCATCTTTTGGAGACCATCCAAGAAGCATAAGATAATTAAGTAATGCCTCAGGAAGATATCCTTCATTTTTAAAGTCTAAAACACTTTTAGCGCCTTTTCTTTTAGATAGTTTTTTCCTATCTTCCCCTAAGACATTTGGTACATGAGCAAAAACTGGAACATCCCAACCTAAAGCTTTGTAAAGCATTATGTGTTTGGGCGCTGAGGGTATCCAGTCTTCTCCACGAATAACATGGGTTATATCCATTAAGTGATCGTCTATTACATTTGCTAGATGATATGTTGGGAATCCATCTTTTTTAAGGATGATGAAGTCCTCAATATCATTTGAGTTATATGAGATTGTTTTTCCACCAATTGCATCAACCCAAGAAATTGTTTCCCCATCAGGAACAATAAATCGAACTGCTCCCTCCTCTTCTTTTGCGAGCCCCTTTGACACGAGCTCATCAGCATATTTTTTATATTCGGAGAGTCTTTGTGACTGAACAACAAATTCATCCCATGTTGCACCAAGCCAAGAAAGACTTTCTTTTATTGCCTCTTCCGCCCCAGCTACTATTCTTGCCTGATCAGTATCTTCAAGACGTAATATAAAAACCCCATCCTTAGACTTTGCATAAAAATAGTCAAAGAGAGCTGTTCTAATATTTCCTACATGTGGTATACCTGTAGGACTTGGGGCATAACGTACACGAACTTTATTTGTCATTATAATTTCTTACCTTGATTTTACCATACAAACTTTCCTATACTCAAATATACCCCTATGGCAAAACTTGCTGATATTGATTCGGAGATCAGGATAATTTTAAAGGTTGCAGCAGGATTTTTTTCTGTTCTCATCTTATTATTTTTGGTATTTAAGGGTGGTGCTATGTTTAAAGATTTATTCTTCCCTACTCCTCCACCCCCACCCGATCTTAAATTCGGAAAGCTTCCAGAGGTTTCATTTCCAGCTCAAAATCCTGTAAGCGGAGTCGAATACAGAATAAATACCCTAACAGGTGAACTACCTGTTCTAACAGACAGAATTAAAGTTTATAAGATTAAAAGAGATAAGCCATCTCTTACCGCTCTTGCTAATTCTCGCAATAGTGTTTCTCAACAGGGATTCACGCAAAACGAAACAAAAATATCCGAGTCCGTTTATCAGTGGAATAATGATAGCGGCCAACAAATTCAATACAACATAATGACAAATAATTTTGTTATTTCCTCCAACTTCCTAACTCAAGAACCACCTACTTCATTAACAGGAGTTACGGGAACAACTCGAGGCGCATATGACTACACATTAAATTACTTAAATCAACTTAACGAGGATACATCTGATTTTGATGAAAATCGCTCAACAGGAACATACTTAAGAATTGAAGGGGGTCAGCTTGTTCCAGTTGATAGTCAAGGACAAGCACAGTTTATGAAACTTTCACTATTCCAAAAAGATATCAATAAAATCAAAGTTTATTATCCTGGAGTTACCACCTCAAACATGTCATTTATCTATCGTGATGACAGTGCTTATCCAACACTTGAACAGGCAGAATTTACACATCTTGTACCAGATCTAAACAATTCGGGAACCTACCCAATTAAAACGGCTGAACAAGCATTTGAAGATCTTAAAAAAGGAAACGCACTTATTAACAAGACCACCTCAAACTCCACAGTTGATATTACTGATGTCGCATTAGGTTATTACTTAGGAGACTCAGAACAGGAATATACTGTTCCAATTATTGTATTTACTGGAAAAGACTTTACTGCTTATGTTCAGGCTGTTGCAAATTAATCAGTAAGTAACTAACTTTAACTTTTGAACCGCAGATCTAATTAAATTTTCAGTATCCCCAAATCTATCAGGAGTATTTAACACAACAATAATATAATTTTTATTGATGTGTTTTATAGATGTTACCAAAACTCCACCTGCTTCATTAGTAAATCCTGTTTTGATACCATTTACCTCTGGTATATTAAGTAGTTCATTTAGATTATTAAGCCTATGCTCTATTTCACCTGATTCATCTGTAACAATCTTGCTTCTTGTATCAACTATTTTTGAGAATGTAGGATTTTGCATTGCATAAGCCCCCAACCTTGCTAAATCAAATGCTGTCGTATAATTTTTATCGTCATACCCGTCTGAATCAAAAAACTTCGTATTATCCATATTAAGATCTTTAGCTTTTTTATTCATTAGATAAACAAAATTATTGACTCCTCCATCAAAGTTTTCAGCGATAGTAAATGCCGCATCGTTTCCGGATGGAAGCATCATTCCATACAGAAGATCTATAACCCTTATGCGCTCTCCTTCTACTAAATTCATTTTTGATCCTTCAACTTTATTCATATTATTTGCTGTTAATATTTTTTCTTGAGGATAATTTTCTAGAGCAATGGTTGCGGCCATAATTTTTGCAGTCGATGCAGGAGAAAATCTTAAAAACTGATTTTTACCTGCAACAATAACTCTAGCTGCTGGATCATAAATGATATATGCCTTTGATAATACGTTTAAATCAGCTAAATTCGCTGCAAGAGATAGTCTTACATTCTTAGAATTATCTGGTAATGCCTTAACCGTATTTTGAGAAGAGCGAAATGTAAAAAATAGAATAACTGAGAGTAAAAAAAGATTTACTGATAAAAGTAATAAAAGAATTTGTACTTTTGACAATATTTTCATGAGGAGAACCTATTTATCCTTTTCGGCTTTTTCGGTTTTTGAAAATCTCTGATCAATTCTTTCCATATCTCTTGGGAAAAGGCTTGCCTGACGCACATTATCCAGCTCCAACATTTTCATTGTCATTCTTTCAAGTCCAAACGAAAATCCACCATGAGGAGGCATACCATATTTAAATGCCTGCAGGTACATTTCGAAACCGGCAGAATCCATTCCTCTTTCATTAATTACTTTTAGCAAATCGTCAAAATTATCTATACGCTTACTTCCTGATAAAATCTCTATGCCCCTAAAAAGAAGGTCATAACTTAGAGAATATTCTGGATCTTCTGGATCAGGCATAGTATAAAAAGCGCGTTTTTTTGTTGGAAAGTGGGTGATTGTTACAAAATCTGATCCATGATTTTTAAGTGCCCATGCACAAATATCCTTTTCGTCCTCAGGTCCTAAATCCTTCTCACTTCTTACATCGCGTCCAGTTTCTTTAAATATTATTTCTTGTGCCTCACGCATTTTAAGTCTTGGAATTTTATTTGGAATTTTGGGAGCTTCTACGCCAAATATTTTTAATATTTCAGGATATTTTTCAGCAGCATGCTTAACAGTTTTTGAACCAACATGCTCGAGTGAATCCATTAATTCTTCAAAGGTCATAAATCCTAATTCACAATCCATCTGTGTGCTTTCAGATAAATGTCTTGTTGTCACAGACGGTTCAGCACGATATGCATGAGACATTAAATATACTCTTTCAAAAGTAGGAACCATCATCTGCTTGTAAAGCTGAGGACTTTGGATAAGAAATGCCTTGTGACCGTAATAATCAATCGGGAAAACTTCTGCTCCACCTTCTGTTGAAGAATATGAAATAGTTGGAGTAAAAATCTCAGTACATTCAAGCTCTTCAGCAGCTTTTCTAAAGCCTTCCACTATTGCTTGCTGTATTTTAAAAATGGGGCGTACACTTTGATGTCTCAAAGATAGGGTTCTAAAATCGAGAAGGGTAGGAAGTTCCAGATTAAGCTCTTTACCACCCATATCAAAAGGCATTTCCATTGCCTTTGCAATTGTTTCAACAGAAGAAAGTTTCACCTCTACTTTTCCTGTCTCAAGTTCAGGATTTTCATATTTTTCTCCACGAGCCTTTACCTCACCCTCAATCCGAACAACATCTTGAATATTTAGCTTTGCAACCTCTGTTGCTTGATCGTCAAATGCTGCAACTTGGATTACGCTAGATCGGTCACGCAGATCAAAAAAGGATATTTTACCGTGGGTTCTGACTCTCTCTACCCAACCCTCTAAAACAACTTTTTCTCCAATTTTTTCATTACAAGATAAAGCCGTAACTCTTTTCATTCTCAAGCTATTATACCTCATTTTTCTAGCTTTAACACAATTACTTGACAAGCAATTTCAGGAGTGATACCATCATTTTATACATGAAAGCTTTTGCAATTAATAAGTTTATTCTCCGCGTCTAGCACGCGAGGAAAGCTTCTGGCAAAAGTACAATTTCCTCGCAACCATGCGGGGATTTTTTTTGGAATTATGGAAAATGAAGAAATTTTAAGAAGAAGAGAAGCTGAGCTCAGGTTCAGAAATGCCTTAGGATCTCATGTAGAATCATCTGCAGAAGCACGAAGGCTTCTTTTAGATGGCCTGGCTACTCTTACTTCCAATCAACCCTTGAGTGCACCAGAAATAAAATCTACCACTTCAAGCCGCCCAAGTCCTACAAGAATCGAAGCACTTGAAATCGCAAAGGAGATGGAAAGATCCGGAATGAAAGTGAAAGTTGTTCAGGAAGCTAACGGCACAGCACTCATTCCTTTAAATAAAAAGGTTAATGTGCGTCAACGTGATTCACGTCCCTAATTTTCAAGTCTATTTTATCCATTCCATTCCAGGAATTATTATCGACTGTGTAAACCAAATCAACTTCTTGTCCAATTTTCAAATCAAATTCTTGACCACTGAAAAGAATTGCATCTAGGGTTTTCCCATTCTGCATCAATTTCATCTTCACATGATTCTTCTCTTTACCCACAAGCTTCATATCATCAATAATAACTTTCTTAGATACAAATAGTGGCTCTAAATTATTCATTCCAAAAGGTGCGAGTTTTTGTATTTCTTTATACAAACTGAGAGATATATTTTCAAAAGACAGTTCGCAATCTATAGTTAGAGTTCTTTCAAGAAGCTCATCAGAAATTATGTGCGATCCAGCAATCATGGCATTTCTAAATTCTTCAAGCCTTGATGTCTCAACGGTAAAACCCGCTGCCATTGGGTGTCCTCCGGCATCAACCAAGAATTCCTGAAATGTTCTAATATATTCAATAATGTTAAAACCAGCGATCGATCTTGCAGATCCTTTTGAAACTTTCTCTCCGACAGATACTGCAATTGAAGGTCGGTAGTGCTTCTCTACAAGTCGAGATGCTACAAGACCAATTACGCCAGGGTTGTAATCTGCATTATGAACAAAAATAAACTTATGAGTAAGATCTATCTGTTCTGAAACTAAATCTGCATGCTCAGTTGCTTCTTGTGTTAGTGTCTGGCGGCTTTTATTTGTTTCACCAAGTGATCTTGCAAGTTCTTTTGCCCGATTCCTATCTTTGGTACAAAGAAGCCTCAACGAATCCATAGCATGAGCAATTCTTCCTGAAGCATTGAGCCGGGGTGCTATAACATGTCCAATCCTATATACATCGACCTCTCCCCGCTTGAGAGCTGCTTCGGATAAAAGTTCTAACAAGCCTATTCTATTTGTTTTTCTTAGAGCGAGTATTCCAAATTTTACAATTGCTCTACTTGCACCAGTAAGTGGAACAAGATCCGCAACAGTAGCAAGTGCAGCAAGCTCCAAATGATTACTTGGCGCCTGACTTATCTCTTTACTTAATATGTAAGCAACAGCGGATCCACAAATCTTAGTTGTATGGACAATCGAGGAGGCGTTAGGGAGGCTGACTCCCCTTACATGATGATCAGTAATAATAACATCAATTCCTTTTTCATTTGCATAATCAACAGCATCAGATGCAACGATACCATTATCAACGGTAATAATGAGTCTGGTATCTGGATAAGAACTTAGAACATGATCGATCCCTTTAATTGATAATCCATACCCTTCATCAACCCTATGAGGAATATGAGGGAAAACATTTTTATAATCTCTATAGATTGTTTCCCATAAAATTGCAGTTCCAGTTATACCATCAACGTCATAATCTCCAAATACTATAATTGTTTCATTTGCCTCTATTGCATCTTTTATTCTTTTTAGGCTTTTTTTAACCTCAGAAGGATCTATTCCGACATTTTTTATCGTTACATCTTCAAGCTCGGGATTAAGAAAAGCTTCTTTTTCTTTTTTCGTCTTAACATTTCTATTTTCAAGAAGTAAATCTAAAATCTTGTCGTCTGTTACAGGTATATTCTTCCCCTCTTTTGACAAAACCTTCCACTTGTATGATTTCATTGCTATAATTCTATCATATGGAAAAAGTGGTTCCCCCAGCTGTTTTAGGTATTTATTCCAAGTTAAAAAAGGAAGGTTATCAAGCCTTCTTTGTGGGCGGATGTGTGAGAGATTTTTTAATGCAAAGAGGAATAAAAGACTGGGATCTTACAACAGATGCAACTCCTGATCAAATACAAAAAGTTTTCCCAAATTCTTTTTATGATAATAACTTTGGAACTGTAGGGGTAATATTTGAAACAGAAAATGAAACAGATAAAAAGTTTGTTGAAATTACTACCTTCAGAACAGAGAGTGGATATTCAAACACACGACATCCAGATCAGGTAATATGGGGTAAATCTATCGAAGAAGATCTATCAAGACGTGACTTCACAATGAACTCAATTGCTATGAGCCTTGATCCAATAAGCTATGTAGATCCGTATAGTGGGGTTTCTGACATAGAAAGAAAAATAATTAGAACCGTTGGCAATCCTAACGAACGTTTTTCTGAAGATGCATTAAGACTTCTTCGCGCAATTCGCTTCGCAACACAGTTGTCTTTTAAAATTGAGGAAGAAACATGGGTAGCAATACAAAAGAATGCTGATCTTATTACAAAAATATCGGGAGAGCGAATAAGAGATGAACTTTTCAAAATTCTAGATAGTGATAATGTATATGAGGGAATTTTACTTCTCGATAAAGCAGGAATTCTTGATTTAATTTTTCCTGAACTTGCAGCTGGGAAAAATATATCACAAGTAAGACCAGGAAGACATCACACCGGAGATGTATTTACTCACAATATAGAGTCCTTAAGACACACTCCTTCAAAAAAATCATTAGTTCGCTTAGCAACACTACTTCATGATGTAGGCAAGCCTTTTGTAAAAGGAGAGGATGAGGAAGGACATGTTATTTTCTATAATCACGAAGTTAAAGGCGCTCAAATAGCATATGAGATATCAGATAGACTTAGACTTTCAAAAAAAGATCGAGAAAAAATTGTTAAGCTGATTCGTTGGCACATGTTTAGTGTTGATGAAAATATAACAGATAGCGCCGTAAGACGTTTTATTAGAAAAGTTGGTCTAGAAAATGTTGAAGATATTATTGATCTTAGAATAGGTGACCGACTTGGTAGTGGAACAAAAACTGCCGAATCATGGAGGCTCAAAAATTATAAAGAAAGAATAGTAAAAGAGCTCAATCCTCCTTTTTCAATTAATGATCTTACTATTGATGGTAACGATATCATGAAGGAGTTAAAAATTAAACCTGGGCCTACAGTCGGAAAAATTCTTGGTAAAATATTTCTAGAAGTAGATGATAATTTGGATCTTAATAACCGTGAGTATCTTCTTAAAAGAATTCACGAATTAAATGAAGAAGAAACATAAATCAAAAAAGAAGAACAATTTTAATATTCTAGAATTTATTAAAAAATATAAGATAGAAATAATTATTTCTATCCTTTTAATATTTCATCTATTTTTTAGGTTCTATCAATTTGATACACGCGCAAACTTTGGCTGGGACCAAGTAGATAGCGCATGGGCTGCTAAGAATATAATTGTCGATCATAAAGTACTATTGGAAGGAGTACCAGCAAAAGGAAATAGTGGAATATTCATGGGTCCACTCTATTATTACCTCATTGCTCCTTTTTACTTCATAACTAATCTTGATCCAATAGCCTCACCCATATTCGCAGGAGTGATAAGCTTATTTGGTTTTTTTGTCATATACTTTGTTACAAAAAAAATGTTTGGAACGAATGTTGCACTAGTTGCTCTTTTTATAAATACTTTTTCCCTTGCGGCTATCGCTACAGAACGAACACAAAATGCAATTGCATTAGTTGTCCCCATCTCTTACCTTATTTTCTACTTCCTATATAAATCTGTAACTGATGATTCCAAAAACTTAATTTTTCTTGCTGCAATCGTTGGTCTTTCATTTCATGTAGACTTCACATCGGTAATGTATCCATTAATCATTATTCTTGCTCTGCCCTTTCTTCCAAAGAATATGAAAACATTAAAGAATCTTTTAATTTCATTTGTAATATTTCTAATATTTATGTCTCCAATTATTTTTAACTTTGTAACTAAAGAATCATCTTCGGGAAGTGCGTTTATATACTTTGGAAATTATTATCATGGTCTTCATTTAGCACGTGTTTTTCAGCTATTTAGTGACGCATTTTTATCCTTCCAAAAAGTGGCTTACTTTCCCGTATTCAAATATTTTGTTTTCCTTATTATTCCAATTTTCTTTTTCATCTACTATAGACTTAATCCAAACAAAAAAAGCCTAATTCTTTTTTACATAGTTTTACTTTGGATTGTTGTTCCTTGGATTATAATGGCTACATATAAAGGTGAACTTACAGATTCATATTTTGATTTCCCAAGATTTATCGCTATTGCAATATTTGCATATTTAGTAGTATTTGTTTACCAACAAAAAAATATTATCTTCAAGATTATCCCCGTTTTAGTTTTAAGCTTCTATTCGATATATACAATTCAACAATTTATTAAGCCACAATACGGCAATTTACTTTCACAAGAATATGATGTAAAAGTAGCAATAAAAGAAGGTAAAGTAATTAAGTTTATAGATCACTATGGACCATCATATATATATTACGTATATAAAAGAGATAAAGTAAAATAGTGATATAATACAGATATGCTTAAAGACCAGATTCAGGAAGATTTGAAAGCCGCAATGATTGCAAAGGATGAGCTAAAGCTCTCTACAGTACGCATGCTCAAAAGCGCAATACAATACTACGAGATACAAAAAGGTGGCGCAGGATATGAAGCAACAGATGAAGATATAACTGACGTTATTGGAAAAGAAATAAAAAAACGAAAAGAATCAATTGAATTATATAAGCAAGGGAATAGACCCGAATCCGCGGAAAAAGAACAAAAAGAAGTAGATATTTTAACTGCTTATCTACCAGAACAAATGTCAGAAGATGAGGTAAGAAAACTTGTCAAAGAAGCAGTGGAACAAACAGGAGCAACAACGCCTCAAGATATGGGTAAAGTCATGGGAGCTTTAATGCCAAAAGTTAAAGGAAAAGCCGATGGAACACTTGTCTCTAACCTAGTCCGCGAAGCACTTACTTAGCCTTACTCTTGTGTTTTTTGTCCCATTCGTACCACACAATAAGAAGCTGTGATGCATTAAATATTGATGAATAAGTTCCGGACACTATACCAATTAACAACGCTGCAGCGAACCATCTTATTGATTCTCCACCAAATAACAAAAGTGTAAACAAAACAATAATTACTGTAAATGATGTATTTAAGGACCTATTTAGCGTTTCGAGGAGTGAGTGGTTAACAACATCCTCAAAAGGTGTATTGTAATTTTTGCTCAAGTTCTCTCGAATTCTATCAAAAACAACGATAGTATCATGCACTGAAAATCCCATTACTGTTAGCAGAGCAGTAATAAATAAAGAGTCTATTTCAACTCCAAGCAACCATCCTAAAATTGAAAATACACCAACTACAATTAATATATCGTGTAACAACGCTGCGATAGCACAAAGTCCATATTTCCATGATGCAACAGGCTTTGAAACTTTTCTAAATGCAAATGCAATATAAAGCATGATTGCAACAGAAGCGAGTCCAACAGCTTTTAAAGCATTCAGCTCAGTTTCGGCTCCAATTGTAGGACCGACGGTTGTAAAACTTTTTTCTTTTATTTTAGAGTCAAACTTTGCTAATTCTTTTGTGACTTCATTTTTCTTTGCTTGATTTATTGATTCTGTTCTTACGATAAATGAATTATCCGAAACCCTCTGCAAACCTTCATATTTTATTTTCTCAGCTTCCACTGCTGATTTTATTTGCTGCGTTGAAAAAGATTTCGTTGTTTGGTATTCAATTTTTGAACCACCTGTAAAATCAATTGATAATTTAAGACCGAAAAGAACAAGTGAAATAAGACCCGGAATAATTACAAGCCCTGAAATTAAAAAGTATAATTTTTTGTTTTTGACAATATTTAAATCTTTCATTTTCTTATATATCTTTCTCAAATATTCTTAACAAGTTTCTGGTTACAACAATTGCTGAAAACATGGAAACAGCAATTCCGATAAAAAGTGCAACTGCAAATCCACGAATCAAACCTGATCCAAAATAGAATAACACGAAAGTGGTTATAAGACTTGAAACATTTGAATCCCGAATTGAAGGCCAAGCCCGTGAAAAACCAAGTCTAACCGCAGCCTGCCTGGTCCTACCTTTTCTTAGCTCTTCTCTCATTCTCTCAAAGATTAAAATATTTGCATCAACAGCCATTCCAATAGACAAGATAAATCCTGCAATACCTGCAAGTGTTAATGTTACAGGAATAACCTTAAAAATGAACAAAACAATAATTGTGTATATTCCTAAAGCAACTGATGCAAGAATTCCCTCCCTCTTATATAGAACACTCATGAAAATAACAACAGAAATAAATCCTAAAATTCCACCCAAAAGACTTTTCTTTAGTGAATCAATACCTAATGATGGACCAATAGTTGATTCTCCAATTAATTTTAATGGAGCAGGTAAAGCACCAGCGTTAAGCTGAATCGCAAGATTCTTTGCTGCATCTGTTGTGAAGTTTCCAGATATAACTGCATTCCCATTTAAAATTGCTTGTTGAACAACTGGTGCTGATATAGCAACATCATCTAAAACAATTGCAACCTGTTTTCCCAGATTTCTTTGTGTTATGTCTGCAAAGTATTTTGCACCAGTTGGGCTAAAATTAAGTTGCACCTGGGGTGTACCATTTTGAGAACCATAAACAACTTGTGCATTTTTTAAGTCTGTTCCTGTAAGCTTGGTTTCGACAGGGGCGTTTTTATAAATAGTTGTAAGACCTAATGGGTAAAGTGCTGCTGACTCTGTTGCAAGCTTTTGCTTTCCCTCCTCCCAAAAAGTAAGCTGTGCTGTTCTACCAATAAGGTCAAGCGCTTGATCAACATTTGTAGCACCAGGAAGGTCAATAACGATTCTATATTCATTAGGAAGCTTTAACGATTGTATAGTTGGCTCTGTTACACCAAAAAAATTAATTCTTCTCTCTATTACGCTTCTAGCCGCATCGAAAGCATTGTCTCGCTGATCTGATGGCACCTTTGCCATATCAACCTTATAGATAAGAGATGTACCCCCTTGTAGATCAAGTCCAAGTCTGTAATTTAAGTCTTTTTGAACATTGACAGGCCCAAGTCTTAAGTTAAAGTTGGATGGATCCAGAGTTACCCCACCAAGCTTAATAGGCAAAGGTAAATCCACGAAAAGAAGAAGTAAAACAATACCAAATAATACCGCCAAAAAAACTTTTGGATTTTTCATAAATTTAGGCTACAAAAGATTCCTCGTCACCAAGGAGCATAACGCGAGAACTATAAATTATTGAGAAAATAAAAGGATCGCGTCTTTTTTTCCTAAATGAAAACTCTTCTTCTGTCATAACAGTATAATTTATTTCATGCTGCCTTTTTGCCTCTTCAGCTCTTATTAAAGCAGATAACTCAGGAACTACCACCGTTCCAACTACTAATAAATCTACTTCTTCAGCGCTTTCTGACCTTATACCTCGGGCAAATTTACCAGAAAGCATAGCATACTTTATTTTACCAAGTTTTATACGGTTTTTTATGATTTCTGACCCAAGTCCTTGGGTTTTCGAATTAATATGAATGAGATCAAAGTAATATGGATAATTTTTATCTAGATAATAATAAACCCTGTTCACCCTTGGCTCACGAACTAATATTCCTTTTTTCTCAAGATAAATTAACTCTCGGCGAACAGCGTTTATCTCCTCTGACACACGACGAACAACTTCTCGTACATGAAACATCTCTGTGGGATTCTCCAAAAAAAGTGAAAGGATCTTTACGCGGGTTTTACTTGTTATCAGATCGGAGAACATATCACCGATATTATATAGCGGCTAAATTTATTTTACAACCACTGGAGTACCTATTCCTAATACTTCGAACCAAATTAGTCCTCGAACAAATTTTATCTCCGATCCAGATGAGTCACGAAGGATAAGTCTTGACTCACGATTCTTCTTGCTCCATGTTGCCTTTGTCTGTATTCCATCATTAAATACTATTGCCTGACCTGTTCCTTTTGTTCCGTAAAGCATATGAAGATTTCCTTCATAACCATCGTTTGCACGTGCCTCTGTCATATAAAGAATTACAATATTTTTTGCAGAAACTTGTTTACCTGTATCCTTATCTTTGTGGACAACCCCACCGTTTGTCCTAAGGTAGCTATTGGTTGTAGAATCATATGTCCACTTAACTGAAAAGTCGCTGTAACCTTCCCAGAAATCAAAACTTATACTTGTTGCTGTGGGACTCTTTGATGGTGATCCATCTTTAAATTCGTACTCAGAGAAATTTTCTTCCCATGAATTACCATCTTTATCTTTATTTGTTAAGTCTCTAGATTTTCCAACATCCCAAAGCTTGCTTGTGGTGGAATACATAGTGTGCTCTGTAGCAACTGTGTGTCCGAGCCTTTCATAATCACGCCAATATGTAGGAAATCCAATAGAGAATTGATTAAGATCATTGTATCCTGACCAACCATAAGTATCGATTTGACCTAAAGCATCAGCAGGACCTGGAGTATTTGCTCCTCCTACGTGAGCATAAAGTGGATATTCACCGTATTCTGAAACAAAATCAAGGAAGTAGGTTCTTGCAGATCGAACAGGGCCTACAATTCCAGCATCCTGACAGTAGTATATAGCCAAGAAACGAGTTATTCCTCCCTCAGCAACTGCTTCATATACAACATCGGCAAACGAAAGACCTGATTGTGGTCTTGCATCAACTGAATTTTCTATCATAACCCCAAGAGGTCTGTGAGTTTTCCACCATTGCTCCTGCTGTTTTGAATATTTTGCCCCGTTAAGTGGACAAACCTGTGTCTTAGGTAAGTTATCATCAAAAGCAACTCTATCTCTTGATGTGGATGAAGGAAGAGCAACGGGGTTTGTAGTATCAGTTGCGACTCCCCCTGTGGAAACAAATGAAAATGCTACAAAAGAAATAATGGCTGAAGCAATATATATTCCTACTCCTATTATTAAATTTTTTTTCTTTGTATCCATAAATTATCTTTTACTCTTCTCCTTTGATAAAAATTGTGCTCCCGCCAAAGCCTTCTGTTCATCGTCAGAAAGATCATATTCTGTCCCTTTTCCGTTCACTATGTTTTTTGCATACCAGCGCGTTCCCGTTCTTGTGTGCAAACTAGAAATTACCATACCAGTATTATTTGCATCAACGAGGGCAAGGATAAAGCTTTGATCTCCGCCTGTATCCTTAAAAGGGTTAAACCTTACAAGTCCCACTTTCTGAATGTGAGACGCGCCATCTTCTTTTAATTTTACGTATTCTTCAGTTAATACGTCAAGGGCTTTTTTATTTTTCTCCTCTATCTTAACAATTTCATCCAAAATTTCCGTAATAGATTCTTTCTTACCATTTTTGACTAGCCTCATATAATAAGAATAAAAACGGAAGAACAAGAATGAAAGAGCTGAAAGCCAAACAAAAAATAACAACGAAATAACTAGCTGAGGGATACTCATACAGTACACCATTTTAGACCCTTGCAGCAGAAACTGTCAACCCTTTTATGACTATTTATCATCCTATTATAGGCTCAAATAAGCTCATCGAGCTTCTAATATTATTTTTTCATTTACGCTGTATTTATAGGCCAAACGTAAAATGCTAAATAGTTTTAGCCTCGATTACCTCTTGACACGCACGCTCTGAATGTGATAATTTTTCTAATCATTGCGTGAGTTAAGTTCAAAACTTAAGAATATGTCCAAAAAAAGGAAAACAAAGAAGCAGAAAATACAAGCTTCAACACGACATGACTACGCGAATGTATTAACATTCGCAAATCAACAAATTCAACTGGCACCGGTTGATATAACTTCTTCAATAAAACCAACTGCAAGTTATGCAACAGTTACTGACTATTCTTATGTTGCTGCTGATGTTAGAAAAACCATTTTCATTACAATCGCACTTCTTGCATTAAATATTGCTATATATTTCATCTTAAAACTCGCAATAATTACTATTCCCGGAATAGTGTTTTAAGAATCCTAAACTTTTGTTTACAAAAGTTTACAAAGGAGGTGAATTTTAAATATGGCAACAATGTATTGTGTAAAATGTCGCGCAAAGCGTGAAGACGCTAACGCAACCAAGGTTACTATGAAAAATGGTAAACCTGCAATGAAAGGAAAATGCCCAGTTTGTGGAACAGCAATGTTCAAAATTGGAGCTGCATAATTTCCATTTTGCAAATTTGCAAATAGAAATAAAACCCGATTCGAATTTTCTTTAAACAGATTTTCTAATCGGGTTTTTGCTAACTTTTTAATTATGTGGGGATGATTAATTACCTATGGGTTTTTCGAATTCATTGTAGTGCTCAAGTTTGTAGACTTTCAAAACTGATACAGGCCATTGTCCAACAATTTTTGCCCTTCCAAATCCTGCAACTTCCCAAAGGGATGCACCTTCTGGCTGACAATTTGGATCTTCACAAACAACGAGCAACTGATCTGTCACACTCTTTCTGCCAGGATCATCCGCAGGATTCAAAATTTTGGTCGGAGGACGCCCATTTATCTCAAAGATGTATCTGTATGCATCATCAGAGTTACCAAGAGTTAATAATGCGAAATTATACGGTTTTCCATTAGTCTTGGATAATACAAATTCTGATATCTCCCTTACTTGATTAAATTGTCTATTTGGCTGCATTGAAAAAGGTGAACTTGTTAAATTAACCAAAATGACAATGATAAATAATATAAGTGCTACTCCCTTAGTTAGGGTATTTTTCTTCCAACTCAAATTAAATAGGTTTCCAACGAGCAAAAAAGGCAACGGGAACATAAATTCAAAATAATAATCATAGATTGCTTTGTGATAGAATCCAAAAAGAACTACTCCAAAAAACAACCAAAGCGATAGCAATAGCCTTGTTAGCTTATCTTTGATAAATATTATTCCAAGAGTCGATACGACTGCGGTGAGAACCACTATTGCTGTCCAAATTTGCAACAATTGAGGATTGGATAAGTCGAGAGCGTGTTGATGTGCAGAGTCAGGAAAATTAAGGACAAGACGACCAAATAATCTAAAATAAACATCATAAACTGATTGAGTAAATGTTGTGTGGATTACTTCTTGTGCTTTGGTGTCACCATTGAATATAAATCCTATTACGGTTTTAGTGTTAGGAAAGCTGTGTTTTAATTCAAACGCTAAAAATGGAGCCATTCCAATTAAAAATCCAACAAACAAAGACGCGTACTCTTTTAAAGCATTCAAGATAAATTTCTTTTTATGTAGGAGAATATTTCCAATTAAAATAAAAAGCGTAATAATAACTCCAACAAAAACCTCTATGTAATGCAGCTGAAATGCTATACCATACAAAAATCCTATAAAAATAAACTTTCTGATTGTAGGTTTTTGAATCCAAATATATAGAAGATAAAAAATTACCATTGAGAAAAATGGCATTGGATTTGGATTCCATGAAGTTCTTGAATAAGTAATAACAAGCGGTGATATTGCATATAGTGCTGCAGCAACTAGAGCTCCTGCATCCCCTATCCACTTGCGACCAAACCAATAAATTAGGAACGTCGTAGCTATGGATAGAAGTGCAATCATTATTGCTGGCCCAACCGGATTGTAATTTGCAGCAAGCAAAAATGGAGCCATCATATAGTAGTAAATAGGTCCCGTAAAAAAGTCTGCGGCAGATGCTCTTGGACCCAGAAATGTTAAATTTCCATGCAGTATCTCTCGAACAACTAACACATCACGGCCTTCGTCACCTAAAAATGTTAAATAGTCCTCAATTCTGTAAAAGCGAAATACAGCTGAAATTAAAACAATTATCCCAATTAATATATATAGATAATTTTTTGAAACAAATTTTTTCAGTTTTAAAAACATAAGACTTTATTCTGCAGGTTTGTCTTTCCAGATAAATCTTGAGTAAATTGTAAAATTCCAAATCAAGAGGAAACCTGTACCTATAAGGAAATATAATCTATACAGTTGCTCACCAAATAGCATATCTCCAATTTGAATTGTGCCGGATTGAATTAAAATAACACCAATGTTTGATGTTAGGAAAAATTGGACCATTTTGCCAAAATATGATCCTAGAGATTTTGCTTTTTGATGTCTAAATGTCCATAAGTTGTTAAAATTATAATTTGAAAAAATTGCAAATTGAGCTGCAATAATATTACATACAGCAATTGGCAGATGCGTTGATCTTACAAGCATCTCATATATAACAGCATTAAGAATAAATCCAAATCCTCCCACAACTAAAAACTTTCCAAATTTACCAAACATTAATTCACGAAAACGAGTCATCAATACAAATGTTACAACATCAAAAATGTAGCTTAGAGATGCTATTTTTGAATTACCAAGTTTTCTGTCAGAGAAATGAAGAGGAACCTCTCCTATTTTATATCCATCTCTCACTGCTTTGTGTAAAAAAGCAATTTGGAATATGTACCCATTGTAACCCCTCATTTCTTTTTCTTCTTTTAAGAAAACTTCTTTTTTAATTGCACGAAACCCACCGGTCCAATCATGCACATTAAATCTCATAAATACAGTTCTTACAAAAAGATTTGCAACCCTTGAGAATAATTTACGCTGTGGTGGCCAGTTTTCTGGAATTGAGCCACCACCACTGTATCTTGTTTGAATAACTACATCATAACCTTCATCAAGTTTTTGAATAAACTTTGGTAAATCATGTGGATCAAATTGAAAATCTGCATCAATACTTATAACAACATCGGCGCCAAGTTTTTTAATTGCATAATCCATTGTCCGAATATATGCCGCACCTAAACCTTTTCTCTCCCCTTGATTAATTCCAAGATTTTTATATTTCTTCATGAGCCCTTTTACAACATCTCCCGTTCCATCTGGGGAATAATCATCTGCAACAAGAATATGCATTTGGTGGTTTTTTATTTTTGGAAAAACCTCTTCCTCCAAAACTTCAATAAACTTTCCAATATTTTCTTTTTCGTTATACGTAGCTGGGACAACAAAAATTTTCATTTTAATTATTTCTAAAATACTCTATCGTTTTTTTTAGTCCTTCATCAAGACTCACTTTTGGTGAATAACCTAATATTTTTTCTGCGCGAGATAAATCTGGTCTTCTTTTTCGTGGATCATCAATTGGCAAATCTTCATGAATAATTTTTGACGAAGATTCAGTCATATCAATCACTTTTTGAGCAAGTTCAATTACATTGTATTCCCCATCATTTCCAAGATTTAAGACTTCACCAGAGGCCTCAGGCGTTTCCATCGCCTTAACCCATCCTTCAACTAAATCTGTCACATAACAAAAGCTTCTTGTCTGCTCACCGGTTCCATAAATCGTAATATCATCACCGAGTAAAGCCTGGTTAATAAAATTTGAGACAACTCTTCCATCATCTTTCTGCATGCGGGGTCCATAAGTATTAAATATTCTTATCATTACAACATCTGCATCAAATTTTCTAACATATGCCATGCAAATCGCTTCTCCAAATCTTTTTCCCTCATCATAAACTGAACGTGGACCATTAGGACTTACATTTCCAAAATAATCTTCACTCTGTGGCGAAATCGCTGGATCACCATATACTTCAGACGAGGAAGCATAAACTAATCTACAATTTTTTGAGACTGCAAGATCAAGAAGATTTTTAGTACCAACTGAATTAACCATCAATGTTTCAATAGGTAGAGCCATATAACTTCTTCTACTACGAGTGTTTGGGGAAGCAGGTGAGGCAAGATGAAAAATACCATCTATTTTCTCATGAATTTGAGGTAAATGCTTAACAACATCATGGTTTACAAAAACAAAATTCTTCTTTTCAAGTAAATGTTCTACATTGTTTTCTGATCCAGTTACTAGATTATCCATGCAGATAACCTTGTGCCCATCCTGAAGCAAACGCTCACATAAATTCGTGCCTATAAAACCAGCACCGCCCGCAACAAGATATGTTTTCATTAGCATATTGTAACAAATTATGGGCAGGAAAAGACAGATTAAAGATTCTTGATTCGTATATTTTGTTGTGTTAAAGTAATATAAATCGAAATTATCTATTACTCATGGCAAAAAGAGCATTAATTATTGGAGTTTCCTCACAAGACGGTTCATATCTCGCTGATCTCCTTCTTGAAAAAGGCTACGATGTAACAGGAACAGTTAGACATACAACGAACTTTTACCAAGAAAACATCAAGCATCTATATGGAAAAATTAAAATTGAAGCTGCAGATTTAATTGACGGAGAAAGTATTGCAGATGTTGTAAGAAAATCAAAACCAGAAGAGGTATATAACATAGCTGCACAAAGCGTTCCTCATGACTCCTGGACTCAACCATTTTATACGGGTGAAGTAACAGCTTTGGGACCAGTCCGCGTAATGGAAGCAGTACGCCACTTTGCACCAGATGCGAGATTCTACCAAGCGACTTCAAGAGAAATTTATGGAAATATTGAAGCAGAATCAGCAACAGAGGATATGCCATGTGATGCAAATAATCCTTACGGAATCGCAAAAGCATATGCTCACATGATGGTTCGATGTTTTAGAGAATCATATGGAATGTTCGCATGTGGAGGAATTCTTTTTAATCATGAATCTCCACGAAGAAGTCTTCATTTTGTAACAAGAAAAATTTCCGCTGGTGTTGCATGTATAAAAAATGGTGTTAAAAATCCTCCAATTAATGAACTCGGTGAGCCACTTGTCGACAGCGAAGGTAAACTTCATTTAGGAAATCTATCTGCAACCCGCGATTGGGGATATGCTAAAGAGTATGTCGAGGCAATGTGGTTAATGCTTCAAGCAGACAAGCCAAGAGATTTTGTTATTGGAACAAATACATCATATTCCGTAGAAGATGCAGCAAGAATTGCATTTGAACATGTTGGAATGAACTGGGAAGACCATGTTGTATCAAACGATAAACTTAAAAGGCCAACAGAAATAAGAGATCTTAAAGGTAACTATTCTTTGGCTAAAAAAGAGCTCGGATGGGAACCTAAAACTAAATTCCCTGATCTTATGAAGTTAATGGTTGATGCAGATTTAGAAAGATTTAAATAATTAAATTACTCCTGATTTCTCCAGTATTCAAGTGTTTCTTTTAGTGTTTGGTCTATTGAAATTTTAGGTTCCCAACCACATGCTTCTCTGATTTTTGAATTATCACAAACAAGTTCTTCTACATCAATTGGTCTATAAAGACTCTGATCTGGTTCAACCTGAATCGGCTTATCGGAAAATGACATTAATTTCTCCAAAATATCTGAAATCTGAATAGCCTTACCTGAACCAATATTATAAACTTCACCAGGTGTTCCCTTATCAATTATTTGGGCGTATGCTTCTACCATATCTCTAACATCAGTAAAGTCACGTTTTGCATTTAAATTTCCAACTAAAAGTACGGGTTCCATTTTACCTTTTTCAATTTCAGCAATCTTTTTAGCAAATGTTGGAACAGCAAAGTTTGGAGCCTGTCTTGGACCAATATGATTAAATGGCCTTACACGAATTACAGGAATTTTGTATGAAATATAATATTGCAAACCCATAAAATCCTGCGCAACTTTTGAAACACCATAAGGATTAACAGGACGTATAGAGGTTTGTTCATCAATTGGTAAGTCAGACGCTTTAACATCCCCGTAAACCTCAGCAGATGAAACAATTAAAGTTCTTGGAGTAATTTCTGCGAGTCTTATTCCTTCAAGTAAATTTACCTGAGAATCAATATTATTGTTTATGAATTTTGCAGGATTTGCATAGCTATCTGCGGTTGCAGCAAGAGCCGCTAAATGAAAGACGTAGTCTGGTCTCACTTCTGAAATAAGAGCTTTCACTCCTTCAACATCTTGAAGATCTTGCTTTTTAAGAGTCACATGATCTTTAACTGAATTTAAATTCGATATGCCATTATCGGAGAGATATGTTCCTATGACTTCAAAATTGCCCGAATTTACAAGATTTTCTGCAAGAAAACTTCCAGCAAATCCAGTAATCCCTGTAATTAGCGCTTTTTTCATTTTAGAGGTTAACGACCCACGCCCACGTAATTAAATCCTAGGGCTTTAATATCCTCAGGATTATACAAATTCCTTGCATCTATGATATTTAACTCTTTCATTTCCGTTTTAAGTTTTTCAAAATCCAATTCTTTAAATTCGTTCCACTCAGTAAGAATTAAAAGCAAATCAGCATCTTTTACAGCTTCCTCAACATTGTTAACGTATGAGATATTTGGGAGTACTTTTTTAGCACTTTCCATAGCTTTTGGATCATATCCGACGATCTCTGCACCATCATTATGAAGAAGAGTTAATATATCAATTGCTGGCGCGTACCGCATGTCATCTGTATTTGCTTTAAACGCAAGTCCCAACACTCCAATTTTTTTACCTCTTACCTCAGCGAGCATCTTTCTTGCTTTTTTAACAATGTCACGTCTTGCTTGGGCATTAACATTTTCTACCTCCTCAAGAAGTGAAAATACATAATCATTGTCTTTTGCAAGTGCAATTAAAGCTCTTACGTCTTTTGGAAAACAGCTTCCCCCATATCCTGGGCCTGGTTGTAAGAATTGATTTCCAATTCTTTTATCCATTCCAATTCCTTCGAGTACTTTTAAAGCATCTGCGCCCAATATTTCAGATATTTTTGCAATGGCATTTGCATATGAAATTTTTAAAGCTAAAAATGAATTCGCAGCATATTTAATAAGCTCAGCAGTTTCAAAATTAGTTAAGACAAGGGGGGCATCAATAGGCTCATGAATCTTAATAAGCATTTCTTGTGCACGCTTGTCTTCTGTTCCTATAACAATTCTGTCGGGACGCATAGTATCGGAGACTGCACTTCCCTCTCTTAAGAATTCCGGAACTGAAGCATATTCAACCTCTGCCCCCTCGGGCTTTGATTCTTGAAGAATCTTCTGAACCTTTTTATTTGTCCCTGTTGGAACTGTACTCTTAGTTGCAACTACTGTGTATCCTTCAAGATTTTTACCAATTTTTTCAGCCACGCTTAAAACTGTTGAAAGATCAGCATCTCCTGTTGTAGTCGTGGGGGTTCCAACGGCAATAAAGACAACGTCAGAATCCGGAATTGCAGGGGTGTAATCAAGTGTAAAAATTAATCGACCCGCATCTAGGTTTCTTTTTACAACTTCTTCAAGTTCAGGTTCGTAAATTGGTAGGATTCCTTTTTTAAGATTTTCTATTTTTTCTTCAGTATGACCTATTACATATACTGTATTTCCAAAATCAGCAAATACTGCTGCTGTAACAAGTCCTACATATCCGTGTCCAATAAAAGTTAACTTCATCTTATCTTTTTCAAGGCATCAAAGAAATCTGTTATCTCAAATCCAAGATTTTTTATTTTATCATTTTTTAACATAATCTTGAAGGGCCTTTTTGCGCGCCCTTTGTACAATTCGCTTCTTTTTACAGTCTGAATCTTACCCTCATTTAGATTAAACTCACGAGCGATTGCCACCCCTATTTCATATGGAGAGAAATAGTTATTTCCACATAAATGAACTACACCTGAGGTATTTTTATCAATTAAAAAGTCTAAACCCTTAACTACGTCATCAATAAATGAAGGGGTTACAATTTGGTCAAACACTAGCTTAGGTGTCTCAACATTCTCAAGAACTTCAACGAGTGTCCAAACTAAATCTTTTTTAATTGGATTTTTATAACCATAAGGATATGAAATTCTTACCACAAGCCCGTCGCTAGGAATTAGATTCTCTCCATAAAGCTTTGTTTCACCATACCAATTGATTGGATCCGTAGGTGAATCCTCAAAATATCCCTCATTATTTTCCCCATTAAATACAAAATCTGTTGAGATATAAATCATTTTTATTCCATTTTTTGTTGCATAATCGGCAAGATTTTTTGTACCAACTACATTTGTTCCAAAGGCAGATGAGGACCCTTTCCAATTCTCAGAATCTAGATTTTCAAAATTTATTTTTCCATCTACAAAAACTTTTTCTTTCTCAAGCTTTTTTAAATCTGCTTCTTTATCTTCTTCACATCGATCAACATTTGTTTTTGCGGCCATATGAACAATTAACGCAGGGTTCATATCTTTTAGGAATTTATTCAAGCTCCTTTTGTCTGTGATATCTACCTTAAATGAAGATGAAATAGGAATAATTTCGTATTTACTCTTTAGAAGATCAAAGAAACGTGAACCAACAAGCCCTGAGGCTCCTGTAAGTGCTATTTTCATATTGATTTGTACTGTTTTTCATAATATTTTTTATATTCTCCATCCTTAACGCTCTTCCACCATTCCTGATTATTCTTGTACCACTCAACTGTTGCCTCAAGCCACTCATCAAATCCATATTTTGGCTCCCAAGATAATTCGTTTTTTATTTTCGACCAATCAACAGCATATCTTCTATCATGTCCTGGTCTATCATCGACAAATTCTATTTGGTCCTCAGACTTTCCAAGAATTTTTATAATTTTTTTCACTACTTCGATATTTGGTATATCCTCTTCCAAACCTCCAACAACATATGTTTCTCCATCCTTTCCGCCTTTTAATACTGCTTCAATTGCTCTCACATGATCTTCCACATATAACCAGTCACGAACATATAATCCATCACCGTAAACTGGAACTTTTTTACCCTCTAAAAGGTTTGTTATGGCGAGTGGAATAATTTTTTCAGGAAATTGAAATGGACCAAAGTTATTTGAACAATTTGTTATTGTTATAGGAAGACTATATGTTGTGTGATATGCACGAACTAGATGATCTGAGCCTGCTTTACTTGCTGAATAAGGACTTCTTGGATCATAAGGTGTTTTTTCATTAAACTTATTATGGTCATCAAGTGCCAAAGCACCAAACACTTCATCAGTTGAAATGTGATGAAAACGCTTAACATTGTTTTTAAGTGCTGAATCAAGAAGAACTTGAGTACCTAAAACATTAGTTACAACAAAAGGCGCAGGATCATTTATAGAGCGATCAACATGTGATTCAGCAGCAAAATGAACAACGGTATCAATTCCTTGCATTGCAGAATTAACCTCATCTATTTTTGTTATATCACCATGTATAAATTTATAATTAGGACTTGTCTCAATTTCTTTTAAATTCTCGAGATTACCTGCATAGGTTAATTTATCAAAATTAATAATCTCATCATCTGGATGATTTTTAATCCAGTAAAGAATAAAATTTGATCCTATAAATCCGGCTCCACCGGTTACAAGTAGTTTCATGAAGTTATAGTTCTCCTGCCTTTACCTTTTCTGCGACAAGATTATTTACACGAAGCAAACTATCAAAAGTTCCTGCATCCTCCCACATTCCTTCAATTATATTAACATCGAGATCACCTTTTTCAAGATATTTATTATGAAGATCTACAATTTCAATTTCTCCACGAGATGACGGTTTTAGACTTTTTGCATATTCAATTACCTTATTGTCATACAAATAAAAACCAACAACAGCATAATCACTTTTAGGATGCTCTGGTTTTTCAACAATTGAGATTACTTTCATATTTTCGTCAAATTCAACTACTCCCAAACGCTCAGGATCTGGAACTTTCTTAGCAAAAACTCGTGCTCCTGATTTAAAGGTTGCGACACTTTGCGTAAAATCATGTTCAAAAATATTATCACCTAAAATCATTGCAACGCTTTCATTTCCAATAAAATCCTCTCCAATAATGAATGCATCAGCCAATCCTCTTGCTTCTGGTTGAACTTCATATGTGAATTTCATTCCCTTCTCATTTCCTGAACCTAAAAGATTTAGAAAATGTCCTGCGTAATCTGGAGCAACAATTATTAATACTTCAGTTATTCCAGCACGTTTTAACGTCTCAATTGGATAGTAAATCATGGGCTTATTATAAACAGGAAGCAACTGTTTTGAGGTTATTTTTGTTAATGGTCTAAGTCTTGTCGCTTTTCCGCCTGCAAGTATTATACCTTTCATTTATATATTTAAAAATTTAAAACAAGCAAATATTAATATGCTTATCAGTGTATATTCTATCACAATTTTTAAGCGCAAGTTGTGATGTAATGAATGATGTAAGATTCCAAGAATAGAATAAATCACTAATACCAAAATTAAAGTTATTTCTTGCAAAATAAAGTCATACCTCAACATATAAATCGAGAAGAAACCAACAAGAATTACAAGAAGTTCAGCAAAATAATAAAAGCCGTGATGTTTTTTTAACATTATATTACCACCCCACCTTTCATAATAACTAAGAATAATATAAATGTAAGAATTAACATTATGTGATCTAAATTATGACCTACCAATCTTGGGATCTTCTTTCTCTCTACAATTAATCCATCAAGGATAAGTCCTAGGATTATAAATGACAAAACAACAGTCAAAATCGTCTTAGATGTTGCCTCAGAACTTACAATAGGATTCTTAAGATTTGAGGCAGTACTTTTAACCTCTTGAACTGGAGCCTGTGTAATAATTGCAGTTGGCACAGCTGTAGGCAATGCAGCCTGAGGTTGAACCTCTTCCCCTGTCACACTTGGTACACTTGCCTCCCCTGGTAATGCTCCAAACATCTGAACTACAAGAACTGTATCCTCCCCATTTAATACACCAGGCACTATTGCAAACCCAACTTCTCTATACCGACCGTTAAGCATATTTTCTCTATGGGTTGGAGAATTCATCCAAGCATTTACAATTGAACCTGAGTCTGTAAAACCCTTTGCAAGATTTTCCCCAGCAAATTGATAATCATATCCCGCACTTCTAATAAATTGCCAAGGACTTGTGGATCCATCCGGTGCAAAGTGAGCCCAATAATTTTTAGCAAACATGTCAGCAGCTTTTCTTCTTGCTGCGTCTGCGAGCTGAGAGTTCATGGTTAAGGGCTCAAGACCATTTGAAATTCTTTGCTGATTTGTTTGCGCAAGAAGATCGTTTTCTGAAATTGAATATGAAATTCCGAGTACCTCCGGATGATTTGTCTTTATAAAGTTTGCGCCAAGAGTTACAACAAATATTGCGAGAATTACTACCGAGAGACTAGCATTGTGAAGAATTTTCGCTCGATGATTATTACCTTTATGAGGAGTAAGCCAATGTTTAATAAAATCGAGCATAGAGTAATCATAATAAACAACCAACCAAATATGCAAATACAGGGCTTAGTAACTTGGCAACTCTATTTCTCCGATTTCTTTCCCATTTATTTTTATCCCATTAGCAAATCCCAGTGAGTTTGCAATTGATACCCCGACGCGAAGACCAGTAAATGCTCCTGGACCACGTTCGACTTCAATTTCGTTAATATCTTTTGTTTCAAGTCCTGCTTTTTTTAAAGCTTTTTCTACAAGAGGCAAAATAGTTTGCGCTTTAGATGCAACAGCAACATCCTCTTCTATAAATTCCTCTAAATCCTTTTTAACTTTTATTATTATGTGTTTGTTGTCTCTTGTATCAATATATAATATGTTCATAATTTATAAATTAACTGCTCCCTTTCTTAATATTTTAATCTTGTCTGTCGATGTATCAACAACTGTAGATGATTTTTTTACAGAACATCTACCTGATAATACATAATCAACAAGCTTGGTAAGTTCTATATCTAAATCTGACAATTTGTGGGGAGTCTGCCCACCGGCAAAATTAGCTGAACAACCCACCAATGGAACTCCAGTTTCACTTATTAATCGTAACGCTGAAGAATGTTTTGGCATTCTCAAACCAACCGTTTCTGCTCCACCACGAACAACAGATGGAACACTTTCTTTTATTGCCGGTACAACAATTGTTAACCCACCCGGCCAATACTTGCGCGCTAATTTTTCAGCCGTAGAATTAAATACTCCATATTTTTTTGCCATAGAAAATGATGAAACCAAAATTGGTACAGCCTTTTCACTTGGTCTGTTACGAAGTTTAAAAACTTTTTTAACAGCATCAACATCGTCAATTCTGCTTCCTATTCCAAATGCTGTATCTGTAGGATAAATAACTATTCCACCTTTTCTTAAAATTTTTATAGCATTACTTATTCCTTTATTCATTTATTGTTATTCTCCTTTTATCATCGTGTAATATTTCAATTTCAACTTGATAATTTGCTTTCAGGGCATCATGTTTTTTACCCCATTCGATTAAAAATATTCCTTTAATATCTTCAAATATGTCTTCAAGTCCTAAGCTTTTTATATCACTTCCTGTCTCAAGTCTATATAAGTCTATGTGATATAAATTTACTTTTTCGTTATTAAGCTTACCTCTATGCTTACGCACTAAAACAAACGTTGGCGAAATAACGCGACTTTTAACATTAAGTCCTTTTGCTATGCCACGAGAAAAAACTGTTTTTCCTGCTCCTAATTCACCTGTAAGCACGATAATATCGCCAGGCTTTAAATTACTAGCAAGCTTTACACCAATATCTTCTGTATCCTTAACAGAATTTGAAACAAATTTATTTTTCATTTTTATAAGGATTTCTTTTTAAATCGGAGCATTATTTTATCTCCGAATTGAAGGTAGACAAGTATGCCACAAACTGCCAGAATTATCAAACCCAGGACGATAAACATTAGTGGAGCTCCGCTGGTACTAATACCTAAAACTTCTCCTTCAGAAGTTGAATCTGAAGAATCATTAGAATCCCCAAATACTTTTTGATCATTTGAGTCTTCAACTCTTAAGTCTGAATTTGGATCATCCGTAGGAGTTGGCGCGGTTGTTGATGTGGGACTTAGAACTTTAGTAGGCGTTGCTGTTGGAGCTTTCGTTGGTGTTGAAGTTGGCGCAGGTGTTGGAGTTTTTGTTGACGTGGGCGAAGATGTTGGAGTAGGCGTTGGACTATTTGTCGGAGTTGGAGTATATACAACATTTGCAGAATTGTTTGTAGCTCCTTTTGTACCACTTGAAAAAATAACCCAGTTTGAAGTTCCATCAGGATTTCTCCCCGCCACCTGACCACTTTCTGGTGCCCTAACATCTCCTGGTACACCATATACAACTTCGTTTACACTGTTTTCAACTCCACCTTCATTTTTTACAAGAAGCCTAATTTTATCTCCATCGTTATTAAGAGTTGATCCTCCAAATTCAAATACCCTATAACCATTCGGGTCAATACTTCCAGAAAGATCTATTTTATGTGCATCTGTTGAGTCACGAATAACATAATTTGAAAGATCAACTGAAGCACTATCTGAGTTGTATATTTCTACCCATTCAGGAGAGGAATTTGATGAAAATTCATTTATATAAAGGGCTGCAAAAGCTTTCTGAGGGATTAATAAAAAAAGGAATAAGAATAAAACCGGAATTATTTTACGCATTAATAATTACCCTGAGTCTAACAAAAAATTATTCAAAAATATAGTTTTTAGTTCACAACTACACGCTGAACTTCAAATATACTTCCGACTGAATAATGAGCATTGAAACTTATATCTTTTCCATTTGGAATATATGGATCACGCATCGTGTAATTTCCACCACTTCCACCAGTAAGAACTACAAAGTGAGTACCTCCATATGCTCTTACTCCAACAACAAGTGGATTTCCTCCAGCGAGAGTTGAATCAATTGATGCCCCTACTCTTTGCGCCGTTACTCCATCAACCTTAATCGTATAAAGAAGATATGCTGGGTAGTATGATGCAAAATTATCCGAGTTTGAGTTAATTGAAATTGGAGTTACTCCCCTATGACCATAGTGAGTTAAAACCATCGCCATTGAAGTAACTAAACATCCATCAGATGCAAGAGAATATTGTGTTCCATTCAAAGATAATCCTCCCCATTGTGTATCACGCTGATTATAATAACATCCCCAATCATCACATGAAGTTTGACCTGATAGAAGTGATGATCCTCCTGCGTTTGCCGTAAATCGAGAGAAGCTTGCAAGTTGTGCTTGAGCTTGTGAAAGAAGCTTTTGATAATTTGCTTCATTTCCTTGTGTTTGAGTTAGTAATGTTTGTTTCGCACTTTTTTCCTGATCTAATTGATCTGTGTAGTCTTCAAGCTTCTTACTCAAAGCCTCTGCTTCTGCCTGTTTTTCTTCATAAATGGATTTTTGATTGGTATAATCATTCTTTGCTTGTTCTGCCGCATAAACTTTTTGCTTATCTGCAATTTGAACAATTCGTAAGTATGTTAATCGCTTAAAAACATCTGCTATATTATTTGCTGCTAAAAATATCTCCCATGGCTTCATTGACCCAACTTGGTAAACCGCTGCAATCCTTCCAATTAATGCTTTCGTAGATTTATCAATATTAGTCTGTAAGTCATTAACTTTATTTTTAGCAATATCGATATCTTTCTCTAGCTCTCCTATTTGAGCCTCTGTTGCATCAATTCTAACCTCAGTAAGTTTTATCTGATTATCCATTATTCCAATTTGAGAATTTAGAGTTTTTTCTTGTCCTCTAAGTTCAGTTAGCTTTGACTGATAATCACTTATTTTCTGTTGAAGGTCTGCAATCGCCTTAGTATTGTCAGGAGCTGATGTTGGAGTTGGTGTTCCACTCGTCTCAGGACTTGGAGTTGGCGAATCTTCTGCAAATACAGTATTTAGAGGAATTAGTGCAAAACTAAAAGCTATGGCTACCAAAAGTACATACCTTGTTATACGTCTTGTCATATTTTTTCACCGCTAAGTAGCTGCCTATTTAAGATATCTTAACACTGCAACATAAGATGCAAATGCACCCAATGCACAAGCAATTATTATTTCTATGAGTAGAAGCTCTCCAATGATCAATGGAGAGAGTGGGAAAATCGCTACACCTTTTAAGAAAGATTCGAGAGCAGGCGTGAAGTAGTAAAAAAGACCAATTGCAGATACTCCCCCAATAATTGATCCCACAAACCCATAAAACATTCCCTCAAGTAAAAATGGTGCCCGAATAAACCAATTAGAAGCACCAATAAGTCGCATAATTTCAATTTCCTCACGTCTTACAGTAATCTTTATACCAATAATTGTAACTATGACAAATACAGATACTATTAGAAGTATTCCAATTACAAATAGACCAATTTGTCTAAAGGCATTAGTCCATGAAATAAGCGTATCGACTATATCTTTTTGAAAAACAACCTGCTCAACAATTGGAGATTTTTTAACAATATTTGACAAAGATGATAGATCTTGTGCTTGCACCGCCTGAACTTCAATCGAAGCAGGTAAAATATCTGATGTAACAAGATCCAAAAGTATTGGATCGCTCTTGTTTTGCTGTTTGTATATTTTTAAAGCCTCTTCTTTTGATACATATGTGACTGATGATGTTTTGCCCGTATTTTTGAGCTGATTTTCGAGATCTGAAATTTGTTGACGAGTTGCTTGATCCTCAAAAAATACTGTCAATTGAGGACGAGATTCAAAATATGCAATAAAGCGGATTGAAAGAATTGTTAGGATACCAAAAATACTTACTGCAAAAAAAGTAAGACTCATAATAAGAGTTGCAGAAATTGCTTGATATGGTGATCTTCTTATGTATTTTGCGACAGTTCCTAGTTGCATATTATCTTTTATTACCTCCCTTTGAGTGAGCAAGCGTTGCCAGCTTTATTTTCTCCCGGTTCTCCTTCTCCTCCTCCTTGCTCTCTTCTTTGCTCTCTTTCTCTTTTTCCTTTTCTTCCACTTTCTTCTCTACTTGCCCTTCTTTATCTTCAGCAGGTTTTACCTCTGATTTTTTTGTTTTTGACTTTCTGTCTTCAATTATTTTACCCTTTTCAAGAACAATAACGCGATCATCAGATTTCTCTATTATTTTATCGTTGTGGGTAGCCATAAAAATAGTTGTACCCTTTTTGTTAATTGCTCGAAGAAGATCAACTATTTGAAACGACGTCTGCATATCAAGATTTCCTGTAGGTTCATCTGCAAGAAGTATTTCAGGGTCAAAAATAAGAGCACGTGCTATAGCAACACGCTGCTTTTCTCCTCCTGATAATTGAACCGGAAAATGTTCTTCTTTGCCCTCAAGTCCAACCTCAGCAAGTATTTCGTTGGCGCGCGCTTTTGCTTCAGCTTCTCCAACACCGGAGAATAAAAGAGGTAACATAACATTTTCCTGAATCGTTCTATCAAGTAGTAATTTTAAGTCTTGAAAGATAACGCCAACTTTTCTTCTAAGATCTGTTATCTTTGATTTTGGAAGCTTGTTTAAATCCCATTCACCAAGAGAAATTGATCCATCACTTGGCGTAACATCTTTAATAATCATTCTAAAGATGGTTGTCTTACCTGAACCAGTGGGTCCAATTAAATAAACTAAACTACCACTCTCTATTTCAAAATTAACATCATCGAGAGTGGTTACTCCGTTACCATATTTTTTAGTAACATTCCTAAATTGAATCATGAGAATTCAAAAGATAATAACCTAAGCTATATCCTTTTTTATAAAACCTGA
>CAZXFJ010000002.1:0-68991 GCA_964640435.1 uncultured Gammaproteobacteria bacterium | reverse complement strand
TATAATATGGCAACGATGAAATATTATTCCAGGAATATGATGATAGACTTTCTAAAAATAATTTTGGAAAGCTAATATAAAATCTTGTATCATCCCCACCTAAAAAAAGTCTGCCATTAAATAGGTAAATTGGGAGAATAAGAAGAAGACCGATTACAATAACATTTGCTATAAGTAGCCATCTTTTTTTGTTAATATTTTTTTTACTATCGCCCCTTTTCATTTTTTATTTTTTTTACTACTTTCGCAGGAGCACCTACTGCTATGCTATTTGCAGGAATATCTTTTGTTACTATTGACCCTGCACCTATTACTGCCCCATCGCCAATACTTACTCCTGAAAGAATTATTGAATGAGTTCCTATCCAAACATTCTTACCAATTGTAACAGGCTTAGTTTCATATCCTTGGTATAAAACTGAAATATCATTCTTTCCATATTTATGGTTAAAGTCGGTTATGAAGCAGAAGCCAGCAATTGCAGTATTTTTACCTATTACAATTTTTTCATGCGCCATCACGAATGAATAATCATCAATCAATACATTTTCTTCTATTAAAATTTTGCCATTACCTCCTGTTGTTATCCGTGCGCCTTTTCCAATTGTAGATTTTGACTCTATTTTAATAGATCCATAAATACTTTGAAAAAAAGTATTATTTCCCCGTAGTAATACTGAATAGTCGACTTTGTACCCTCTTATTTGAAGTATTACTATTTTTAAAAAAGAGAATGATCTATCAAATATTATTTTTAGTGCTTGATATAAAAATTCTATAATACCTTTTCTTTTTATAAGGGTAATAATTGACATATCTTATTTTTTAACAGATACGAGTAAGTTTATTTTCCAAGCCCCAAAAGAGGAATTTTTAAATTTCTCGGCATCAATATCATCAATTATTTTTGTGTAGTCGCGAATTTTATAACATGAATTTCTCAAAAACATAAAAGGATCTTTTTTTACAACTTTACTCACAGCAATGCTTCTGTCGTAATATGCAGAAGCCTTTTTCTCACCTACGAAAAGTTCGAAAATTTCTTTAGGAATCATGAATTGGAAATATCGGAGAAATTGTACGGGAAGTCTCTCTGCATATCTTTTATCAACAACTTCAAAACCTTTTTTTGTGAAAAGATCCATGACGTACTTATGAGTAAACTCGGGATGAATGTGCCCAACATGTTTATATGTTAGATCACCCCAAAAACCTACTTTTCTAAAAAACCAACTAAATGTAAATGGTTGTCCTTCACATGGAATTGCACCGAAAAATACACCATCTTTTTTCAATACTCTTCTTACCTCACGAATAAAAAAATCAACGTCTGGAATATGCTCCAGAACATCAAGACAAGTTATTGCGTCAAAATAATTGGAGGGGTATGGAAGCTTTTTTTGCATAACTTTGTATGATACTTTGCCTGTTCCAAACTTCTTCGCATATTTTATTGCTGTGGCACTTACATCACAACCATATATTTTTACTTTTGGGTAATATTTTGGAAGACACTCTGTAACATACCCTCCTCCACAACCAATATCAAGTAATCTTCCTTTTTTAATTTTGACCATATCCACAACTCTTCGAAGTTCAGGTTTTTTCTGGTAAATCTCCTTTGCAAAACCTTTTTTTCTCCCCTGAAACACACCCATAATAACTTCTTCATAGTTAAAATCGTGTCCGCCTTGTTGCTTCTTGATAGATTTCTTCATTTCATTTTTGAGAATGCATTTTTAAATGTATTATTCCATGTGTTATTTTTACCAAAAAGAATAGCATTTTTCCTTAATTTTAAATACAAAGAATTATTTGAAAAAATATCCATTATTGCATCTGCAAATTCCTCCGGAGTATCTTTAACAACGATTGCTGCTCCCTTTTTTGCAACTTCTAAGCCAAGCGGAGGAACATGGGAACTTACGACTGGCAAACCTGATGCACAATATGCTCTAATTTTACCAGCATCTGCATAGTGCCTTATTGAACCAGGAATATCACGATACGGAGCAACTCCTATCGCACAAGATCTTATGATTCTAGACATTTCAAGTCCATCTTCAACAAAACCATGTGAAATTACTGCTTTTTCAAGTTTTAATTTTTTTACAAGTTTTGCAAGCCACTCAAAATCTTTTTCTGTACCTCCAATTATATGAAGTTTTGCATCTTTAAATTTTTTTCTAACAATTGCCAAAGCTTTTATAGCAATATCAGGTCCATTCTCAGCTCCGACTGTACCCATATATATAAAAGAGTGTTTATCAATTTTAGAAATAGGATTTGCTTCAATCTGTGCAGGATATAAACCATTAGGAACATCGATCACTGGAGCAGATTTTTTAGGATCAAGTCCTATGCTAATACGTGCTTTCTGCATTGCTGGTGATACATCCCATATGTAATCAGAATGCATTGCTGCAAATCGATCGAGCATTAGATATACGTAATTAAACCATTTACTTGGATATCTTTTAGGGGAGTAATCAGAAACATAATAAACTACTTTTTTTACTCTTCCCATTTTTCTCATCAAAATAGCTGCTATGGCATTAATACTTTCAAGGCAGATATAGTAATCGAATTTGGTTTTATCTCGGAAAGACCAATCTATTACTGAAAGAAAATCTCTTAACTTATATGAAATTTGGGTCTTCTGAGTTCCATTTAAAGGCAAGAATGGTTTTAATAAATATACTACCCATGAAGACTTGTGAAGCTTAACCTTTCCACTTTGATCTTTATACTCCTCAATTATTGGCATTACCCTATCACTCCCTGGATGAACCTGGTCAATAATCACTAGTTTTTTAATTTTAGGAACCAAATAATCTCTTAAGGGATCAAGACTACCTGTTGTAGGAAGACGCTTTCCATCAACCCATCTTGAAAATGTTAAGAAGAGGATAGTTGAATTCTTTGAAAGAGGGTTATTAACTTTGCTAGCCATTATTTATACTTTTGGCCTGATCAATCATCGCGCTTATTCCATCGCGCAGGGTGATACCGGGAAGCCATCCGGGAACTCTACCCATGTTTTTTGAAGGTAATGGATCATGCCCATTACTCTTTCCTTGAATTACTTTTGCACCTGTTAATTCTGCTATTATATTTGCAATATCTATAATCCTAGCCCACTCGTAGCTACTTGCGTCAAATACTGTTCGAGTACGATTTTTCAAAGAAAGTGCCATATGAAATGATTTTGAGAGATCATTTATATGAGTAAACTGTCTTGACTCCTCTCCTTTTGTCATCATTTTTATTTTTTTTGTGGTGAGAGCTTGATGAACAAAATCGGATATCACATGACTTTTAACATCGTTTGGCTCCATATAACCATACGCATTCCAAACCCTAACACAAACTCCTCCAAGTTCACTAGTCCATACTTCGCCAAGTCTTTTAGTTACGCCGTATACTGTGTCACATTCCTCAGCCAATTGACTAGAAACAAAAAGGAAATCTTTTTTCTCTTTCTCTATTGCGTCAAACACATTACGCATTAAGTCGAGGTTCCACTTAAGTTGCCCCATTTGAAGTTTTTTATCGTATAAGTATTTTGAACCCCCAACATCCCAAGCTAAAAAATATACCCTGTCTATTTTTTTAAGATCAAATTTATAGCTTCTACCATCTTCCTTACTGTTTCGCTTAATGTCAAAACGAATAACTTCTTCCCCTTTTTGTGATAGATACTCACAAAAAGGTTTACCAATAAATCCATCAGAACCAATTACCAAATTTTTAATCATATTTATTTTGCTTTCCTAACTTGTTCATTTATCCACTCATATGTCTTTGTCATACCGTCAACAAGTGGTTGCTTAGGTTTCCAACCTAATTTCTTTTTAATTAGCTTATTATCAGAAGTTCTACCTCTCACACCTAAGGGCCCCTTAATGTGTTTAATTTTAACTTTTTTGCCTGCAATCTTCATTACCATTTCAGCAAGCTCGTTAAGACTTACCATTTCATCTGAACCTAAGTTAACTGGTCCTGTAAAGTCTGAGTCCATTAATCGTCTTACACCTTCCAGGCACTCATCTATATATAGGTATGTGCGTGTTTGTTCGCCGTCACCCCACATCTCAATTGTTCCACCATCAGGTGCTTGCGCAATTTTCCTGCATATTGCTGCTGGTGACTTTTCTTTACCATTATTCCAAGCTCCCTCTGGACCAAAAATATTATGGAATCTTGCTATTCTAATATTCATGCCATAATTTCTATGATATGCAAGAAACATTCTCTCGCTAAACAACTTCTCCCAACCATATTCACTATCCGGATTTGCTGGGTAAGCTGAAGATTCTTCGCAGTTTGGATTATCAGGATCAACTTGATTGTGTTCAGGATATATACATGCAGATGAGGAGAAAAATATTTTCCTTATTCCTGCTTTTTGTCCATACTGAAGAGCATTTAGATTAATTAATGCAGAATTATGCATTACATCTGCATCATGTTCACCAGTGAAAATATAACCAGCCCCACCCATATCTGCTGCAAGCTGATATACCTCATCAAATGGCTTATCCATAACCTTCTCAAAGCTTTTTTGCCTTCGAAGATCAACAATCATAAATTCATCGGCAAGACTTTTTCCGTATTCTGGTTTTCTGATATCAGCTCCTCTAACAAAGTACCCTTCGGATTTAAGCCTTTTTACTAAGTGGTTACCTATAAAACCTCCGGCACCTAAAACTAGCGCTGTTTTACCTCTCGATTTTATAGTTTTTTTTGTTTTCTTTATCATATAAGAATAACTAACTATTATAGCGGTATAATAAGATAAAATACCACTATTACGTATAAAATTATATTCAAAATTTATTAAAAAGCAACATTGAGCTTTTTATTTTTTCTTCTTCTCCATTGAATTAGTAACAATTCCCAAAAATCCTCCAGTATACTCAACCGTACGCATTACTACAAAAGCGCCAGTAGTTATTGGCTGCTTGGCGAAACTTCTCCAGTTTTTAATATAGGAATACCTTATCGGAAAGAAGTTGGCAAAACTCGCTTTGGGTCTTTTACCAATATACTTAACTGCTTCTCTACCATACATAAATCTTTTTTTAAAAAGTTTTATTAGATTTAAATTTCCTTCATTATGTCGTACAATATTTTTTGTTCGAGCAACTTTGTATCCATGTTCAAGAACTTGTATATGTAGATCCCAGTCATTTCCTCCAGCACCAAGGGATAAATCAAATCCACCAATCTCCTCCCAGACACTTTTTTTGAAAAATCTTGGAGATTCTACAGAATCATCACCCCAATAACATCTTCTTTCAAGTTGTTTCGCTTTTGCCCAAATCCCTTCTCCGAATGAATCTTCAGGTAAAATTACAGCACCAGCCCCCTCTTCACAAAGCCTTACCGCTTCTGCGAGAAGATTGGGGGTTAATTCCATATCAGCATCTAACCAATATATATAATCTCCCCTGGCTTTGGACGCACCAAAATTAATTTTGTGAGGCGCATCAAAATAGACTTCACGTAAGTGTGTTTTGTACTTAAAATATCGACAATTATATTTTTCAGCAAGTTCACGAACATTATCAGTGGATCTACCATCAGCAATAATCACTTCTACGGGTTTATAATTTTGCTCTTTTATGCTTTTGAGACAATTCTCCAAAACTATTGCAGAATTTCGAGTAGGAATAACAATAGAAATTAATTTATTTTTTTTCATATATTGTTCTCTGAAAGAAATTCAGCTAATGCACTTTCCCAGTCTCTGATATTAATACCTAAGCCGTTTGCCTTCTTAATAGACAACGGAGTAAAAAGAGGTGGCTTTGATAACCTATTAAAAGAGGCTAAAGGTAAAGGATTAATTTCAACATCAGATAGTCCTTTTAACTCAAATGCTTTTTTTGCAAACTCAAGGCGTGATGCTTGTCCCGAATTTGCCAGGTTATATATCCCATATTTACCTGTATCAACAAGCTCTTTAATAGCTTTTGCAAGATCTATTGAATATGTAGGTGAACTTACTTCATCTACGACAAGCTCCACCCTTTTCTTATCTTTTGCTTTTTTAAATATGGCCTGGAGAAAATTGTTACTCCATTTACTAAATAGCCAGGAAGTTCTAATAATGTAGTACTTTTCCAAATTTTCCCTAATTTTCTTTTCAGCATCATATTTCGTTTCACCAACAACGGTTATTGGATTTGGTGAATCATCTTCAGTATAAGGATCTTTTTTCTCCCCGTCAAAAACTTCGTTAGTACTTACAAAAACCAGTTCAATACCTAACCTCTTTACTGCCTTTACAACATTTTCCGTGCCCACAACATTTATTTTATGCGCCAGCTCAGGATTTTTAGTGCATTCATCCCCTCGAGTAAGTGATGCAAAATGAAATACTATATCAGGTTTTTGTTCAGATATTTTTTGAAAAACACCATCCCTATCAGTAACATCAAGATCTTTTTTACTTACAAGAACAAGATTTTCATCTGGATAAAATCCAGCTATAGATTTTGCCAATTGACCATCCCCACCTGTAATTAATATTTTCATATTATTGCTCATTATAGTTTAGAATTGACCAAATACTTAACAGTAAAATTACACCAAGCATTGCATTACAATATAAATGCGAGAGTTTAACTAAATTTTTATTCGTAAAGAACAGAGGGAGAAGTATAAGAGTTGTAGATAGTAGAAAAACTCTAAAAATTTTAAATGAGAAGCCCACGCTTACACCATATGAAAGTTGTAAAAGCGAAGTTACAACAAAAACAATAAAAAAGAACGTAAGTAGAATGTTTTTCTTGTAATACTCTTTCAGAAAAATTGCTAGCGAAATAGCAAGGAAGGGATAAAACGGATATCTATACCAACCATGTCCAGCTTCATTGGGGATGGCGAAGATAAAGATTGAAAAGTACGCGAGTAGCCCCAAAATAACGGGATAATTTTTCTTAAAATCAGATACGAGTAATAAAATGAAGGCAAACCATCCAAAATAGATCCACCCATCAACTGTATATCTATCTGCCAAAAAAGGCTCAGTAAAAAGAGCAAAAATGCTATTAAAAGCTATATCGTATCGATTTAATTGAAGTGCCCATAGATTAATAAAAACGTCTTTATCAAAATAGAAGCCGTATATGACAAACATGACGAGCGAGATAATAGGAATCATGAAAAAGATAAATGCGTTTTTGTATTGCTTCAAGTACATAAAGATTAAAAATATAGATCCAGCAGCGGCAATCCAGGGTATCTTTGCAAGAACAAGTAATGCGCAGATTATTGCAGCAAAATACATATAGAGAGACCTTTTATTTTTTATATATTTAACAATTAGCCAAAGAGAGAGAAGCCAAAAAGGAATAAAAAAGTTTTCATTCTGAACAATTCGCGAACCTACAGCAATCGTTGGAATAATCGTGTAAATAAGTGAGGCGATTAGACCAGTTTTTTTGTCATATACTTCAGACGTTAAGAGAAACACCATTAATATTGATAAGAGGCCAAGAATAACCGCAAGAGGCCGAATATTTTCGATAGTTAAATGATACATGTCGTCCGCTCCATTAATAATTGCAAACGATCCTGCAACTAAACCAAATATTGGCGGGTGTTCTAAAAATGGTGTAACAATTCTGAAATGAGTTCGTTGATAAATTATATCTTTTGCATTTTTATATTGAGGATGTGGTGACCAAGAGATAGGAACTCCTTTTTGTATAATATTCATTCCTTGCCAAGTCCAAGCGTATTCATCAAATGTTGCCCCAAGTCTTGGCCAGGTATACAAGTTATTTGTCCTAAGCATCAAGCCTAGAGCAAGTATAGCAAGAAGTAACAACAGGTATACATTAGTACGGATAAGTTTAAGCATTAATATATTGTATAAAATTTCATAACATCTTTCAGTCTAAAAGGCTTGTTGGTTTTCTTAAACATTTTTATCATTTTTCTCTCTGGAAAAGAAAAATATTCATTCTTATTGTGTCTAAACTTTTTTATCGTTTTCTTGTTTAAAATATTTTCAATTGCATCGATAGTCGCAGGAATACTTAAATTGAATGCGTACATATAGTTCTCGAATAGTGAACTCCCCTTTTCGTTCTCAAACGAATATTGTGCTAGAATATCACCTTTATCTATCTTTTCAACCATATAATGTACACTAGTTCCAAGCTTTTTCTCCTTTTTTTTCATAGCCCAAAAGATTGGCAATACCCCTCCATAAGAGGGTAACAATGCAGAGTGCCTATTTATTGCAGCAACTTTAGGAAGCTTAAGTAAATCTTTCTTAAAAATTTGTCCATTTGAAGAAATAATGATATCTATATTTTTTTTGGATAGATAAGAGAGGTGCGTCTTATCATTTACATTAAAAGTTTCGTAAACAGGTATATTATGTAGTAAAGCGACTCCACGAACAGTCTTATGCCTTAATAAACCTAACCGAAAGAGACCGGTTCTGACTAATGAGTTTGTAGCAATAAATGCAAATGGTAATAAGCCCCATAAGTATATTTGTTCAAATACAGCATTTGCAAAACCCCTTTTATATTTATCCAGCGCAAGTGTTAAACCAACAACCTTATAACCTTTTTTACTAAGCCCCTTTATTATTCCATTAAAATAATGAGGATGGAATAAATTTTCGTCAGCGAGAATACAATAAATTCTTAATTTTCTTTTCACTTATTAAAATCTTTTATAAATTTATCAAATCTTGTGAATTCATGTTTTGACACAAGTTCTTCAAACATCTTTCTAACGTTTATTTTGTAGGGAAGAAAGAGGGGGTTCCAAAAAAATCCAACATCCTTTTTATAAATTTCAGATTTTGGTGTTAAGATTTGCCAGTCATGAATAAACATATTTATTATCTCCCCTTTATTTCTTAAGGAAGATAACTTCTTATGATAAAACTTGCCTCCTAGTAAACCCCAAAAGAAACTTGAACCCAAAGGAACTTCTCTTTTTAGTAAGCTTCTTAAAAGCGTAGTCGGAAATTCGATTTCCGCATGAGACTGATCTTTCTTATGTGAGGTAACAGGTATTTCAAAAACATCATTGAATTTATAAATCTTATTACTATTGCCATATATCGATGAAGAATATGTGAAACCGTAGTCCTTTAAATATTTATAGCCTTTTTTCATGAAAACGATATTTGGCGCCTGGAATCCTTTCATCTTGTATTTAGTAATTATCTCACTTCCCATATCCAGTTCTTTTTTTAAAGTGTCAAGCTCATGCATTACAACGTGAGTATGGGAGTGCCATCCCACTTCATGTCCATCCTCAAGTATTGTTTCAATAATTCCTGGGTATATTTGTTCAAGCTTGCTTACAACAAAGAAAGTAATTTTTTGATTATTTTTTTTGAGAGCTTTTAGCATTGTTTTCAACGCTTTAGGAGAATAACCAGCATCAAGCTTTTTAAGATCTGAAATTGACAAGTTCTGACTATTTATTTTTTTTGAGAAAATCCAGGACTCAAAATCGACGGACAGTATATGCTTTTTATTCTTTATACTATTCATCTGAAGTTATCACTTTCCAACTCTTGGTAGCACTTTTTTCCCAATTAAAATTTTTTGACCATTCTTGTGCATTTTTACTTAATTTGTATCTTAATTTGTCATCATTTAGTATTTTCATAATATCTTCTGCAAGTGATAACGAATTTGGTTGTGAAAGTATACCAGTTTTGGAATCAATGATAGAATCTCTTAAACCCTCTACATCGTAACCAACCGTCGGAGTCTGTTGAGATGCAGCCTCTATAACATTTAACCCCCACCCTTCTTTCATTGAAGGATGAATAAGTATCCAAGCCTTTCGCAACAGTTCAAATTTTTTTTCTTCACTAACAAACCCAAAATATTTAACGTTCCTACGACATGATTTATCTAATGAATTTATTAAATTATCTATAATACCCTTTTTTTCTTCTTTGCCTGCTATAAAAAATTCAACTTTATTATTTGATATATAAACTTGTTCGAATGCTTTAAATGCATCTTTTATCCCTTTGTCATCAGAGATTCTCCCCAGGAAAATAATGGTAGGATTTTTTTCTTTTTCTACTCTCTTCTTTAATTTAACCAATGTTACTCCATTCAAAATGGTGTGAACCCGCTTCTTATCGATTCCTATTTTTAAAAGGTCATTTTCAGTTGATTTTGATGCTGTAATAAATGTACTTTTTTTATAAAAAATAAATGAAATTTTTTCAAGAAAAAATCCAATCAGTGAAATAGGAAAAATTATATTTGAAAACCAAAGTTTACCGGCCACCTCATTTATAAGTGCTATTTTCTTTGCTTTAAAAATATATAATGGCGAAAAGAATGGAAGAAAATGAAACGAGTCTATAACAATATCAGGCCTACCAAGTTTTCCAAACAAAAAGACAAAAAAAGCAGTTATATGCACAGTTATTTGGCTGCCTGATCTAATAAACTTGATTCCGTCAATCTCCTCCTCCTTTTTGTAGTATGAAAAGGCAGATGAAAACCAGATAACATTTGCACCACTCTCCTTCCATTTTTTAGCATGTTCAAAAAGTGAGATTTCGGCACCACCAGCAAGCGGGTGTTTTATATCCCGCCAATTTAAAATTAATATGTTCATTCTATATTAAGCCAATTTTCTTTATTACTTCTTCTATAGTATTTTAGAATTCTAACTCTATAAAAAACTGCCGCCGTATCCCAAAGCATATTTGAAATTTCTTTCCAGAAACTCTTTGAAGTAATGGTACTGTTATTTCTAAACCTTAACTTTACGGGAGACTCATAAATTTTCTTATAGCCAAGTGCATAAGCAAGAGCTAAAACTTCTACATCAAATGCAAATCGTTTAACTAGTAATCTTGGGAATACATCTTTAGCAACTTGCCTCCTAAAAAATTTTAAACCAACTTGTGTATCTCTAACTGAAAAGCCAAAAAGTAAATGCGTGAATGTTCTATAACCCCAAGACAAAATTTTTCTCACATATGGATAATTTACTTTCGAATCTGGATGTAGCTTGCTTCCTACAACGACATCTGCATCCTTCCATAGCATGGTATCAATCATCAAGGATATTTCCGAAGGATCAAGATCCATACCCGCATCAATAAACCCTATTAAATCCCCTTTTGCTCTTAATACTCCATAGCGAACTGCATATCCTTTTCCTTCATTCCTTTCATACTGATATACAAATATGTTTTTTTTCTTTAATTTTTCAAGTTTTTGTGACGTATTATCGAGATTTCCATCTATAACAATCAGTAACTCAGATTTATAAGGCAATTTTGACAGCTCATCCATTAAAACTTCAACATTTTTTAATATTGTTTTTTGTTGTTTATATGCCGGAACAACCAGAGAAATTAGTTTGATTTTATCTTCTTTTTGCATGCGGATAGTATAGCAAAAGGGAAATTAGAAGCACAATACAAGAAAGTATCGAAACATAAATAACTTCAGTTAATGAGTTATGGAATAAAATAATTAATACTATTTGTAATATTGCTGCAAAAAGAACTAAATATGATGATGTTGTTTTATGAATTGAAAGATAGAAATTGGCGATCAAAGCACAAATCGTATACAGAGAAATAAAAACGCCAAAAATCCCAAGATATGAAACTATAGGAAGATAAGATGGACCGAAAAGTAGTGAAACCATTAAGTTTGGCACTAAAAAGTATATTGATGTTATTAAAATACATACAAAACCAGCTAGTGCCACTCCTTGGTACAAAAATTTCTCAAATTTTCCACCTTTTGCATGAAATTCTGATGCCAAAGGAAAGACGACAAAAATAACTGGAGATGCTGCAAAATATATTACTTTTCCGAGTACGGAAATCGCGGAATAGTATCCTGACTCTGCGCCATGGAAGAAATGTCTAACCAGAATAATATCTGTTGTAAAAATAGATGTTAATGCAAGCGTTGTAATAAATGTTGGGATCGCAAACTTCCATAATTCTTTTTTTTCAGAAAAATCTGCTTTCAAATTTAGCTTTACCTTAACTGATTGCTTTACAAATACTTGTGAGACAAAGAGTGCTGCCAGCAAACCAATTCCAACTCCTGCAAATGCTCCATCAACTGAAAAACCTAAATATACAAGAGTAATACCTAGAAACAACTTTACAGATGTTTCAATAACATTTAGAAATGAGAATTTAAAAAACTTTGTTAAACCTTGAACCACACTTTTGTCCAGGATATAGAACAGATTGACTAAAAATGTGATTGCTATAAATATCGAAATATAAATATTTGGAAATCTCAAAAACTTAGTTAGCAAAGGAGAAATTAAAAGTAAAATTATTGTTATAGCTGCTCCAAAAATTAATACTTTACTAAAAAGATAATTATAGATTTCATTGATTTTTTTATAATCTTTTTTACCAAGATATGATGAGACAAATTTCACAACTATCAAAGATAAAGTTGCGGTCGGAACGAATAGGATATATAACACAGAAATTGCACCCTCTAGAGCACCATATGAAGAGGGACCCAATAATCTTCCCATCATCAAGTGGTAAAGATAACTTCCAAAATTTAGAAAACCAGTTCCTAGAAAAACCCAAAAAGAAGCAGATAGGAAATTATTGTTTTTGAGTAAAGATAAAGCCTTTTTCATTAAATTGAATTATAGACGGCAACAAGATCGTTAATACTTTTTTCGACAGTAAAATTTTTTGCTTGCAAAAGACCTTTTTTTGACAAACTTTCCTGTAGGCTTTTTGATGCCATAACACGATTTATAGCTTCAACAATACTCTCTATATTATATTCATCGATATACTCAACAGCGTCCCCACCAATTTCTGGCAATGAGCCTCCTTTTGAGGAAATTACCGGACAAGCACATTTCATCGCCTCTAGTACGGGTAAACCAAAACCCTCATATAAGGAGGGCATAACAAGCGCAGTTGCTAAATTATAAAGCCTAACTACATCATCATCATCAACAAATCCTAAATTAATAAATTGAGGATTTTTATCTATCTCAAGCATTACATGTTTTAGATCATCATTCCATGGGTTATCACTTATAATTTCTGTTTCCCAAACTTTTCCTACCATAACAATCTTATGGTTAGTATTTTTTACAGCCTCAATAAGTCTTGGTAAATTTTTATTCCAAGTAGCATCGCCCACATACAAAAGGAAGTTATCTGGTAAATTATACTTCTTGATTGTCTCTTTTTCCCACGAACCAGACATCAATTTTTTAAAACTTTCTGAGGCTGAAAGATAAACTGTTACAATTTTATCTTTATCAACACCAGCAATTCTCTGTACATCTTTTGCCGAACAATTAGAGTCAACGACTACCTTTGAAGCTTTTTTTAAATTCAGTTTCTGAAACTGCCAATTAACTTTGCCTTTTACTCCTGCAGGGAAATGGTTAGGAAAAACCAACGGTGTTAAATCATGCACAGTTACGACAAACTTTTTATTCAAACCAAATGGAAGCGTGCGGAAAAAAGGATCAAAGTATGGAAAATGAACTAAATCAGCATCAGCAAATTCATTATTTTCTACAAATTTATATTCGTTTTTTGTATCTATCTCAGAAAGATTATTAACGAGCATATTAATGTATGCACCCACACCGCGAACTTTGTGTGCGGACGTTGAACCCTTACTAATTGGAGATATGTCAACTGCGATCTTCATAAGGTTTATAATAAATTATAGCCAAAATAGCTATCAAAAAATAGACATAAGACCAATTCTGAATCAGAGTGTTAGCTAAATATAAGTTTATATTTTGTTTACCGTTATTGAGCCTCAAACTTATCTTTCCGTTATAATTTTCTACTCGAATATTTTTGTTGTTCGAAGTAGCTGTCCATCCCGGAAAATATGCAATATTGACTAGAATTTTTGATTTTTTCTCAATGATCGCACTAAATTTAACTTGCTGCGGATACTGGTAAACGTTCTCTATTTTACCCTGTCCTTTTATTATTTCAATTTTTTGTCGCGCTTTAGGGGGAATAGATTTTAACCATTTAGTATTAAAAACATCACCGGGACTATTTGTTCCATCTGTAAAATTAGACCGCGATAAGTAATGGTTATCCGGTCGTTTATGATAAAAAGGTTCTCTGGCGTATCTAATTCCATATATCACAACGATTAGAATCATGATTAGCGAAACAACAAGCTGAAGTTTCTTTTTTCCCTTAAATAAAGAATCTTCTATAATGCTTCCTGCTAAAAATGCGCAGATTAAAATTACTACACTGAGTAGTCTCCAGGGAAACTGAATAAATGAAACTCCTGGAACAATTTTCCAAAAAATTTCAGAAAAAGGCGTTATTAAAAATACAAAAAACAAAAGTAATGCAACTGAGAAAATAATAATCTTTTTGTACTTTAATTTTTTACTAAATACTAAAAATAAAAATACAATTGAAGTTACAATTAAATTTGGTATACCAATTTGAAATGACATTTGTCCCTCACCAGGTTTAGGATCAACACCAGCAAAACCATATCCCCATGAGGAATAAATGAGTTGATATAATTTTGGAAAGTATGCCGTAGGATTGAATATCTGAAGGCCTTGAACATATTTTGTTTCAATAATTGCAGGCAACCAGAAAGGCGCCGATAAACCAAGACCAAGAATACAAATAAGTAAAGTGTTAACAATTAAATACTTTTTATCTTTAGATTCTAAAATAATGAATACCGAATAGAGAATAAAAAATGAAAAGAAAACTAAAGCTAAAATATTATGTGCGAAGACAAGTAAACCAAGCAGCAAGCATGACAAACTAAAATATAACTTTTTATTGTTTTGTGTAAAAGCTAAATACGCCCATAATAAACCGGGTGCAATTGCCAGACTCCAAACTTCTCCTACAGACCCACGGACATAAATATCCAAAAAGTGATATGGCGCAAAGGTATAGAATACAGATGAAACAACTCCCCCAAGCTCACCCCAGTAACGCCTACTCCATAAATAGAAAAAAAATGCTCCAACTATGGATGCTACTGCCATGTTTAACTTAAGAGACTCTATATAACTGAAGCCCATAAAATGAAATAATGAAGCAGCATAATTTGGAAGAGGATATACATAACTAAATATTGGTATCCCAAACCCATTGTTAAAATCTGGCGCCCAACGTGGGTATAATACACCTGAGCTTAATGTTTCATAAAATTGCCAAAAACGCATTATGTGGTATTCGCCATCATGAGTAGGCGGGATGCCGTAATGCAAAAGATCCAAAGATCCTAAAACAGAAAATAATATAACTACAATTAAATACTTATAGTTTGTAAATAATGCCGAAATTGTCTTCATAAACTTTTTTATATAAACTGCCAAGTTTCTTAGTATCAGCTTTATAAATATTTGGCAGCTTATTATCTTTATAAATTATAATATAGCTTAATTGCTTCTTTTCACTTTTAATTTCACCTTTAAGTACGCTTTCTTTGATTCTTAGACGTCCAGATGGGTCATTTCCATATAAATATACATACTGAGGTCTTCCTAAGAATATTCTTCGGCCCATTATGCCTACAGGATCATATATTTCACCGTTAGTTAAAAATATATCTTCTTTTTTTGTATTATTCTCTATCCATCCATAAATATTAAATTTGGATGAGTCAGAAATTTTCGCATAAAGATCATTTTTAACTACTAAAAAATGCAACATGCCTGAGAGTGTTGCTAGGAAAAATAATATTACTGCTGCCACTCTTCCCCATTTGCCTATTTTAAAAATTTGCAAAAGTGAATATCCTGCATAAATATTGGCTAAAACTATCCAAACATTAAAGAACTTATGATTATCAAATGGATCTCGAGAGAATTGAAATAAATTAGCTATTATAAAAATACTTACAAAAACTAAAAAGATTTTTCTTTGATAAATATTTGATTTTATAAAAGCATATATAAGAAGTGGAATAATTATTCCAAGATTCCAAATCCAGAAAAGCGAAAAGTTTATTAAACTTAATTTTTCAGCAAGTACAAACCCTGGATGAAATATAATATTGTTTAATGAATTAAGCTTAATTAATAAAACCTGAATGCCAACAAAAGGTAATGACAAAATTACTAAAGCAGCTCCACTCTTTCTATATTCTTTAAACAAGGTAATAATACCTACCAACACAATATAAAACGAAATCAAGATAGGTAAATTCCAAAATGGAAAAGCACAAATTGAAAAAATAATTAACAATCCTAAACTCAAACTAATTTTCCCATTTGAATATAAGAACAAATAAATTAGATAAAAAAACCAAAGCAAACCGAATATCAACTGTCTTTGATTTAAATACACATTAATATTTAAGAAGTTTTGACTTACTTGCAGATTAAAAATGTTGCCTATTGGGTATGCATTGTGATGGTAAATTGATAGCAGCCCACCAGGAGAAATACCATATGAACGAAATAAATCAATAAAGGACAAGTCACTATTAAACAGTAGCATTATGCACGCTAAAATTCCTACATATTTATTTTTAAAAAGAAATTTTGATAATGAATTAATAGTCAAAAATAGAGATGTTAAAGTAAGCGCACTTATGAGATTAAATGCTATATTTATTCTTAATCCTAAATATTCAAGTATTGAAGCATAGAAATCAAACATAAAATGATAAAACAAGTTTTTACCTGCAAAAAAAGGTGCTTCTGGAAAGATTCCACCGTCTGAGAAGTATCTTATGAAAGGAATATGTGCGCCCATATCTTGATACAAGTTAGTTTGAATTAAAAAAACATTTTCCACTGTATTGTAATTAAATGCTTTTTGAAACAATAAAAAAGAAAACGCCAAAATAGCAACAGTGAAGATTGTATTCTTGGTAAATGAGACTCTAATTCGTTTGTAGATAAATGGTGAGGAAAGTATGACTAATACAAAATATACCAACAAGGCTGAACTAAGATTTCGTAAGATTAATAGCAAAACAAAGCATATTGTCACGCTAATCAATGATCCAAGCAAAAATGAGCTTGCAAACTTATTTATTATGAATTTTTTGTCAATAAATAATTCGTGAGCTATTGCACCTACGAAGAGGACAGATACTAAATAAAGGAATCCAATCATTTTACCTTAAAATTCTTTCTAAGAAAAAGAATAAATATAAAAATACCTGGGAATATAAATGTTATTACAATCTTAATCGCAGGAGTTATTCCAAAATAATTTCCAGTAGCCATAAATGGAAGATATCTCAACATAAGACAATATGAGAAAAAAATGACAAATAATCTCAAATATTTCTTTTTATCTGCGATAAAAGAGATAAATGCTAAGGGCCATATAGCATACCACGGATATATCTCTTCTCTGAAAGCTGAAAGAAAAAATATTATTGTCATCAATATAAAGCCAGTAAAATAAACACTATCCCAGTCAATTTGTTTATTTTTAAACCTCAAATAGAAGTAGTAAATGAAAAGTGGAACTAAAAATATTGTGGCGTATTTTATTAATACCGACATAATTAAAAGAGAAATTGCAATAAAAATTCTTTTTCGTCTTAATGCAAAAATTGAAGCAACTGCCAAGAACATCATTACCACATCATTGTGACCAGAAATAAACGTTTCAATAAGTACTAATGGACTTGCCGCAAAAAATACAACATTGAATGGAGTCTTGGTACTTTTCCAAATAATATATAAAATTCCAAAATAGAAAAAAGCGACCAACAACTTAAAAAGAACTATTGAAAAAAGATAATTACCCAAGGATAAATAAAATGGCACCGAAGTTAATCCCACCCATAAAGGACCGTAAAGTGCTGTTTTATTTGCGGCACGAGTAAACATCAAGACTGGATCCCCCTGAAAATCTATTGGCATAATAATATATGGATTTTCAAGATAGTGAAAAGCAACTTTAGAAGTTGTCACGTAATTAAAGATGTCAAACGATAGTATCGCAGGGTATGCAAACAACCCGACACATGGAACTAAAAGATACCATCTTAATTTTTTTATATCGATATCTTTTTGGGTTAATAAGAAATAGTAAATTACGAAGAATACAGTTATAAAAAGAAAATAAAGAATCGCAGATAAAATTCTGAAATTTAAAGAGAAACCAGTATATAAAAAATTGAGATATATAAAGTTCTGATCTATGTAAAAAAATGAAATAAAGGAAAATAGTATAAAAAATGAGGAGTATATTAATAGAATCTTTTTCATAAATGCGCCCTTATATTTATGGATCTAATAATTGAGTCTCCCAATTTAAGATTACTAGGACTAGATTTTTCAGGTGTCCAATTAAATTCTTTTGGTACTTTATTCTTTAACTCGTTTAGTATCTCTATATGCTTTTCAGAGGCATTTTTTAAAATTATTTTATTCTCTTCAATATTTTTTCCATTTTTCTCAGCTCTTATAAGAGCTGGCCAAGCCTTTTTAAAATAACTATCTGACTTTTGCAGTGCGCTAGAACCTAGTAGATATTGCTTGTATTCAAAAAGGGTTTTAGCCTCTACCAAATATTTATCTGACTCCTTTAGGGCGAATTCAAATTGCCCAAAATCACCGAAATACCAATATCTCATCAATTCTTCTTTTATCAAGTCTAGCTTATACCATGTGCTACCAGGCATTGTTTGGGGATATGGTAATACGTAAGGTGATTCCGCGAGGGCTTTTGAAGGAAAAACAAAAAAGAGAATTAATATAAGACTAACAAAATAAATTCTCATTTGGATAAATTCAGATTTATTGCTTACTATGCCAGGCCCAAGCGCTTTTTACTATTGAGGTTAGATCGGAATATTTGGGAGAAAAACCTAAATCATTCATTATTTTACTTGCGTCTGCAACAAGTCTATCCGCATCCCCCTCGCGACGAGGTTTTTCTACAACATTTATTTTTTTACCACTTATCTTTTCAATTTCTGCTATAACCTCGCGATTAGAATACCCATTTCCAGTACCTACATTGTATACAAATCCACCATTTTCATTTTCAATTTTGTTAAGTGCCAAGATATGTGCCTCGACTAAATCCAGTACATGAATATAATCACGAATGCATGTTCCATCAGGAGTATCATAATCAGCTCCAAAAAGACCAAATTCTGAGTCATTTATAACGGCCTTCATCGCTAGTGGAATAATATGTGTTTCAGGATCATGATTTTCTCCGAATGACCCATCGAGCGCTGCACCTGAAGCATTAAAATATCTTAAAGCTGCAAAACTAATTGCATCATTTTCCTTAGCTAAATTCTCAAGCAAATGCTCTATATCTAGCTTATTCTTTCCATATTCACTTGTAGGGTTTTTCGCATGGTCTTCAGGGATTGGAATTTGCTGAGGGTTTCCGTATACCGCTGCTGTTGAAGAGAAAATGTATTTCCTAACTCCATTTTTATTTGCAGTCTTGAACAAGTTTTTAGATCCATCCACATTATTTTTATAGTATAGCTCAGGCTCTTTTTCTGACTCCCCGACTGCAATAAGACCAGCAAAATGCAAAACAGCATCAATCTTATTTTCTTCGAATAATTTATTTAAATCCTCAATAATTGCTAGATCCCCTTTTACAAATTTTGCACGGCTATCAATATAGTCTTGGTGTCCTCTTTTTAGATTATCAAATACAATAACATCGTATCCTCGATCAAGGAGTGCGCGAGTCATGAAGCTTCCAATGTATCCTGCTCCACCTGTAACTAAAACTGTCATTTCTTGTCTTCACCTTTCAAATATTTGATATAAGAAACCGGAAATCGAAGAGCTGAAAAAAGTGAAAAAGTAAACCCTTGCCAAGAATCCATAAAGCCCTTGTGTCGGCCATATGTTGTAAGAAGCCAATGTGCTGGCCTGAAAACAAGATATTCGGCACCAAAAACCCCTCTTCTTAATTTTCCTTTATGTTTCAGGTCGTCTCTTATCTGCCCCGCTATAAATGTATTATATCTATCCCACTTTTTAAGATAAAAAGCAAAGTCTTCGTAGGGATAATGCAATAATGCTTCTTTAAGATAACCAACCTTACCTTCAACAACTGCCTGCTCATGAACATCTTTCATAGGTAGCCTTCCTTTACCATTTTTATAAAGTCTTAGCGTATAATCAGGATACTGACCACCCTTCATAAGAAAACGACCTAAAAAGTAGTTCTTCCTAGGCATCCAGTATCCGTCGAAATCAAGCTTCGGATCATTAATTTTTTCTTCTATTTCCTTTGCAAGAGCTGGTGAAACATGCTCGTCAGCATCCATTTGAAGGATCCAATCGCATTTTGCGGCTTCGATCCCCATCTGCTTATTTATGTGGAAATTTGGCTTATTCGTGGTTTTAATTACTCTTGCTCCAAATTCTTTTGCAATTTCACGCGTTCTATCTGTAGAAGTTCCATCTACTATAACAATTTCATCAGCGATATCTTTTACTGTCTCCAAACATTTCGCTAAGTTTTTTTCTTCATTATAGGTTGCTAAAACAACCGAAACAGTTTGTTTTTTCATAATTTATACTAACACAAATTGCTTGATTTTACGACTAATAAACGTCTTTTCCAGTCTTTTTAAGCATTAAATAATAATAGATATATGACTCTGGAACACCCATTTGAAATTCAATACGAACATTATGATCGACAGAAGGCTGAGCATTTTCAAATCTTTTTTTAAGTCCAACATCTTTATATGGTAAAAAGTTCGTTAAGTTATATATACAATAATAGGCCAATACCAATACAACGAATATCTTAGGTACTACATTTAGTATTTTATTTTTAAAACTAATTTTTCCAACAGAATAAAAAAGATAAGAAATTATAAATAGAACAATGTAGCGGTTAACTGCGAAATAGTAATCGCTTATTTCTCCAGAATAAGTAGTAAATACTATCCAGGGTATCATAAAAAAAAGTGCAACAAGATAAATAAATTTATACTTATTTTTATCAGCGGTTTGCCATAAATATATAACAACAAAAATTAGAGGGATGAAAATTTTTATTTTTTTAAGCCAGTCAAATACTACATATGGATCGAACTGAATAAAAGCATCCCCGACCAGCTGCATCATTCGTCGTAAATGAAAACCATGAAAGTTACTATCAAGGTAAGAAATATTTGAACCAGAAGACTTTGAAGTTAACATATATATTGCATTCGGAATGATGAAAATAATAAACAATGGGATTGCGAATAATATATATTTAATAGTTTCCCGGGTTCTAGGGAATAATGGTAAGCAAAAAAGAACTATCAAGGGAAAAAAGATTGCAGTAAAATGAATATTGAACATTAAGCCAACTACAACGGCCAGCCATAAAAGTTTTTTAACCTCACCAGTAATAACTTTATACAAAAGGTAGAATATAACAAGAGAAAATGCAGGAATAAAATCAACGGGCCACTGTATTCTGTCAAATATTATCGCAGGTAGAGCAAATGTATTTATTACAACTGCTATTAATGCAACATACTCGTTAAATAGTTTTTTAGTAAAGAAATAAATAATCCAAAAGCTTATTATTGCGCTTACCCCAGCAATCATTACTGAAGCAATAGGATCAAGTCCTGAAAGGAAATAGAAAAATGCAGCGAAGTAATAATATAGAGGACCTATATATATTCCTGAGTTCCCTTTTGCAACCATTCCAACAAGTGGGTATCTTCCATCAGCGACAATATTTTTTGCAGCCCATGCGTTATCAACCTGATCATAACCGAAAGGATTTTTAATTTCTGGTTGGTAAAATCTGGTAAAGAGCATTACTAAAAAAACTGCAAACGCCAATATTAGAAACTTATTATTCTTAATCCACAGAAGTAAATTAAACTTTTTAGCCTTATGTTTGTTTTTATTAGTTTTTTTCATTTCCTACAAATCTTTCTTGAACAATGATTCCACCATCGTATTTCTTACTTTTTTTAATTTTACCATCTCCTGCTCTTTCTTGTAGCCATCTAGTAAGCCTTGATGGGTCCTCTGGATCTGGCTCTAAAATAAAGTATGCCGTGTCTGCTTGGATAGATGGCTTCATGTTATACTTCTTTCCTCTCCATTCAAAAAGATATCTATACGTATAATCGTGAAGTGGTGGTGTATAAACAACATATTTAAATCTTTTGTTTTTAGTTTGAGCATAAATACTGTCGACTACATTTAGCTGATTTCTATAAACTGCCGCATTTCCTTCCCAGCTGGTACTAAATGATTGATAAACTGAAATAGGATTAAGATTAATAACAATTAAAAGAAATAAAACTATATACGAAATCGTATAAGACTTAAGTTTAAATTTCAAATTTGCTAAGGCAATAGAAACCAACAATATATATATTATAGGAAGCCCAACTAAATAATGAGGCCAAATATTGTGCGCAAAAAATAGAGTTCCTGCGAAAAATACTATTAAAATAATAGTCGAGGTAATTATCAATTTTTTTTCATTTGAAGATATTCTTTTATAGAAATAGATAATTGAGATAATTGTGGCGACTAGTAAAATTATTCCAGCTACCTTATTGCCAAATGCAACAGCATATGAAAATTCATTTATAAATATGTCTAATCGATTTATTAATATATCTACAACTCCTCCACTCACCATATCTTTCTCTGCACCTGACTGAAAATATTTTATAAATGATTGAGTCATCAAGAAATTGTGCTTAACTTCAAAAAGTATTTTTGGTGAGATAACAATAACCGTACCTAGTAAAAAGGCGATAACTGAAATTGGCTTTAATGTTAATTTTTTAATTAAAATTACTGATATAACAACTCCACCAGTAAACAGAACTCCAAATATTATTTCTGCTTCAGAATTTAAGAATGTAACAAAACCTAGTAAAAAATATATTATTGGATTATCTTTTCCGGAGTAAATCTTGTAGAGCAAAATAAATGAAAGTAAAACGAAGACAGGTGCGATATTAGGACTCCAAATTTGAGAAGATAAGGAAATTAATGATGGTGAAACTGCTGCAAGTCCTGCAAGGCTTAGAGCTAAAAAATCACCATTAAGTCTTTTACCAAAATAAAATGATAAGGGGATTAATAAAATTCCCAGTAAACTCATAAAAAATGCAATTCCTTGTGGATTTCCAGAAGATAAAACAAAAAATGGAGCAAGCATTAAATACCACCAGGGTCCATAAAATACTCCTGGTAAACCTGAAGTTGGACCAATTAAAGAAAGTTTTTGTCCTGTAACTATATCGCCAACGGCTATTAGATCGCGTCCCACATCGTAAGTAAAGGCAAAAGAATTGTCGAAAATACCTTCGAGTCTTAAATAGGACCCTATGATAATTAATACGTAAAGTATTATAAGTGTTGGCGTGAATAAATTCGAAAACTTAAACTTCTTTTTCTTCATTTTTCAACTCATGTTCCAGCAATTCTAATTGCTGGTGTACCATCTAGGTTATTTATAGTTTTTTTAGAAACTCTAGATGGTATTTCATCCTGAGTACCGATATATAAAACATTTGGAGTTGATGAATCCTTACTCCAGTCTATTGGCCTAAACTCATATTTATCAAATGAATGATGCGATACAAAGCTACCAGAACTATTCTTACCAATCTCTTGATATTTTTCTGGTGGATATTTTAAATAGAACAAGAAAAACATGTAAGATTTATCCATAGGCTGCCTATCAGAAACTATTATTTTGTCATACTTATGACTATTCTCAATTGTGTAATTTGCAGCCTGCTCATAACCATATTGCCAATCTTCAGAATCATAGTAATTGTATTGAACAAAGTATTGATTTAGATAGTAAACAAAATTGAATAAAACAAAAACACCAATTATGAAAAGCGCAGTATATTTGAACAAGTTCATTTTTATCCTAGATAACCAAATTAGTATTATCACCAAACCCAACCCACCAATTATTTGATACGTTGGTAGAAAGTTAAGTGTACGAACAGCATGTGGAACTCCTGTAGTTACCGATGCAGGAATAGCAGCAATTAAAAACCATCCAAATATTGTTAACTTCGACTGTAATTTAAATTCTCCAAAAATAAGTTTATAAATACCGACAAGAATCAAAGGAAGTTCAAATAAGTAAAGCAAACCCATACCAGGCGCATGGTGACGAGCTATATCACCTCTCGTAAATAACCAATTCAGATCAAAATGAGAAAGATAACCCCCTATAACTGTTTTAAGATAAACTAATCTTCTATTATCAAGGACTAAGCCTAATTTATCCCCTACCTCTCTATCCCTCTCAAGCTTAATGGTATTATCCTTAAGCAGTTCTGTTTGATAGGAAAAAATACTCGTACCCTTTACGCGAAGCAATGCTCCTTGATCCGTCAATATATAAAATGCCATTGGTGCAATTACAATAATTCCAGCGATAACGGCCATGATTATGTTTAATTTTGGAAGTTTAAATAATTGCTTCCAATAAATTAAAACAAGCACTAATACTAAAAGAGGTGTAAAGACTTTTTCACTTTGATATACATAAGGTCCAAGAGCAGCAAAGACTGCAGAAAGCATTAACATCCATGGGCGCTTTAAACCTTTAACAAAAAACAACACAGTTAGAGCATTTAGAAAAACTCCCACATTTGACTCAAATGCGACTCGCGAGAATTGAATTGACCAGGGGGAAATTGCATACAGAAAGGCTCCCGCAAGAGATAAATAATCCCTATATTTATAATCCTTAAACAATTCACGAATTAAATAAAACACAACTAGAACCATTAAGATTCCTGAAATAGCCGAGGGAAGCCTTACGGCAAATGTGTTTAAGCCAAAAATAGCAACAGATGGTATTGCAAGATATGCATAAAGCGCCGGCTTATAATCATCAAAAGACCTCAATACAACAGGTAGAAACTTACCGAATTCATCCTTACCCGTCGTCATTAACGAATAAGCATCATACCCTAAAGCCGCCTCATCCCAATCTGGAGATGGAGGGATATTACCGAGCTGCCACAACCTCAAGATTGCAGCAAGTGCAATAATTAGTCCTAAAATTATCCAAAGTGTTTTCTTATTTTTGAACATGTTTATATAGTATATGCAACAAAAACAGCTTCTCCATTAAGCAATTTAAATGTTTTTAAAATTTTTGCTCCTTCAGGGAGATGATACGGTGTAGCAATATACAAAACCTTTTCCCCATCCTTCTTATCTACCTGATAATCTTTAGGAAATGTGTATTTTCCAAATCCTTCAATATCTACAAATCCAAATGAATCCCGATGTATTTTTGCTGTATTTCTGAATTCTTCAGGATTTGTTTTATTGTAGAAAAGGTAGTAAATGTACGGTCTTCCCAACTGCTGAGTTATCTGAACTCTATCATACTTATCAGCGTTCGCATTTACATAATCGATTGAATCCTTGTATCCATATTGCCACTGCGAGGAATAAAGATAATTGTAATTACCCATTAAATCATGCCAGAAGTAAACAAAATTAAAGAGTAACAATAGGCTTGCTAATCCAATTACAGCTGGGCCTAACTTAACACCAACAATTTTTTTCCTAATACCCAATACCCATTTACCTATCCAATATGCGCCATAAGCAGTTAGGATTTGAAACATGGGTAAAGTTGTCTCAATTCTCAATGCATGAGGTGTTTCTCGTGCCGTTGCCGCAGGAATTATTCCAACTAATATCCATATTGGTATAAGCCACCAATTACCATCACGTTTCCTTATTAATAGCAATAAACCACTAACTAAAAATACGATGTCAAAGATATACATTTGACCAACATTTTGTGTCGAAAACTTTGGATTCCCATCTCCTTTTATAAATAGAAAGCTCGGGCTTAAGTTATCAAAATAATGCTTTATATACTCAAGTCCATAAAGGACTCTTCTATTGTGGAGAATCTTTGACCATACAGCATTGTTATCATTTTCAATTTGCTGATTTGCCAACTTAACAACTTCAGGGTCAGAAAAAATATTAACTTCTTTAAAACGAAGACTTGCCTGCGGAGAAAGAAGAAATGGGATAGCAGGGAGCATTATTATTAAACCAACAATTGCTGCAATAATTACTTCTTTTTTAATCTTAAGAAGCTTGTCACGAAAAGCGAAAGCAAGAATTAAAACAAGAATCGGACTTACAATTCTTGCAGTGTTGAATGTATACATTGAAAGAGTAAAAGATATCGCAGAAAGAATTAAAAACCATTTTTTATCCTGTACCCCAGCGAGAAATGTTAATACTCCTGCAACAACAAAAAACGTGGAGACATTTGCTTCAAAAGCAGCTCTCGAGAGCATAATATGCCATGGAGATATGGCTAGGAAAAATGCAGCTAAAAGACCCACAACCTCTGCCTCTTTCTTCTGCCAAAAGATGCGCTTAACTAAGAAGAATGTTAGTAACACTGTCAAAGTCCCAAAAAAAGCAGATGGAAATCTCGTTGCAAACTCGTTTAAGCCAAATATCTTAACTGGCAATACTCCCAGATATGCATAAACAGGTGGTTTAAAATCACCGAATGATTCAAGATATGTGATTGGAAGAAATCTTCCAAATTCATCTTTACCATCAATCCCAAGAGTGTATGAATTGTAACCCCAAGCAACCTCATCCCAGGTGAGAGAAGAAGGATTTGTACCTATTTTATAGAAACGGAGAAATGCTGCAAGGAGGACAATAAGAGATAGTAACGAGAATAAAACCTTTTTGCTCATTTCTTAAGATTATATATTATTCTACAACACTTCCCAAATTTGAGCGTTAGCATTTTCATATACTCGCTTTAAGCCTAAATCTTGAGGCAAATACGGAAGTGTTTCAATATAGTCTTCATATTTACTTAAGTAAATATATTTAACTTTTCTTTCTTTTAACATCTCTGCGCCAAGCTTACTACTTGCAGCTATTTGGAAATTTAGATCAAGTAACATTTTTTGCTTACCGTACTTTTCAACGTATCCCTTTCTTCCTGCGGCTGCTGCTGGCCTTATTGTTTGAAATGTACATTTTAAACAATCCTTCTCATAAACGAGTACTCTCCCCTGAGGCAAATCACTCAGCACGGATAACGCATCCATTTCTGTTTGACTTATGTAATATTTTGCTTGTCCACGAACAACGAAAAATATTACTAAAATTATGGCTAATGAAAACAAAATTAATACTCCTCTTCTTTTAAATCTAATAATTAATAGGGTTGAAATTATGCAGATTAAAATAATTGCAGTCGGATAAATAAACACTTTTATAGGGTCTATTCTTCTTTCTATGGTAAAAGGGAGTCTTAAAGAGTATTCGCTATAAAGTATTCCATCTGGACTGATCGGGTCGTTTTTGATTGGATAAATAATTTGATGATTTTCATTTTTTTCAACTTTTAAATAAGTGCTCTTGCCAATTGCAATAGGAATTTTAATATCACGAACTGTAATTGAATTAGGAGAGAATAATAAGCTTCCTTTTTTTAACTTCACAGATAAATTTCCTAAAGTGCTTTCAACTGATTCAATACTTTCGCTTGATAGAATCCAAGAACTTTTTTTGTTTATATGCGAATCAATTACATATGGAAGGTTTATAGATAAATTGTATTGCTTGTTTGGTGCAACATAAAATGGCTCAATAAAATTTTCAGGATAGGTCCGAAAATCAATCATTGCTGTATTTTTTCCGTCATCGACTAGACCCACTCTATACCTGGAGTTATTTATCCAATACACTTTCTTTCCTGTCCCTAAATAATCATCCGATACTATGATTTGCTGTGGGGAAATAGATTTAAACTCATTAATATACCAATCAGAGAACTCTGACATGTTTGTTATTTTTTCCCCTTCAGCTTCTCTATTCTTAACAATATCTAGCCACTCTGCGAATTGTGATGTATATGTTTCTGGTGCATAATCTGCCTCAAGACCAAGAGTTATTTGTCCAAATTTATTAAATTCGTTTTGCATTGAAAATGTCTCAATAAGATAATTGTAATAATCATTAACTAAACCAAATGAAGAATAATCTTGTGTACTATATAGACTTGCTTCTTTATCAGAAGGGCTCGCGTATCCATTAATAGGATCTCTTGCAGCCCATCTAAAGGTGACAACATTTATTTTATCTTCAGCCGCTTGAGCTGGCATACCTGCATTAACCTTCGATGGGTAATATGGTACACTCCAAAATGTACCCCAAACCTGATACCCATCTAAATCATACTGATCAGACACTCCAAGCGTTCCTGTAATATTGTATTTTTCTTTCATGTAGGAAAGCGAATATGCATCTGTCCACCAGGATCCTACCGACTTTGGATAATATCCAAATTTATCTTTGAATGCTGAAAAAAATGTGTCAATCAGTTTTCTTCTATCTTTTTGTGTGTAACCTGATAAAAAAATTGAGGTTGCCCTATGCCAAGCATTAGTTTCATTGTAAGAAACCCCAGAAGCCTTAGATATTTCTGGAGTTATTTCAAGAAATACCCCTACTTCTTGTCTTTTATTAAATTTTTTTATTGCTTCAACTGCTTCTTTTTTTGTAATTACTTCATAGGTCAGTAACCAAGTTGCTGGAAGTTCTCTTTTATTTAATTCTTCGTATTGGGTCTTAAGGTTGACTACTATATCTTTCGTATATTCTGAAATTCTTACAGGATTTACGATTGTTATGTAGGAGTTATCAGCAAAAACATTACTTGCCGATAATAATAGAAAAAACGCACCAAAGAGTAGACTTCGAAAACGCATTAGATGATTATAACACCATCAGATCTATCTAAAATCAATTATCTTAAATGCAGATGAACCATCTTGCCAGTTAATAGTTTTAATTATTTTTGCATTGGCTGGCAAATCGCATGTACCCATATCAATATACAAAGTGTCCTTATCTCCCTTAATTGTGGCGATATCTTTTTCTTTTACCACAGGAGGACAACCCAAGGGAACGAATGTATATTTATCAAAGCCTTTATAATCAAGATCTCGTGGTGAACCTTGTTTCTGATATTCAACAGGCGAGTATTTTGAGTAGAATAAGAAGTAAATATATGGACTTTGATTTCCTTTTGTTACGATAACTTTTTTGTAATCTCCCGATATTTTGTTAACCTCGCTAACGAGTTCTTCGTATGCAAATCCTCTATACCAAGGTCTATGAACATTTTGGTGTGCGAAATATTGATGAAAGAAATACGCAAACTCAAATAATCCAACAACAATAAGAACTCCTAACGCAATTTTTCCTATTACTTCTTTTCTTATTTTTAGGAAATCCGCTATACCTATCGAGATTATTAAAAGAATCGCAGGGTTTATTATTAAATTTCTATGTACGTTTGGGATTTCATCAAAAGTAAAAATTGTAGGGATTAGTAAAATAATCCACCACGCAATTAGAATAAATCCACTTCTTTCTTTCTTTCGGATTATCAAATACAAACCAAACAACAAAAATGGAGACTGCCAAATATAAAAAAGCCCACTGGCAGGAATTCTTTCTCTTAATGGAAAACCACCATTTAGGAAAAGGTAGTCAAGAGTAAAATATTGTCCAGCATTCTCAAGTAATGTTCTAGTGTAATTAACAACTTTGTTATGAAATATTCTAGTCACATATGTTTGAGAGGTTGCATCCTCCCTTACCTGCTCATCTAAAACTAACTGAGTATTTTGATTAGTAAATATAGAAATCTGAGAAAGTCTTTCTGTAGGAGCAATAAAACTATATATTATTCCAACTAGAATTATTGAGATGATAAAAAATAATACTTTTTTGTTAAAATTTATTTTTCCTTTTATCTTCTCCGCTGAGAACACTAAGAAAATAAGTGGTATTAAAATTACATAGAATCTATATGGGGCATAAGATATGGTTGCAAGAAATCCAAAAAGTAAAGCAAGTACAAAATAAAAACTACTCTTTTTTTCATTTAAAAATAAAAGAAGATAGGACATTAGGAGGGTGAAAAAAAGTCCTACTTCTACATCACCGGTTACCCTTGAAATAATAATATCCCAGGGGGATATAGCAAACAAAAATGCCGAAACTAGTGAGATGGTTGTGTTATTAAAAAGCTTTTTGGCGAATAAGTAGATAACTACTATTGTTAGAGCAGAAATAATTGCAGAAGCAAATCTGACTCCAAATGGATTTAAACCAAATAACAAGACAAAAGGAATTGATAAATATGCATATAGTGCCCCTTTATAATCACCAAATGACTTAAGCACTAATGGCAATGTTTTCCCATATTCATCTTTACCTGTTTCGATAATCGAATATGCATTGTAACCAAATGCAGCTTCATCCGCATGAAATCCTGCAGGGGTAGTTCCTAATTGATAAAGCCTTAAAAATAAACCTAGAAAGAAAATTAGTAATAATATTAGACTTGGTTTTAAGTATTTTTTCATTACTTTTTAAACTCCAAAATTTTTATCATATCGTTATGAAAAATTACAGGCAAAAACTTAGCCGAGTCAGTTGCTGTAAGCTTTGTTTTATTTTTAAGATATATATATCTTATATCATTCTCAGCAATTAAATCAGCAACTTTGTCAGGATTTTTTGACTTAAAAATTTCATCTCTAATTGTTAACCTATCTTTATAGTCTATATTGTGTGCCTCAAGCTCATTAATAATTCCTGATAAATACATCCTGTGCCCTGTTAAAAAAGTTAAGTACGGGCTATTCTTATCAATTTCAAGATTAGGATCTACAATCACTAAACCTGAAGGTAAAGATGAAAAATAGTTTATAGCGGCTAGTTCTTCATTTTTTATTAAATAGCCACGTTTATTCAAAATATCGTCTATATATGAATATGTTTGAACTACACTTCTCGTGAGTGTTAATCCAACAATCAAAACTATTAGTAATATTTTTATTAAATTTCTTCCTTTTAGCCAATAAAAACATGCAAGAGCGGTATATATAGAACCAAGAATATAAACGGAGACTATAAAGTTAAAACTATTAGAACCTCCTGACGTCTGCGAAAAAAATGCTCCAGCAATAAAACTAATGATTATTGCTGGTATAAAAACTATATGTATTTGGATTGGAAAAAGAGATAAAGACTTTTTTGTTTGAATAAATCCTAATAACTTTGTCCCAAACACAGCCAATATAAAGATGAAAATGTACATTAGCTCGTACTGAATCACTCGAAGTGTATTTCCATGTTGCAGATAAATTAAACGTGCTAATTCTAATCTATCCAATTTAAACGATGGCTGTACAACGAAATTCTCAAATCTCCAAAAGCCCGTATAATAAAGACCTCCTGACGATGAGTTTGTTGGCAAATAAATAATCGCACCTATTATTACAGCGACGATCAGTGGTATCAACATCTTGTACTCTCTTTTGTAAAGGTAGTATATTCCCAAAAATGCCAAACCAGAAAATGCAAATACTCCAATATTTACTTTAAAAACTAAAAGACTTGCTAAAAGAAATGACATAATAAGTCCAACATACAAATCCTTTTTCTTTATCCATATCAAAAATAATGAAAATGCTGCGAAGAAAACAACAACAGCAAATGCTCGAGGTAAATTCTCTAAAAACTGTGCTCCACTTTCAAGTGGACGCATAAAGAAAATTGAATCTCTATTAAAAATTGCAACAATACCCCATATGAAATCCGATCCAAAATAAAGAAAGAATAATAACCATCTACCGAATCCCTTACCTATTTTGAGTACACTTGCAAAAACCAAAGCATTTAAACCAAGCATCAAGGAGACAAATATTGTCATAAACTGATAGTTTGTTGATATTAGAGGTAACTTAAATATTCTTATCAGTTCTCCGATAACCAAACTCCCCCAATAATGATAATTTGTAAGCAGTTGTCCATACATGCCGGGTTCATTTGGAGGAAATCTCTTAACTATTTCATCTGTGATTGCAAGATGAAGAACACTATCCTGAACTGATCCACAACAAAAATAAAGTCCTTCCGAAATTTTTATCCCATTAAACCAAACTGAAAAAATTTGAGTTAAAACCCCGGCAAACAAAATAAATAATAATAAATAGTCTGCATTTTTTATATCCAGTGAAGGTAGAGAAATTTTTTTAGCTCTTTTTTTCCAAATATATAGCCCAATGAATAGGAGAAGATATACATAAGTTAATAAACGTAAGTTTAAGTACCCAAATATAAATCCCTGAAAAGCAAACAAAACCATGCCGGTAGTTATGCTTAATATTACTTCTTGAGATTTATGTAAATTTAACCTTGAGATAAAGAAAAAGCCAGGAAGATAAAAAGAGATAAAAATAGCTAGTAAAAAATAAAAAAATGATGCAATAAAATCGACACTTAATAAATTCATTTTTTGTTATCGATTATTATAATAAAATAAGTTTTTTAGTCTGTAAACCTGTACTTTATTAGAGAATAAAGAGCTTTATAGCCATCTCGTACTGTTTGTAATTTTTTACCTTCATCATAACCACGCGGTTTAGTAGTTATTGGTACTTCTTTAATTCTATATCCCTGTTTAATAAGTTTAGCAGTAATTTCAGGTTCAAATTCAAATCCCTTAGCTCTTATTTTAATCTTTAGCACAGCTTTTTTGGGGAAGAGCTTATAACATGTCTCAATATCAGTTAACCATTGCCCATACAAAATGCTTGTTACTAAACTTAAAAACCTGTTTCCAATATAGTGTAAAAGAAATTGAGCTCTTCTTTCTTCATTATCAAAATGAGGCATTCTATTTAACCGAGTGCCGTAAATTACCTCTTCTCGTGTTTTTATGTTCTTAAAAAGCTCTGGAATATATTTTGGATCGTACTCTAAGTCAGCATCTTGAATAATAATATAGTCTCCTCGAGCCTTTTTAATTCCCGTCCTTAAGGCAGAACCTTTTCCTTTATTCTTTGGGTGAATTATCAATTTAGCTCTCTTAAGCTTTGGTAATATTTTTTTAATATAGGAAACTGTTTTATCTGATGATCCATCATCAACAATTACAATTTCTATAGGAGTTTTTTTTATTTCTACTTTTGCTACACTTTTTAATACAGCTTTAATAGTTTTTTCTTCGTTATATACCGGAATTAGTATTGATAATTTCATTTGGGATAATTTCTACGTCTTTTTTCTTGTATAGTTTTTTTTGCTTTCTTCGTTTTCCGATTATAGCAGGAATTTTATTAATTGCAGCAAAAAATCCAGCTATGAAAGCAAGGTCCATTCGTAAAATCGCTTTTATCAAATGGACGGGAAGCCAGAAAAAGTGCGAAATTAAAAGCTTTATGTCTGTTATATTTTTCCAAACAAAAACAAATTGATTTCGATATGCAATTTTTTTGATATGGGATGACTTAAAATGTCTCTTAATAGTTCCCTCTTCATGCCTATGAATTACTTCGCTTTCGGGCTCAAACATTACCTCATAACCTGATTTTCTCGCCCTGTATGACAAATCGATATCTTCCCAATAGAATGGGTTATAGCTTTGGTCAAATCCCCCAAGCCTTATGAACAATTCTCTTCTAAATATACAACTTCCACCGCTAATCCAGAAGGTATCTTTCGAATCAACCTCACCCCTTCTATGAACTAAAAACCCTCTTTTCCATGTTGCTAAACCTCTTCCCCTTAAAACAACTTTACCTCTCTCTTCACTCTTGTCCATAAGTCCAACGCCAAATAAGTTTTCATTATTCTCAAGATCTTTTAATGCAGCATCCAGGAATTTAGCGTTAGCAGATACGTCTGTATTTAGTAATAGTACAAAATCCGCTGTGGTCTTTGATACACCTACATTTACATTTGAAGAGAAACCAACATTTCTAAGATTTTCAATTAACTCTATTTTTATTTTTGTCTTTTGACGAACTATATTTAAAAATTCAGAAAGGTTTTTAAAATCCTCTGCATGAGAACAATCATCACTTATAATTATCTTGCCAATATCATATTTTTCGACAGCATCTATTAGATCCGGAAGATTTTTTTTAATTAGCTCTGCTCCATTATAATTAGGAATTACTATATCAATTTTCATAGACCATTAATAAATTCTATTATATGATTACCCTTTGGCACAATTATTCCCCTAAATGCATAGTCTGTTATAAATATTTGAGCTGGCTCTCCATCGATCGTTGCACTCCATGTAGGATAATAGGCGTCTGTTAAGACAAGGAATCCATCTCCTTTATTGCTGGTGGCTATATTAACCTTATTGGGAGTATAGTCATTAATCTTCACTTTTCCTACATCCCAATTATTTTTATAGTTTTGGGTTCTCATACCTTGGACAATTGCTCTTTTGTCAAATGAATAGTTAATATCAAACATTTCAGCAATGGCTTCCTGATTAGTATTCACAAACTTAGTTGTTGGAACAAAGAATATTCTTTCGAGTGCACTATTATTCTGATAAACGCTTACAATTCCGTCAGAGTAGACTTTTGATAGTTTTGATACCTGTGGGTCATCGAATGATAAAACATATTTTATTCCTAAAAGATCGACTATCCTTGAATCAGGATTTTGAAGTGTAACTATTCTGTTAAAACCAAGAGGTGTTGCAATATCCGGCTTATTCCGAGCATATGCTGCGATTAATTCACCGTACCGTCTGAGATATAAAGGATCATAACCGTCTGGAGAATATATATTGTACATAACAGAAAAATTAGGAGGAAATATTCTACTGTCTGTAGACATTGTTCGATAAATACCAGGCTGGTTTTGTATATATGATATTACTTTGGTATTGGGAAAAAGATAGCTAGCTGGAGAGAAAGATTCAAATTTCCAACCAAATCTGAAAAGATCAAATATTGATATTGCTAGAATAGCAACTACTAATAAAGTCAATATCTTTTTTTCTTTATTGATAATTTTAATAACTGGAAGAGTAAGAATAAGTACTGAAGCAAATACAAGTAAAGTTGGAAGTTTTAAATTTTGTTTTATTACCTGTAAATTTTCTGCTGTAACTAAACCAAATCCTTGAGCTAGAGTAAAACCCCAAAGACATGCAATAATTAAAATAAAAATAGGAAGAATAAAAATAATTTTTCGACTTCTTTTAAGATATTCTTCCAATCCAACCGCGGCAAGAATTGCTAATGCAAAATCAGCTAAAAATATTAACCTTGTAGGTTGAGCAGTAGAAATAAAAGGTAAATTTAGCATAAAGGGGATCTGTGAAGCTGGATTTGGAAAAGCAAAAATTAAAGCAATTAAAAGTACTATCAAGAAAAAAAGTGTCTCTTTTGTTTTATTAAAAGCTATAGCAAACAAAGCAAATATAAGGGGAATGATGCCAACATATCCAATAAACTCACCATAATTCCATTCACCAAAGTAATTTAATGTTGATGGATTACCAAAAAAGTCTGGTGCGATAAATTGAATAATATTCTGCAGAGGAATAAACCATCCGACAGTTTTATATGAAACAAGGTCAGCATCTCTTGCCGAGAGTAAAATAAACTGTAATGTAGGATACCACTGAATAAAAGTTAGTAAAACAAATAGTAGATATGGGATTATGAAAAATAGTAATGATTTGAATTTACTTTTTTGTTCAAAGGAACGGAAAAGTATATACGCGACAGAAATAATAAATATATAAAAGAATGTTTGAAGATGACCTGCAAAAAATGAAAAGGAAAGTGAAAGAGTTAATATTGTAGTCCAAACTATTAAGTCTTTTATTTTTATTTTTTCTTCTCTATTTATAATCTTATCAACAGATAGAAGTATTAATGGCAACCAGAGGGCGGTCTGAAATATAGTTCCCCATTCAAGCCATGCTATTGAAAACCCGCTAAAAGAAAACACAATTGAACCCAAGAAGCTTGATTCATTTTTTAATCTCAAATTCTTCAAGTATAAGAACATGAATATTCCCCCTAAAATAGGCTGTAAAATGATTAATGTACCCCAACCCATGGAAAATGGCAGGATAAGGAGGAGAAGATTAAATGGATAAAAAACTGATGATTGGAAATTAGCTAGTAACGGTGTTCCTGAAAAATTATAAGGATTCCATAAAGGCAGTTGCGCTTTCTTAATTAAATTAATAGATAAATTCTTCCAAGGATAGGTTTGCCTAACGGGATCTGTTATTAAAAAATTTTTGTATGGTAATCCGTTTGGATTTGTTTTAACATAATTGTCGCGAAAAGGATAATACAGTCCAACAATCGTATCAGCAGGTATTGGTAAAAGGCCTGACAAAATTGTCTTATTGAAAAACGCTAGACATAAAACTACTAATACAATTAGAAAAACATTCCTTTTAATAAATTCCATACATTTATCTTCCTACCAGATTATCGATATCTTCATAAAAACGTTTATCTGAAAAATCCTTTGCGCGCTTTATCCCCTCTTCGGCCATGGTCTCTCGGATTTTATCCTCATTTGTAAGCAAAAGTGTTTTCTCGCGTAACTCTTCCAGCGTGTTCCATAAAAATCCTGTAACATTATCCTCGACAATTTCTTTTTGTCCACCTGCGTTAATAACAACAGGAACACAACCTGATCCCATTGCTTCAACAGTTGAAATTCCAAAATGCTCAGCCATCTCGGGATTTTTATCTAGATCTTCGCCAAAACCAGATGCATGCCAATATATTTTTGAGGCAGAATATATTTCCCATAGCTCCGTGTTTGTCTTATTAACAAGAAATTCAATATTGCCCCCATTAGCACTCTTTCTAAACTCTTCAAATAACTCTTCGTCACCAGGATTTACAGAAACAGCCATTAGTAGCTTCCAGTTCTTAAGCCCGTCTTTCTCTAATTTCTTAAATTGCTCAACTAAAACGTCTTGCTTTTTAAAGTTGGTAAATCCTTTAATCCTGAACCTTCCAACATGTAATATGAAATTTTCTTTTTTAATTTTTTTATGATGTATTTCTACAGGCGGATATACCACAACGCTATTAGTTCCGAACTCCTTATCAACAAAGTCTTTTGTAAAGAATGAATTTACAAATATTTTGTTGACCTTTTTCATTTTAAGGCGCAATTTAATATTGGGATGAATATTAGTAAGTGGTTGCTGTATGTGTAGAAATAATTTCCTAGAAAGAACGGTTGGAACACTTCCATCTGATAAATATATTATTACGTCATAATTTTTTGATACCATCATTCGCTTAATAAAGCTAACATGGGGTGAAAAAATATTTGCAGAAACATTAACTTTGGATAAATCCAAAGAAAATCGCTTTGAAACAGCATCAACATCCTCTTTACTATTCCAAAATACCGTAACATCATTATTTTGAGATAAGCATGATGCCACTGTCATCATATATTTTTCTCCACCCCCAAGATCGTCTAAATATGGGTCAAATATTCCAATACGCATGATATTTAATTCTAACAACTAAAGTACTGCATAACAACCTAAATAGTTGTTAAATTAAGGTTTATTGTGATATATTGTCCTTATGGATGGTAACTTTGTATTAAATTCACCCTATCTCTTTTTAATCTTGTATATTTGGTCTCTTCTGTGGAAAGGTTTTGCTCTATGGCGATCTGCTCATCTTAAACAACGTAATTGGTTTATAGCAATTTTAGTATTAAATACTGTTGGCATCCTTGAAATCATATACTTATTTAAGTTCGCTACAAAACCTCTAACAGTAAAAGAAATTAAATCCTGGATGCCAAGTAAGTAGGCAAATTATCTACTTGAAGTTCTACCGTTTTGAAGTTCCCAAAGCTTTGCATATGTTATATACATTGAGTAGCTTTGAAATATAGCTTCAATTAATCCCGCTGTACCGTTTCTAAAACCATTATTTAGAAGGTACGATCCAAAGAAGGCACTGATCATTACTCGTGGAAAACGCCACCAGCTCATTTTTGGATGTCCAGCACGAAATCTTAATTCTGCCTCATATTCTGACCATTCATTTGTTTTCGCTAACATTTGCTCGATATTTCGATGGGTATAATGAAGAATTGGTGAAGCTATCTCAAATAATTTACCATTAACATCTGGTGTTTCATGTACAACTCCATGCCATTCTTTTAACTTGTCCTTTTTAAAAACCCTTTGAACCCGATCTTTAAGATGCCAATCGCGACCTAAATAAAAAGTTTTTCTTTCCACCCAAAAACCCGCGACATCATCTTGATCATCGAATAATGCAATCTTTTCTTTTAACTCCGCAGCAAATTCATCGCTTGCTCGCTCATCTGAGTCAATATAAAAAATCCATTTTTCATGTGCGGCTGAGAGTGCTAAGTTTCGCTGATCGGAGAAATTTTTAAATGGATTCTTAATAACCTTTGCACCAAGCTTATCAGCTATTTTTATTGTATTATCAGTTGAACCGCCATCTATAACTATAACCTCTGATGCAAAATCTTTAACTGATTTTATACAATCACCTATAACATCCTCTTCATTTTTTGTAATTATAAGAACTGAAATTTTATCCATCTTTAAATTATATTACTTTTTACCAAACTTTAGATACAAGCTTAATATTACTATTCCAATAACTCCACCAAAAGCAATAATCAAACCATTTCTAAAACTATCAGGCTCATATCGAAAAACTACCGCGTGTTTTCCATCAGGAATTACTATGCCACGAAATGCATAATTAGATCGATAGATTTTAGTCTGTTTTTCATCAACATATGCTTTCCAACCTGGATAATAAGGATCTGAAAGAATTAAAATTCCTGAACCACTCGATAAAACATCTATTTTTATTTCATTTGGGCTATATGATACTATTGATGCTGATCCTGTAGCACCATTTATAATATTATCCCCAGGATTTTCTTCCAATACTACTGTTTTCGAAAAATCCAAGCTATCTTTAAATAATTCTTTAATTGCATCTTGCTTATCTACGACAACTTTTACATCACCCACGATAAATGCACGAGGAAGTACTTTATCGTTATTAAAAACCTGATACACATTGTCTTTAAAAATCTCCTTAAATTGGTCAGCAGGATACTCCCAAAACGGAAATGCCCACACATTTTGTCCATCGGCTAGTTTGTGAATAATATACTTAACGCCAAGAAAGTTTAAAATTTTTCCGGTATAATCCCCGTTTTTTGATAAAGTAACAACAGATCTTTCTGGCGTGTGATATTTTCCGTCTTTCCCTGCAGCTAGAAATTCTCCATATCTTTGAATATATAGTGGATCGTAACCTTCCAGATTTGGTATCTTATACATCTCTGATGCCTGTTGGTCAAAGTTTCCAAATTCCCTATTGTAACCTGCCATAGAATTCAGCTGATTTGATATAGATATTTTAGGATAGACATAATCCCTTGACTCGAATGGATACCACTTTGTGGTAAATCTTAAAAGATCGAATGCAGTTAAAAGGATTATTAATGCTCCTACCCCAATTAGTATTTTTTTATTCTTTACAAATTTATTTGCCAGTACTGAAGCGGCAAATACAGCAAAGATTATTGTTGGCAAACGAAAATTAGAAAGAGAAATGGATACTTTTTCTGGATCAATAAACACCTTCGTTATCAAACAAAACCAAATAACTCCAAACACCACTGCAAATATGGCAATTAGAGAAACAATTGGCGTATTTTTTTTATTTTCTAAATCAGCCATCAATTTATCAAATCCAAATCCCGCGAGAACAGACATTGATAAACTAAATAAAACAATAATCCTACTCGCAGCACTCGTGGATAGTACTGGTATCTTCAATGCTATCAATAAGTTTAATAACGGAGTATCAAATGCTAATAGTAGGCTTACTAAAGCTACAATTCCAAAAAATAGGACATAGATACTTCTTTTTCGTAGAGAGTAAAATCCTAAAATAAAAGGTATTATTCCAATGTATGAATTCCATTCAGCATAGTGTCCGAACCAATTGTTGGCGGTAACAGGATTTCCAAAAAAATCAGGGGCTATAAAAGATGGCAAATAAGTCCATTGAATTGCTTCAATTTTTTGAAATATCGCACTTCTTACAGATTCTTGATAGAACTCAATCGACGGGAGTAGCTGAGGAGCACATAGAAGCAAACCGAAAATAATTGAGAAAATGCTGTAAGAAAAAGTTTTAATATCTTTTACCTGAATTAACTTGAAAATGCTGTAAGCCCCAACTATCAAAAGGAAATACAGACTTGTTTGGAAATGACCTGCAAAAAAAGATAAAGGAATAGTAAGTGCTAGAAGAACTAGGTAATACCATTTTTTCTCTTGATAAAATTTCTCCAAAGCAAAAAGAGATAAAGGAAGAAAGAGAATTGCATAGCCTAAAGCCCCATAAAGGCCCCAAGTTGTTATGAACCCACAGAACATAAATGCCAGTGATGATATAAGACTTGCCGAATGAGAAAGCTTCAAAGACCTTACAAAGAAATACATAAATAGTCCGGCAAGCAGTGGTTGAAAAAGCACCTGCAGACTCCATGCATCTATAAAAGGAAGAATAAAATAGATCAAGTTAGATGGAGTTAATGCGGCTGACTGATAGTTAGCAAGAAGAGGTGTACCCGAAAATACATATGTATTCCATAAAGGTACCTGTCCACTCTTCCAAGATTCTATCACCAGATTTTTCCACGGAAATATCTGACTTATTACATCAGGTGTTGCACTATTTTTGACAGGACCTAAATATCCAACATAGTTATTCCATGGGCCAAAGTTAGTTACTAAATATGTTGATGGGAAAGGAACTTCATTTTTTAAAAAATAGGGTGATGCAAATATTCCCCAAATAAAGAAAATAAAAATAACAGGCCAAAAAGCTAAAAGTATTTTTTTCATTTTTTAGAAACTTTAAACGTACTAAAGATGACTCCAAATAAAATTATTAGAGAAGCAAGCGACAAATAATTTGATAACGTTCTTAGTCTGGTATCACCAAATTTAATTTCAACATTATGCTTTCCTTCTGGAACATAAAATGTCATTAATCCACGATTGTTTGTATCTTGAAATTGAACATTGGAATCTTGCACGCCATCAACATAAATTCTCCATCCAGGAAAATACAAAGTATTCTCTTTCAATTGAACTTTTTCGTCAGAGGTAATAATATAGACGTGATTTGTTGATGACTTACTGATTTGTTTTATATTAGCTTTTCCTTTTATAACCTCAATTGGTGCCTTTGCTTGCTTCTCCATAAATCTTACTGACCAAATCGGGGCACTTTCACCCGTGTCTGTTGTACCCTTATATATACCCGTATAAAAACTTGTGGGCTCCTCAAGATATCCCTTTGGTTGCCAATACGTATAGCTAATTCCCAATGTTAGTAATATAAATATAATCACAACTGGCTTTACAAATCTTTGGGGAAGAATAAAAATTAAATATGCTCCCAACACTGCTGAGGTAAATACAGAGATAGATAGGAATCTCCATGGGAACTGAAACTTTTGAAGGGTTGTTATTATTCTCCAAACAAAATCCGACAATGGTAACATAATGAAAATACTTCCCAGAAAATATACAAAAGTTATTAAGTAGAAAATCCAATCCTTGTTCTTTTTCTTATGTAAAAAATATAAAACAAAAGGAAAAGCTAAAACTGAAATCCATTGAAATATCCCAAGCTGAACAGAAAAATTGCCACTAACACCATACCCCCACGGGCTATAAATGATATCTTTAAAATCAATAAAGCGCTTTAAAGCATCACTTCCGGTAACAATATCTCTTAATGTATATTTTCCCTCTATAAAAGCTGGCACAAGGAAAAAGGAAGATAGCCCAAATCCTAATGCTAATACGCCTATATATTGTGCCAATAATTCTTTAAGCCTTTTTTTATTAATGTATACAAGATAAATCGCATAAATTAATATAAAGGGTAGAAACATAATACTTATAGCATTATGGGCGAGGAGTAATCCTGCAATTGAAATTGATGCAAATGAAAAATAGAACCTGTTAAAGTTCTCAGATCTTGAAATTTTTAACAGAAAAAATAAAACTAGTGGCAAAAATACAAAAGCTACATGCTCCCCTATTGCACCCCGAACATATAGATCTACAAATCTATAAGGTGCAAAGTTATATAAAATTGCCCCAACTACTGCAGCTTCATTGCTTAAATATTCTCGCAACCATAAATACATAAAAACACCGCTCAAAATGAAGGATAAACCAAATGTAATTTTTACTGAATCAACTAATCCGAAGCCGAGTAAATGTATTAGGGAGGTAGAATATGAAGATGCCGGATATAAAAACATCAAAATCGGATGTCCATACCCCCAATTTAGGTTTCCTGCCCACCTAGGCACGATAACACCTTCCATTAGGCTTTGGTAAAAGTTAGCAATTCTTGCCACATGGTCTTGCCCATCATGAGTTATGGGTAAACCCGAATGCAACAAAGGATATAAAGGAATTAAACAAAGAAAAAAAACCAGTAACAATCCCCATTGCGATTTTAATAATTTCATTTTTATTTTTTATAGCTTCCCTTACCAAACTTCTTAATATAGTAATCACGAACGCCAATTTTCTGCCATGCTCTTCCCCCTTTGAGCAATGCCAGGCTTTCTCGAAAGAGCGCTAGCCTTGTCTTCAGTGGAGCATATGTCATTCCAAATAATAAACGATTCCTACTTATATAATAATCTTGCAAGCCAGATCCTGATCCTCCACTTGACTCAGCATTCTTATGCCAAAGAACTGCTTTTGGTTCAAATATTATTGAGTAACCTGCTTTTCTTATTCTTTCTGATAAATCAGCATCTTCATAATAAAGAAAATATCTATGATCAAACAATCCAATTTTTTTTAGTACTTCTGCTTTGATTAAAAAACAACAGCCAGTTGCAAGTTCAGTCCTTCTCTTCTCCTCAAATTGTCCATTATCAACCTCATCAACGCCAATATTTTTCCCAATCAAATTTTGCCAATCCATTTTTCCACCTGCGTACCAAATAACTTTACCTAAATCAGATTTATCATATTTATCCTTATGGAATTCAAATCCTTTTTCAAAATATATTTTGGGCACTACTCCTGCAACCCCTTCTTCTTCTGAAGCCTCAACAAGATTAATAATTAAATCAGCATCAACCCTAGTATCATTATTGAGTACCATTATGTGACTTGCATCTCCTTTAAGGGCATAACGAATGCCTTCATTACATCCTCCGGAAAAGCCCTGATTCTCTTGGTTTTCAATTATTGTAAGCTTTGGAAACTTATCTCTTATTTTTTCTACCGATCCATCCTGTGAATCATTATCAACTACCAATGTTTCTATCTCGATGCCTTTATTATTTAGTCTATTTAATGATTCAAGACATTCAATAGTAGACTTATATCCATTGTAATTTAAAACCACTATAAAAACTTTTTTCATACTATTCTTTTATTTTAGAGGATGTAATTTTTCGTGAAGTCTTAAGCAAAATTTTTCGCACTGGATTTTTTGAACTATCAATGAGGATTGTCTTAACCCAGTATTTCACTTTATTTCCTGAATTAATAAATTCTTTCTGAACACCATTAGTAAAACCAGGATCAGATACATCTTCAAAGTCTTTTTTCTCCCATAATTTTGCAAATACAACCTCCATATAAAATGCCTGCAGTATACTAAGAACAAGTCCATGTAATCCATCTTGGTAACCTTTCTGTAAAAAGTATGTTTTAACAAAATCATCTACAGGAAAGCGTATGGCATCAAATGCACTAAAGCGATACCCATCCGATACACGATTCTCGGCTTCTAGATCTGTGTAACTATTAAGTCTTATTACAAATTGGGAAACGGAAGTATAATTGTTGTGGATAAGATAATTCTCCAATTTTTCTGTTTGACCAGCTACTTGAAGAGCCTTATGTATGGTACTTTTTTCAAATTTACCCTTTCCATTTTTGAATAACTTAAGCTGATAATCTGGCCACCACATATCGCTTTTTATCCATTTCCCAAAAATCATATTTTTTCGAGGGATCCAATATCCTTCATTAGCGTCATTCTCAATCACAGTTTTAATTTCACCTGCAAGCTCAGATGTTACTCTTTCATCAGCATCAAGACTTAATATCCAATCGCCAGTTGCTTTAGAAAAACCAAAATTCTTCTGGAGGTCAATTTTTAATGGGTTATTTTCTTGGTTAAAAATTTTCTTAGTGTATTTTTTAGATATCTCCTCGGTTTTATCAGTTGACGAATTATTAACTACTATAATTTCATCTGCTAATTCTTTAATAGATTCCAAGCAGTCTTTAATATTTTTCTCTTCATTGTATGCTGAAATAACAACAGATAACTTATTCATTTAGGCCTTCTTTCTTATACTTATAATTATAAATGAAAATGTTTTTATAAGCTCCTCTCGTGCTATAAGGATTAAAAATCCTACGTAAACAACTGCCGCAAGCAACGCATTAACAATTAAGGTCGGAAAATTAGTTATCATGCCACGTGTCAGATATATAAAGATAAACATAACAATTGCAGCTAAAAATTGTCTTAAAACTGGTTTGGTGAATGAAAACTCTATGTATCGCCTTGCAACAACAAAAACCAGAATCGAAGATGTAGAAACAATAAACGATGCAGCAGCGACTCCGTTAAATCCAAATTTCATAATGAAAAGCGGAGTTAATACCCAAATTCCAACCGTCCAAAGAATCATAAAGTAAAAAGTTATCTTCACTTTTCCTATTGCCGTAAGGAAATTTGTAAGAGGCGTTGAGATAGATGAAAAAACGGTATTTAATGCATAAAAGGATAGTGCTAGAAGTGCTGGCTGCCATTTGCCGTAACGAGGAATAAATTCAACCAAGAATGGTGCGAAGTGAATTATGCAAACAACAATAGGAAAAATGAAAAATGATACTAAAAACAAAGATTTTTCAATAGCAGTTCTAAGCGATGGCTTATCGTGTTGAAGTCGACTCATTGAAGGAAACGCAATCCTAATAACGTTATCCATTACAAGTCGTAAAGGCATATATGCCCATTTTTCAGCAAAACCTATATACCCAACCTGAGCTGCTGGAAGTATTCCTCCTATATAAATTGTTATTAAATTGTCTTTAAACAACGCAAGAAATGTATTTGCCTGATATGGCACACCAAAAGAAAATAGTCTCTTGATTGAGTTGAAATGAAAAGATATACCAATCGGCCAAGGCTGAACAACATAAGTTGCAATAAGCCCAACAACACATCGAGCAAGAACTGCAAAAGTAAATGTTGCCAAACCAAAACCACCTACAGCCATTACAATTAATATAATGTTGTATGTAAGACTTTCAGCGATCTCAGGTATTACTAATCGTTTGTAGTCCAGCTTCCTCTCCATCATGATCGTGGGAATTGTTCGAAGCGAAGTTATAAAAAACGAAAAAAGCAGAGCTAAAAACAGCATATACCCCGGTGTGTCCAAATGATAAATTGAGGTTATTGGTTTTGATAGAATAAGTGCGATTATTATCAAACCACCAACTAAAAGCTGCTGAAGGGTAAACGTTGTTCTCAATTCTTCAACTGTAACTTCTTCTTTTTTCTGAATAAGCGCCGCTGCAAGACCTATATCTTGAAAATAAGTTAGGAAAACAATTATTGATGAAACTATGAAGAAAACTCCGTAGTTTGCAGGAGATAGATAAACGGTTAAAATGAAACTTGCTACAACCGAGAGTACTTGAATAAAGAAAGTTCTAGTAAAAAGAGCAAAAACACCTTTTATTGACTTTACAGCGACAACTTCAAAATTAAACTCATCCATAAACTATACTCGACCATTGTGAATATCAGACCAGAGTATAAGGCTTTCGAGAACTGCCCTGATGATTACAAAGAGGTTTGCTCCTGTTTGAACTCCATGCTGGCGTGGATAATGCTCAACTCCAACCTGAACTATCTTTAGCTTTTTCTTTTTTGCTTTTGCCAAAATCTCAGTTGTTATCATAGCGCCTTCTGATCTAAGAGGCATTAACTCCTTCACAGCTTCACGCTTGAACATTTTAAATCCGCAATCTATATCCTTAAAATGGAAACCAAAAAGAATGAAATCCCAAATTTTTAAGAGATTCATGAGAAGCAATCTTTTAAAGATCTTCTCGTCACGCCTTGTCTTTCTGTAACCTATAACTATATCTGCTTCATCAATCTTTTCTATAAATCTATCTAGCTCTGAGAAATCAAACTGGAGATCGCCATCAGTAAACACAACATATTTGTATTTTGCGTGTTCAAACCCCGATCTTAATGCAGCACCATACCCCCTGTTTGGGTGGAGTCTTACCGCTTTTAGGTTTTTGTTTGTCTTAACTAAATCCTCAGCTATTTCACCTGTTCTGTCACTGGATCCATCATCAACCATTATTATCTCCCACTTATCAGCTGATTTTTCTGCAACAGGAATAGCATCCAAAACTACTTTTTGGATATTGTTTTCTTCATTCCAGAAGGGGAAAAATATGGATAATTCCGATAATTTTTTAGCCATTTTTAGAACTTTTTTCTTTCTTCCCGAATTTACTTATTATAACAGTAATCAAACCTAAAACACCAATAAGAGAAATCGCATTTGAAACCTTTTGAACCAATGTTTGATTCATCATAAAATGAGGTTTTGGAAGAGGCTCAGCCTTATACAGACTATTATTATAGTTCAGTTTGTATTTTGAGATTTGCTCGTAAGATGTAGGTCTTACAAAACCTTTAGGAAGATACTCATCAGAAATCTTTGAAGCTGTCCAATTAAGATACATTTTATTTGTATAGTAGTCAGAACTTCGATCAAGGTATCTTTGAGGCACGAATAGCTTACCGTTTATAAATAAGGTGGAAAGTATTATTACTATTACAGCAACATATTCAGCTTTCTTTTCAAATTGCTGAGAAACAATCCACACCCCTGATCCTATTACAATACTTATAAATACCCCCGTAAAGTTCAAGAATCTCCAAGGGTACTGCAAAAAGTCCATAAATGGTAATTCCCAGATAAAATTTGATATTGGCAAAGTCATAAAAACAGAAAGAATTAAAAAGACTATTGAAAACACAATTATTACTCTGTTCTCTTTTAATTTTGAGAAGTAAAAAATTGCTAGTAAAATGGCGATCACGGCAAAAATAATATTTGATTTTCCAAGTTTAAAACTAAGGCCATCAACACATCCTGCAACTGACCCACCAAATCCCCATGGACCATCCCATAACTGTCTGATGCATACAAAGTTTTTAGCAAAATCTGCTCCACCGCCAACCTGAGTTAAAACATTCGTTAAACTTGCCTCAATTGTTGCTGGAACTGCGTAAAATGCAGACAACATAAAGGCTAACCCAAAAACAAGTACACATGAAGTAAATATATTTTTTTTGTTTGTCCCAGTTAGTAAACTAAACAACGAAAAAATACCAAGGAAAATAAAAAGCATGAATGCAGATAGATTATGACAAATAATAACTGCTGCCATAGATAATGCACCAATAACAATATATTTTTTTGATAAGTTTTTTTCTTGGTAAATTTTGAAAAAGCTTAAAAATACCAAGGGCAAAAACATATATGCCCAGAGCTCTGCCAAATCTCCTCTTACATAAATGTTTACAGCGTGGTAAGGAAAATAAAGATAAACAAGCGCAGATGTAAGTGCTGCAGCTTTACCAAAAAAAGAATTAACCAAATAGTACATGGATATACCAGATCCAATGATGGCTATCACAAAAATTATTTTAGTAGCTAGAAGCGCATCAAAACCAAAAAGCGTTAATGTACCACCTAAATAATATGGTAGGACCGAATAGAAATTAAAAATAGGGTATCCAAACCCATATCCAAGATCTATAACCCATCTCACAGGAAACATTCCTAAAGAAAGACTTTTTCCCATCTCATAGACTCGTGCGACCTGAACATCATCATGAATCTGAAAAAAGCCACTTTGAAAAAATGGTAAAACAGAAAAAATTGAGATTAAAAAAAAGCCAATAAGTGCCCAGTTATTTGTTAGAATTTTTTTCATTTATTTATATATTTTAAAACAGGTTTGTATAAAGTTATAGTGAAGAGCAAAATAAGAGAGAGAATAGAAACAATATCTGCAAGTAATCTCATTGTAGTTTCTCCAAAATTTAATTCTACCTTTTGATTCCTTCCCTCAAGTTTTAACTCAATCAACCCATTCCTGTTATCAAAAAATATTGCCTTTTCTTTTCCATTTGCATATGCCTTCCATCCAGGATAATAAATAGTTGATACGCTCACAACTGCTGGAGAATTTGATACAAAATTAAATGAAATATTTTTTGAATTAGCGGAAACATTTTGTATTCCACCTTCTCCTTGAATAACTTTTACTTTCTCTTCGAAATGTCCCAAAGGCTTATCCTTAACCCAAACTGGCATATATTCATCAAGAACTGTTGTCGTTGCCTCATTTGTGGAATAAAAACCATCTTGTTCTAAATTAAAAGAAGTTGGAATTAAAAGTTTGTAAGATAAAACAATTGTCACAGCAATAAAAACGATACCAACTGCTATTCTTATCCTCATCTCGACTTGAGAGAGACAGAAAGCAAGTACAAAAGATGCTGCAATAATTGTTACTGAAAGCATCCTAAACGGAAATTGAATAAATGATACCGGAAGAACATGCCATAGCACCTCACTTAAATTACTTGCTAAAAATGCTGTAACAATTCCCAAAGTCAGCATTAAAATCGTTTTGTATTCTTTTTTTATTAAACTTGTCTTTATAATAAAAACAATAATTGTTCCAACAAAAATCAAAATAGTTGTTAATCCAATAAGATTGTAGTCTGCAAAATATTTGGAGAAGTCAGAAATTTTTGTTTTAGAAAAAGCTGTATTTTGTAATTCAAATAAGGCTGGTAGCCAGAAAAAGGCAGAAATCCCAAGTCCAAAAATTATTAACCTTGAATAAAACTCCATAAGTAATTTACGATTTTCAGAAGCATAGATTGATACAGCTGCGTACGAAATAATTAATGCCAAAAACATTATCGCAAGTGTATTATGTGAAATAATAAGTAAAGCGAAACCAATCGCTGAAAAGAACAAGCTTTGTCTTTCAATTTGCCACATCGTGAAAGGAAAAACAGCTAATGAAAGTAGCTCACCGACAGACCCTCTCCTACTTAAGTCGTAAAGATGATATGGTGCATAAACGTAAAAAAGGGATGCAAAGAACGCTGAAACGCTGTTGTATAGTCGGCCCAACCAAAGATACATAAAAACACCAGAACCGATCATGCAAAGAGCTATTACTAGCTTAATCGTCATGACAAAGCTTAGGCCAAAAGCTTTAAATGGAACTGCCAAATACATGAAGCCTGGGTATAAGAAGTTTGTAACAGGATAACCATAGCCGAAATTTAAACGATCCAAAACTCTTACAGGAAATTGACCATCACGTAAGGCCTGATAGAAAGCCGAAAATCTGATAATCATCCAATTACCATCGTCGGTTGTAATAAAACCTGGTTTTATCAAAAACCAAAAAGATGGAATAACAAGAAGTATCAAAATAATAAGCAAGACATATTTACTTTTCATTCTTTTTTTTACCAATAATAATAAGCATTATTACCAGTCCCGCTAGACCGGCAAGTGCGATATATATTCCATAATAAAAGCTTTGTGGCTTAAATTCAAAAACTACCTTATGGTCACCTGCTGGTACAACAACAGCACGGAAAGTATAATTTGCCAAATATATCTTGTTGTCTTGACCATCAATACTTGCAATCCACCCGGGATAATAATTGTCTGACACATAAAGAAGCGCATCGGAGGAAGTTTTTGCTGAAATAGTAATTTTATTTGGTGTATATGAATCAACTTTTAGACTTTGTTTTAAATCACTCTGCTTGATCTTTGGATCTTCATACAGCACCAGAGTCTCTTTTTCATTAAAGTCCTTATTCAATAAAGTCTGAAGTGCTTTATCTTCATTCACAACTTTATATTTATTTGTAATAAAAATTCGTTGAGTTATATTCTTGTTCTCATATGCCTGCCATAGACCTTTTTGCCAAGCCAGCTTATATTTTTCTTCTGGGAAAGTTACCGTATCGGGAGAATAATCTCCTGTTAGAATCTCGCTCCTATTAAGGACGTACTTAATACCAACGATATTTAATATCTTTTGTCTATAAGAGTTATTTGAAAGATCTTCCTGACCATATCCACTTGCAATATTTGCATCCGGCCTCGGAAGTAATGCGGGGACTTTTCCATCTTTGCTAACTGATAAAAGCTCGGTATATGTTTTTATATGGAGCGGGTCATTTCCTTCAGGTGAGTATGTTTTATCAAAAGTTTGAAAATTGCTTTCGATATATGCAGTACCATATCCCCAAAACCGATTTATACCCGCATCTTTTTGTAGGAAAGACATAATGGGTGTTTCTGGGTACATATAATTTTTAGGAGCAAACGGTGTAATTTTTTGAAAATAATAAAACAATTCTGCGAAAGTTATTGCAAAAATAACAAATACGTAAATCATCTTTTTATACTTTTTAAAAAGATTCAAATTATAAAAAACAAATGTTAACCCGCCAAAAATAATGAGTGTCGCTAAAGGAATAATTAAATTACGCTTTGATGTTGCAAGCTGAGAAATTACTGTCAAATCACTTAAAGTCTTTGGGTAAGCAAGAGTAAACACAAAGGCTACAATTATTACTGCAAGTAATAATCCAAAAATCATAAACATTTTCTTCTTATCCTTACTCTGTAAAACTTGCTCAAATCCAAATGCTGCAAGAATCGCACCTGAAAAAGCAAATACAGAAAGTATTCTTGTAGCAACTGTTGTTGATAAAACAGGAATAGGTATTAAATAGAAAAAACGAGTTATGAAAAGATCAGTTGAAATAAGTAATGAAAAAATAAATAGAATTGAAAAAACCTTAACCTCTACTCGTTTAAATACTGAAACGATTGCAAGTATTGCAAAAGCAAAAGGTATTAGACCAAAATAGGAAACTCTCTCAATATATGTACCATCAAACCAGAAATTTCTGCTTGCAGGATTTCCAAAAAAATCAGGTGCAACTATAGTTATCAAATAGTAAAGCGGATTAAGCATCTTCTGGATTTGATCCAGGGAATAATTTCCCCTTGTTGACTCACCAAATAGCTCAAGCGTTGGCAACATTTGAAACGCAGTTAAAAATATTGGTAATGCCAAAGAAGAAATGAAAATGAATATTTTACGTGAGTTTGGCTTTTTTAGGGAATTACTTTTTAAAAGAAAATAAATAAATGTGATTGCATAAATATAGAAAAGGCCTTGAATGTATCCAGCTAATGCTGCCGCAAATGAAGACAATACAATTCCCAAAAAAGCTACTCTATTATTTCTTTCAACAAATCTATCGGTAAAATAAAGTATAAGAGGAAGCCATAAAAATGTATGCCCTATGTTCCCGTATTCCATCCAAACTGTCATATAAAGAGAGAACGAAAAAGCAAGGCCACCAAATAAAGATGCTGCATCCGACAGTTTTAATCTTTTCAAGAAAAGGTATGTAAAAAGGATTGAAAGGAATGGAGTTAAAAAGATATAAATACTCCATGCATCAGAAAAATCTAAAATAAAGAATATTATATTTCCCGGATAAAAAACGCCACTTTGATAATTTGCCATTAATGGATTACCCGAAAAGTTATAAGGATCCCAAAAAGGGATTTGCAAGTTTTTCCATGAATCAATAGTAAATTTTTTCCACGGAAGAAGCTCATGAATAACATCCGGTCCTTGAGCTTTATTAGGAATAGATCCAGCTACAAACCCGTCGATGGATTCAGATCTATAAGGCTCCTGATTTACAAGTAGGTCACCTGGAAACGGTACTTTACCCTGAAATAATTGATAGAAGAATGCCAAAACAATGAAGCAGGATAACAAGACAATAATTACTTTTTGCTTCATGGAAGGATTTGATAAATACTATAGTAGTCCTCTGAAATTCCTTGTCTGTAAGTATTAATTAGTTTTCCGTTCCATCCTTGAGGCAACTTACCTGCACTAATTCCACACGAAGAACATGGCTGATAAAATATCGCATAAGTAGGAAGCTTTTTTGCCATCTCAGTTATTTCATCAGGTGGTGTATTATTCACAGGCCACAAGGCATTAATTTTGATATTTGGGTTATCAACCAAATACATTTCAAGACCAAAAGGCATCAGACCAAATGTTCCTTGTGTAACGATATATATTTTTTTGTCTTTTGATTGTTCTTTAAAGAACTCAACTGATTCAGCAAGTCCATTTCCGGCACTCCATGAGTTCATATACTGAATCCTGTCAGCTCTTGGTATTGGGGCAACCGCGAAATTCGTGAGTATAAAAAAGTCAGAATATATATAGAAGCCAAAAGCAATAATTAATATTAGGCCTCTTACTATGTTTGATTTATATCTCGCAAACAACTCAACGATTGAATAAGCAACGAGCGGAATTAAAGGTAAGGTCATAAATAATATGAATCTTGGATAAATGGTATTTCCAAAAAATGCCAAGAACGAAAATGGTGCCAAGAACCAAAGCACTAACATTGCCTTTATAAAAAAGTCTTTTTTGTTGATAAAGAATGACCCAATGACCAAAAGTAAAGGAACGGAAAAGTAAATCATTAACCAGTTTACTAGAGCGCTTAGATTGCTAAATAAATAAGTAAATGGATGCTTTATCCACTCACCTATTGGATAGAAAAACAAAGCGTTTTTCTGTGCAATTATGTGGAAAAATGGAGATAGTCTTAATACTGAGTAGATCACATTTGAAAGAACTACAACAACTAAACATAAGAGGAAGAATTTAATAAGCCTATTCTTTAAGCCTTTTCCACCCCAACCAAAAATAAGCAGAAGAAGTGGCATAGAATAAATAGAAGAGAATGCATTTGTTTTCGTTAAAACCCCACCACCGATTACAAGTCCAGCAAGAAGTGCCACATCGAGCCTCAGGGTTCTAACGAGCAAAACAAGTAGATAAAGAGCCCAAACAGCAAACATTCCTACTAAGCTATCGTAAAGACCCATTCTGTCATACACTAACCCGAAAGGATATATAACATAAAACAGGCTCGATAATAACCCAATAGTTACAGTTTTTTGTGTGAATGAAAATATTTTTTCTTTCTTCTCACGGAATAATTCATTTCCTAAGAAAAATAAACCTATTACTGTTCCAAAACCAGCGATCACCGAAACTAGACGTCCGGCAAAAAGTGGATCATTAAATATCTTCAAGAGTAGCATTGCAATCCAAACATACATCGGCTGTTTTCCATCAGTAAGAGAAATAAATCTCCAGTTAGCATCTTGTGCAGCAATCTGAGACCATCTAATATAGATTGCTTCATCTGTAAAAAGTGGTAGTGAGGTTAAATGAAATAAACGTAGCGCGAAATAAAGAACAGTTATTAAGATTGCACTTCCAAAAAACAAAAGCTTTTTATTCTTTAAATTCATAATTAAATTATACCTGAATTTGGGACTATCTTCTAATTAATTTATATCCTCCAATAACAATCACGGAGAGGACTACGGAAGCGAGCATTATAGAGTTAAGGATAAAAGGTACTGGGGGATCCCAATTACCCAAATACAGATATGGTATATATTGCATTAGAGCTGCGATTGAAATAATAAACACTGGAATTGCAATAAAATATTTTTTCTGCACAAATGCTGCAAATGTAAGTGGATATATAAGATACCAGGGCTGAAACTGTGTTCTAAATGTCGCAAGTAACGCCCCACCAATCATACATAATATGAGTAGATAAAAAAACTTTTCATCTTTGAGCTTAAATATACTTTTTGCAAGAATTGCGGGGATTTCAAGTACCGTTGCAAATTTAATTAGAATAGAAAAAAGAAGACTAAAGTACGATGTAATATATCTCTTCTCATAAAAAAGATATATTGCAAGAAGTCCAAAAAACATCATGACAATATCATTATGAGAAGACACTAATGATTCTACTAAAACTAATGGATTAAGCGCAAAAGCTGCTACAGCAAAAAGGGGATCAAAATCAAGCTTTTTAGCAAGTCTTTCGATAAGCAAAACCGTCCCCACAAATGAAGCAAGCATTAGAAGCTTAAACAAATAAAACGTGAAACTAAAAATGCCAAAACCAACATATGACAATGGAACTGTTAATACTAACCAGAAAGGTCCATAAGGATAAACTCTGTGGGTCCACCTCATAAATGACAACATAGGATCACCGGCATAATCTAGAGCTTTATGCTCATAAGGATTCTGGTTGTAGTGAGTAATTATTTTTGCATCAAAAATGTAGTTAAAGATGTCATAAGAAAATGCACAGTATGACAAAAATAAAACAGCTGTTACTGCAAAAACTATTGTTAATAGCTTTTTTCTTTCAATTTTCTTTGTGTTTATTAAATGTAGCGTTATTCCATAAAGAGCAAAAATAGCAACTAGTATACCTACATATATATATGTAGATAATGGCCTATTAAACCATCCTACATACTGGAAATATTTTTGAACAGTTTGGAAAATTCCTGCGCTTGAAAACGTCAAAGATAGATCAACTTGAGTGAAGGAATAAAGGAAAAGAGCGATTGCCACTAAAATCCAGAGAGGAAGTAAAAGTCTTTTAATCATAAGTTCCTTTGAAAATATTTTTTCTTATTCTTACTAAATCGAGTACACTCTCAACTGAGTCTTTGAGTGGAGAAACTCTCCTTGTCTCAACGTATAGCCAGTCGACTGGAACCTCTTTTATTTTAAACTTCATTTTGTCAGCAATATACAAAAGCTCTACATCAAAACCTGCTGCGACAGATGAGCTTTTTATCGTTCTGAATCCATTATGGATTTTTTTAATCTTTTCAAATATTTCATGTGCAGCTTTTTTCTTGAAAATCTTAAATCCACACTGTGTGTCTTTAATTTCAGGAAATCCCACAAGAACTGATCTTAAAACTATCATACCCTGCCCCATAAAACGCCTTGTCCAGGGAGCTCCCCGACGAACTTTTCCCCGAGAACCAATAGCAATATCGTATCCATCTTCCACAAAAGGCAATAAGTTGCTTAATTCTTCAATTGGGGTTGCTTGATCCATATCAGTAAATAAAATGTAATCTCCCCTTGCTGCAAGTACACCTGTAGTTACAGCCCCAGCTTTACCCATATGATTATTCTCAATTAGCTTAAATTTCCTGTTTGATTCGACAAACTTTTTTACAAACTCTCTAGAGCCATCTTTTGATCCATCATCAACGATAATTACATCGTAATCAAACTTTTGTCTTGCTAAAAAGTGTTCTACGTGGTCCAGAGTTCCTTTGCGAAGATTACCCATTTCATTAAATGAGGGTATAACAACGGATACTTTCATATGGATTGATTATACAGGAGTTTTACTAGTTTTGAAATTATTTTGCAAGTGCTGGGTAGAGGTGTTCGCTGAGGAATCCCTCACAAATCTGTGGTGCCCGACCAATATGCTTCTCTGCAATATCTATCATTCTCTTTATCTCTGCAGCAGTAACATATTGCATTACTAGTGGATCATTTAATAGTCTATCTCCATAATCATTAACATTAGTTGACCTAAATGTTTCAAAAGCTTCACCTGCAAGCACAGCAAGTTTTTCATGAGCATCTTGACGACTTATACCCTCACGTGTCATGAGTGCCATGATAGGCGCACTTATAGTAAATTCAGAAAAAGTATGTAGATTTCTCCAAATAGAGGTTTCGTTCACAACTAATCCCGCAACTATTCTATCGACCCTAGTCAGTGCCTCATCCAAAGCTAAAAATGATTCTGGTAGAAATGATCTTTTCCCGGCTGAATCATCAATACCTCTTTCCATTACAACATTTGCTGCAATTTCCTGAGCCTCAGAATGCTTGTATCTTATTCCCCTTCCCAATGCCATCGCATTTTCTGCACCCACTGGATTTCTTTTATGGGGCATAGCAGAAGATCCTCTATCCTGAGAGCTTCTGGGTTCCGCTAGTTCATCAAACAATGACGATTGATATAATCTCATATTTAAACCAAATCTCTGAACCGATACTCCAATGTCTCCTAGTGCACCTACCACATCTGCTGTCATTTTCCTGGGATAGGTTTGATTTGTTACAGGAAAAGCTCTAAGGCCTAGCTCGTCCATAACTAACTTTTCGTGCTCAAATGGGTCCATATCAATACCTTCTAAGAGTGTTTCCACCTCGGCCATAGTACCAACCGGTCCCTTTATTCCTTTTCCTAAAATTCTCTCATTTACAAATTGTAATTTTTGGTAGTCAAGAAGAAAATCAACGGCATGAACAGCCAATCTTAATCCTAAGGTGACTGGCTCTCCCGCCTGCATGTGAGTTTGCCCTAAGGCAGGTAGCTCTTTATATTGGTCTATCTTCTCGCCAAAATGCTTAAGTACAGAATGCATTTTTTTATCAATTAAGGCTGTTCCCTCTTTCATCTGAAGGGCTTCAACATTTGAAAGAAGATCTTCAGAGGTCATTGGACGATGAACAATACCTCCTCCAATTTTTGCCACCTCGCCATACCATGATGTAGCAGCAATAATATCGTGACCACTATAATTGGGGTTGCTTCTATCTCTTTCACGGCTCAACATCTCATCTATTCCTGCTACAAAATCTCTTTTGTGTTCTTGCAGATCTGCAAGTTGCTCGTCAGTAACTAACCCGACTTTATTTTGCGCACTTGCTACAGCAATCCAAACATCTGCGCTAAGCTCTGCCTTATGTCCTTCCGACCAAACCCTTTTCATTTCAGGACTTGCATATCTATAAGAAAGCGCTGAATGATATTCAAACCAATTCCAATTCCTTCTCGGACTTATTCCTGCTTCGAACGGAATTGAGGAGCGGTCATTTTCGTTTGTCATAATTGCTATTATAACGAGCTAATTTGCTAATTCAATATTCAAGATTGAACCTATTTGGTATAATCAAACTCTATGTTTCAAGTTTTACTTTATTACAAGTATGTGAATATTGATAATCCAGCTAAAGTTCGTGATGAACAAAAAGCACTTTGCGAAAGGCTTGGCCTTATGGGAAGAATTATCGTTGCGCATGAAGGAATCAATGGAACTCTTGAAGGAACAGTTGAAGCAACAGAAGAATATATTCGGGAAACAGAAAAAAATCCTCTTCTTACTAAGATTAATTACAAAAGAAGCGAAAGTGATGGGAAATCATTTCCTGAGCTTCGTGTAAGAGTTCGTCCTGAAATTGTTACTGCTAAAGTTGATACGAATCCAACAAAGGTTACAGGAAAATATCTTACAGCTGACGAACTATTTGATTGGTTTGAGTCTAAAAAAGAATTCTATATTGTTGATATGAGAAATGATTACGAATATGCGTCAGGATATTTTGATGGATTTGTTCCTTCGGGAATGAAAAATTTCTTTCAGCTTAAAGAAGTTCTACCACGCTTAGCACATTTAAAGGGAAAAACTGTAGTTACGGTTTGCACAGGTGGAGTTAGATGCGAAAAAGCATCAGGCTTTTTAGTTGAAAATGGTTTCAAAGACGTATACCAACTTAAAGATGGCATACAAACATTTATGGAAAGGTATCCAAATAAATACTTTAAAGGGAAACTTTATGTATTTGATAAACGTTTAACTATTGGGTTTAACACTGATTCACCTGAGCATGAGATCGTTGGAAGATGCACTTTTTGCGGAATACCATCTGAATCATATGTAAATTGCATGTATGATGTATGCCACAAACATTATATTTGCTGCGATAATTGTCTGGATAGTGAAACCCGATATGCCTTCTGTGATGATTCATGCAAAAACAATTGGAAACAGAATCAAAAGAGATTGACAATGCAATAAATTCTGATACTATTTCTTCATGACTTTAGAGTCCGAAAAACCAATAGGCATCGCTTCAGATGGACAACTTGCATTGATGACTGCACAGGCAGCAAACGACAGAAATATTCCCGTTTTGGTTTTAGGAAAAAAGGGTAGTCCAGCATCATTCGCCTCCGATATATTTGAAGGAGACCCTAACAATAAATCAGATCAAATATCATTTGGCGGGAACGTTAGATCTATAAATCTTGATACCGACCATATAAATACTGATGGATTAGTTGAGCTTGATGAAAGAGGTATTCCAATAATTCCAAATCCTAAATATACAAAAATAATCCAGAATAGAATTGCTCAAAAGGAATTATTAAGAGAAGCCGGAATACCAATTGCCCCTTGGCTACCAGCAATAAGTCGTAAAGAACTCAGAGATGCTTATAGTGTTTTCGATCATGATGTGATAGTCAAAACCGCAGAAGGTGGTTTCGATGGACGCGGAAATAAACACGTTACAACGCTAGAGGATCTAAATGAAGCATGGAAGGAATTTGAAGGTCAAGATATGGTTGTTGAAAGACGATTACCCCTTATTCGAGAGCTCGCCACAATTATTGGAAAAGATGCGTATGGCGGAAGAATTATATTTCCAACTGTTGAATCAGTTCATAAGAATGGAATGCTTGAACATACATTTTATCCCTCTGGAGCTGGTGAAAAACTTGAAAAAGAAATAGCTGAAATGTGCAATAAGCTACTTAATGTACTCGAAGGCGAAGGTTTATATGGAGTTGAAATTTTTGATACAAACCTTGGGTTACGAATTAATGAAATCGCGGGACGCACTCATAATACAGGTCACTGGAGCATTGAAGGAACAAATTTTTCTCAATTTGATGCAATGGTCTCAATTGCAGCAGGACTCCACTTGCCCGAAAGGGCGGAGGTTGCTAAACCAGGAGAGATAGTATTAATGCATAACCTTAATGGAGGCGTTGATTATAAAGAGATGAGCGAGGAAGATAAAGAATACATCGAGTCAGAAGGGGGATATGTACATTGGTACCATAAAGGGCCTCGCGAACAATTTCCTCCCAGAAAAAGAGGACATATAACTTATTTTGGAAATAATCGAGAAGAGTTGTTAAACCGCGCACAAAGAGTCATGAAGGAAATCGGATTCACTAGTTAAATTTAATTTCAACTTCAAAAAAATCTCCTAATTTTACTATCTCCTTTTCAAGCTTATTTGTCTCATTTTTAGCTTCATCAAATAATTTAACTTGTAAGTTTAATATATTTTTACCTGTTGTCTTCTTCCACTTACCTGCAATTTCCCCTTTATATATAACTGCATTCCAAAATGCAGCATTTCCTTGTGTTTTAAAATACTCTATTGCTTCGGGTTTTAAAAATGGATCACGGTCCTGATATGCTATAGTGAATTCATCATAATTAGGAAGTAAATATAAATCCGGAGATGGAATATTTACCTTTCCAATTTCAAAAAACCAGTAAGTTTTACCCTTCAAAGTTTCTGATTTTAATTTATTCGCTTCTATTCCGAGCTTTGCATCAAGAACGGTTAATCCTGACCACCAAACAAAATCTCTTATCGTTGCAGGTCCATGACTCTGAAAATATCGCTTAACTAGTTCTTTTAACGCATCTTCTCTTGGTAGTTTTTTTGCCTTTGGTGCCCTATCTGAAATTAATGCATAGGTAAATTTATTTCCTTTACGTGGACCACTACAAATAATTCCCTCAAGCTCAGCAGTAGAAATAACATGAGAAAGTGTTTGCGTATTTGTATGTATTTTTTCTTTATCAAGGAGATCTTTTATCTCAATTTTTGTTAAATAATTTCCTTCAGCTAGGACTTTTTCAATAAGTTTATTAGTCTTTTTAAATAATTCAGTATCTAAACCCAGTTTTTTGTTGTAATAATTCATTATCTTATTAACACGCGGAGAGGTCAGTTCTTGCATCCACAGAATATCCTCCGGAGCCACAAAATGCCAAGTAGGACGCATTACATGAGTTCTTATGATTCGACCATCATTAAATTCTTTTTCGATGTCAGAATCTTTTATGTTAAGTCGTTGTCCCAGAGCCCATTTTGCACCTAGATAATCCTGTGACTGAACTGCTCCGAACCATGAGACAAGATCTCGGGCTGTTTTAAATTTAGTCTTAATAAGCTGTTCGTTTACGAGTCTTTGAGAAAGAATATCTTGAAATGTCATAAAACTTCCTTAATTTTTTGAAAATCATCTAAGAAGACTTTCCTGAACTTTTGAAAACGAATTGCTGCAGCTGGATGATACGAAATGAAGTATGTACGTCCATTTTTATTTACAAACTCCCCGTGAAGCTTGCTAATCATAACTTTGTCGCCGAGCACTCCACGAACCGCAACTCTACCAAGCAGAACTAAAACTTTTGGATCAATAACCTCAATTTGCTTTGAAAGATGGGTCATTCCATGGGCTATATCTTCATCTGTAGGTGTAACATAATCCGGAAGATACTTAACAGGACTTGTTATATATACATCTTCTTCTTTCAATCCCAAACCTGTTATCGCTTCGCGTAGCAACCTTCCAGATCTTCCTATAAAAGGTCTTCCTGTTAAGGCTTCGTTTCTACCAGGTGCTTCCCCTATAAATATTACATCAGCATCTGGATTTCCCTCACCAACGACAGCTTTCCCATGTTTATTTTTCTTACAAATTTCACATTTTTCAATATCAACTGCAATCTTTTGAAGGTCTGAAGTCTTGCTCATTTCAAAGATTATAATACTTGAAAAAAGACGAAATTAAAAGGATACTTATACTATGGCAAAAAGTACAAATAAAAAGAAAATGAAAATCTTTTGGATCATTATTACCTTCCTAATACTTGTCCTTATTGGTTACTTTGTAACCCATAAACACTCATTTGCTCCAACACCAACAGATATTCAAACAATGCAGAAAAAACCATTTGGCTTTGATAACTTTACAATAAATATTAATGAAGAACCAATAACATTTAGAAGGGGTGCTTATGAAAGTTCCAACAAGCAACATGTAGCTCTAATTATGAATGCAACAGCAAGTCCTGATGGGAATCATGCAGCTGCTATAATTGTTGATTCGCCCGGTGGATCAGGAACCTTTTATTCATTAGTTACTGCATCCAAAATCGATGGGAAAGTTGTTTATTCACAGCTCATTCCACTCGGAGACAGAATTAAAATAAAATCTCTAAACATAGAGGATTCAGCTAAATATAAAAATGGACTTGTCATGCTTTTCTATATGGATAGGCCAGAAAATGCACCGATGTCGATGGAGCCGAATATTGAAGTTATAGAAAAATATGAAATTCAAGACAACGGGAATCTTCTCGAAGTTAATTAATTAACTTATCAAAAACTCTCGCATCACCATAAGCTTCAAGTAATGTTTTTGCGTCTTCATTGTTTCCGCGTCTTATAATATCTTCGAGTCTTTCTGTTAAGCCAAGAATTGCACTTCTCATTTGCTCGTCTGAACCTAGCTTTAACTTTCGATTATCAATTTCTACTCCGCCATTTTCAATCATGTAATTTGTAATTGTTGCCCATCCTTGCATGTGCGGGTAGTTAAGTGGCATTCCTTTCCGTCTTAGTGTCAACGCTGTTGATACAATGGATGGAATTGCAGCTCTCAATTCTTTTTTAGAAATTAATTGGTCAATTAAATCTCCGGATAATTTTTGCGCTAAAACATCACATAGTGTTTCACTAATATACGTGAAGTTGTTTGTAAGTCTTGCCTCGTCATTGTCATGCCTTGTAGCAGGATGCATATTCTCATGCGCTGCAAGCAATTTAAAACCGAGTGTCTTAAATTCGTCGTCAGTATATTCTGAGGCCTCATCCCATATTGAGCGAGTTATTGGAAGCTTTTCCTCATTTGTCTTTTCAGTTGAATTTAAAAAGAATGTTATCTTGGTTCCATGTCTTTCTCTCCATCCTTGTTCGTTTGGTAATGCGCCAGCACCAGGAATTGTTGGGGCATCTGCTATGTCTCCCCCAAAAATTACACTTCTTTCGGCGCGATTAACAACCTTAACATTAGATCCATATGTTCTTTTGTAGATGTCTCCAATTCTTGTTGCTAACTCAGTCATATCATCATCTTTTATTCCAACCCATGCAGATAAAGCATGTTCAGTACGAGACCGATCTTTATATTGAAAATACCCAACAGTAAGTCCAATTTTTGGGTTATTATTTATCCATTCACGCATTCCATCTTCATATTGTCCGTCTCTCAATGCGCCAATTGTGCCCTCAAGATATCTTTTTTCATCAGGATCACTTGTCACCTCAATTGCTTCAGAGAGTGATGACAAAATTGGAGCAAGAGGTTTTGCGAGCAAAAGCTCGTATGGCATTGCCCCAAGAGAACCTTGATCAACTTCAAATATAAAATTGTATCCTGGGTTTCGCTTAGTAACACCTGCTAACTCATCACGAGAAAAACCTACTGGTTGCTCACCAATTTTTAGTAAGGAATCCCAAACATTTCCAGTTTCAACAACAACATCCTTATATATTCCAAGAAGTTTTTTCTGCTCTGTATCTAACCCCTCTTCAGAATATCGAAGCTCAACCACATGGGGTCTTCGTCCTGTTGGTACCTCTGGATTATTCATCTCTAAATTTTACCAAATTTTTTGTATAATATACTGGACCTGTGAGTGAGACATCCCCGTTACTTCTTCCTGGTCTTTCCTATGACAAAAAAAGAAATGACATATAGGCAGTTATTTTTTATTTTCTTGAAAGCTGGTTTTGCCCTAGGTGGAGGACTTGCAGTTGTCTTTGCAATGGAGCATGAGCTCGTTCAAAAACATAAATTTATGAGTCGTAGTGAATTTATGTCTCTTTTTGCTGTTGGAAGGATTGTCCCAAGTGGCACGGTCACAGCCCTTGCTATTGGAATTGGATACAAATATAAAAACCTTTTTGGAATTCTAGTAGCGCTTTTAGGAGTAATGTTACCAGGTTTTACTTTAACATTAATTTTGGCTGCATTCTATACAGTTCTTAAAGATAGTCATTTCTTTGATCTTATTAATTATTCAGTACTACCTGCTGCAGTTGGTCTTATTTTTATTTCAGCGATAAGCATGGGAAAAGATGTTTTTCACTCTCCTCTTTTAATTGCGTTTGCAACAGCTGCATTTATAGCTACATTTGTATTAAGTATTAATGTAGCACTCGTTATTATTGCTGGAGGAGTTTTAGGAATAATAATTTTCTCAACAGTAAAGGGGGGCCATGATCTCCCTTATTGATCTTCTTTGGACATTAATGTTTGATACCATTATCACATTTGGTAATGGTCCCGTAATGTTGCCTCTTCTACAACAAGCACTGGTTGTAAATCATCATGCAATAACTCAAGACCAATTACTTTACGCATATGCAATAGCACGTGTCACACCCGGACAAGTTAACCTGTATATTGCTGCAATTGGATATTTTCTTTTTGGACCATTTGGAGCAGTTCTTTCATCTATTTCTATTATTATTCCTGGATTATTAATGATCCCAATGATGAAAGGCTATCAAAAATTTAAAGATGTTGAGATTGTAAATCATTTAATAAAAGGAATTACTGTTGTATCAATTGGACTTATTTTTTCAGCAACTGCATCAATTGGCCAAAGTGTGTTAATAAGTGGAATTCCGTGGATAGTGTTTATTTCAATGATAGTTATGGCGAAAATTATAAAAATTAATGGGTTTTTAAGCTTTATCCTGGCAAGTATTTTAGGAATTATTCTCTACTATTCTCCAATTCACAGTTTTATTTAACTCTTGTGGCTTTTTCCCCATGCATTGAGCGCTTGTCTCATAATTGCAAATTCTCCGATGTGATATGCATTATGATCTGTTACAACAAATATTTCTCGAAATACGGTTTGCCCTGTTCCTTTAGGAATTTTTTTATACAGATCTATCTTATTATCTTTTACAAGTTTTACTAGTTCCTTCTGATCTTTCTTAAAATCCCGAATAGTTTTTGCCCACTGAACACGATTTGCCTTTTCAGACTTTTCTGGCCAATAATCTTTAGGCCATTCAGGCTCTTTATAATCTGGATTTACCATAAAATTTAAGATATCTGCCTGCGTTCTTCTTATGTGTTCAAGTAGATGCCAAAATGTATATTCTTCATTGAGAAATTTTTCATTAATTTTTGAAGTTGGAAAATCGTGAATAGCCTCATCAAACGGCATATGTGCATGGCCAAGGGTTAAATGAAAAACCAATTCATCTCGGATATATTCTTCAGTATTCATAGAGATATTATATCAAACTTGAGATTGAGGCTAGTTTTAAGGTAAAATATATGCCTCGGCCCCATAGTCTAGTGGTTAGGACATCAGGTTCTCATCCTGAAAACTCGGATTCGAATTCCGATGGGGTCACCTAAAGGTACACCTGCCTTTTCAATAGTGAGAATAGATTGATATACCGGGCTAATCTCTTGGTTCGAACACCCCGGATAGTCCCATGCTAATCCTTTTAAGAAAATCGAACCGAGAAGGCAGCGCAACTGACTCAGGCTTGATTCTCTATATGTCGTTGCTAAATTTGAGATCTTTTTTTCAATAAATCCTATTATTGCATCTATATTATATTTACCTATAATCTCATCATTCTTAGCATTGTGAGCTGCTATTAGTTTTTCCTCAATCATGAAGTTTTGCTCTCGGAAAATATCATCTGAATAAATTCCTGCTAAATTCTTCTCTACCAATGTTTGTCTAAGTCCACTCAGCCTTTCTATTTCTTGGTCGGCAATTCTTTTAGCCTTATTAAGCTTTGTCATTTTCTCACTATATGCTTTCATAACAAAACTGCAATAAAGTTTAATACAGTTTTCAGTTGGCGTAAGACTTTTAAGTAAACTTATAAGTTCATCATTTAATGTTTTAACAGAAACTGATGCACCTATGCATCTCTTCTCACAAAAGTAATAACTGTATCTCTTGTTTCTACCCTTACTCCAAGCACCCGTAAAGCAAGTACCGCACTTTCCGCACTTTACAATTCTTCTGAGCGGGAAATCAGTGTTATCCCTGCTTTTTCTTGTCATTACAAGTTTATTTGGGTCCCGACCTTTTAACACTTCCTGCACGCGGTAATATGTCTCTTCAGTTATCATTGGTACATGTTGGCCTTGTACAGTTTCCGGATATCTAGGAGATGTCAAAAGCCCCATATAAAATTTGTTTTTGAAAAGATTGTAAACAGATTGTTTATTTGTCTTAATCCCCCAATCATTTAATACCCTAACCATTTCCCTAATGCTTTTTGTACCCGTTGCCATTAAATCCCAAGCTTTTTTGTATTTTTCAAAAGTCTCCGGATCTTTTATTGCATAACCTCCCTGATTAATATAGCCTTTTGGAATATGGCTGTTTGTAAGTCCTGATAAAAATCTTGCACGCATACCGTTTTTTGTTCTTTCACTTCTTACATCATTATCGTGCTGAGCAAAACTTGCAAGGACTGTTTCTAGTAATTTTTCAGTTGGCGAATTACCTGTCGGTTCTGTAGCTGAAATAATAGATATCCCATAACCAAAAAGTCTTCCACGAATAGCAAGATAATCAGATGTTTGTCTTGATAGTCTGTCTAAACGGTAAACAAAAATCGCCTGGATAATTCGCTTATTCTTACGACAATAATCGAGCATATTAACAAGAGTTGGTCTTCCCACAATAGTTTTTGCAGATTTGCCTTCTTCTCTAAAAACTTCAATTATCTCGTACCCCTTATATTTTGCGTCTCTACGGCAAATTTCCTCCTGGGTTTGCAGGGAAAAATTCTCTACCTGCTCTTCACTTGATACACGAATGTAAATTACTGCTTTTTTTGTTAAATTATTGTCTAAGTTATTCATTTATCACTTGCTTGAATTAATTCATTGAAGGTTTTCCCATCAAACACAGACCTTTCAAACTCCTCGATCCAACTATTCACCAAGTAATCTATATTGCTTAATAAGTCCTGTATTTGTTCAGTTCGTAGCGTTTTTGCATCGTCACCTAAAATTTGCCTTGCTTGTTCAATTGCTTTTACATCGCTATCACTTTCATTGAAAAAATGGTTAATTTTGTCATAAACGTCTATACGATTTGATGTTGGCTTTACCTCTTCTACGAGGAGGTTTTGGGCACTTTTAACAGTAGAATTACTATCTTTTTTAAGCTCAAATAGTTTTAGTTCTACAGCATCCATATCCTAATCTATATCATCATAATCGAGGCTAAACTATCAATATACAGATAGTATATATCAATATAATGATAGTGTCAAGTCATTACTTAAAAAAGTGTTTAGACCTATAACACTTGACATCATCATCATCATATAATTCCCTACATGTCTAGGGAAATTGAACCAAGAAGAGATGTGGAGCCACAGGGACCATACGTGAGGTCATCACGATATATCGCTGATGCTGATGCACTATCTGCGTATACACAAGCTCAAGAAATGATATTCTCAGGAGAATGTGATTTATCAGCCTACAGAATTAGATACGTTAACGTACCTTACGTAGTTGTGCTTGGTCAGACTCCTCCAGCAGAAATTGGTCAAAAAATCGATAAGCTACTTGAAAGCGGAGAAGCGGCAAGTCTTCCTCAGGATATTATTAAAACACTAACCCAGCGTCGCCAACAGGCAAGAAGGCTCGGTCCATGGGTAGAAGGGCATTATCGTCCCGGACTTCAAGGATAAATTTATTTAGTGTTGTATAATTAATTTAATGACTCCTGAAAAACCACTAAACACAAGGAAGGTTAAAGTGACAAGTGAATATTTTCCACCTATTATTCCTACACAAGAAGTTCCATATGGATATCGTGGGGGAACATTACATATAAACATTGAGGAATTACATGATGGCCCAAATTCAGAAGATAAATCGCCTATACTCGACTCACAGTATGGTTATCATCGTCAAGATACCGTATCACATGTTGAAATTGAATTTGATAAATCTGACAAGCCCACAACGGGTTAAGACTACGGAATTCAAGGAAAAGTATTATATCTGAACTCTAGTCTTTTTGTGGTATACTCAACAAATAAATCCTGCTCATTAGAGTATGGATGTTGAATATTTTAAGGTAGAATATATTGCCCAAAAACTTCTTGATAGTATTAATTCCTCAGGATATATAAGTAGTGTTATTAATTCTGTAAATTTAACCGTAGTATTTTCTATTGCATTTTGCATAGCAGCATTTGTAATCTTACGTAAATTTTTTCTCATAAAGTATTTTCTTAATCAAAAGTCGGTTATTCTTGAACTCACTCCACCTGCTATTACGGAAAAGACTTCATATACAACTCAACAACTCGTTTCAGTAATCCATAATCTAGGAGAACACAAAACGTTCGTTGATAGAATTCTTGGCCGCAAAAACATCTTTTCTTTTGAAATTGTATCGACAAAAGATAAAGGAATCAGATACCTAATAAGAACTGCCTCTGATGAGGCAGGCAATATTAAAAGAAATTTACTTTCATATCTTTCGCAGGTAAAAGTTAAGGAAGTTGACGAATATTTGCCTGAAAATATTGATACGAGGATTATCGAATATAAGCTAAGGAAGCAGTTCGCATACCCTTTACAAGCACAAGACATTCTAAAAGAACACGATCCGGTCGCATACATAACCGGAATGATGACTAAGCTTGAGAAAGACGAGCTTGTTTCTTTTCAAATAGTTCTTGCGCCAGTTAGAAGTCGCGAAGCGCAGAACATTAAATCAAGAATACTTTCAGGAGATGATGTTTTAAGGTATATCAACAGAATTCTCAAGCTCCCCAGTATTTCTTTCTTTAAACCGACAAGTGCTTTAACAAAAAGAGTTATTAATCGTTCTCAACAAGAGCTAATAGAATCTATTGAACAAAAAGTAAATCAGCCGTTATTTGAGACAAAAATACGACTTCTTGTAAATGTTAAAGATAAAAGCGACTGCAGAGAAAGAGTGAAAGGCTTTACCTCATCCTTTGCCGTATATTCCTTTTCCGCCTACCAATCAATCCAAAGAAAAAGAAATATTAATTTAAGGATTGTAAATAAATTGTTATTCTTCAACTTTAAGAAAAGACTTTTATCTCTCTTTTCCAACAGTTGTCCGTACCTTCTCTCAGTTTCAGAAATTTCAGACCTCTACCACTTCCCATACACAACGGTAACAAAAACTGAGAATATAGTGAAAGTTCATAGTAGGCAACTACCAGCACCACTTTCTCTTAAAAGAACAGAGGGTCTAGATATTGAATTTGCGAATAACAATTATGGAGGCAGCATAACTAAGATAGGTCTAACCGAGGATGAAAGAAGACGGCATATATATATCTTGGGAGCGACCGGAACTGGTAAATCGACACTTCTTCTCTCTATGATTACCCAAGACATGAAAAGTGGGAAGGGAATTTGCGTGATTGATCCTCATGGTGACTTAGCAGAAAAGATATTACCTTTAGTTCCTACAAATAGAATAAAGGATGTCATCTACTTTAACCCTGATGATGTATCCCATCCAATTGGAGTAAATCTTCTCGAACTGACACCCGGACTTTCAGAAGAAGATAGTCTTCGCGAAAAAGAATTTATAACAGAAAGTATAATTTCACTATTCCATAAGCTATACCCCGAAAAATATTCGGGACCGAGAATGGAGTACATTTTAAGAAATACAATTCACACGGCATTTAGTTTTGAGGCTCCAACGTTTTTCACAATATATAAGCTTCTAACAAACACGGTTTTTAGGAAAAGTGTTGTCGCAAGACTGACCGATGAAAATTTGAAGGATTTCTGGAAATATGAATTTTCAAAAGCGGGCGACTATCAGAAAGTGAAAATGATTTCACCGATTACAAATAAGATAGGAAGGTTTCTTTTTTCAGCGACGGCAAAAAGAATTTTAGAGCAGGAGAAGTCCAGTATTAACTTCGATGATATTCTCGACAACGGAAAAATCCTAATTTGTAATCTTTCAAAAGGCCGAATAGGTGAGGACACATCGGAAGTTTTCGGTATACTTATAATGACTAAAATCCAGCTTGCCGCACTAAAACGT
>CAZXFJ010000001.1:59840-182222 GCA_964640435.1 uncultured Gammaproteobacteria bacterium | reverse complement strand
AAGCTATATCCTTTTTTATACAACCTGAAGTCTACCAACGTCCATAAGCCATCCAGCTTTGTCCGAGGCATTAGTTTGTCCCCAAACCTTAACTTTTCTACCTACAAACGTTGAAAGATCTATGACCGAGGATGTTAGATATACATTTTGTGATTCTCCACCAGGACGCTCCAAGTGATATGCTCCCTCTCCATCAATTCCACCTTTTTTAAGAGTTCCTTCTGCGCTATCCTTAAAAGTTTTCTCGTCTTTTGATCCAAATACAGCTCCTTTTTGAATTGTTGCTGTTGTTATTTTTCCTCCGGGACCCGCAATTTTAACAGTTGATCCACCTCTAACCTGAGACAAAACGTAACCAGTAGCAAGACCGAGAAGCAATAGAACTACAAAAAGAATTATTGGAGGTTTAGTTTTTCCCATATTTTCCACCTTTTTACTATCGGAAGAATCGTTAAAATTATGAATCAGTTTGTCATCCCCAGGCATACGGGAATGATCTGGCCGAGCTTTCTCTTCCATAGGTTAAGTAAAACATATTTCAAAAACTTTTACAAGTTTTTTACATTATATTTTTGACCACAACTTTAGTATCTTCATGCACGGGAAGTTTTAGCACTTCTTCTTTGGTAAACCACCCAATATTATGTGATTCACGGGCACTAAGTTTTAACTCTTGCTCATCGACTTTTACAACGTATTCAAAATCTATATGGTAGTGAAGTGGCTCATCTTTATGTGATTCAATTCTCTGCTCCATAATAAAGTCAGGAACAGGGATAAATTTACCCTCCTCATCCACCAATTCTATCTTTTCTAGAAGAAAGCCAATATCTATTCCTGTTTCCTCAACAGTTTCACGAACTGCTGCCTCAACTGGATTTTCATTCCACTCGATGTGTCCTCCCGGCTGCATCCATTTATCAAACTTTTTATGGTGGACTAAGAGCATTTTCGGAGGAGTTGATTTAGTTAAAATCCACACAGAGGCAGTATAATGTTTCTCGCCTTCTTGAATCTTATCCATATCATGTACTTGCTTTGAGCTCTGCATCGATAAACATTCCTATATCTCCATCAAGAACTGCTTCTGTTTGACTTGTTTCAACGCCTGTTCTTAAATCTTTAACCATTTGATATGGATGAAGAACATAAGAGCGTATTTGGTTACCCCAAGAAGCAGGCTTATATTCTCCTCTCAATTCTTTTTCTTCAGCATTTCTTCTCTCTTGCTCATATGCCCATAGCTTTGCTTTCAAAAGTTTCAATGCGTATTCTCGATTCTGTGCTTGAAAACGTTCAGTTTGACAAGTTACAACAATCCCAGTTGGTTTATGCTTAAGCCTAACTGCACTTGAAACTTTCTGAACATTTTGTCCTCCATGAGATGATGCTCGATAAAAATCCCACTCTAAATCATCTTCCCGAATTTCAACATTGGCATCTTCTATTTGTGGTAAGACTTCAACCAGGGCAAAAGATGTATGACGAAGATTATCAGAATTAAAGGGTGAAAGACGAACTAAACGGTGAGTTCCTCGTTCTCCTTTAAGATATCCATAAGCAAAATTACCCTCAATAGAAATGGTTGCTGATTTGATTCCTGCTTCTTCACCTTGTGTTTCATCAACCATCTCAAACTGCCAACCTCTTTTTTCAAAGTATCTCAAATACATTCGTTCGACCATTGCTGCCCAATCCATTGCATCCGCTCCACCTTGCCCCGCATGAATTGTCATAATTGCATTACTTTTATCATGTGGTCCTGAAAGATATAAATAAATCTCCATATCTTTTAGGAGTGTCTCAAGACCAGTTGTATTGTTTGAATCTATATATTCTTTAAGTTTTTCTGCATCATCAACTTCTTTTTGAAAAGCTGCCATTTCTTTCATTTTTTTTGTAGCAGCTTGAGTATCTTTCCAAAAATCGGGAGCCATAGATTCAGCTTCGATTTTGGCAACCTTAGTTTTCTTTTCCTCAATATCAATTTTTGAAAGCAATATTTTTGCTCGCTCTATTAAGTCATTCATTTTTTACACATGAGATTGCAGAAAACATCTGCGGCACTTCCTGATCCCGACTGAAGAGATTGTAGGTCAGAAATTACTTTTTGAATTGCAGCCTCTGACGAAGTCAGATTGTCAGAAGTTATTTGCGAAAAAGTCGATTTAGCGTTTTCTATTATTTTCTGAACATCTTGCTTATCCGGAAGAGGAGGCGTTGGCCTTGAGCTCTGTGCGGTAGCGCCAAGTGTTTGTGGTCTTCTATTTTCCCCAGGAAAGAAAACTATTGCCCCAATTAATAAAACAACTATCAAAAGGAATCCACCAATCAAGATTTTTTTTAAATCCCAATGTGTCTCGACTACTTCTCCCTCTTGAACTTCTTCGTCTTTTTCTATTTTGAGCTTAGGCATAAGGTAATTATAATATATTTGTCTATTGCATATCCCGCACAGTTGCTTATACAATAAAGGCGATATGGACTTAAAACAACTTGAAGAAAAAGTTAGACTACTTCAAACCCCAAGTGTTGATTATACACTTAGAACACCACGTGAAAAAGAAATTCTAGCAAGAACCGTAAAGTTAAATGAGGAAGTAGGAGAACTTTGCAATGATATTCTTTCTATTTTAAAACTTCAAAGAAAATCTAAGCTTGAAAAGTTTGACAGAAGAAACATTTATCAAGAGTTTGCAGATGTTGTAATAACAATTATGCAGCTTGCGATATCAGCAAATGTTGATCTTGATCGAGCGGTAAGAGACAAACTTCATGTCATCGCAGATCGCATTGAGAAGGAAAAAACAAGAAAATCGTAACCTGTCTTACATATTTCTTACATATTTTTAATATTCATCTGTGGTTAAAGCCTCAATATAGAAAAGCAATTCCTTGTCAAACTGGATTTGGCAGAATATAATCTTTTTCCATGCAGAAAATTTTAATAGTTGAGGATGATACATCCTTACAAGAATATTTAAACGACCTTATTTCTGATGCAGGCTTTGCAATTCAAACTGCAAGCGACGGCGCTGAAGCCTTATCCCTGGTCAAAAAACTTAATCCAAGCCTAGTCGTACTTGATTTAGGACTTCCAAAAATAAGCGGAGAAACAGTTTGCCAGGAGATAAAGAAAAAATATCCAAATATTCCCGTCATAATACTGACTGCCAAAGGTAGTACATCAGATGTCATTAAGGGTCTTGATCTTGGAGCTGATGACTACTTAGCAAAACCCTTTGACGGAAATGAGCTCATTGCAAGAATTAAAGCAAGACTACGAGACACAACCGAAGTAAAGCTTAAAGTGTCAGATCTTGAACTTGACCGAGAAACTTTGGAAGTAAAACGTGGAACAAGAGCCATTAATCTTACACCTACAGAATTTAAACTCTTAGAGTATTTAATGAATAATCAAGGTAAAGTTCTATCTCGCGAGATGATATTAAACAGAATATGGCTAACTTCACCAGATATCGAAACGCGCGTCGTAGATGTATATATGGGTTATCTTCGAAAGAAAATAGACGGCACCACGACAAAACCTCTCATCCACTCTATGCGTGGCTTCGGATACGTACTAAAAGAGTGATCTTACCCTATTCTTACACTTTCTTGAATTGCTTATAATTACAGACTTGTACCATTAATAAATCAAACGAAAGGGGGTGAAAATATGAACATAATAATTTGGATAATCTTCGGAGCAATTGCAGGATGGATCGCATCTCTTGTAATGAAAACGGACGCTCAACAAGGTCTTCTAATGGACATCATCCTAGGTGTAGTTGGAGCTGTAGTTGGTGGTTTCCTAATGAATATGCTTGGTCAACCAGGCGTTACAGGATTTAATATATACAGTTTCCTCGTAGCAATTGTTGGAGCAATAATAGTTATTGGTGCAGGAAGAGTATTAACTCGTCACACCTACTAAGTTGAAAATTAAAAGATAGCGCCTAATACGCGCTATCTTTTTGTGGGCCAATGTCAATATTTATTAACTATTTACTTAATTATTGAATTTGTAAATTTCCAAGTGGCCTGAATGTCTTAAAAAAACTTGAGACCTCTACATGTCGCTCTTTAGCTGGATGTGCCATATGAAAAGGTTTTCTATTGTCAGGATCTCTTGAGAGAACAACCCAGAAATCGTTAAGAACCGAGTGGGTAATGATGTTTTTTATTTTGTTCATAGATCTATATTAGGATTTAAACGTTAAAAAGGAAGCAGTAATATGTAAGAAACCTAAAAGAATAATCGTCGTACTGACTTGTTAATTTTTGCTTCAGAAGGTATACTATGGGGGAATTTCCCTATGCTTCGTGATATATATGATTCAACTATAAAATTTTTGGCACCTCAAAGTCTGCAGGAGGTTTATACAACTGCGCTTAATGAAGCCATGAGACTCACACAATCAAACGAAGGGACTGTGTATCTTGCAAAAAATGGTAAGTTAACGCGAGTATATTCTTCTCTTACAACCAACCATGTTCAACCGAGAGAAAGTGGATATAGCTACGAATGTTATCATACTGGAAAAACAATTCTTGTTACCACAAAAATGCTCCGAGAATCACATCCTCAAATTCTTAAGAGTGGAATGAAATCTGTTGTCATGATTCCACTTGCACACCATCAAAAAAATATCGGAGTTCTAACTCTAAGGGCTAAAAAGGAAAGACACTTTACAAAAGGACGTCTCGAAACCTTAAGGCTTTTTGGTTCCCTTGTGAGCCTTGCTATACAAAAAAATCAGCTTTATGTTGAAACAGTGAACACGTTAAGGAATAGAGATTTATTTATCTCTATGGCGGCGCACGAACTTAGAACCCCCATAACAACAATTCTTGGTTACCTACAGTTAATGAATAAGAAATATGAAAAAAATGAAATGCCATCTAAAAAGTGGGTTGAGACAGCATACTCCGAATCTATAAGGCTAAAAAATTTAATATATGAACTACTTCAGATTGAACAAATTAAAAAAGGTCAGCTGAAATATGAATGGAATAATAATAGCTTGAGAGAAATACTTGAAAGAGTTGTAAATTCAGCACAAATCGCAAACCCAAACTACAAAATAGTTTTTGAAGATAAATTAAATGGAGAAAACGACATACTTTACTCTGACTATGACAAAATTATTCAGGCAATAATTAACTTAATTAACAATTCTATTAAGTTTTCTACTCGGGGATCTGAGATTAAAGTTATCCTCTCATTCCATAAACCCTATTTTATTATTTCAGTTGCCGATCAGGGACAAGGAATATCCAAAAAAGATCTACCCCACGTTTTTGAAGGTTTTTACAAAGGTAAAGATAATACAAAACAAGGAATGGGTCTTGGACTTTTCCTCACAGAAAATATTGTTCAGAGACATAAGGGTCTTATCACCATAGAATCAGAGCTTGGAAAAGGAACACAAATAGATATCAAATTGCCTAAAAGATAAATATGAAAGATAGACCAACAGGCTCGGAAAGAGCAGTATTCAAAGAGGCAGTATCAACACTTGAAAATGATATTGCTTACAACACGGTATTTCACCTTCAAGAAGTAACAACATTAAAACCCGTCGCAACACAAATATTTGAAGCCGTAACGCTATCAGGTGATTCAATCTCAATTATTGGAAGCTCTGGAAATGGGAAAAGCACAATTAAAAAAGAGGTGCTTTCTGGAAAAAGTGCTATCGAACATAAAATGGGATTACCGAACAGAAAAGGTGTTTCATTATCTTGGGGTGGTGCTCGCGCGCAAGCTCAAAAACATGAAGAATACGGTCCGATCTCAAACTGGGAGCTTTTGGATACTTTCAGCTATCCAGATAGGCTTCTTCAGCAGCAAATTCTTGATAATTTAGATGTTCAACAATTTAATGACTTCAATGGTTTGGGAATAGGTGAATTTAATAGAGGCATTGGAACTCTTAGACTAACCGCTCGACTCGATAGAATAGCCAGAGGCCTAGAGCCCCCTTCAAGATTTGAGGGACATAGAGCATACATGACTGGTAAGAAGATGAAGTTTTTAGCTGTTGTACCAAACTTTGCACTTCAAGAATATACTGATTTACTAAGAGACGGGGTTAAAGCTGTTCCAGAAGGGGAAAGTGTTGTAGAGGCATTAAAGGATGGCTTGAAGGTAGAAATGGTCGGATCTGTTGACACACCTCAATACAATGATGCTCTAAGAAATTGGGCTGAAACTTCTGCAAAACCAACTGCTATGCATGAAAATCGAGCCGAATTTCAAGAGCAAGCAACCCATTGGCTCGAAAATCTATCCCACCCAGAAATGGAAAAAATAGATCAAATTCAAATTCCGCTTATGAAGTTCGTAAGATTTTTGAGATTTACTCAACCATCCTTCTACCACTATGAAAAGAGCTCTGAAGAGGTTATTATTCGGGCCTACAAAGATAGCGTCGCCTATATGCAATACTTTCTAAGAGAGGATATGGGTGTCCCAAATCAAGATCTTACCCTAGTTCACAATATTCCAATTATTCATAAGGATGGAACATTGAAAATTCCTTCACCGGTCTAGTTTTTTTCACGGGCTTGCTTGATATCATTGAGTAATTCTTTTTTAATTGCGTGAGCTGCAATTTTTATTTTATTCTCAGCATCTTCTACTTTAATATGCAAAAATTTCCAAATCCTATCATGATCTTTTGTATTTAAGTGGGTAACAAATTCTTTTTTATCCTCAGGGTGAAGCTCTGACAAAATAGTATCAAGCACAGTACTATGAATATGTGATTCAGCAAGCGACTTTAAATGGTTTTTTTCTGAATCACTTATAGACAACGAGTCAATTTCGAGAAACACAGTTTCAGTTTCAATTATGTAACTATAAAAATGTTTTACCATATATTAATACTACTACTTAACCTCAACCGGACCTAAGGGAATCTTATTTTCTGGATCATCTATAAAATAATACAAAACAGGCCCTTTTTGTTTCCCATCTACTCGTTCAAGATACTTCATAACTTCAGGCGAACCCCCTAGATGCTTTCCTGTAGATTTACCTGGTCCAGCATCACCTATTACAACCACCATTGCTTTACCATTTTGAGGATTAACAACAAGCATTTTTCGGAATTTAAAGAATCGTATATACTCTCCAGTTCTTTCTGCAAAACCAGGCGCTAAAAAGCTTTGTACAGCAATGTAATATTTCTCACGATCTGATTCTTCTTGGGTCATTTCACCAGCTGATCTTGCAAAATATCCCCATCCACCAAGTCCTGGCGCCATGCCAGATGAATATACACGCTGAGCTTCATCTTGAGGGGTTGGACCTTCTGGAGTATTAAAATGTGAAGCCATAGTATCCCCTGGATAACGGGCTAAGTGCTGCTCAGCACCTATTAATCCATATGAGCGATTCAACTTTATCCCTTGAAGTTCCGCTGTCACACGAAAGCCAAAGTCTCGAGTTAAAATTCCACTAATTGTCGCTTCTTCATCAGGAGTCAACTCTCGAACATCATCGGGAAGCACGCCTTGAAGATCTCCAATGAGAAATGCATTTTTATCAACTGGGAGCTTGTGCTCTTGAACAGTAATAGCATTACTTGCAGGAAGAAGTGTTGTTGCGGGAGACGTAAGAAGCATTAAAGCAGACGCGGATCCTATTGCAAAGTTACGGGTATTATTAACAAAATCATTTATTACATCGCCATGCTTTTCCCAAAGTTTCTCCTGAAGACCTTTATGTTTTTCACGCCATTTCTGCGAAAGGGAATTATATATTTGCGTATCTGCCGCCATAACTTTATGGTAGCAAAAAATAGCTATACGAACAACGATTTTATTACTGAGTAGGCTCTTTCTGAATCTTTATCATCAACAATAATAGTAAGTTCTGAAAATGTTGGGATAATAGATAAGATATTAATTCCTTCCCAAGCCAATGATTTTAGGAAGAAATAGTAAATTCCAGCTGTCTCAATTGCTTCTTGGGGAAGATAAATTGTAACGGCTGCAACTTTTCCTTTTTTAATTACAGGATTTTTACCTTCAATAGTTGCAGCAAACTTCTCCTGAAGATCTTGACTTAATATAAAAGCACTTTCATGAACACCCTGATTTTTTAAATATAAGGATCGTGCATTTGCCTCACGATTTAGAAGAACTGAAAGACCTGCTACTTCATTATTAGGTAAAACAAACATATAAAGGTTTGATTGGGTAACAATTTGAGGAGCTGACTTAAAAATATTTGAAGTTACATATTTAGGCTTAAAATCTTTCTCAAGACGAGTTAAAGCCATAATAATTGAAGCGCTAGATACCTTTTTAAACAGCATTTGTTCGAGCTCTGGTCGAATGTATCGAGCAAGAGATGAATAGTTTATTAAACCTTTACTCATTGCCTCAGAAAGGTAACGAGACCTTTCAATAATTGTTTTTGTAGCCTCAGGAACTGTAATCATGTTAATATTTTAACATAAATTATACAAATGTAAATATTTATATAAAATTTGACGATTTAATGTGTATGCACTAAACTCACTTCTGAAACTGAAAGGAGGTGTCATATGGAAAATAAAATATCACTATACCGAAACGAAGAAGAAATGGTCGACAGAAGACCAACAGACGCTCTTATGGTAGATCTTAAAAAAGGCATTAACGAATCTATGCCTACAACAAGAATATCAACTCGTTATGCAACAGTAAAAAATACTGGTTTTACTAAATAAAGAAACCAAATTGCCTAAGCCTATTTACATGTAGGATGCGAGGGGACTAACACACACCACCAAGGCTTTGAAGATTGAGTTGGAGTTGGCGTTGGAGTTTTAATAATAATCTTAGTTGGAGTTGGGGTATATGTTGGTTTCTTTGTGGGAGTAGGAGATTTAGTAGGTATTGCAGTAACTTTTTTTGTTGGAGTTAAAGTTGCTGTTGGCTTACGAGTTGGAGTAGGAGAATTGGTTGGCTTATTAGTTGGCGATGGTGAGCTTGTTGATGTAGAAAAAGATTTACCAAAATCACATGTCCAATAAATACCTTTATATGATCCATTCATAGAATCTACATAGTCGCATCCAATATCCTTATAATTTCCTAGAATATTTTCCTTATGACCAGAACTATCCATCCACCCATCAACCATTGAGACTGCAGTTTGATAACCCCATGCAATATTTTCAGCAACTGACTGAGGATTGTAATCTGTAGACTTTACACGATCCATAAGCCTGTCCTCTCCACTTATCTGATGTTCAAAACATGAATCTACTCCTTTTGTTTTTGCACAATCAGCCATAAGTTCATTGTGTTTTTGTGCTGCCTGAGTTAATTTGTCAGACACATTTAGAGGAGGTAGGCCTTCTTTTTGTCTTTCTGAATTAATTTGTTCAATTGCTTGATCTTCAAAAGTTGCTGCATAAGCTTTTGGAAGATTACCAAAGAAGAAACCGAATACGGAAAGCAGTAGTACAATTAATAGTATTCTATTAAGTATTAACAAGCAGTTTTAAGATACTACATTAATCAATTTTTATTGTCAAATTTCGTACCTAAAACTTAACTTTTCTTTCATTTTCCCCTATAACATTTATATTAATTCGAGCGAGAGCATTATTTTTTGTAAATTAGGAGCAGCTCTTTCTCCCTTAACTCTTTTGGAGCCTTGAGGAATATCATTAGGATTTCTATTTGGAATAGTGGAATAATACAAATATTGTTTTTCATAAAGATCCTTCCCATTAATTGACCCTTTAGGAATAGTTTCTTTTTCAGGTAATCCTTCGCCAACTTTACCTTGAACAATATTTCTTAAAACAACTTCACTTTCTATAGGGACATTGATTTTGCCTGTCATCATCTCTAAAAACGCCTCAACCCTTTTTGAAGCCAACTCTCTATTTTCTATTTTTTGTCCATTATTACTCTCCATTACATAACCAGTCAAAGCTCGTTCAAGTTCTGCAGGAGGTGTATCATCAAAAGCCTTAGCCATTTCAGAATCAAAAACTTTCAACTTACCTATAATGGCGTATAGCTCATTTTCAAAAGCATCATTGCCCCGCTCGGTTCCATATTCAATTAAGTAATGCATAACACGCCCCACTCTTCCATTTCCATTTTCATACGGATGTATATAATTAACCGCACCGGCCATTGTTAAAGCTGCCGTTCTAAGAGCTACCTGATTATTTAAATTATCATCTTTTAAAATTTCTCTTATGGTTCCAAAAGTCATATCCATTAATCTTGATTTATCCTCGAGAGGAGGCGTATCCATCATGGGAACTTGTCCATCCTGATATTCATAATTAATCTTCTCGCCTTTGCTTAACGAATTAATGTACCCTAATACCTTTTTGTATTGCTCATCAGTTAAATTGCTAAATAACTCTCTTCTCTCATCAGAATTTTTTAACTTTTCTACAACACCTAATCTCTCCACTCTTTTAATACCCTTCCCGTTTTCAACAACATCAGGGAAGTGATCAGCATCAATTATCTGTTTTGTAGAATCATGGGGTGGTTTATGGCTATCGAATCCTTCGTCCATGAAAAAATTATATCATGCAGTATCTTATTCCCTCAATTTTATACCTCTCTCAAGCATTTTTTGAACTGTTAGACTAATAAATTGTCCATCATACAATGATTGTTTCTTCTAACATTTTGTGAAAAAGAGCAAATTGTTTTTCTGAAGTAAAATCATTCTTAACAGTTTTTATTCCAGCTTTTTTGAAGGACTCCCGTGTAGTCTTATCATTTAGAAGTTTTTCCATACGTTGCGCCAGAATGCTTTCATCGTTAGGTTGAACTAAGTATCCACTATATGAGTCGCTAATTATTTCAGGTATTCCTCCTACTTTTGTTCCAATTACGGGTGTCCCACAACTCATTGCTTCTATAAAGACCTGACCGAAAGTTTCATTTTCAGATGGTAATACAAATAAATCTGCCTCTTTGTAGACTTGCGGCATGGAATCCAGTCCAAAAGTTTTTACAATAGTATTATTTTCAATCCCATGTAATTTTACATATCCCTGAAGCATTTTGTAAGCACCCGCAAATTCATTTCTCAAATTTTTAGGCGCACTTCCTACAGCAATCAACAAATATAGGTTGGGGTAACGAGGAGAAAGTTTTGAAAAAGCTTTGATCAAATTTACTACGCCTTTTTCCTGAAGAATGTTTTTTTCGCCCCGAATGATACGAGTTGCAGTTAACACAATATTGGCACTATCATTTACTATTAGTTGTTTTCTTAAAGATTTTTTAAAATCATAGCTATTATCATTAAACTCGAAAGTATTCACACCTAAATAATGAGTCGTAAGACTTTCTACGTCTGTGCCTTTCTGAAAGCAATCACCGGCTACGCTCTGACTAACGCAGCTAATCTTATCCCACATGAGTTGGTTAATAAGTTCTATCTGAAGAGAGGATGTCGCAAAAGAGTGGAGCCTTAGTACAATGGGTACCTTGTGGGAAGTAGTGATCATGTTTAACAACAAGCTATAAACTGCAGGAGGACCAAACATAATATTTTCTGCACAGACAATTTCAATTTGCTTATCCTTTATTACATTCTCTACGAGCCTTGCAAACATCCGCGCTTTAGTCAATATTTTTTTGTGTTCATGAGTGATACTTCTTGAAATTGAAAAATTACTATCAAAAAATATTGTTATATCGCCAATTTTTTCTATCCTATTTTCCGTAGTTGTGGGTAAAATAAGGAAAACTTTGCAATCCGATTTATTCTTATAATAACTTATTAAATTTGTAATATATCGCTCAATTCCACCTACGCTTTCATACGGAGAATTTGGACTAATAAATAAAATATTCATATTATTCTACAAATGTTAGGGCAACCCCTCGTTTTCCTGCTCTACCTGTTCTACCTATTCTATGAATGTATTCCTCATAGCTAGTCGGTGCATCATAATTAATTACATGTGAAAGATTTTCAATATCAATTCCTCGGGCCGCAACATCCGTTGCAATTAGTATCTTAATTTTATTCTCTTTAAAGTCTGTCAGTGCTCTTTGTCGTTGGTTCTGAGATTTGTTTCCGTGGATTGCAGCAGCTTTAAACCCTCGTTCAATAAGTGCGTGAGTCAATTTCTCCATACCCCTCTTTGTCCTCCCAAAAACAATGACCTTATCAAATTCTGGTTTAATAAGTAAATCATGAAGTACCTCAACTTTGGGACGAGCACCAGTGATTCTAACTATATCTTGCTCTATATTTTCACCGGTTTCTTGCCGAGACACGGATATCTTAATAGGATTTATGACAAACTTTTGTAAAATCTCTTGAGTTTTTTCATCGATTGTTGCAGAGAAAAATAGCGACTGACGGACTTTTGGCAAAAGAGAGATAATTTTTTTAATATCATTAAGAAATCCAATATCGACCATACGATCAACTTCATCTAAAACAATATTTTGAAATTGATTTAAACTTAGAGCGTTTCTCTCGATTAAGTCTTTAAGTCTGCCTGGAGTCCCTATAACAAAATGTGGTTTATGTCGCAATGCATAGGTCTGGCGTTTTATATTCATTCCTCCAATGGCAGCAACTGCATTCAAATTTAGCCCCTTTGCAAAGATTTCGAATTCGTCAGTAATCTGTGTAGCAAGTTCTCGCGTAGGAACTACAATTAAAGTCCGTTGGTTACGATCCAGTACGGATTTATTGATAAGCGAAATTAAAAATGCTGCTGTTTTACCTGTACCCGTGTTGGCTAAACCGATAATATCTCTGCCCATAAGCAAGTAAGGGATTGATTGCTCCTGAATAGGTGTTGGCGCCTCATATCCATGAGACTCTGTATTACTTTTCAATTTATCTACAATGTTGAATGATGAAAATTTAAAATTTGATATAAACTCCTGATCGTTAACTTGATTTTCTTTGTCTATAATTTTTCTAATAAAAAGATTTGGGTCAAGTTTTTTTACAACACGACTAGACATAACTCTCGGGTTAAAATTACCATTATGACCTCCCCGGTATTTTCTTCCCGACTTATAAAAATCACTCGATTGGTTGTTACGTCGTGTATAAGTCATATATTCTCCTTTTATTCGGCTGTTCGTGTTTTGCTTTTTGTAAGAATGCTCATCTATTAAGCTTCCACCATTAGTTTTAATCTACTGCTTTTCTGCTCACAATCATACAAAAATACATTCTGCTCAAAGATGAAATGTTTTAGATGTCAAGAAGATACAAAGTAGAAAAATGAGGTATCTTTATCTTTAGAAAAACTAAGTCAAAATATAAGCAGATATACTCACATACCATCTGCATTTAACTGTATTATAGCATAAATTACCCCAAATAGGCACCCGACTATGGGATAAAGCCATATTAAGGGTTTCTATGTACTAACTTCCGAAGTTATTACGTCAAGCTGGGAGCTGAGGATAATGACATTTTTTCCATTTCTTTCCACTTCCACACCAACATGGATCATTGCGTCCAATCTTTTTTACTTCTCCATCTGATTCAACTTTTTTCTTTGACGTTTTTTTCTCTGCCTTTTCTCCAACTTCAGATTCTGGAGTATTTAAGCTTACGTTTTGAGCAATCGGTTGTGCTTGTGGAACCATTTCTGCAAAGTTAACATGAAAAACTCTATGTGCTATTTCATCATCAACTGTACCTACGAGTCTTTGGAACATACCAAATGATTCATTCTTATACTCAACTAATGGATCACGTTGTCCATAACCACGAAGTCCAATTCCCGTTCTTAAGTCCTCCATTGCAGTCAAATGATCCATCCATAAATTATCAATCGTTGAAAGAACTATCATTTTATATACTTGCCCAACCTGTCCATGACCGAATTGATCATGAGCACCTTTTATTACTTGAGCAACAATACCTTTAAGAAGTTCGCTTGCTTTTTCTGCTGAACCAGTCTGCTCAAGTTGCTTTAGGATTTGTTCACGTGAAGCTTCATCAAATGGAATAATACCTGCAAACTCATCAACAATAGTTTTGTATCCATCATCCCCGTTTTCCTGCATTATGTTGTTGTTAACAATTGAATCAACAACATCATTAACCTTATTTCGTACAAATTCTAAAATATCATCGTTATGCTCTTTTCCAGTAGGAGTTGTTGAAGTCTTTACAACTTCTTGACGCATCTTATATATGATTTCTCTTTGTTTGTTTAATACGTCATCATATTCAAGAAGATTCTTTCTTCCTTCAAAATTAAATCCTTCAACTTTAACTTGGGCCTGTTCTATTACTTTTGAAACAAGTCCATGCGCTAGAGGCTGATCTTCTGGGAAGTTAAACCTGCTCATAAGACCGGCAATCTGATCTCCACCGAAAATTCTCATCAAATCATCTTCAAGTGATACTACAAAAAGTGATTTTCCGGGGTCTCCTTGACGACCTGCACGACCTCTTAACTGATTATCTATTCTTCTTGATTCATGTTTCTCTGTACCTACAACAAATAGTCCCCCAGCCTCAAGAACATCAGCATGTTCTTTTTCCCATTTCTTCTGTGCTTCATCAAATTTTTTCTTTCCAGTTGCTCCATCATACTCAAGATCAAATTTGGATGGAGGTTGACCTCCGAGAATAATATCGACTCCACGACCTGCCATGTTAGTTGCGACAGTTACAGCTCCAAGGCGTCCTGCATCTTTAATGATCATCGCCTCTCTCATGTGATTCTTAGCGTTTAGTACTTCGTGTTTTATTCCGCGTTTTTTAAGAGACTCTGAAATTATTTCGTTCTTATCAATTGAGGTTGTACCGACTAGAACTGGTTGCCCTTTTTTATGAGCCTCTGCGACAGCATTAACTACAGCTGTGATTTTTGCTGGAACTGTTTTATATATCTCATCGCCTAAATCTTCACGAGCCTGCTCACGGTGCGTTGGAACAACTACAACATCAAGGTTGTAGATCTTTTTAAATTCCTCAGCTTCAGTTACAGCAGTACCCGTCATACCAGCTAAGCGCTCGTACATTCTGAAGTAGTTCTGAAGAGAAATTGTTGCAAGAGTCTTTGACTCTTGTTGAATCTCAACTCCTTCTTTTGCTTCAATTGCTTGGTGAAGTCCTTCTGAAAGTCGTCTTCCTTCAAGAAGTCGTCCCGTAAACTCATCAACTAAAATTACCTGACCGTCTCGAACAATGTAGTCACGATTATCATGGAAAAGCGTATTTGCTTTTAGAGCTGCTTCAATATGATATACAGTATCAAAATCTTTTTCATAAATATCTTTTACGCCGTATAACTTCTCTACTTTTTCAATACCCTGATCTGTTAAATGAGCAGTTCTGCTTTTCTCATCAATCTTATAATCTGTTTCCTGATTAAGTTTTCCAACCATATTTGCATATTCATAGTATTTATTCGATGGAGTTGTATCAGGCATTGAGATAATATGTGGAGTACGAGCCTCATCGATCAGAACAGAATCAACCTCATCAATAACAGCATAATAGTGATCGGTTTGAACTAAATCGTCTTGATTTGTTGCCATGTTGTCACGAAGATAATCAAAACCAAATTCTGAGTTTATTCCATAAACAACATTTGCCTTATATGCTTCTTTACGGGTTATTGGACGCAAATGAATTAGTCGATAATCAACTGCGTTATTATCAACATATTCAGGGTCATATATAAAAGACGCATCTGAGATAATTGTGGAAACAGTCATTCCTAAGAATGCGAAAACTGAGCCCATCCAACCAGCATCACGACGAGCCAGATAATCATTAACAGTAACTAAGTGAACTGTTTTACCGGTTAAAGCATTAAGATACAAAGCAGGTACCGCAGATAACGTTTTTCCTTCTCCGGTTTTTTGTTCTGCAACGGCTCCTCGTGCCAAAGCTGTTGCTGCCATCAACTGAACATCATATGGCCTAAGTCCTACTGAACGACTTGCTGCCTCACGGGCAAGAGCAAACGCCTCCGGAAGAAGTAAGAAAATGTTTTCTCCTTTTTCAATTCTTTTTTTAAATTCTTCTGTTTTTTTGGGGAAATCTGAATCTTTAAGTTTTTTAAACTTATCATCAAAAGCATTTATCTCATCAACAATAGGCTGCAGACTTTTAATCTCGCGGTCATTTGAGTCAAAAAACTTAGAAATAATATTTAGCATAACCGAAGTATAATTCTATCACACTTGAGGCCAAATTACGAATGATTTAAAAGAGTTATCCCCGCTCATCAGAAGACTTGCGGGGATACCAATTGATCAATTGGTCCGAGTCTAACTCGGCCAACCGAAATAAGTTAAATATTTCTATCTAAAACCTATTTCTTCTTCTTCTTTGCTTTCTTTTTAGCAGCCATGGAGTGAACACCTCCTCTCATCCCAAATAAATTTGGGATTAGGTATAAGTTAATGGTTGCGAAAATGGCAATAATTGTCAAGAAAAATCAATGGCTTCAAAAATATGAGTTTGGCTTGATTTGACAATAAAAATCACAAAATCATTTTTTCATTTTTTGAAGCTTTTTTTTAGCTAGAATTTTAAAAAATTTTGAGGCTAGCGTTTTGGAGAAATTTTATCAATATTTATATATTTTCTTAAAACTTCTGGAACTATAACTGAGCCATCTTCCTGTTGATAATTCTCAAGAATTGCAATTAATGTTCTACCAATAGCAAACGCAGTTCCATTTAGAATATGCGCATATCTTTTCTCTGCTCCATCTTGATACTTTATATTTAGTCTTCGTGCCTGAAAATCTGTTGTCGTTGAGGCAGAAGTAACTTCACGGTATTTTTCCTGGGTTGGAATCCATGCTTCTATATCAAATTTACGAGCAACCGGAAATCCTAAGTCACCTGAGCACATTTTTATAACTTGATATGGGATACCAAGTTCATTAAAAAACTTTTCTTCAAGTCCTAATAAAAACTTGTGTTCTTCATCATCATTCTCTGCAGTTACAAATGAGACCATTTCGACCTTATCAAACTGATGTACTCTTAAAATTCCTCTAGTATCTTTTCCATATGACCCTGCTTCACGTCTAAATGATGAGGAGAATCCAACATAGCGCTTAGGTAAATCCTTTGCAAGAAAAGTTTCATCCATATGCATGGATACAAGTGAGTGCTCTGCAGTTCCTACTAGAGTTAATCCGTCTTTTTCAATATGGAACATATCCTCATCTCCACCATTCTCCATATATCCAAGCTTTTGCATTGTTTCAGTTTTAATAATTTCAGGTGGAATAACAGGCGTAAAACCATTGTGCATTAGTGTATTAATCGCAAACTGAGCAAGTGCAAACTCGAGAAGTACTCCCTCATTTTTAAGATATGCAAAACGTGCACCAGAAACTTTTGCAGCGCGGTCAATATCTATTATGTCGAGTATTTGTCCGAGCTCAACATGATCTCTTGGTTTAAATTTAAACTGAGGAATTTGTCCAACCTGTCTTACAACATCATTTTCACCCTCATCACGACCAACTTTAACATCTTGTGCAGGAAGATTTGGAACAGACCATAAAAGCGCATTAAGACGCTCTTCTGCCTCTTTAAGCTGTGCCTCAAGTGATCCAACTTCTGCTTTAATCTCTTTTCCACCTTCAATATCGCGTTCTTTTGCTGCTCTATTCCTTTGGGTATATAGCTCCTGTAATTTGCGGGCAAGATCTCGAACTTCTTCATCAAGCCTTAATATCTCCTCAACATCGATGTTGATATTTTTTGCAGCAGCGCCTGCTGCAAAACTCTCGGGGTTTTCTCTTAATATCTTTAAATCTAACATATGAGCATTATATCTTTTTTTGCTTCATTTGGCTATCCAAATACTTTTTAAATTTCTTTAATGCCAATGCTCTGTGAGAAATTTTATTTTTTATATCAGGACCAAGCTCTGCAAAAGTTTCAGAAAAACCATCCGGTATTACAATCGGATCAAAACCCCATCCTTTTGTTCCACGTTTTTCTGTAGAAAGAGTACCAGTAAATTTTCCTACAAATGTATGAACACGCTTACCATCATGATATGCAATTACTGCTGCAACCCTAACTCTTCTGTTTTTTTCGTTTTTTAACAAAGATAAAACACCCGAATAATCTAATGATTCGAGAAGATGCTTAACAAATGGACCAGGAAAACCATTCCAAGCATCAAAATATATTCCAACATCATCTACAATAACTGGTTTCCCTAGTTGCTTAAATGCTTCTTCCGCTTTCTTCTTTGCTACATACTCTAGATCCATACTCTGAACTTCATCGATATTAATCTTCGCAGCTTCAAGATCAACACCAAGAATTTCCTGAATCTCACCAACTTTACCTTTATTTGTCGTAGCCAGATATATTTTTTGCATCAGGGAAAGTATATCAAACTTGCTTGTGCATTTAAATTCAGAGATAATACGTACATGATTAATATTCAAACACCATCTTGGGACGAATATGAGCTGCTGGATTCCGGAAATGGAAGAAAGCTTGAACGCTTTGGAAAATATATTCTTAACAGGATAGAACCTGAAGCATCTTGGCGCCAAAATCTTCCAGAACAAGAGTGGCATAAAGCTGATGCAGTTTTTCGTAAAAATAGTGATCGCGGAGGCTCTTGGGAATTTAAAAATAGCATCCCAAATGAATGGAACTTAACACATGGAAATTTAAAACTTAAGCTAAAACTAACTCCATTTGGTCATGTGGGAATTTTTCCTGACCAAGCAGAACAATGGACTTGGATTGAAGAAAAAATAAAAAGTGCTGGAAGAAAAATTAATGTCCTCTGTCTTTTACCTATACAGGTGCTTCAACTCTTGCTGCAGCAGCAGCTGGAGCAAACGTAGTTCATGTTGATGCATCAAAACCTGCAATGACATGGGCAAGAGAGAATCAACAGATTTCAGGATTATCAGAAAAACCAATACGATGGATCCCTGAAGATGCTTTAAAGTTCGTAAAAAGAGAACTACGAAAAACGAATCGATATGATGCGATTATTATGGATCCTCCAAAATTTGGTCGTGGACCACAGGGGGAAGTTTGGAAATTTGAAGAAAACTTTCCAGAACTTTTAGATTATTGTCGCCAATTATTATCCGATAACCCTTTATTTATGATAACTACGGCTTATGCAATTCCCGTTTCATCAATATCCCTTTCAAATATGATTACTGATGCAACCAGAAAAGTAAAAGGAAATGTTGAATTTGGAGAACTTGCTGTAAAACAAAAATCTAATGAGAGATTACTACCAACTGCGATTTATTGTCGCTGGGAAGCATGATTATTCTTCTTTGTGAGGGTTTTCGGGTTTAAGTGTCGGAAAGATAACAACTTCTTTAATAGCCCAAGTATTCGTCAAAAACATTGTTAAACGATCTATTCCAATTCCAATTCCACCGAATGGTGGCATACCAAACTCCATAGCTCTTAAGAAGTCTTCATCAACATGCTGTGCTTCATCTTTATTTTTTCTTGCAGCTTTGGAATCACGAGTTAAACGCTCACGCTGCAAAACTGAATCTGTTAACTCACTCCATCCATCATAAATTTCTTTACCTCCGATATATGCTTCAAATCGCTCTACCCATCCCTCTTTGCTTCGATGTGGCTTTGATAATGGACTTACATCTTCTGGATAATCAATAATATATGTCGGCTCTTCAAGGGTCTGAGGAATTAAATGCTCAAAAATAATGTAAATTAACTGACCTTTTGTTTCTCCACCAACAAGTTGTGCATCTGGACAATTTTTCTTTGCAAATTCAATAAGAGACTCAGCTGTTTCATTTTCCACATCAAGATCAAGTTTATCTTTAAGGATCTGAGACATTTCAATTCTTGGCCATTCCTTTCCAACATCGATATCGCGATCTCCCACTTTGATAACTGTTGTCCCGTAGAGTTTTTTTGCCAGATGTTTTATTAGCCCTTCAGCAACATCCATAATGCGATTATAGTCAGCATAAGCCTCATACCACTCGATCATCGTAAATTCAGGGAAATGAGTATGATCTATTCCTTCATTTCTAAAATCTTTTGAGATTTCATAAACTCTCTCATAACCTCCAACAATCAATCTTTTAAGATATAGCTCATCAGCAATTCTTAGATACATTTGCTGATCAAAGGCATTTACATGAGTCTTAAATGGTCTCGCATTTGCTCCACCGTAAAGTGGCTGAAGGACAGGTGTTTCAACTTCCCAAAATCCTAAATTGTCCAAATATTCTCTTACTCCACTTACAATTTTTGAACGTTTATTAAAACGCTCGCGGACATCAGGATTTATTAAAAGATCAAGATATCTTTGACGAAAACGAGTCTCAACATCTTTTACGCCAAACCATTCGCTAGGAATTGGTTGAAGAGATTTTGTAAGCAAAGTAAAACTTGTAGGCGCTATTGAAATTTCACCAACCGTTGTTTTAACAACCTCACCCTCCACGCCAATGAAATCTCCAATATCAAGTAACTTTAGGTTTTTAAATTCATCACCTAGAAGATTTTTTTGAAAAAACAACTGAATTTTTCCAGTTTCATCTTTAAGATCTGCAAAGGCAATATTTCCGTGTTCACGATACGAATAAATTCTTCCAGCAGTTTTAACTACTTTACCCTCCATATCTGCAACCTCTTTTACAGACTGTTTTTTATCAAAAGTCGCAACATAAGGATTCCAACCAAGATCTTTTATCTTGGCTAGCTTTTCCTCTCTTATTTTTTTATATTGATTGTCATCCATATTTTTTGATTATAGCAAACAAAAACCCCTCATGGAGGGGTTGACTAAAGCGGCTTGTAAAAGCCGCAAGCTACTTAATTGAAACTACTGTATAAACTACTTTTCCAGCAGGTGCTTCAACTTCTACTTTTTCTCCAATTGATTTACCCATTAAAGCTTTACCAAGTGGAGACTCATGTGAGATTTTTTTAGCTTGTGGATCTGCTTCCCATTCACCAACGAGTGCAAATTCTTCCTTTTTACCATTAATCTGAACTGTTATTGATGATCCGAGCTGAACTGTTGCTCCTTTTCCTGACGTGTGAGTTTCTTCAATAAGCTCAGCACCTTTAATAATTTCTGAGAGCTCGTCAATTCTTCCATCAATAAGATTAAGCTCTTCTTTTGCTGCTGTATATTCTGAATTCTCAGATAAATCTCCCATTGAACGAGCAGCAGAAACACGCTCTAAAACCTGAGCTCTTTTTACATCTGTAAGATCTTTAAGTTCTTTTTTTAGTTCCTCAAGACCCTCTTTTGTGACAAATACTTTTTTGTGATTATCCATAAAATTTTAAAAAATCCCCACACAATTTTTTTGTTGGGGAAATGTTACCGTTTATATATACAGTATGCAGAAATGTATGTCAATATCCTGGAGTAAACTTTGAGGCTAATTCGGGAGCATTTCGTGCCTGATCAAAATTTACAAAAAATAGTGTATTTTTGTAGTTTTTATACCTTTTTTTATACAAATCTAAAACAAAACTTGTTTTATCTTTGGGATGAAATGCAGCTCTATTAACAGAAACTTTTTCAATAGTCTTATTCTTTCTCATATATATACTCTGAATAGTGTAGAAAAACCTGTCTAAAACTTTCAAATATTTATTTTCAGACCTATTAACTAGACGATTTTCTACATTTATGGAATGTGGCAAGGTCTTTAATACCCACTTATTGGTACTTAAAAAGTTTTGATATACTCCATCTTTATTTACTAGAACCTTTAATTGAGCGATTTCATGAGCTGTAAACAAATTACTATCTATTTTTAGATTATCTTCTGACAAAAACATATTAGGACATATTCTATCTATGCCATAACTATCCAATCTTGACCTCTTAATACCCATTACAAGTAGTGCTATATTTACAACAAGTCGAGATAACCAAAGAGTATTTGAGGAAGTAATAAAAAATAAATCTATGTCGTCTTTTCTATCGCAATTATTCATAGATAGACTCCCTGAAACACCAATCAGTTTAATTGTAGGAAGAAAACTTAACACACTTGCCACTTTTTTGGCGATCATCATCTTTCTCCTGCTTTCTTTTTTTCTTTTTGTTCTTAGTGTGTAATTCTTATATTTTCCGTTTAGAAAGTAGTAAGAAGACTTCTTGCTAATAAAGCCCGCTTCAATTAGGTCATTCATAGAAGAATTAAAATCACTTTCAGCTATTTTTTCTCCAATGTAATATTTATATATTTCTTTTTTTGTCAGGGGAAAATCGAAAACATCCGAATATGAAAGGGTTTTGATTATATTTTTATTTACCTGCTGCTTGAACATATTTACTTAAGACCTGAGCAACACCCTCGGCAAGAGTATCAACTGCTGTCTCAGGAGAACTACTGTTTTTTAGAATTGAATTTATCGCATTTCCAAGATACGAATTTAATGAATCAATCATTGCACCATCATATGTATCAGATGAAAAAATAGTCGATATAGCATCTTTCCCTTGTACTAAAAATGAATAAGCAAGAGTATTTGATTTTAAAGAGTCTGCCATGTCGGGACGAGGATAAAGCTCTCCATAAAGCCTAATCTTTGACTCACTAGCATATAATTTTTCCATTGTTTGTTTTGATGCCAAATACTGCAAGAATTCAAATGCTTCTTTTGGATGCTTTGTCTTAGAAGAAACACCCTCTACCCAATAACTTGCTGTTGTTTTGTTTTGAGATGGCAAATGTGGAACGGGAATAACTTTGAAATTTAAATTTGGATTAGATGCTTTAATTTCAAAAGCATCCCAAGAATATCCAAAATACATTGCAAGTTGTCCTTTTTCAAATGCTATTGTTGAATTTTCCATACTATTATCCCAAACGTTTGAATCTCCACGAGCAAAAGAAGTATAGAAATCTAAAGCATCAACTGAACTTTGCTTAGAAGATCCTGCTAGGTCAATTAAATTTGCTCCATTTTGGAGTAATAAAACAGATACTATGTCAGATGCATGAGCTATATTGTCATACGTTCCAATTGCTGCTCCAGATGTAGTAATTTTACCGTTTGCATCCTTAACCGTAAGCTGTCTTGCTGCAGAAACCATATCATCCCAAGTTGATGGATAGCCAATTCCGGCCTGAGTAAAAAGATCTGTATTTACATATAAAGATAACGTATCAAACATAATAGGAACTCCAAAATAAGCTCCGCCAGCCTTAACATCTACTCCTACTGTTGGGTAATATTTTGAGGATATTTGAGTAGTATTCACAACATCCTGTGGCAAAGGCAACAACAATGGTTTCACTTCAGGAAGCCAGCTATTGTGATAACGAAAAACATCAGGCCCATTCCCATTATTAATTCTTGTATCAAGTAGTTGAACATATTTTCCAAGAGCTTTAATATCCTGTTTTTCAACTTTTACCTTTATATTGGGGTGTGCCTGCGTAAATTCTGCAGCAGCTTGCCTAAATGGCTCTGGATCATCAAAAACTAGCCAATATGTCAATGTTACTTCTTTATCTTTTGATGGAAAAATAATAGGTCTTAGAAAAACAAAAAATATAATTAGAAGAACAAGTATCACACCAAGTCCAATAACAAAACTAATTATTTTCTTTTTTCCATCATTTCCTTCCTCTACTACACCGGGATCATATGCTTGAGGGGGGGCTACTGGTTGAGGCGGAGCCTGAGGCGGAATATTGCTTGCATTATTATCCATAGGTGATTAATATCTTCGTGAATTGGTAGTATTTGATACCTACCTTTAGTATAATACTTTGTATCTAAAAAAATCTATTATTGTGGCAAAATTTAACATAAAAAAAGAAAGCTTTGGATTAGTAATTAAATCGACATATTGGTTTTTAGTTGGTTTTATTTTAGCTGGTGCAATTCTCGTATCACTAGTACTCGCCTACTTCAGATTTACCTATCAAGACCGCGTAATTCCGGGTGTTTTCGTAAACAATATATATCTTGGGGAGAAAAATAAAGATGAAATCGAAGAAATATTTAATAAAAAGAATGGAAAGATCGAAAAAAGCACAATAACTTTTACCTCGGATGCGGGAGCTGCAACAATTTCTGCAAAAACATTAGGACTCGGATATGACACCAATCTTATTAGTGAGCAGGCTTTAAATTTAGGTAAAACAAAAAATCTTCTCTCCGATGTTTACTTAATTCTCTCCTCATATATAAATGGCACATTTTTAAGTACTCCATATACATTCAATTATGATGTTTTAACAAAACAGCTTGAACCAATTGGAAAATCTATATATTCTGAGCCTATTAATGCTGAATTTAACATAGAGAATAATAAAGTTGTTGCATTTAAACAATCAAAAAATGGTCAGAGCATTAATTATGAGGCACTCAATGATAATATAAAAAACCTACTTCCTGAACTCGCATCGGGTGAAATGAAGTCAACAAAAGTTACAATTCCAATAAAAGTTGTTAAACCTGAAGTTGCAACTGAGGAAGCAAATAATTTAGGGATTGTGGAACCAATTGGTACAGGTACTTCTACTTTTTACCATTCTATCCCAAGTAGAGTTCATAACGTTGCGCTTGCAACCTCAAAAATTAATGGCGCATTAATTGCTCCAGGCGAAGAATTTTCTTTTGTTAAAACACTTGGTGATGTATCAAAATTTACTGGTTATCAACAAGCTTATGTTATATCAGGCGGTAAAACGGTCCTTGGAGATGGAGGAGGAGTTTGCCAAGTCTCAACAACACTTTTTAGAGCTGTTTTAAATGCAGGTCTTCCGATTACGGAAAGGCACGCTCATGCATATAGAGTTGGGTACTATGAGCAAGACGCGGCACCAGGATTTGATGCCACCACATATGTTCCAACTGTTGATTTTAAGTTTAAAAATGATACGGGTCACTATATCTTCATTCAAGCACTTACTAATACCTCAACACTGACCGCAACGTTCACGATTTATGGACAAAGTGATGGAAGAAAAGTTTCCGTTACGCAACCGGTAATTTCAAATGTTGCTCCTGCTCCACCAGATTCTTATCAGGATGATCCAACTCTTCCAGTCGGACAGATAAAACAAGTTGATTTCGCTGCACCGGGCGCAAGATCCGTATTTACAAGAACAGTAACAAGAGATGGAAAGGAAATTATTAAAGATACTTTTGTATCAAATTACAAACCTTGGCAGGCTGTTTTCCTAAGAGGTACAAAAACATAAATGGGCGTTATTTTAAAATCCACAGAAGAAAATAAACTTTCAAATCTTAAATCTTCAAATCAAAAATTAGTACTTGTTGGAGGCTGCTTTGATATCCTTCATGCAGCTCACATCGAATTTTTAACTTTGGCAAAAAAACAAGGAGACTCATTAATAGTACTGCTTGAATCAGATCAAAAAATTAAGGAATTAAAAGGAGAAAGAAGACCAATTAATTCCCAACAAGACCGTGCTGTTGTTTTATCAAATCTTTCAATGGTAGATTATGTTTTACCACTAGAAAACTTAAAAAATGATGATGACTATGAGATACTTGTCAAACTGATAAAACCTGATATAATTGCTGTTACCGTTGGGAATAAAATATACAACTGGGAAAGAGATTATATTGAAAAAACAGGAAGTAAAATAGTTGAAGTTATGGAAAGAAAGCCAGATTATTCAACTACAAAAATTGAAGAAAAAATAAGATTATAGGACTTTATGAAAAAATTAATTATCGTTTATGTAGTATTAATCATCGCAGTAATACTTCTTTTCGTGGTAAAAACAGGTGGAAATCCTCTATCTTTTATTAATTTCGGCTCAAAGGCAACTGCTGAAGTTGGAAAAAATAAAGTAAATCTTATCTTGGCAAAAACAGAGAGCGAAAGAAAGAAAGGACTATCTGGAAGAAAAAGTCTTCCACAAGACCAAGGTATGTTATTTAAATTTGACTCAAAAGCAAAATATGGATTCTGGATGAAAGATATGCTTTTCCCAATAGATATAATCTGGCTAGATGACAATACTGTAGTTTATGTTGTAAAAAATGCAGCTCCACCAACTCAAGCGCCCGCATTAGTCGTTTACTATCCTTCAAAGGATGCAAACTATGTACTCGAACTTAATGCCGGACAAGCAGATAAATTTGGAATTAAAGAAGGAACCACAATTAAATTCACTGGTGTAAAATAATATTTACACCGATCCTCATGAGAATACTGTCAATTGAAACAAGCTGTGATGAAACAAGTGCTGCTGTTGTGGAGAAAATAGATTCAAATAATGGCGTTGAGGTTTTATCAAATGTCATAGCAACATCTCTTGATATTCATGCCACAACCGGTGGGATAATTCCTGAGAATGCCGCCCGGGAACAGGTTAAATTTATTATCCCGGTTATAAAAAAAGCGCTGGAGCTATCTACCAAAGACTCAAACAAAAATGCGCAACGAATATTTACTGATGATATCGATGCAATTGCAGTAACTTATGGACCAGGGCTTATTGGCTCGCTTCTTATTGGAGTTGAAACAGCCAAAACACTATCCCTATCCTTTAATAAGCCAATTATGCCTGTTAACCATTTACTTGCACATCTTTTTGCAAACTTTATTAAAACTGAAAAAAACAATACAATCCCTCAATTACCGTTTATTGGTCTTATCGTTTCAGGAGGACACACCGACTTATTGTACTTCAAATCATTAACCGACTTTAAATGGCTTGGGGGAACCCGAGATGATGCTGCTGGAGAAGCTTTAGACAAAATTGGAAGACTCCTTAACCTTTCATATCCTGCTGGACCTGAAATAGAACAACGTGCTAATAAATTTATTAAAGATAAAAAGAATACACCAACTTCTCTTTTTCATAGCCCCATGATTGGATCAAAAGATTTCGACTTCTCTTTCTCAGGCCTAAAAGCAGAAGTTGCAAGATTTGTTGAAAAAAATCCTGAAATAAGTGAAGAATTGAAAAATGAAATATGCTACTCAGTTCAAAAAGCTGTGATAGATGTATTGGTCAAAAAAACTATTCGAGCAGCAAAAGTGTACAAAACCAATACCATTATTCTTGGCGGTGGCGTATCTGCAAATCAAACTCTTCTCGAAAAGCTTAAAAAACAAGCTGAAAAAGATCTTTCAAATCCAAATATTTTTTCTCCGGAGAGAAAATATTCAACCGACAATGCAGCAATGATAGGAGCATATGCACTCATTGATTACAAACCAATCGAGTGGAAAAAAATCACTTCTAACCCTGAGTTATATTTCGACTAAGCTTGACAATAAAATAAAGGGGCTTTACAATAACGCGTTCACATCTCTATACTAAATAGTTATGAAAAGTTTAATATTAGTTGAATCTCCAACAAAAGCAAAAACACTATCTCGCTTTCTTGGTGGAAAATATACCATTCAAGCATCAATGGGTCATATTCGGGATTTACCAAAAGGAAATCTTGGAATAGATATTGAAAATAATTTTGAACCTAAGTATGTTATTCCAAAAGATAAGAGAAAAACAATGGAATCACTTAAAAGTGATGCAAAAGATGCAGAGGTCATAATTCTCGCAACAGACCCTGATCGAGAAGGAGAAGCTATTTCATATCATCTTAAGGAAGTTCTTTCAAAAGAAGTTCCAAAAAATGCAAAATTTCAGAGAATTGTCTTCCATGAAATTACACCCCGTGCAATTAATGAAGCGCTTGAACATCCTCATGATATTGATATGAATCTAGTAGCTGCTCAAACAGGACGAAGAGTTTTAGATCGTGTCGTAGGATACAAACTATCTCCAATTCTATGGATGAAAATTAAAAAAGGTCTTTCTGCAGGACGTGTTCAGTCAATCGCTCTAAGATTCATTGTGGAACGCGAGCGTGAAGTTGAGAAATTTAAAAATGAAGAGTTTTATCGTGTTTTTGCACTTCTGTCAAAAGACGGAAAAACCCCAGTTTTGTTTGAACTCGTAAAAATAAATGATGAGGCGATTGAAAAAACAAATACATTACCACTTTATGATGGGGATTATAAATTTGCAAAAACAAATCTAAGCAAAACCGATAGTGAATCAATTAAAAATGACTTGCAAGGAAAAGAATTCACGGTTCTAGATGTTGCACAAAGAGAAAGTAAAAGATCTCCATATCCACCATTCACAACATCACTTTTACAAATTGAGGCATCACGAAGATTTGGATATCCATCAAAAAGAACAATGAGTCTTGCACAAAGACTGTATGAAGAAGGTTTTATTACTTATCATAGAACTGACTCATATAACCTTTCCGAAGACTTTTTAAAGGAAGCAAGAAACTATATTGAAAAAAACTTTGGCAAAAAATATCTACCTGCAAGTCCACGTACTTATCAAACAAAATCAAAACTTGCACAAGAAGCTCATGAGGCAATAAGACCAACAAATTTATTTGAAGATGAACATGCTGTAACGGCAAAACTAGGTAAAGACTTTGCAAAGCTATATAACCTTATATATAAGAGGGCTCTTGCAACCCAAATGGCAGATGCGGAATTCTTATCGACACGAATTGACGTCGAAGCAAAAAATGATAAAAAATATCTTTTCCAAGCAAATGGAAGAGTTATGAAATTTGATGGATTTTTAAAAATTTGGTTTTATGAAGATCCTGAACAATTAATCCCAGATCTCGCTGTTGGCGACAAACTCTCTTTATCAGAATTAAAAATAACTGAACATTCAACAACTCCACCACCAAGATATAACGAAGGATCTTTGATTAGTTCACTTGAAAAACATGGTATAGGTCGCCCATCGACTTACGCTCCAACTATTTCAACTATTACAGCAAGATTCTATGTTGAAAAAGATGAAAATAGATTTAAACCAACTGAAATCGGAACCCTAGTTAATGACTTCTTAGTTAAGAATTTTGCAGAAATTGATGACATTCCGTTTACTGCCGGTATGGAAGATAAGCTAGATGAGATAGCAACAGGAAAAACAGATTGGATTCCTGTTGTAAAAGATTTTTATAAACCATTCGAGAAAGAATTGAAGTCAGCTGAGGGTGAAGAAAAAATTCAAATAGAACTTGAGAAAACTGGCGAAAAGTGCCCACTTGATGCTGGAGATGTTGTAATTCGCGTTGGACGATTTGGAAAATTTAAAGCATGTAGCAACTTCCCAACTTGCAAATTCCGTGAATCAATTATTCAAGAATCTGGATACCTTTGTCCGAGAGATAATGGAAAAATGGTTCTTAAAAAAACTCGCAAAGGAAGAACATTTTACGGGTGTGGAAATTATCCTAAATGTGATTTTGCTGTTTGGACAAAAGAGCAACTTGAAAAAGATGCTGTACCCGCAAATAAGCCTACCGAGGCTGTAACATCAGCAAATTAGCCTCAATTCAGGTATAATATCAACATGAAATTAAATTCGGATAAATTAAGGCGGTCAAAACCTGGCGAGTTAAACTCAAACGCTGTCAAAAAAAATGAGCTATATATATTACTAGATAATGTTCTTGATACATATAATGTAGGTGCAGTATTTCGCTTAGCAGATGCTACTGCAACAAAGAAAATACTTTTATGTGGTTACACAGAAACTCCACCTAATACGAGAATAAAAAAATCATCCATTAATACTGTAGATCTCACAGACTGGGAACATTTTGACAAAACAACAGATGCCATAGAAAGTTTAAGAAAAAATGTTGAAGGAATTAAAATTATAGCAGTAGAGTTATCAGAAAAAAGTATCGATTACACAAAGGCTGACTACGGATATCCTGTGGCTTTAATTATCGGAAATGAAACTCATGGAGTTTCAGAAGATGTTTTACAACTCTGTGATCAAGTAGTTCAACTTCCAATGCTTGGTATAAATGTATCAATCAATACAATGGTGTCTTTGGCTATTGTTTTATACAAAACTTTAGAATCAAACGGACAATAATTTTTTTAACTTTTCAAATATTTTATCTTTATAATTTTCCGGCTTTAAATTTATCAACAACTCTCCTCGCACAATCATGGTCTGAAGATTTTCTTCATTATCAATTCGTTTATAGTATTCAATATTATCCATAATGTCAGCTGCTTTTACTATTGATGCATCCTCATAAACAACACATCTTTCGAATAAATCTTTTACCCTCTCTTCTTTATCTTTAATATTCTTATTTTTAGTATTTGCCTCAACAAGTGTCGCGACTCTTGTGCCAAAGTTTTTTTTAATATCTTCATAAGTTACATTTGTATCCTCCACTAAGTCATGTAAAAATCCGGCAATACATACATCCGTACTATAATTATCTGAGTGGAGATATAGACCAACACGCAAGCTATGAAGCAATGTTGGCTTTGACATTCCTTCAATGGGCATATTTTCTGCCAAAAATTTTATTGCTTTTTCAATTTCTATATCATTCATTCTTAATCTCCTCTTCTTCATTTTTATATTCTTCTCTTAATTCCATCCATATTTGTCCCAACATATTTTTCCCATCTTTATCTTTTCCCCATCCCCATTGATCGTCTCTCCAGGAGTCTTCAATAATTTCACGATTTCCAGTGTGCAAAAGTTTTTGTAAAACATATGGATGCTGGTCTATTTTGTGTCTTATAACATCTTTCATAACATCACGCTTAATCTCGTCCCAATTTTCAACTCTTTTATCTTTATTTTCTGTAGCAATTTTTAATGCATCATGAGGTGATCTTGCAAGCTTTATTTGCTCAACAACTTCTGGAGCAGTATCTCTAAATTTTCTGTAATGATATGCATGCTCTGATGTTGACCATAAATAATCCTCATACATCACTTGAAATGCGGAGAAATTATCAAATACATAAAATTCTTTAGGATAGAAAAAAATTGGATCTGAAGACCCCGGTTGATTAATACGATCCAAATTCATTCCATCAGCAATTTCTTTAGCACTACTCATACATAGGGATTATATCACTTGCCAACGTATGGTAAAATATACCTCACCATGAATACTGACCTGCTCGTCATATCCTCAATTATTATCATCGGTTTCGCTATCGTTATCTATTTTATTAACAAAAAACAAACCTCAAATACCGATCAGTCATTAATTGAATGGATGAAAACTATGCAATCATCTTTTGATGCAAACAGTAAAACCATGAACTCAACGCTACTTTCAAATACTCAAGCTCTCAATGACCGACTGGACAAAGCAGCCCAAGTTATAGGGGCGGTCCAAAAAAATATTGGCGAGATGTCTGAAATTGGACGCTCAATGAAGGATCTTAATGACTTTTTAAAAAGCCCTAAGCTTCGTGGAAATATAGGAGAGCAAGTTTTAAAAGAATTATTAGGTCAAATGCTTCCAAAAAATTCATTTAATATGCAGTACGCATTTAAGAATGGCTCTATTGTTGATGCAGCGATCAAAACAGAGGCTGGAATTATTCCAATTGATTCTAAATTTCCAATGGAAAATTTCAGAGCAATGAGTGGCGCAGACGGAGAAATTGAAAGAAAATCTTTTGAAAAAATGTTTGTAAGCGATATTAAAAAACATATCGATGACATTGCAAAGAAATATATATTGCCCGCAGAGGGAACAATAGACTATGCATTAATGTATGTACCTTCTGAGGCTGTATATTATGAAATAGTAAACAATTCAACAATATTTGATTACTCACAGAAACATAGAGTTCTTCCAGTCTCCCCTATGACTTTTTATGCGTTTTTAAGAGCAATACTTATGGGATTTGAGGGACAAAAAATAACACAGCATGCTCAAAAAATTCTAGCAAGTCTTCGTGCCATTCAGACTGAATATTCAAAAGTTGGAGAAAATCTTGATACTTTAAACAAACATATTACAAATTCATACAATATGATGAAAACTTCAGAGGTTGCATTTTCAAGACTTGGAGATAAAATTAAAAATACAAAAATCCTTGAACAAGAAGAAAAGGAGTTATTAACAAGTTAATGGCAAAAGACTTAAACCCGGAACAGAAAAAAGCAGTTGAGTATGGATCTGGACCACTTTTGATTATCGCAGGAGCGGGGACTGGAAAAACAACAGTTATAACAGAGCGAATAAAACACTTAATAATTGACGGTCTCGCAAAACCTGATGAAATTCTTGCACTGACCTTTACAGATAAGGCATCCAAAGAAATGCAGGATAGAATTGATGAAGCGTTACCTTTCGGATATACGCAGATGTGGATTTCAACATTCCATGGTTTTTGCGATACTCTACTTCGCCAAGAAGCAATTGCAATTGGACTTAATCCAAACTTTAAACTAATGACAGAAGCAGAAAGTATCACTTTTCTGAAAAAACATTTATTTAAACTTCCCTTAGAATACTTTAGGCCTCTTGGTAGCCCAAATAAGTTTTTAGAAGCGCTTCTCTCTCACTTCTCAAGACTTCAGGATGAAGATATAACACCTGCTGAATATTTAAAATTTGCAAACGCGATTGTTAAGACAGATGGAGAAACAGAGGAAGAAGAACTTGAAAACAAAAAAACATTAGAACTTGCAACAGCATACTCACAATATTCTGAATTGAAACAAAAGGAAGGAATGCTTGATTTCTCTGACCTTATAGCTCAGACACTTTATTTACTCAGGAATAGAAAAAACATCCTGAAAGAGTATCAAGAGAGATTTAAATATATACTTGTTGATGAATTTCAGGACACAAATTTTGCTCAGAATGAACTAGCCATACTACTTGCCGGAAAGAATCAAAATATTACAGTTGTTGCTGATGATGACCAGGCAATATATAGATGGCGAGGAGCAGCACTGTCAAACGTTATTCAATTTAGAAATAATTTTCCAACAGCAGAATTAATAACTCTAACTAAAAACTACCGCTCCACACAAGAGATTCTTGATCGCTCTCATCAAATGATTCAAAACAATAATCCAAATAGACTTGAGGCAATGGAAAACATAAACAAAAGATTAACATCAGAAAGAAAAGTCAGAGGAATGGTTCCTGAATTAATTTTCGCAGATAGAGTTGATGAGGAAGCGGAATCAATTGCTAAAAAAATAAAATCTATTTTACGAAAAGAGAAATACAGATATTCCGACTTTGCAATTCTTGTTCGCGCAAATAATCATGCACAACCCATAACGGTTGCCCTACAAAGACACAAAATTCCATTTCAATTTTTAGGACCAGGAGCTTTGTATCAACAAGAAGAGATTAAGGATTTAATTGCATACTTTAAGCTTCTCTACAATCTTGAAGACTCTGTTTCATTGTATAGGATCTTAAATATGGATGTATTTGATTTATCTGCAAGAGAAATAAATCATCTTCTCGCATTTGCAAGAAAGAGAAATATGACACTTTTTGAAACTTTAGAAAATGTAAGCCAAACACTTTTAACAGACAAATCCAAAGATGCAGTAGACAAATTTGTCAAAATGGTTACAAGACACTTGGAACGAGCAAAAAAAGATACTCCCGGCCAAATTTTATATTATTTTTTACTCGATTCAGGACTTCTAAATTCTTTTCTGGATATAAAAACGGAGAAAGATGAAAAGGCTGCAGCAAATATTGCAAAATTTTTTGATCGAATAAAAACTTTTGAGACTTTAAATAACGACGCTAATATATATACTATTGTCGACTTCTTAGACCTTCAGATGGAAATGGGAGATAGTCCTCTTGTTCAAGAACTTGATGCAAAAGAAATGAATGCCGTAAATATATTAACAATTCATTCAAGTAAAGGTCTTGAGTTTCCAGTTGTCTTCATGATTAATCTTGTTAATGATAGATTCCCAACTCGCGAGAGACGTGAAAAAATACCAATTAATGATCAATTAATTAAAGAAGTAATTCCAGATGTCGATCATCATTTACAAGAAGAGCGAAGACTCTTCTATGTTGGTATGACGCGAGCTCGTGATCAGCTATACTTTACTGCAGCAAAGTTTTATGCAGATGGAAAGCGTGAAAAAAAAGTTTCCCCATTTGTATCCGAAGCACTACCGGAAAGCTCTCAAAAAATTGAAGCAGAAAGAACAGTAAAACAATTAACATTTCTTGAAGCAATTAAGGACTATCAGGATGAAGACAAAAGATCTCAAGCAAAAATTACAACAGATGTTCCACCATTTATAGTAACTTCTCTTTCATATTCACAACTTCAGGCATTTGATGTTTGCCCACTTCATTTTAAAGCAAGATATTTATTAAAGCTCCCGACACCAATGACGGCTCCATTAAGTTTTGGAATTTCAATTCATAACTCATTTAATGCTTTTTATAATGATGTTAAATTTGGAAAAAAATTAACAGAAAAAGACTTCTTAGATATTTTAAGAGCAAACTGGATTGCAGAAGGTTATCGAGAAAAATCATATGAAGAAAAAATGTTTGCTCTAGGTGAAAAAATTGTTTCAAATTATTATAAAAAGAATTTTGATCCTAATAACTTACCGATTGCAACTGAAATTCCGTTTTCATTCTTTTTGAAAAGAGATGGAAAACCACCCGTAAGAATTCTTGGAAAAATGGATCGCTTAAATAAAAGTGATGGTGGAATTGAGATTGTTGATTATAAAACAGGAAACTCTGAAAGCATGTCTAAATCAAGCTATGAATTACAGCTCGGTGTTTATGCTCTTGCGGCAACAGAAGTAGAAGATGCTCGTCTCAGAAGAAAGCCTGAGGACATAACTGTCTCGCTTTTTTATCTTGAAGAACTTGTAAAAAAGTCTAAACAAATGAGTCAAAAAGATGTTGAAGAAACAAGAGAAAAAATATTAAAAAAAATCGTTGAGATAGAAAGTAGTGAATTTAAATGTTCTCACAGTATTCTCTGCAAAAACTGTGAATATAAAATTCTTTGCGAAGCAAATTAGCCTTTTTTAACCTTGTAATCTTTAACATCAATAGCGTCTTGTATATAACCCAATTCGCCCTTTGCTAAAACAGAAAATAATACACGCGCAAATTTATCTCTCTCCAATCTTTTCGTAGAGGGTTCTCTTCCAGGGTATAACTTCATAACGCGCTTCATAGATGGTTTTTGAAATTCGTTTTTCATGTTTAAATTTGTCAGGAAGAGAGTAAGCCAGATTCTGTTTCTAAACTGTAATCTATCTATGCCCTAAACCCGGTATATTTAGTAATGCAATTATACCGATACTAGGTTGCAGCGGGTAGGATTGCCTCGTTTCATATCAGCTCGTCTCTGTTGCTCTCAAATTCTGTTAATTCAGAATTTGTTTTAAACCCGTTTAGCTGAATAAGGTTTAAACACTGGAACTTTCATTCCGGAACTTACGTTCCGTCCCCGGCATTACACCTGTCTGGACTTTCCTCCATCCCGAAGATCGGGACAGTAACAGTTCTTCTTCCTGACATGAATATTATACTACAGAGGTTTAATTTTATCAAACTATAAGCCTATTTCGTGCGTAATTTTAGCCATTATATCAGCTCTCAGGGTATTATCTATGTTAAACCAGACAATGTTATTGTCTTTTTTAAACCATGTCATTTGAGCCTTAGCATGCTGGTAATCTGCTGTATTCCACTGCTCAACTGCTTCATCCCAGCTAATTTTTCCTTTTAGAAATTCGAATATTTGACAATATCCATTGGCAACTTTTAACTGAGGCGATAAATTTTCATATTCATTAAAAAGCCGTTGAGCCTCTTCCCTTGCTCCTTCGCTAATTCGCTCCTTAACCCTCATGTTTATCCTCCTTCTTAAATTGTCCATAGATGTCTCCAAACCAATTATTAATATTTCATTCTTATTAAATAAAGGCTTATTGGCCTCTTTCGAATCATTTTTGTTAACGATGACTTCTATTGCTCGCATTAAACGCCTTGGATTATTCCTATCGGACTCATTTAAAGAGTTGAATTTTCCTAGACCAAGCTCTTTTAATTTTTTTTGCAGCTCTTGAGTTGTTAATAGTTCCAAATCTGATCTGAGCTCTTCATCCGGCGGGATATTAATTGTTTCGATATTTTCATAAAGTGATTTTGTATATAATCCTGTTCCCCCAACAATTACAGGCAGCTTCCTTGAAGCATCAACAAGAGGTCTTACTCTACGAGTAAAATCACGAACATTAAATGATTGAGTTGGATCAAGAACGTCTATAAGCTCTATTTTTACATCTATGGGGTGATCTTTACCTGATATTATATCTGCGCCGCGATATACCTGGATAGAGTCTGCACTAATTAAAATTGATGGTATTTTCTGCGAAATTTTAACCGCTAGAGAAGTCTTTCCGACAGCAGTTGGACCAACAATGAATATAGCCTTCTTCACTGGGCTTATTATACTAAAAAGATGACCCTCAGGGAGAAAGGGTTATCTCACAGCTTTTTTAAGACTCTTACCAGGTGTAAATCCTGGTGCCTTTCTTGAAGCAATAGTAATTGTTTCTCCTGTTTTTGGATTTCTACCTTTTCTCTGCTTTCTTGTTCTTAGAGAAAATGTACCAAAACCGGTGATTACTACCTTCTCATCGCGCTTTAAAGCGTCACGGATAGCATTAAGAAAAACTTTAACCGCTTCTTTAGAAGCCTTATTTGTAAGATTTGCTTTTTTTGCAACGAGCTCGATTAGCTCTTTTTTTGTTACTGACAAAGTGAATCACCCCCTTTCGGATTGAATTGATAAGATAAACTGAAATGCATAAATAGTTTGGCTTGATTTAACAGTACAACTTAAAAAAACCTTTGTCAAGATATTGATTTTTGTGGATTTATTCTTTTGGTTCTGAGGTTCTAAACTCACGTATTGCTGTAACACGAACGACTCCTGGAACTATGAGTTTTTTGTCAATCTCTTCTTTAATTCTTTTAGCAGTAATCGTTGTTTCAATATCATCAAGCTTTCCTGGATCAATTACAACTCGTAGCTCACGACCAGCTTCAAAAGCATATGCATCTGTGACTCCATCATAATGCTTTGCAATCTCTTCCATGTCACGAATTCTCTTAACGTACTCTTCAACATCTTCATGTCTTGCGCCTGGTCTTCCTCCTGATGCTGCATCAGCTAAATATACTAAAACTGATTCAACAGATGAAAATGGTTTATCCTGATGATGCTCTGCGACTGCATTAATGATTTCACGAGGCATTTTGTATTTTTGTAACAAGTCAACTCCAAGAGTTACGTGACTACCTTCTTTATCAGCAACAACTTTTCCAATATCGTGAAATAATCCTCCAACCTTTGCAATTTCAACGTTTGCACCTATTTCTGCAGCAAGATGTGCTGCAATCTTTGAAACCTCAAGCGAATGCATTACAAGATTTTGACCGAAAGAACTTCTAAACTTAAATCGTCCTAGCATTGCTAAGAGATCAGGATGAATGTTTAAAACTCCTGCTTCTGTTGCTATTTTTTGCCCTTCTTCAAGAAGAATGGCAGATACTTCATGCTTCTGTTGTTCAACTACTTCTTCTATCCTTATTGGTTGAATTCTTGTGTCCTTAATTAATAGCTCTAGTGAACGTCTTGCGATTTCACGTCGAACTGAATCAAATGATGAAAGACGGATTAATCCCTCTTCATCAAGTCCAACATCAACTCCCGTTGCTGTTTCAAATGCTCTTATGTTTCTTCCTTCTTTTCCAATAATTCTTCCCTTAACATCTTCGTCTTGAATTTTTATTACTGAAACGGTGAATTCTGGAACTATATCAAGGCTTCCATGCTGAAGTGAATCAGCTAAAATTTCACGAGCGGCAGTTGATGCTTTTACAGTTGCCTCTTCTTGTGATTCTGTAATAATTTTTGCAATCTCAGCTCTTGCTTCATTACGAGCTTCTTCAATAAGCTGGCGTTTTGCCTGCTCCATCGAAAGATGTGAAATTTCTTCTAATTTTTTGTGGTATTTTTGCTTGTCATCCATATATACAAGCCAGAGTAAAAACGGCCTATTTAGGCGTTTCGAAGTTCTCGACTGGTTTGAAGAAGTGTTATCATAAATACTTTTTCAGAACCTTTTCTGGCTCAGAAGCTATTATACCACAAATTGGATAAGAAAAGTTACTGTGGAAGCTCGAAAACCTTAGGATCTAAAGGAATTAATATTGGGTCCAGATTATCATCTTTTTCTATAACAGGCTTAACATATGTTGTTACTCTATTTGTAGGAAGCTCTACCATCCTCTGCGCACTAACCACTCTCAAATCTTTTCCTTCATTTTCAAATAAATTTAGCACGGCCTGATCAGTAAATCTAAATCCATTAGGAAGCAATCTTAAATGCCCCATTCTACTTAAAATGGCAATCTCAGCCTCTTTACTTATTTTTCCTTCTAAAGTTGGAATATTCTCATCACAAATAATAGGTCTCAAAGCGTTTAATGTAAGCAGAGAAATACCATTCTTTAATGACTCGGAATCTAGGGTTTTACCTTGTAGGTCTAGATTCAATGTTTTATCTAATCTAAATTTATATGGATTTCCCGCAACATGCATTTCTACATCTATTAACTCTGGGTCCTGGTCTCGCCGAAAAACAATACTTTCATAACCTAGCCTACTAAATGATGTCTGATCAAGAGGAACTCTTAGCCCTCTTTTGTTTAAGAATCGTCTTTGATCTCTAAGGATTTTGCTTCTTAATGCCTCATTATACTCACGAATATCAAAACCCTCACTATTAAAAATTGGAAATCCAATTACCTCAAGAGCCGCTAGAGAATGCAGATTTTCCGAATTACTTCTTGCTCTATAAAAAGATGCATATTTAAATTCGTCGAAAGAACCTCTGTTCAAAAGAACACTATAAACAGTTGTAAGACTATTAAATTCTTCTAAAATTTCTTTCTCTCTTTCAGGAGTTAATGGTGAAGCCTTCAATATGGCTTGGGTAAGTGCTCCTTTTTTATCAGAGGCACCCTGATTTACAAAAACTTCCATAAGTATATTGTCGTTTACAGGAATACTGTATGAAAAAATTTCACCATCTTCTCCATCTTTTACCTCTTCACGAATTTTTTTATCTGATACATAGCCCATAAGAAGAGGGGTAACATTTTGATTTGCCTTAATCCTTAGTGGCTCTCTAATATCTAAAACTAGATTATATGGCCATATGCTAATCGCATTTAGTCCAGCCTCTCTATCTTTAAAAATTCCAACATGTTTTCCTGAAGAAATGGCATCTAATCCCTCAACCCTCCTATCATATTCCTGCTTTCCGAGTCTTTTAAATGCTCTCTGAGCATCTCTATCTAAAATATCTTCTAATTTTTTATTGTTCTTAAAAAACCCTTCAAATCTTTTTGGACTATCTTCATAACCAAGATTATAAACTGCTCTGATATCATTAAATACAGAATTTGCTATCTGAAACTTTTGATAAAACCTATCATCATCTATAACCATCCCGGAAGAATGTAAATTAAACAGAAATTGTGAATTTACAGGAAGAATTTCAGAAGGACCAAAAAGAACGCTATATAGATCTTTTAAAGCACCTAAATTACTTAACAAATCTATCGCACTGGAAGCAAGATTATAGTAAGCATCTACAACTTTGTGTCTTGAGTTTGGTCCTTTAAAATACTCAGTTAGCATTTTTTCAACAAAGCCTTTCGATAGAACACCGTCTGTATGTTGAATAAATAATTTAGATAGTTGTTCGGGAGAAATCTCGGACCAATTCTCTTTAGTTTTTTTTATAGTCGTATCAGTAACCTTTTCAAGAAAATCTTGTGCTCCCTCACTGCCGACATTTTCCCAAATTCCAATTGATTGCTCAATAAGCTCTGGGGTATCAATAAACCGCTCTGAGGCATGCGAAATGAGTCTTAATGCTGCTTTTCTGTCACCCCTCTCACCCGAAGTGCGCAATTCTGAATACTGATTAATAATATTGTTAGCCCAAATAATATCTCTTTCAGATTGCGAATTAGAGTCTTCTTCTTTTAATCCAAGTAACGGATTTCCTGATGGAGCAGAATCTCTTGTAATCTTCTCAGCATCTCCGGACTGTAAAGCCTTCTGAAGCATTATTCTTTGTCTCTCCTCAACTAATGCATGCCTTGCTTTAGCATACTCTGGAGTTAATTTTTCACTTTGTAAAAAAACTCTTCTTTGGTCATGATCCATTTCTCCTTTGAGTAGTTCTTTTAAGCTCTGCCTGTATTCTTGTCCCGATTGATTTTCAGCCATAGTGTAATTATATTACCGAACGATCTATTTCTCAATTGAACTTGGAACATTTTTAATAATGAGATAAAATAGAATAATCCATGTTTATCAAGAACTTTGCCCATCTTGCAAAAACCCCTGAGAGAAAAGTAGTTTTAGAACTTGTAGAAGCAGCACTAAACTCAATTCAGCCAGAGGAAGTTTTCAAAGCCAACGTTCATAAACATTTAAATACTTTAAGAATTGTTGATCAAACATTTGATCTTGATGATTTTGAAAGAGTTTTTATCCTAGGATTTGGTAAAGGATCAGCGGGCAATGCAAAGCTACTAGAAAACTTAATTTCTGACAAACTTACAGAGGGTTGGGTAATTGATACGGAAGGTGAAAAGTTTAAAAAAATTGAATTTACAAAAGGCACTCATCCACTACCATCTGAGGCAAACTTTAAATTTACAAAGAAAATTATCTCAAAACTCTCAAAGCTAACCAAAAAGGATTTAGTTCTTATTGTCATCTGCGGAGGAGGGTCAGCAATGCTAGTTGCCCCACACAAATTAACTTTAAACCAAAAAATAAACGTTGGAAAAGCACTTCTTAAATCAGGTGCAGATATTACAGAAATGAATATTGTTAGAAAACATCTGTCAGACGTTAAAGGCGGTGGTTTAGCAGAAAAGCTGTATCCAGCAACTGTTGCAACATTAATTTATTCTGATGTCCCAGGAAATGACTTATCAACAATCGCATCAGGTCCTACTGTTATGGATAAAACCACAATTGAAGATGCCCACCATATTATTAAAAAATATAAATTAGAAGCAAAGTTAAAACTAAAAGAAAATGCTTTTGTTGAAAAACCAAAGGACAAAAAATACTTTAACAAAGTCTCAAACATTATGGTTTTAAGTAATGAAACTGCTCTTCTCGCAATGTTAAAAAAGGCAAAAGAGTTAGGATATAAAGCTAGTATTTTTTCTGATAGATTCCAGTCGGAAGCCAAAAGTGCTGGCCATAAACTAATTCGCGATACCCACCCTGGAACAATACTCTTAGTCGGTGGAGAAACTACTGTTCATGTTGGAAAACGAGGCGGAAAAGGAGGACGTAATCAGGAGTTAGTTTTAGGAGCGCTGGATGAATTAAAACATGGAGTAACTATTTGTTCTTTTGATTCTGATGGATGGGATAATTCAGAATTTGCTGGAGCAATAGGTGATGAGAAAACAATTGAAGAAGCACGAAATCTTAGTATTAAGGCGAAGGGATTTCTTGATACGAACAGCACTTTTGATTTTTTTGAAAAAACCGGAGATGGAATCATTACGGGTAGACTTCCAAGTAACGTATCTGATTTAATGGTAATACTGCGAAAATGATAGAAGATATTTTTGATGATAAATTAAGGGATTTAGAGCTAAAAGCAGTCAGGGCACGCGAGCTTGTTATAGAAACACTTCTCGAAGCAGGATCAGGACATAGTGCCGGACCTCTTGGAATGGCTGATATTTTTATAGCAATGTATTTCCACGTCTTAAACCACGATCCTAAAAACCCTACTTGGCCTGATAGAGATAGACTCGTCTTGTCCAATGGGCACATCTGCCCAATTCAGTACGTTGCACTTGCCATGGCAGGATATTTTCCTGAGGAAGAATTAAAAACACTAAGAAAATTAAACTCTCGTCTTCAGGGTCACCCCCATAGAGGGGCCTTGCCCGGAGTCGAAACAACCTCTGGCCCACTTGGCGAAGGAATTTCCCAATCAATTGGAATTGCTCTTGCAGGAAAACTTGATAAGAAAAAATATCAGGTATACTGCTTAACATCTGATGGCGAGCATCAAGAAGGAAATACATGGGAAGCAGTAATGTCGGCCGCAAAATATAATCTGGATAACTTAACCGTTGTTATAGACAGAAATAATATTCAAATAGATGGTTACACAGAAAATGTTATGCCTCTTGAATATTTACGCGCAAAATATGAAAGCTTCAATTGGTTTGTACAAGAAGTTGATGGACACAACTTTAGAGCATTTAATGACGCAATTAATCAAGCACGAGCAGTTCATCAAAAACCATCAGTTATTATTGCTCATACAACTCCTGGGCAAGGAGTAGATTTTATGGAGAATTTACCTGAATGGCATGGAAAACCACCTGGAAAAGAGGAAGCAGATAAAGCTCTTGAAGAATTGAGAACATTACAAGGAAAAATTGAGAAAGGACAATAATGTTAAATAAAGATTTAAAATTAAACGAAAAAATGTTTGATGAAAAACCAGAAATGGATGCAACTCGTACAGGTTTTGGTAAAGGACTTGTAGAACTTGGCGATCAAGATCCAAATGTGGTTGCACTATGTGCTGATCTCACAGAATCGACAAAAGTTGAGGAGTTTGCGAAGAAATATCCAGATCGATATTTTGAAATAGGAGTTGCAGAGCAGAATATGGCTGCTATTGCAGCGGGTCTTGGAGTCACCGGCAAAATTGCATTCATTGCATCATATTCCACATTTTCTCCGGGGAAAAATTGGGAAACAATTAGAACTACTGCAGTTTACAACAATGCAAATGTTAAAGTTGCTGCTCATCATGCAGGAATTATGACAGGACCAGATGGCGCAACGCATCAAGCAACCGAAGATATTGCTAGTGTCCGTTCTTGGCCCGGAATGCGAGTTTTAGTCCCATGCGACGCAATTGAAGCTCGCAAGACAACAATTGCTGCAGGAAAAGACTTTGGTCCATATTTTTTACGCTTCTCACGTGATAAAAGCCCAATCATGACAACTGAGGAAACACCATATGATGGCAAAGTTCAAGTCTATTGGACAACTGATAACCCACAGGTCGTAATATTTGGAACTGGTTGGCTTCTCTACCAAGCACTTCTTGCTGCAAAAGAACTTGAGGAGAAAAACATAAACGCACTTGTTGCAAATGTTGCCTCTATAAAACCACTTGATATTGATGGTGTTGCAGCCCTCGCAAAGCAAACAGGTGCTGTTGTAACTGTAGAAGACCATCAAGCAGCAGGAGGTTTAGGAGGAGCTATCGCAGAAGCTTTAGCAAAAACCAACCCCACACCAATAGAATTTATTGGATTACAAGACACATTTGGAGAGTCCGGAACACCAGCAGAACTTATTAAAAAATATAAAATGGATAAAGATGCAATAATAGAAGCAGTTAATAAAGTTATATCAAGAAAGTAATGGACGAGAATTTATTAAACGAGTTAAAACAAAACTTTAAGGGTGATGTCGCAACAGACGAAGAAACACTAGTGGCACATAGCCATGATGCTTCGCTCTTTGAAGTTAAACCTAAAGTTGTTGTATTTCCAAAAGACACAGGGGATGTAGAAAATCTGGTTAAGTTTGTGGACAAAAATAAAGCTGCACACCCAGAACTATCACTAACAGGAAGATCTGCAGGAACAGATATGAGCGGTGGATCCATTAATGAATCCATAATTGTTGCTTTCGGAAAATACATGAATCATTTCCTAGGTATTAACGGAAATGTTGCATCAACAGAACCAGGAGTCTTCTACAGAGATTTTGAAAAAGAAACATTACAAAAAGATTTAATTTTTCCCTCCTACCCTGCTTCTCGTGAACTTTGCGCAATGGGAGGAATTTTTAACAACAACTCTGGAGGAGAAAAATCTTTGCAGTACGGGAAAACAGAAAATTATGTAAAAAGAATAAAAGCAGTTTTGTCTGATGGAAATTCATATGAATTTAAAAAGTTAACAGAAGCAGAACTCAATCAAAAAATGACACAAACAAATTTTGAAGGAGAACTTTATAACAAAATGTTTGGTCTTATAAATATGAACTATGACAAAATTATGGCAGCAAAACCTGATGTTACTAAAAACTCTGCAGGATACTTTTTATGGAATATCTATGATAAAGAAAATAAAACCTTTGACTTAACGAAACTCTGGGTAGGAGCTCAAGGAACACTTGGAATGCTTGTTGAAGGAGATTTAGAACTCGTTCCTGTAAAAAAGCACCATGACATGTTAGTAATATATCTTCATGATACTTCTCACCTTGGAGATATAATTAATATGGTATTACCACTTCAACCTGAAAGCTTTGAGTCTTATGACGATAACACTTTAAAACTTGCACTAAAATACTTTATAGAATTCTCAAAACAATTAGGGCCTAAAGGAATGGTTGATGCAGGATTTGCATTTCTTCCTGCCTTCTTTGACTTGTTCACAGGACAGCATTTACCAAAATTAATTTTACAAATTGATTTTACTGGAGACTCAAAAGAAGAGGTTGAAGAAAAAGTAAAAACATTAAAAGAAAAAATTAAACCACTTCATCCACAGTGTCAAACTGCAGAAGATGATGAAGAGAAAAAATATTGGCTAGTTCGTCGTGAAAGCTTCAATCTTCTTCGAAAGAAAATACATGATAAACACACTGCTCCATTCATTGATGACTTTGTTATTAAACCTGAACATATCTCAGAAGTTCTTCCCCAAGTAACTGATATTCTCAAAAAACATCCAGAATTTATTTACACTGTTGCAGGACATGTTGGAAATGGAAACTTTCACATAATTCCACTTGTTGATATTACTAATCCAGCTGTGAGGACCGCTATTCCTGAAATCTCTGATCAAGTTTATGCAATCGTCTCAAAGTATAAAGGATCTATAACAGGTGAGCATAATGATGGATTAATTCGTACGCCATATCTGAAAGAAATGTATGGCGAAGATATCGTAAAACTTTTTGAAGAAACTAAAAAAATATTTGATCCTCAAAATATTTTTAACCCTGGTAAGAAAGTTAATGGCTCACTTGAATACGCAATGAGTCACATAAGAACAAGCTGGTAAAATAAATAAGGAGTAAAAAGAAGGAATTATTTAGCCCTTGCAAGCTTTCTATTTGCAAAAATAATACCAACTGACACAAGAGCTAGATAAATTAACCCCGAAATACATGCGGATACCATGTGTGATGGCATAAGAACCACCAAATATGTTCCAGTAGTAATTGTTGCAGCAACTAAACCGTATGCGATATTAACTCCGCGCTTTGATGGTTTTAAGAATACATAACCTGAATATATAAGACTTGCGATTGCTATTATTATGTGAATTAGAAGCATAAGAAAATTATATAGAAATTGTTATACAAAATACAAGTAAGACAAGAAGAGATGTCTTAAACATTTTTCTAGCCCACACCTCACTATTTTCCTGTTTTAATCCATCAATTGATTCAAACAACCAATAAATACTTATATAAAGTATTGGAATAAGGTATATATATCCTTTAAATCCGAATACAAAAACACTTGAAGTAAGAATTGTAAATAAAACTATATAAAAAATAATATGCTTTTTTGCTGAATCTATTCCTTCTTTTACACTTAAAACAGGAAGTCCCGCTGTTTCATAATCTTTTTTTCTAAAAATCGCGATCGCATAAAAATGTGGCATTTGCCAGACAACTAGAATTAGAAAAAGGAAAACAGCAAGAAAATCTACCTGATTTGTTACAGATACATATCCGACGACCGGTGGAACCGCACCAGCAACGCTTCCAATTATAGTACTGTATACCGTCCCTCGCTTAGCTACTCCATAAACAACTACATAAAAAAACCAACCTGTAAAAGCAATAAGAGTAGTTAGCGTATTAGTGAAAAAATATAATACAAAAAATCCTGTTATTCCAAGTGCTGTACCATATACTAAAGCACTAGCTATGGATATCTTTCCCGTAACTAAAGATCGTTTTCTTGTTCGATCCATTTTTGAATCAATCTTTCTATCAAGGATATTATTAAAAACGCACCCTGATGCAATTATCGTAGAAAGACCTACAACCATGTAGATTAACAAGAAGAGATTAATAGACCATTGTGATGCCAATAAGAAACCAGCAACTGCGGCTAGGAGATTTCCATAAATGATACCGGGTTTTGTAAGTCGATAATATGCTTTAAACAATTTATAACCTATCCTGTTCTAATATATAATCCCTTACCTCTTTAGGAGTCATATGATAATTTAAATTATCCATAATCCAAAGAGATCCAAATATTATAACAAGAATTATCGAAATGGTAGATATAAAAATAATTATTCTCCAATTTCTACCCGATTCTCTCTTGGATAAAAGATGTAAGAAAAATATAAGTTGAACTATTAATTGTGCTACTGCAAATACTAAAATTAACGGAATTAATGTTTCATGAGAAATTGACTGATGAGATGAATTAACATGCTCAGAAACTACGAAGTAAGATGCAAAAGTTAATATTAGACACAAAATAAAACCAAATATATATGTTTTATATTTTTTCATAATGCAACTCCCATCAAATATACTATTGCAAAAATAAATATCCACACAAGATCAAGGAAATGCCAGAAAATTGAAAACAGCGTAAGCTTTCTTGAGTTTCCAGCAGTAAAGCCATTCTTAAGTATTACAACAAAAAGAATGAGTAACCATATAAGCCCCGCTAAAATATGTAATCCATGTGTACCTACAAGAGTAAAGTAAGATGACAGAAATGCACTAGTTAATGGCGTTGCACCTTCTGCAAAGAACTTTGCAAATTCATAAATTTCCATTCCCAAAAAGATTAAACCTAAAATAAATAATATTCCCATCAATAATAATGTTCTTTTCCTATTTCTTGTTTTACTCTCTATAAACATAATTCCACAAATAAAACTACTTGTTAGAAGAATTAATGTTTCGACCAAAACAAAAGGTAAGTCAAACAATTGTATTCCAGTTGGTCCACCAAATGTACTATTTCGTAAAACTGCAAAAGCTGCAAACAGCGCACCAAACATTATTAAATCAGTCATCAAGTAGATCCAAAACCCTAACTGATTTTTTTCAAGTGATTCTTGTTCGATTCTTTTTTTAGATATATTATTTTCCATGTTCTGCTTCATCTAACTTTTTAATTTCAGCTGCACTTACTATATATTCATTATGTTCTTCAAATGAACGGATAATGAAACAAGCAATAGCACCTAATATTCCAAATATTATTAACCAAATAATGTGCCATACAAAACCAAATCCTGCTAAAAATATGAAAACTGAAACATATATTCCCATTGCTGTATTTTTTGGCATCATGAAACTTTGATATTTAAAATATTCATGTTTATTTTTCCTTCTCTCTTCCTTCTTCATTTCCCAAAATGCATCTCGAGATGTAACCTGTGGTATTACAGCGAAGTTATAAAAGGGAACAGGAGATGGCGTTGCCCATTCAAGCGTTCTACCATTCCAAGGGTCCCCCGTTTTATCCTCATTCTTCTTTCTGTTTTTAACACTAACTATTATTTGAACAACTTGAAGCACTGCTCCTATACCAATTAGTATTCCCCCAAAAGCTGCCATAATAAACAAAGGTTGCCAACCAGTTTCAGCGGGGTAATGATTAAGACGCCTTGTAGCCCCCATTAGTCCTAAAATATAAAGTGGAGTAAAAGACATAAAGAAGCCAATGATCCATAACCAAAAAGCGTAAGCCCCAAGTTTTTCATCAAGCATAAATCCAGTAACCTTTGGAAACCAATAATAAATTCCTGCAAAAATTGCAAATAATGCTCCACCTATAACCATTGTGTGGAAATGGGCAACTAAAAATAAACTATTGTGTAATTGAAAATCTGCCGGCGGAGAAGACAGTAACATTCCTGCCATTCCTCCAAACGTAAACGTTGCAACAAAACCTAAAAACCAAAGCATAGGAGTAGCGAATTTTATTTTTCCTTTATACATTGTTGCTATCCAGTTGAAAAAAAGTACTGCAGTCGGAATTGAAATTATCATTGTAGAAATTCCAAAGAATGCATTAACATCTGCTCCCGCACCCATTGTGAAAAAATGATGCAACCAAACAAGCATAGCAATTATTGAAACGCCAAATAGACCTAAGATAGATGAATAGTAACCCGCAAGTTTTTTACGAGAAAAGGTTGAAACGATCTCTGAATATATTCCATATGCAGGCAAAATCAAAACATATACTTCGGGGTGACCCCACATCCAAATCATATTTATATACATCATTGCGTTTCCTCCATGAGTTGTTGTAAAAAAATGAAATCCTAAAAATCTATCTAGTGCTAGTAATCCAGTTGTAATTGTTAATATAGGAAAAATTGTTACTACAATTGCCATACTAAAAAGAGATGCCCAAACAAATATTGGCATACGTGTTAAAGTCATTCCTGGGGCACGGTTTTTAATTATTGTTACTAAGAAATTTATTCCACCCAAAAGTGTTCCTAATCCCGATATTTGCAAGCTCCAAATCCAATAGTCTACTCCCACACCGGGACTAAATTGAGTTTCTGAAAGTGGTGCAACTGCAAGCCAACCAGCAGCAGAAAATTGTCCACCAAAAACAAAGAATATGTTTACCATTATTGCACCTGCAACATACAACCAAAATCCTAAGGTGTTTAAAAATGGGAATGCTAAGTCACGAGTCCCAATCTGAAGTGGAATAATAATATTCATCAACCCAAACAAAAATCCCATCGTCACAAAGAAAACCATAATGTTTCCATGTGCCGTAAATATTTCCTGAAAGTGTCCAGAGGACAAGTATCCCTGAGAGGCACCCGCAGCCATTGCCTGCTGAAACCAAATCATAACAGCATCAAGTCCTCCGCGGAAAAGCATTGCTGTTGCAACAATTATGTACATTACTCCGATTTTTTTTGGATCAACAGAGGTAAGCCATCCTTTCCAAAGCCAAGTCCATTTTTTAAAGTATGTTAGAGCAGCAGCAATCAATACTCCTGTCATACTCATGAAAATTGTTCCACCAATGGTGAACCATTCATGAGGAAGAGATTCTAGTGTTAATTTTCCAAAAATTAATTCCATATTAATGATGATGCATATGACCTTCGTGCAATTCTTTCATATCCATACCAGTTGGTACAACAAATTTATTAACTATATTGTCATATAAATCATGATCAACCGGTGAATAAAAATATTGTGGAGTATTTTCACTAGGTTTGGCAAGCTTATTATATGTTTTTTCATCTAAAGGACTTGCTGTATTTTGCAAAGTTACTACCCAACTATCAAAATCCTTCTGGGATGTTACCCTTGTTACAAAACGCATATCTGCAAATCCCTTTCCATTTATTTCCGCAGCAGATCCCGAGTACTCCCCAATTTTATTTGCCATCATGTGAATTTGCGTACTCATTCCACTCATTGCATAAATTTGTCCTGAAAGTTGAGGTATCCAAAAAGAATTCATTGGAGCATCGGCTGTCAAAATAAAATTAATTGGAGTATCAACTGGAAGCTGAAGATAATTAACGGTTGCTATATTCTGTTCAGGATAAATAAATAACCACTTCCAATCGAGAGCAACAACTTGAATAGTTAATGTTTTATTACTCGACTCAATTGGCTTATATGGATCAAGCTTATGAGTTGCTCTATAACTAATAATCGCAAGCATCACTACCAAAAATGATGGGATTGCCCACCACAAAAAGTGACCAAATGGATTGCTTTTTCCATCAGGGTCATATTTTACTTTTGTATTCCCTTCGCGATATTTGTATGCAGTAAAGAATAGAAGAATTAGAACAGGAATTGCTAAAATAAGCATTACAATTGTTAACGCAAAAATTACATGACGTTCCCCATATGCAATTACTCCAGCAGGGTTAAAAAGCTCTATATTTTTGCCAATTAAAATTAGGTACAGAAGTACTATGAAATCAAAGATAACAAATAATAAAATGAATAATTTCCCGCGACTCATGGAGCCTATTTAGTATAACAAAACGAAGTTATCACATGCATGCTATGAATCAAAGTAGTTTTGACCAGTTTTTAATGTTTCAAAAGCTACTCTACACATTTCAAACATAGGTTCAGGTAAATTATCGAGACTAAACCATTGCCATTCTGTAGACTTTTCTGGTTCCATTTGTTTTGGTTCACCAGACTTCCAATCTGCAACAAGCCCAATATGTACATAATGTTTATTACCATAACTCTTCACATTCGCCAAACACTGAAATCTAACATTGTCAATTTCAACATCTGCCTCTTCTTTTGTTTCTCTTTTTGCGCAATCTTCGAAAGACTCCATATATTCTAAATGTCCACCTGGGAATTGCCATTCGCCTGCACCATGGGCACCTTTTCTCTGGGTCATTAAAATTTTTTCATCCTTAAAAATCATTACTCCAATTCCCACTAATGGCCGTCTCTCTGTCATATCGTAAATTATACACTAATTAGATATAATATAGCCTCAAACGGGATGTAGTATAGTGGTAGTACGCCGCGCTGGGGGTGCGGTAGTCCGTGTTCGATTCACGGCATCCCGACATAAAGACCCACTTTGATCCAGTTGAATTTTATTCGAAATCTGTTACACTTTTTGCACATATGGCTAGACCCGCAAAAACTCCAGTAACCAATGGCGCTCCTAAAACTGATGCTAAAGAAAAGCTAGCTGCAATTTCTATGGCAATGGAACAAATACAACGCCAATATGGAAAAGGTTCCATTATGAAATTTGGTGATGCCGCTGAGAAAATGCAGGTAGAAGTAATTCCAACTGGATCACTTGCTCTTGACCTTGCACTGGGAGTTGGAGGACTACCTCGTGGAAGAATAATTGAAATCTACGGACCTGAGGCATCAGGAAAAACAACGGTTTGTCTTTCCGTTATTTCCCAAGCACAAAAAATGGGTGGAGTTGCAGCATTTATAGATGCAGAGCACGCACTAGATCCAATTTGGGCACAAACAATTGGAGTAAACCTTGATGATTTACTTATCTCACAACCTGATACAGGAGAACAAGCTCTTGAAATTACCGAGCAGCTTATCCGTTCTGGTGGACTTGATGTAATTGTTGTTGATTCAGTTGCAGCACTTGTTCCTCGCGCTGAAATTGAAGGTGAAATGGGAGACGCGGTTATGGGAATGCAAGCTCGCCTTATGTCTCAAGCTCTAAGAAAACTTACAGCTGCTATTTCTAAAAGTAAAACAATCGTAATTTTTACCAACCAATTAAGACAAAAAATTGGAGTAATGTTTGGTAATCCAGAAACAACAACAGGAGGAATGGCTCTTAAATTCTATGCATCAGTTCGTCTTGACGTCAGAAAAATTGAAACCTTAAAAGAAGGTGACAAGGTTATCGGAAATAGATCTAGAGTCAAGATTGTTAAGAATAAAGTTTCACCACCATTTAGAATTGCAGAATTTGATGTTATGGCTGGTGAAGGAATTTCACGTGAAGGAAATATATTAGATGTTGGAATTGAGACCGGTGTTGTCTCAAAAGCAGGAGCATTTTTAAGATACGGAGATTTAATGCTTGGACAAGGACGCGAAGCAGCCAAAACATATCTTAAAGAAAATAAAGACATCTGCGAGAAGATAAAGAATGAAGTTTTAGAAAAATCCAAAGCTTCCACTAAGCCAATGATTGAAGTTGGTCTTGAAGAAAATGAGGATGAGGAAGAATTGGCAGTCTAGCCGCAACTTTAAGCGTCCAGACACAGAAGATAACCGCAAACTAGCTTTCAATTTTGCTTTAAAATATTTATCACTTCGCAACCGTTCTACGAAAGAAGTTTATGATTATTTAATCCGTAAACACTTCATTGAAGACTCAATAAATCCAGCACTACAACGATTAATAGAAATGAAATTTTTAAACGATGAGACTTTTGCTGAACAATGGGTTGAATCAAGACAAAAATACAAAAACAAAAGTAGATTAGTTTTAAGAATGGAATTAAAACAAAAAGGAATAAATGACTCTACAATTGCGCAAACTATAAATAACGCTCAAGAAGATTTGGAAACAGCAAAGATAGCATTTGAAAAGAAGAAAAAAACATTAGGCAACTTACCTCCTGAAGAATTTAAGAAAAAAATGGGAGGATTTTTGTCACGAAGAGGTTATTCTTGGGAAATAATAAGCAAGCTTTTAAATTCACCTAAGGTTTAAAAGTTGGTTTAAAAACTGTTTTCAAAAAAATAACTGATTCATCGGTCATCCACCTTTTAGTTCCAAGCTCTCTAACTGGAATGCCTTGCAGATCGCCAACCGTCTCTATATTGTTCCTCAATGCTCCATAAAGAGCTCGTGTTATTGGCGCTTTTACACCATGTCTTACCCTATTTTTCTCTTTGATAACAAATGCTCTAAGTGAAGTTTCAGGCTTAATTAAATCTCCAATTCTACTATTTAGTTGATTTGCTATTCTTTCTGAGTAGATTTTTTCGTCTGGCCGTAGTATATCTTGAACCTCTACTAATGAATCTAAGAATGCCGCTGATATATCCTGATCATCATCCATTTTTTGTCGTTCGGCTGGCTGAATCATAACTGAACTCTTTTCAGCGGACATCATATCCCTCCTTCTCATAGCCTCTTGATAATAAGAGATTTCTCTTTCGTCGAGCTTCCTTGCAAGATTTTTCCGTGCAGTTTTCATGTCTTGTACGCGGGAAAACTTATGTGAGGAATACTCGCTGGAACCTTGACTAGAATATTCTATTCCCATATATATAAGTAATGAATATTAACGCTTTGGGGATGACTTCTTGCGTCGAGCTTTTCCTGCGTTTCCAACTTTTCGACGCTCTCGTGTTCTTGCATCAACTGTGAGGTATCCTTTATCACGAAGAAGCTTGTGGTATTTTTCTTTATCCATTTTATCCAAAGCTCTTGCCATTCCAAGAACTACAGCATCAATTTGACCTGAAATTCCTCCACCTACAACTCTTACTGTGTAAATGTGTTTTCCAGCTGTGTCTGTATCAATTAAAAGCTTGTTATATGAAGGTCCGTATGTAAAGAATTTAAAGTACTCATTTATTGGTTTCCCATTAACAATGATATCTCCTTTTTTTAGTTCTACTCCATCGTTTGTCGCTTTACCAGTGCTATAAAGTCTTACGCGTGCAACAGCTTCACGACGTCGTCCAACTGCTGCAATATATGTTTTTGGTGTTGATGATTTTGGCATATTATTCTTTTACCTCTCCTTTTCCAAATTTATCTTCAAATTTGTGCTCAGCGCCTTTAAAAACATAAAGTCTTTTAAGCATTGATGCGCGTAATTTATTCTTTGGCAACATTCCTGATACTGCATGACGAATAATCTCTTCTGGTCTTTGATCACGATACTCTTCTAAAGTGGTTTTACGAAGACCTCCTGGGTATCCAGAATATCTTGTATATACCTTTGCTTTCTCTTTTTTACCAGTTACAGCAACCTCTTTTGCATTTATAACAACAACATAGTCTCCACAATCAAGATTTTTAGCAAAATATGGCTTACTTTTACCAATAAGCATTTGTGCAATACTGGTTGCTTCGCGACCAAGAGTTTTGCCCTTAATATCAACTAGGTGCCAATTTCTTACTATTTCTGCTGTTTTTGTTGGTTTTGTTATTGCTGCGTTCATAATTATTTCTTAGCTTTTGCCTTCTTTTCTTCCTTTTTATCTGCTTTTACTTCTGACTTTTTAGTTTCTACTTTTTTCTTACCTTCATTTCTTTTTGGCTCTACAAAGCTTGTTGCAGTAACTGTCTCAGTCCAAGTCATAAGAACTTGTCTTGAGCCATCTTTCTTTCTCTCACCAAGTTTTAAAATTCTCGTGTATCCACCTGGACGATTAGTAAACTTTGGAGCAATATCTGCAATGATTTTGTCTGCAATCTGCTCACTTGGAATACGCATTAAAATGAGTCTTTTTGCATTAGTCTTATCATTTTTTGCATAAGTAATAAGCTTATCAACGTCAGCTTTAATTGATTTAGCCTTTGCTTCACTTGTAGTTATTTTACCATGTAAAACCAGTGAGCTCATTAAACCACGAAATAAAGCTTTTCGCTCATTGATGTCTCTTTTTAATCTTCTTCCAAAAATTTGTTTTCTCATTTTCTAATAAAAAGGCGCCTACTCTTGGACGCCATATTTAAAATATAAACCTTTTTCTATTTTAAAAATTAGAAAGTAAGGTCAATTCCACGAGCTTGCATCGCTTCCTCAATAATAGAAAGTGATTTAGCTCCAAGATTGCGGTAACCCATTAATTCTTTCTTTGGGGTGTTAAGCATGTCTGCAACAGTTTCAATTCCTGCATTTCTGAGTGAATTGTAGATTCTTGTAGGAAGATCTAGTTCATCAATAGTCATTTTTAGAACTTCGTCTGAAAATCCTGAGCTTGCTGCTACTGCCTTATCACCTTCAACAATTTCTGCATTTGGTTCAAATACTTGATGGAAGTATGAAACTAAAATCTTAGCAGCTTGTGTAAGCGCTGTCTTTGCTTCAATTGTTTGATCTGTCCAGATTTCAAGAATAAGTTTGTCAAAGTTTGTTTGTCTTCCAACACGTGTTTGTTCAACTTTGTAGTTAACTCTTAAGATTGGTGAGAATATTGCATCAATTGGAATAATTCCAACTGTAGAAATTTTTCTGTCTTCTGCAAGTGAGTAACCCATTCCACGCTCAACTGTCATTTCGATGTTAAGTTTTGATTTTTTGTCTGAAAGTGAACCAAGGTAGTGGCTAGGGTCTACAATCTCTACGCCTTCTGAAACCTCAATTTGCTTTGCTGTAACTTCTCCAGGACCTGTTGCAGAAAGTGAGATACTTGCTTCATCTACTCCATCAGCGAGCTTTACACGAAGTGTTTTGATATTAAGAACGAGTTCAATAATATCTTCTTTAAGACCTGGAAGTGTTGAGAAAAGGTGTTTTACTCCATCAATTTTAACGCTTGTTACAGCTGCTCCATTGATATTTGTAAGAAGTACGCGTCGAAGTGCTACTCCTAATGTTTGTCCAAAACCAGGCTCTAGTGGCTCGATTACAAATCGTGCGTAACCTGCTTCTGTCTTTTCTTCAATTGTTTTAAAGTTTAAATTTGCCATGATTATGCTTAACCAAAAAGTTATTTTACCATTATCGAGAGTAAAATTCAATAACTAACTGATAATCTACTGGATTTGCCACATCGTCCTTAGTTGGGAGCCTTAAAAGCTTTCCAGCAAGGTTCTCTCGAGATACAAAACTTGGCATGTCTTTTTCTTCTGCTAGCCTTGTTTTTAGGTCTTCTGTTGCAAGTTTTGGAACAACTGTAATTACATCATTCTCCTGTACTTCAAAAGATGGAATATTTACCTTTTTACCATTAACCAAAACGAGTCTGTGTCCAACAAATTGACGAGCCTGTGGTCTTGTTTTTGCTAGACCAAGTCTATAAACGATGTTATCAAGACGTGTTTCAAGAAGCTGAACTAGTGCATCTTCTGTGTTAATCTTTTTCTTTTGTGCTGAGAAAACATACTTTCTGAATTGCTTCTCAAGTAGACCATAAATTCTCTTAAGCTTTTGTTTTTCACGAAGTTGCATCCCATATTCTGAAGGCTTTCTAGGGCGTCTTTTACTATTTGAACCTGGAAGAACATTGATTCTTCTATCAAGTGACGCAGAAGTTTTACCGAGTATATTTACTCCTTCTCTTCTTGCTAATTTGTGTTTTGGACCGTTATATTTTGCCATATTATTAAACTCTTCTCTTTTTCTTTACAGTTGGACCATTGTGTGGGATCGGTGTGATGTCAGCTATCATAGAAATTGATAGACCAGAGTTTCTAACAGCACGAAGTGCTGCATCACGTCCTACACCTGGACCTTTAATATATACTTCAACTGTAGAAAGTCCTGTTTCTCGTACTTTTTTAATTGCTTCTTCAACAGCTGATGTTGCTGCAAAGGGAGTACTCTTACGTGTACCTTTAAAACCCATATTTCCTGATGAAGACCAAGAAACAGCATCACCTTTTTCGTTTGTAATTGTAACGATTGTGTTGTTGAAAGTGGTAGACACGTAAATTCTACCCGTTTCCATGGATGCAATTTTTTTTGCTTTACTTTTTACTGTTACTTTTTTATTGTTTGCCATATTATTTTCCTGCTACCTTTGCTGCGTCTTCTTTCTTAATAGCTCCGATTGTGACACGCTTTCCACGCTTTGTACGAGCATTTGAACGTGTTCTTTGACCACGAACTGGTAGGCTTTTTGTGTGTCTATTACCTCTGTATGAGCTAATTTCGCGGAGTCTTTTAACATCTCCGGCAACATCAGCTCTTAAGTCTCCTTCAATTTTGTATGTTTCAAGAGCTTTCTGAATCTTACCCAAATCATCTTCTGTTAACGTATTTAGTCTTGTTTCAGGCTTAATTTGAGCCTTCTCAAGAATTTGATACACGTTTGATCTTCCTACTCCATATATGTAGGTAAGCGCAATATCAACTCTTTTATTATCTGGTAAATTTACTCCAACAACACGCATATTTGTGAAAAAAAATTATCGCACTCTGTAGGTGATTCTACCGCGTTCACGGTCGTAAGGGGTCATCTCAATTCTTACGCGGTCTCCTGGCAGGATTTTAATAAAATGAATTCTCATTTTTCCTGACAAGTGACACAAAACGACCCTTCCACCTTCAATTTCAACTCGGAACAAAGTATTTGGTAAAACTTCTTTTACCACTCCTTCAACCTCAATTGCTCCAGAATGCGCCATTACTTAAGGCTTATTTTATCAAATTGAGCGTAAGCTTGCAAGCCTATCTAGCCACGACCTAAAGCTTATCGCCCGAGAGCCTCGTTATTAGCTCAAAACCTGTGTCTGTAACGAGAACTGTACGCTCAAAAAGCCCTGAAAGACTCTCGTCCTGAGTAACAATTGTCCAATCATCATCTTCTGTGTATGTGACCTCTGGACTGCCCATATTGTAGATAATTTCGATTGCGATGGTCATTCCGGCTCTAAGAACGGGTGTCTTTTCCATTTTCATAGCCAAATACCCTGGAATTTCAGGCTCTTCATGAAGTTCTTTTCCAACACCATGTCCAACAAGACTCTTAACAACTGCATACCCTGGCCCCTCAATTTTTCCCTGCATTGCTTGAGAGATTTGACCAACACGATTTCCGGCTTTAACTTGGGCAATTCCGGCAAACATTGCGTCTTTTCCAGCTTTTAAGAATTTCTTAATTTCTTCTGAGTCCCTATTGAGGTTTATAGTTTCAGCCATATCTGTGTGGTATCCATCAAGATATACACCACAATCAACTCCAACAATATCTCCTTCAGAAATTACTCTATCTGTTGGAATTCCATGCACAACAACATCATTTACTGATATACAAATTGTATGGTGATAACCTGGAACCTTCTTAAATCCTGGCTTTCCACCTCGTTTAACGATTTCACTTTCTGCAAATCGATCTATATCAAGCTCTGTTACCCCAGGTTTAACAAATTTTACTATCTCATCCATTACCTCTCCAAGGATCTTTCCAGCACGAGTCATTTTTTCTATTTTTACTGTATCCATATTAAATATTTAAAGCCTCACAAATTTCTTGATGAGTTTCCTCAATTGATTTTTCACCATCAATCTCTGTCAACATTCCTTTATTTTTATAAAAATCTAGAACTGGCTCCGTGAATTTATGAAATAATTCAATTCTCATTTTTAAAGCAGGCGATGCGTCATCTGCTCTTCCATCGTTTCTAAAAGATAAACGCTTTAAAGCTTCCTCATCTGAAACCTTTATATATATTGCGTGATCTATTCCATTTCCGAATTTTTCAGCCTGAGGTGCTGTTCTTGGAAATCCATCTAAAATATATCCGTTAACATATTCTGGGCGCTTTAGGTATTCCTCAACTATCTCAAGTGTTTTATCATCATCTATTAAATATCCAGCATTTATTGTTTCCTTAATATAACGACCAAGTGCATCATGTTCTTTTGCAAGTTCTCTGAAAATATGCCCTGTAGATAAGTATGGTATGTTTAATTTTTCTTTTAATAAATTTCCTTGTGTAGATTTACCGGAGCCTTGAATACCAATTAGAATTATTTTCACTTAGTCAATAAACCTTTCGTAATTGCGATTAACAACCTGTACTTCCAGAATTTTAATAGTTTCAATAACAACTGAAACCACAATCAAAATACTAGTTCCTCCAACAAGAAGAGTCGTTACCCCAGTGAATGCTTTAACAATTGCAGGTAAAATTGCAATAATACCTAAGAAAAGAGCTCCCGGAAGAGTTATTCTTGTTGTTATGTAATTAAGGTAAGAAGCCGTTGCCTTACCTGGACGGATTCCAGGAATAAAACCACCATATTTTTGAATTTCTTCTGATACCTTCTGGGGATTGAATACAACAGCCGTGTAAAAGTATGTAAATCCAACGACAAGCAAAAAGTAAACCGCGTTATAACCCAAACTATCAGGATTAAAGTTCGTAGAAAGAAATGTACCTACTGCTTCAAATGTTTTATTTGGACTTGCCACTAAGTAACCTGAAATAAGTGAAGGAAGTAGAACTATTGATACAGCAAAGATTATTGGAATAACTCCAGATTGATTGATTTTCAAAGGTAAATGAGTTGATTGACCACCGTAAGTTTTACCTCCACGAACACGCTTCGCATAGTAAATTGGCACACGTCTTACAGCCTCATTTACAAATACAATTGATGCAATAACTATTACACCAAGAATAGCAAATATAATTAAATTAAATATATCTTGAGAGTTAACTGTTGTAAGTGTTTGCCATGCAACAATCGGAATACGCTCAACTATTCCAGCAAAAATAAGAAGAGAAATACCGTTACCAATTTTCTGCTCTGATATTAATTCTCCAAGCCACATTAAGAACATAGTTCCAGCGGTCATCGTAAGAATAAATGTTATTACTCCAAATACATCAAGGTTTGCTATTAATTGCTGGTTTCGAAGCAAAACATACATACCAAATGACTGAACGATAGCGAGTGGAATAGTTAGAAATCTAGTATATTGATTAATTTTTTGTCGACCATATTCACCCTCTTTTTGAAGCTCTTCAAGCTTTGGATAAACAATTGTTAAAAGCTGCAAAACGATAGAAGCGTAGATATAAGGACCAAGTCCGATAGCCAAAATTGAGAAGTTTGACAATGTTCCTCCTGAGAAAATATCAAGAAGTCCGAGTAATTGGTTTTGGGCAAAAAGAGCTTTAAGCTGAGCAATGTCTACTCCTGATACTGGGATGTGTGCAAAAAATCTGAAGATAAGAAAAATTCCTAAAACAATTAATATTTTTTTGCGAGTTTCTGAGTCGCGAAATGTGGCCTTAAAAAGCGATAACGCTTGCTTCATAATTTTTAGTTTTCAATAGTCCCGCCTGCTTTTTCAATTTGCTTTCTTGCTCCAGCACTTACAGCAGCTTTTACAGTCAAAGCAACTTTTATTTCTTCGCTTCCAATTATTTTTACACCAAACTTTTTAGCATCAGATGAAGCAATACCCTTTGAAATTATTGCATCAACATCAACAATTGATTTTGCTGGAAAAGCGTTTAATGCTACTACAGAAACAGTAACTGGGTTTTTACCCAGTCCTTTATTTCTTCCACGACCTCTTAAAAATGGAAGTCTTTTTGTCATTGGAAGCGCTCCACCTTCAAAAAATACAGGCACTTTGTTTCTTGCATTTTGACCTTTTGTACCACGTCCTGAAGTTTTTCCACGACCAGTTCCATGACCCTGACCGAGTCTTCTAAGTCCTTTATCAACTGTTTTTGTTAATTTATGTAATTCCATATTATTTACCAAGTCTTGTTAATGCTTCAAATGTTGCATGAACATTGCTTGCTTTATTGTTTGTTCCCAAAATTTTTGATGAGATATTTTTAATTCCTGCTGCCTCAACAACTGCACGTACTGCTCCACCTGCAATAATACCTGTTCCTGCAGGAGCTGGCTTAAGCATAACTTGTGCTGCTCCAACTTTCACAAAAACTGGGTGTGAAATTGTATCTTTAACAATATTTACATCAATCATTCGTTTTCTTGCTTGTTGTGCACCTTTAATAATTGCACTTGAAACGTCTGATGATTTACCAAGTCCAACTCCAACACGACCTTGTCTGTTTCCCACAACAACAAGCGCTGCAAATCTCATTTTGTTTCCACCTTTAGTTTTTTTAGAAACACGATTTAACTGTACAACCTTTTCTTCAGATCGATCCTGTGCTTGTTGATTATAATTTCTATTATCCATATTAGAAAACTAAGCCTCCTTCTCGAGCAGCATCAGCTAGCGCTTTTACTCGTCCGTGATATCTGTATGATCCACGATCAAAAACAACATTTTTAATCTTTGCGGCAACTGCTTTTTCCGCAATCTTTCGACCGAGCTCTGTTGCTTTTGCAGTTTTATTTGCTTTTGCATCTGCAACATCAGCTCCATTAACGGCTACTAAAGTCATACCTTTAGCATCATCAATAATTTGAGCATACATATTTTTGTTAGAACGGAAAACTGTAAGCCTTGGTAAAGTTTTGTTAACCAAGATTTTATTTCTTGTTCTATCAATTCTTTGTTTTTGTCTTTTTAATTTAACTCTTATTTCGCGCATTTATTTTCCTCCAACAGCTTTTGCTGCTTTTCCAACTTTACGTCTTAATTTCTCACCAACATATTTTATTCCTTTACCCTTGTATGGATCTGGTGGTCTTACTGCACGAATATTTGCAGCAACATCTCCTACAAGTTGTTTATTGCTACCAGCTACAGTTATTACATTTTCAGCAACTGATATTGTAACACCTTCAACAGGAACTACAGTCATAGGTGTTGCATATCCAACGTTTAAAACAAGATTTACTCCATCAACACGAGCTCTGTATCCGACTCCGGTAAGCTCAAGTTGCTTCTGAAAACCAGCCGTTACTCCTTTTACCATATTTGCAACTGAAGCACGTGTTAATCCAGCAAACTTTGTAAGCTCTCGTGCATCTGACTCGCTTACAATTTTAGCAACTCCATCCTCAACTGTAACTTTAATTCCAGCTGGAACTTTTAAGCTAAGATTTCCTTTTGGACCAACAACTACTACTTGTCCGTCAGAAAAATTAACCGTAACTCCATCTTCAACTTTAACTGGTTGTTTTGCAATATTACTCATATTAATAAATTTGGCAGATTAATTCTCCACCTACTCCTTTTTTACCTGCGTCAGCTGATGTCATCATTCCAGAGCTTGTTGAAACAATTCCCACTCCATGTCTTCCCATAGCTTTTTTAACTTTTAATTTACCAGCATAAAGGTGAACTGATGGTTTTGAAATAAGTCTTATATCACTAATTGCAGGCACGCGTCCTTCATATTTAAGGCTTATTTGCAATGTTTTTTTACCATCAGCTTCTTTCTCGCTAACCTTTGAAACAAATCCTTCTTTTTCAAGAATTTTTGCCAAAGATACAACGACGTTTGAGCGAGGATAAACAATTTCCTTTTTATTAGCTCTGTATCCGTTTTTTACTTGTATTAAAAAGTCACCAATTGTATACATAATTTATTACCAAGAAGCTTTTTTAACTCCTGGAAGCTCTCCTTTCAACGCTCTTTCTCTGAAACAAATTCTACAAAGACCAAATAATCTCATATAACCACGTGACCTTCCACACAACATACAAATGTTTTTCTTTCTAGTCGAAAACTTTGGTTTAGTATATAAATTTTTAACTATGTTTGATTTCTTAGCCATATTAGTTTGCCTCCCCTTCTTAAAAGGAAGTCCGATTGCTGTTAAAAGTGCTTTTGCTTTTGCATCTTCTTTTGCATTTGTAACGATAACAACTTGCAAAGAACGAATCTTGTCTACTTTTCCAGGATCAATTTCGGAAAATACTGTGTTTTCTGTAAATCCAATACTCAAGTTTCCACGTCCGTCAAAAGACTTTGCACTTACTCCATTAAAGTCTTTAACTCTTGGGAAAACTATTTTAACAAGCTTTTCCAAAAAGTCATACATACGCTTTCCACGAAGTGTTGCTGACATTCCAATCTCATCACCCTCACGAAGCTTAAATGTTGCAACAGAAATCCTTGCCTTATTTGTTTTTGGCATTTGTCCGGTTATCAAAACCATATCTTCGCGCATTTTTTCAATGTTTCTTTTGTCAGTTAAAAAGTCTTTCATTGATGTGTTAACAATAATTTTCACCACATGAGGAACTGCCATAGGATTTTTAATCCCTAGCTCCTCTTGTAGCTTCTTAACTGTCTCTGTTTCAAATTGTTTTTTAAAGTCTCCCATATTTTTAATAATTATCCGAAGCTAAATTATACTTTATTAGCCTCGATTTATCAATTATCCTTGGCGTTGTTTGTGCTTTGGATTTTCACAAATAACAAACAGCACGCCTCGGCGCTTAATAATTTTACATTTCAAACATCTTTTTTTAATTGAAGCTTGTACTTTCATATTAGTTAATTACCTTTTTACACTTCTTACACATTCTCACTTTTTTATCTTTTTCGATCTTTACACCAACACGTGTTACTTTTTTACAATTTGGACAAACTAAAGCAACATTTGCACTTCTCAAAGGCTTTGTAAGAGTAACGATCTCAGATGGTTGGTTCTGAGCACGAGACTTTAAGTGTCTCTTGAATTGATTCATGTTTTCAACTAAAACCATGTCCTTTGCCATATCAACTCTTTCAACCTTTCCGGTCTTACCCTTATCTTTTCCTATTAATACTTTAATTGTGTCTCCTGTTTTTATTCTCATATATTTAAACAACGTGGTTTGCTAAAGATGCAATCTTTGCATAACCTAAATCTTTGATTTCTCTTGCAATAGGTCCAAAGATACGTGTTCCTATTGGATTTTTGCTCTTTTCATTTTCAATAATAACTCCAGCATTCTCAGAGAAGCGGATATATGTTCCATCAGCTCTTTTGTACTCTTTGTGTGTTCGAACTAAAACTGCTTTTACCTTGTCACCCTTTTTAAATTGAGTGTTAGGTAGAGCTTTTTTAACAACACAACCAAGAAGTGATCCAAGTTCACCTTTACGTCGCTTTGATCCTCCATAGATTTGGATAACCTGAAGAATCTTTGCTCCTGAATTGTCTGCTACAACGAGCATTGTTCTGTGCTGTACCATTATTTATTTACTCCTTCTTTAACAATTTCTATAACTTTAAAATATTTATCTCGGCTGATTGGCTTTGTTTGTTCAATTTTTACAATTACACCATTTGGAACTTCCATTCCGTTTGTGTCAGCTTTAATTTTATTTGTTTTTCTAATGCGTTTTTTGTAGATAGGGTGACTTATAAATCTTTCCACCTCAACTACAACTGTTTTTTGCATTTTGTTTGATACTACTTTTCCTGTTATAACTTTTTTAGCCATATTAGTTTGACTGCTTATTTTGCAGCAGCTACCTCCTTTACTTCTTCTGTAATAACTTCTGTTTTCATTTTTATAAATGTTAATACACGTGCAACATCCTTCTTTTTTCGCTTTACAGCGTTTAAATTCTTTAATTTTCCTTGAGCCTTGTCAATACCCATCTTTTGCACTTCCTCACGAAGATCTGTAAGCATTCTTAAAAGCTCATCTCGTGTTTTTGATCTTAATTCAACAATATCGTTCTTTTTCATATTATATTTCTCGTGTCACAAATTTACTTTTTACAGGCAACTTATATGATGCAAGTCTCAAAGCCTCCCTTGCAACGTTTTCTGGTACTCCAGACATTTCAAATAAAACTCTTCCAAGTTTTACTGGTGCAACATATTGAAAAATGTCACCTTTTCCTCCACCCATACGTGTCTCTGGTGGTTTCTTTGTAATTGGTCGATCTGGGAAAATTCTAATCCAGATACGTCCTCCACGCTTTGTGAAATGGGTAATAGACTTACGAGCTGCCTCGATTTGTCTTGCTGAAATATTTCCAGATGCTTCAGCACGTAGCCCAAATTCACCAAATGACACCTTGTTACCAGCCAAAGCTACTTTTCCAGCGACCCTTGGTTTAAATTGTTTTCTATATTTTGTACGTCTAGGTGTTAACATATTTTTATTTATTTATCCAAACTTTGACTCCTACGTATCCACTCTTTGTTAGAGCAGGTACCTCAGCGTAATCAATATTCTCACGAATTGTAGATAATGATACTTTTCCAGCCTGTAAACGCTCTTTTCTTCCAATTTCCGCTCCACCAATTCTTCCTGAAAGAATAATTCTCACACCTTTTCCACCTGATGCCATAACTTTATCAACTGACTGCTTCATCGCACGTCTGTGTGGAATACGGCGAAGAAGCTGATCACAAATATTTACAGCTACAAGGTATGCATTTAGATTTGGCTCCTTGATTGGTTCAACCTTAAGCTCAACCTTTTTAGCATTCTTGTCATTTGTTTTTACTCCAAGCATACGAACAACATCCTTTTTAAGAGTTTCAATTCCTGTTCCTCCGCGTCCAATAACGATACCTGGACGAGTAACATAAACAGTTATCCTAATGCTTGATAGAGATCTCTCAATAATGACGTCTCCAACTCCAGCCTGCTTTAGCTTTTTAAGTAATTCTTCGCGCAATTTAATATCTTGCAATACAGTTATTGCGTAAGTTTTCTTAGAATAGTAACCTGTGCTTTTGAAGCCGTGGTGTATTCCAAGTCTTAATGCTATTGGATTAACTTTTTGTCCCATTATTTGCTCTTTCCTTTCTTTGTTTCAGCCTTTACTTCTTTTGCTTCTACTTTTTCGTTTACAACTTCACCTTGAACTACTGGTGCCTGTGCTGCTTTGCTTCCATCTGTCAAAACTACTCTTATGTGACTTTGGCGTCTTTTGTATGGGCGTGAACGTCCACGTCCTGCAAAATGAAATCTTTTTGCTGCTAGCCCTTCGGTTATTATTATGTCATGAATTGATAGCGCATCTTTGCGTGCATTGAAATTGTTTGCTGCATTGGCAATTGCAGAATTCAAGGCCTTTTGAATTGGTCCTGCTGCACGCTTATTCATAACAGTTAAAGACGCAAGGGCATTTGAAATGTTTTGCTTCTTAACCTCATTAGCAACTAACCTCATTTTACGAGGGCTAATTTTAATATTTTTTGCAATTGCTATATATTCCATATTATTTTTATGTCTTTGAAATCTCACGAGCAACAATTCTTCCGTGACCTCTAAATAGTCTTGTTGGCGCAAACTCTCCAAGTCTGTGTCCAACCATATTTTCAACTACTTTTACAGTTATGTGATTCTTACCATTGTGAACTAAAAATGTGTGTCCAACAAACTCTGGCGGAATCTGACAAGCTCTTGCCCAAGTTTTAATTGGATCTACTTTTCCAGCAGCCTTTTGAGCCTGAACTTTCTTCATTAATTTCTCATCTATAAATGGTCCTTTTTTAATTGATCTTGACATAATTATTTAACTCCCCTTCTCTTAAGTATAAATTTATTTGAATACTTTTTAGGTTGTCTTGTCTTTCCAACAGCTTTACGACCTGCGTAAGTCTTTGGAGATTTAAGTCCAATACCAGAGCGTCCTTCTCCTCCTCCATGAGGATGAGATGAAGGGTTCATTGCAACTCCACGAACTGAAGGTCTTATTCCTGCGTGACGGGAAGCTCCTGCTTTACCCAAGACTCGATCTTTCCAGTCAACTTTACCAAGCTGGCCAATTGTAGCAAAATTTTGTGCAAAAATCTTGCGGACCTCACCTGAAGGCATCTTAACGTGCGCATATCCAGCTTCTTTTGCCATAATAAATGCCTGATCTCCGGCAGAACGTGCTATCTGTCCACCACGTCCACGGCTAAGCTCAACATTGTGAATTGGTTGTCCAACAGGAATGAAATCAAGTGGTAATGCATTTCCAATTCTCACATCAGCTGCTTCACTTGAAATAACTTTATCTCCAGCCTTAAGTCCAAGTGGAGCTAAAATATAATTTTTCTCTCCATCTTTATATTGAATAAGAGCAATATCAGCTGTTCTATTTGGATCGTATTCTATTGCAATAACTTTACCCTCAACTCCGTACTTATTTCTCTTAAAATCAACAAGACGTAGGAATCTCTTTGAGCGACCACCTTGATGACGAACCGCAACGTGACCTTGAGAATCTCTTCCTGAATTTTTCTTTAATATTTTAATTAATTTTTTTGCCATATTTATTTATCCTTTTTCTTAGACTTTTTCTCATCTGTTGTCTCTTCAAAAATATCAATTTTTTGACCTTTAGCAAGCTGAACACGTGCTTTTTTGTATGAAGCATTAATAGCCTGCATACCAAATCTTGTTCTTCGGTTTTTTGTTCCTTTAACATTTGTCGTGTATACGCCAATTACTTTTACTCCAAAAAGTTTTTCAATTGAGTTTTTAATATTTGTTTTTGTAGCTGAACGAGCAACTTCAAACGTATATTTATCAGACTTTGCCTCAGCAAATGATCTTTCTGAAATAATTGGTTTTATGATAAAGTCAGATGCTAGTCTCATATTATTTATCTCCTCCTAAGAAGTTTTTCTCCATTTTTTCAATAGCACTCTTTTCAACTACTAAAAACTTGCTATTAACAACCTCATAAGTATTTATTGAATGTGGTGCTTCAAGAACAACACCTTTAATGTTCCTTGCTGCTCTTGCTGCTGAATCTGTTGCTACAAACAATAATCTACCTGATACGTTAAGCTTTTTAAGCATTTTTGCTACCTCTGTTGTTTTTCCTGTTGCTGAAGCTCCGTCAATAACAAAAACTTTGTTATCAGCAAGTTTTGAAGAAAGTGCTGAGAAAAGTGCCTTTTTCTTCATTTGCTTTGACAATTTAAGTTCAAAAGTACGTGCTCTTGGACCAAAAGCTATACCTCCACCAACAAAGATAGGAGCCTTTATAGCACCGTGACGTGCACGACCTGTGCCTTTTTGTCTGTAGATCTTTCTTGTTGATCCAATAACTTCACCACGTGTTTTTGTATTTGCTGTACCCTGTCTTTGGTTAACCATGTAAACACGAAGAGCTTGAAGAACTAATTTTTCATTTAATTTTGCTCCAAAAATTTCTTTTGAAAGTACAACAGTTCCCTTCTTTACTCCATCCATTCCAAATACATCAACAGTTAAACCTGCTTCTTTTACTACAGTTTTTTTAACTGGCTCTGCTTTTACTGCTTTTGCTTTAACTTGTTTTTCTTCTACTTTTTTAGGCATTTTGTTCTCCTTCCTTTACTTCTTCTTTAACCTCAACAGCTTCTTCAGATGGTGCTTCTTCAGTTTTTACAGTTTCCTCAGCTGTTTCAACGGTTTCTTCAGGTGTACTAACAGTCTCTTCTGCTGTTGCTACAGTTTCTTCTGGAGTTTCAACTGTTTCTTCTGCTGTCTTTACCTCTTCAACTGGGGCTACTGTTTCCTCAACTGGAGTTTCTTCAACTACTTCCTCTTTTTTCTCGCTCCATAGTGGAACGAATTTTTTGTTTTTTCCAACTTTTTTAACAAAAACAACTGCTCCCTTAATTCCTGGAATAAGTCCACGAACTAAAAGCGTGTCTCCATCAATTCCCAAAACTTCTAAGTTTTTAACAGTTACCTGCTCATTACCCATACGTCCAGACATTTTTTTACCCTTGTAAACACGACCTGGAGTTGTACCTGATCCACTTGATCCACGCGCACGATGTCGGTCTGATTGTCCGTGAGTTTTTGGTCCTCCAGCAAATCTAAATTTCTTAACAACTCCTGCGTATCCTTTACCCTTGCTTGTTCCTGTAACATCAACAATGTCTCCTGGTTCAAAAACTTCAGCAACAACAATTTGTGATCCAACTTCTACGTCAGCTGGGCCATCAACGAGCCTATTTTCACGAAAAAAGCGGGGTGATGTATCTTTCAAACCCGCTTTCTTAATGTGTCCTTGGATTGGTTTTGTAACGCGCTTTGCATTATCAAATCCGAGTTGGATTGCATTATATCCCTCATGATCAACTGTTTTGATCTGGGATACTACGTTTCCAGCCACGTTAATAACGGAAAGCGGCACACGTTTTCCGTCTTCTAAAAAGCCTTGTGTTTGATCAATTTTTTTACCGATTATACTTGTAACATTCATAACCACAAAAAAAGCGACTCGAAGTCGCTTAAATATATGCCCCAGGGATTGACTTCGATTTATGTATTATTGAAATACATCAATAGTTTGGACATGTAAGATACGATTATATATGATTTCGTGCTCAATTGCAACACGACCGATATTCAAATATTACATAATTTTATTTTTCAGAAAAATAAGGATTTAATAATAATTTGCTATAATAACTATCTATGAATCAAAAGGTAGTTACCGGCGGTTTTATTGTCCATAATAATAAGTTTTTACTCATGAAAAGATCTGATAATGACTCATTTTTGCCTGGATCATGGGAAATTCCCGGAGGAAAGCTCGAATACATGGAAGATCCAATATCTGGTGCGTCTCGCGAGATAAAAGAAGAAGCAGGACTCGATGTTAAAATAGGCTCACCACTTGCCGTTTGGATGTATGAAAATACGGGTCGCGACACTCATTATGTTCAAATAGATTTCTTATGTGAAGTAATAGGTAGCTATGACGTACAATTATCAGAAGAGCACTCAGATTTTGCTTGGATCAGCTTTGATGAAATGAAAAATTACAATATAAGCGAACAAATGCTTGAAGAATTGAAAAAAATTGAAACTCACACGCTCGTAAAAGAGCTTATTACATCTTAATCTCTACATCTACTCCCGCTGGAAGATCTAAATGAATTAAAGATTCAATTGTTTTATCAGTTGGATTCATGATATCAACAAGTCTTTTGTGAGTTTTAAGCTGGAAGTGCTCACGAGCATCTTTATCAATAAAAGGAGATTTGTTTACTACAAAAACGCTTCTTTTTGTAGGTAATGGAATAGGACCGATGACTTTTGCACCGGTTCTTATAGCTGTATCAAGGATTTGTTGACACGTTGAATCTATGATCCTTGAATCATAACTCTTAAGTTTTACTCTAATTCTTCCTTTTTGTGCCATATTTAAATTTTAATACAAAAAAAGCCCACTAAATAGTAGGCCTGCAGCGTGCGAACTTAACTTTTCAAATGTGCGAAACCCTTAAACTATTTAAGAACCTTAGTAATAACTCCAGCTCCAACTGTCTTTCCACCTTCACGAATAGCAAATCTCATTCCTTCTTCAAGAGCAATAGGTACAATTAATTTTGCTGTCATTTTAGCATTGTCTCCTGGCATAACCATTTCTACACCATCTGGCAAGATAACTTCACCTGTAACGTCAGTTGTTCTGATGTAAAACTGTGGGCGGTATCCTTTGAAGAATGGAGTGTGACGTCCACCTTCTTCTTTGGTAAGAACGTAAATTTCAGCTTCAAATTCTGTGTGAGGAGTAATAGAACCTGGTTTTGCGATAACTTGACCACGCTCTACGTTCTCTTTTTCAATTCCACGAAGTAATAGTCCTGCGTTATCTCCAGCTTGTGCGTCATCAAGTTGTTTTCTAAACATTTCAATTCCTGTAATAACTGTTGATACTGTTGGTTTAATTCCAACGATTTCAACTGTGTCGTTAACTTTGATCATTCCACGCTCTACACGTCCGGTTACAACTGTTCCACGACCTTTAATTGAGAAAACGTCTTCAACAGGCATAAGGAATGGTTTATCTGTGTCACGTTCTGGTGTTGGAACGTATTCATCAACAGTCTTCATAAGTTCAAGAATTTGTTCTTCCGCTGCTGCATCACCTTGTGTTGCTTTAAGAGCTGAACCCTTAACGATAGGTGTCTCATCTCCTGGATATTGGTATTTTGAAAGAAGTTCACGTACTTCCATTTCAACAAGGTCAATAAGCTCTGGGTCTGAAACCATGTCTACTTTATTAAGGAAGACAACGATCTTAGGTACACCAACTTGGTGAGCAAGAAGAATGTGTTCACGTGTTTGAGGCATTGGACCGTCTGCAGCAGATACAACAAGGATTGCTCCATCCATCTGAGCTGCTCCTGTGATCATGTTTTTAACATAATCAGCGTGTCCTGGAGCATCAATGTGAGCATAGTGTCTGTTTTCTGTTTCGTACTCTTGGTGGGAGATGTTAATGGTGACTCCACGAGCTTTTTCCTCAGGAGCATTATCAATATCTTCGTATTTCTTTGCTTCAGCAAGTCCTTTTTTAGCAAGAACTGTTGTGATAGCAGCTGTTAACGTAGTTTTACCATGGTCGACGTGACCGATGGTTCCTATATTAACGTGTGGTTTTGTTCTGTCAAATTTTCCAGCCATATTTGTTTTTTGTCAAAAATAAAACACCTCTTGGGTGTGAGATATATAATACAAAAATTATCGTGCCTCGTCAAGGGGCAATTTGCTACCTATTTTTAACTAAAAAGTGCTCTTCTTGAGGTAAGCCCTCCCGCATTTTATTTATTCTATCATAATCATGTTTTTGTGACTCGTGAGTTTTCATAGCAGCCTGCTTTACCTCCCAAACATCTGAAACATCGACAATTTCATCAATTTGTTCTCGAGGTAAACCTTGGGGTCTATATATAAAGTAGGGATATTTTGCAGATTTATCTGTTACCTCTTTTGTTTGAGCGGTATACATAATCTTTTTAATAAATGATAATCGTTCAAAAACAAATGACGAAACCATGGAAACAACAATATGATCAATATGCCCTGAACCTCCATTTGGATTCATAGTTAAAATAAGTTCAGGCATTAATTTTTTCAAATGCTTTTCAATTTCTGCTGCTAATTTATGATAAAGACTATTTGAAAGTGTCCCATCTATAAAACCTAAAAAATATACTTTTTTTACTCCTAATATCTTTGCAGATTTTCGAAGCTCATCAGCACGAATCTCGTGAAGAGGCTTTTTGTTTTCAATACTTGTTTCACCTATCTCACCTTTTGTTGCGCAGAGAAGATAAACGTCATAATCACGAGTTAATTTATGAATTGTTCCAGCTGGACCAAATGCTTCGTCATCTGGGTGTGCAAAGATCGCTACTGCTACTTTTTTCTTTGGATATTTCACGAAATTATTTTAACACACTACTGCATGCGCCCAATTTCCTCAAGTTTTCTGACAACGTTGTCATCGCTTAACTTTGTAATATCAATTTCTTCCTTATGTGCAACAATAAGTCCTTGAATTATTCTGCGAGCTTTAAGTGCTTCCTGTTTTTTTAAATATGGAATTTGAATTTTTCCAACATTATCATCCAAAATACTTTGATCAATTAGTACAAGTGTAGCAAAGAATGGACCTGTATCTACAAATACATGTGAGATGTTTTTTATATGAATACTTCTAATTTCAGAAGAAGAGAAAAAGTTTTTTATTTGCAGTGTTACCTTTTGTGGATCAATAGATACTGTTGTAGGAAAAAAATTATAGGGAAAAACAGTTTTTATCTTATATAGTGTCTGACTTGAGCGCTTTACTAGACTATTAAATCTTTCTCTCTGCTTTGCTTGATCTTTTATTACCTCTTTTAATGCTTCTTGATAACTATCGTCAATCATTCTTTTCTGTTCAGGCGTAGGTTCTCGATGTGCTATTGGTACGTCATCATACAATCTCCAATTGGGCTCTTGATCACCACCTAATGGCATTATTGATCTGTTTCTAGCCTTATCGAAAAGTATCCCACTTTGCACCATATCGACATTTTAAGCTTTTAATAAATAGATAAACCCATAAAATGATGAGATTATTGTAAGAAATAAGAGGTGTATAATATATATTATGGAATACAATAAGTTGACTGATGAAGAAAAAAGAATAATTGAAGATAAAGGTACGGAATCTCCATTTACAGGAGAATACGATGACTTTTATGCCCCAGGAACTTTTATTTGTCGTCGCTGCAATCTACCTCTGTTTTCTGCAAAGGCAAAATATGATGCACATTGTGGATGGCCAGCATTTGATGACACATTTCCTGATGCAGTACGCGAGCTTCCAGATCCCGATGGAGAAAGAACTGAGATAGAATGCGGAAATTGCGGAGCACATTTAGGACATGTTTTTAGAGGTGAACATTTAACCGAAAAGGATACTCGTCACTGTGTTAACTCACTCTCCATACGTTTTATACCTGAAGGAAAAGAAATTCCCGCAACGATTACAGAGGACTAATTATCCGAATGTAAATGCAAAGACTTGAATTCCATTACTAAATTCGAGTCTTAACAAATGTTCGCCATATTTTCCTTGAAGGTTTATTAATTCATATAATCTGTCTTCAGTAATTGGAATGTAACCATCACTATTAACATCCCTTCCCTTATTTAGAATACTCACTACTTTCCCATCAAGAAAAACTCTAACTTTTCCAGCATTACTATTGGCTGGCTTTAATACTAAGAAAACTTTATTGGCATAAAATTTATATTCCAAGGATGCATTATTTCCTGTTTGAGAATATTCGTCGCTAACTATCCAGCTACCTCCAAAATCAAATGAATTTACAGGAATCTGTGGTTGTAGTTTTAAATTTGTATATGAGCCGTTATTAACTCTTCCATTTGGGTAATAATATTCCATACGAGATGATCCTATATATGTCTCAGGAGAAATTCGCTGAGCAGGAGTATCATCTGGCATTTCGACAAGTCCCGCTGAAAGTGATGCTCCCTTTTCTTTCAATAAGATTCTAATTGCCTCCTCCATCTCCTCGTACTCTCCTTCTCCAAAATGAGTACGTCTGACGTTTCCATTTTTATCTATTAAATACTCTGCAGGCCAATACTGATTTTGAAATGCGGTCCATGTAGCGTAATTATTATCTTGTGCAACTGGATAATGAATATTAAATTGCTTTATTGCCGCCTCAACATTATTTGTACTCTTCTCAAACTCAAATTCAGGTGTATGAATCCCAATAGTGACAAATCCGTCTTTATTATACTTGTCATACCAAGCAGTAACATGAGGCAATGTCCGAATACAATTAATACATGTATATGTCCAAAAATCGACGAGTACTACTTTCCCCTTCAAATCCTTAAGTGTTAAAGGTTTGTCATCTGGAGTGTTAATCCAATTTGTGATTCCTGTAAGCTCTGGTGCTGGATAATTTTCATTAAACAGTGAGGAATTATTACTTTGCGAATTATCTTCACTTCCTTTTATCTTGTTTAGTTCTTTTGAGACTTGATTATTTCCTTCAAGATTATTGATAAAACTTGTATACGATGGGAATGCATTTAAAAGATTGGCAGATAAAACCTTGTCATAGTTAGTAAAGATTAGTAGAGCTGTTGCAATTATTATCGCTCCAAATACTCTCTGCACGATACCCGTATATTTGTTAAAAAATCTGCTTTTTTGAATAAATTTTTGACCAGCATATGAAAATATAAACAAAGGTATTGCAACGCCGATTAAATAAACTGCTGTTACCAAAACTATTTGCAATCCGACAGCTTTGGTTGCAGAAAGTGTGGCAATTGTTGCAAGTATTGGACCAGCACATGGTGTCCATACTACACCTAAAGCAAGACCTGTTATAAAACCAGGCACAAATCCTCCTTGCACGTTTTGAGGACCTATTTTTCCAGCAAATCGTGAGACAAATGATTCAACAATTCTTGAAAGTGGTGGCAATAAAAGTGTGAGACCTAAGAACACTAAAATTACTACTGAAAAAATTCTTAATAGATTAGCATCAAATTTAAATATGGCAACAAGATAGGAAATTGAAAGTGTCAAAATACCAAAACTTGTCATTATTCCAAGAGTGAGACCTAAAGGACGCATATGGTCCCCGTTAAGAGCACTACTTGATAAAACAATCGGAAGTAAAGGCCAAATACATGGCGCAGCTATAGTTACAAGTCCTGATAAAAAAGCAAATATTAATAAAGTGATCATATTTATATTAAAACATACAATGATAATTAAGCCGGCCGGCTTTTAGAGAAATTATTTCTCCATCATCTTGTCATCTTGCATCATTGTATCGCTCTGCTCCATGGAACCTGAATCATCCTGCATCATCTTATCGTCTCCCGCACTATTCTCCTCCATCATTTTTTCATTTTCCATTTTTGCATCATTGATTTGTTTTTGCATATCTTCTTTAACCATCATCATAGATTTAGAAGCTTGGCTATTTGCAATAAAAAAGCCACCCACAAATCCTACAATTAATGCAACAATAACTATAATCCACATTGTTGTTTTATTCATTTTGTCTCACCTCCTTTAATGTTTATTCTTTGCATACAAAAAACCAAATATCTTTGCCAGTATCATTAGTATTAAAGTTACAACTAAAAAAATGTCGACACTGTGTGAAAGGCTTTGAATAATTATCCCAATAACAAGTACTCCTGTGCCAACTAGATAAGCAAAACGAGCGGCAATAAAACGATGTAGACTTTCTCTCTCATCATGAACGCTCTCTTTAAAAACAAAACCTGCAAAAATACCAAATAAAACTAGCAGAATAACAATCATAAGAGTAAGCATTGGATCCGGCATTAGGATATGAAATGGATTTAAGAAGAAAATTAAAAGAAGTATTAAAATTACTGATATAAGTAGTTCACCTGCATGTATTTCTTTCATATGTAAAATAATTCCTTAAGCTCTACCTTTAATTCTTTTGCTATCTTAATAGCTAATAAAACAGATGGAGTATAATTTCCTTTCTCAATGGCAATTATTGTCTGTCTTGCTACCCCAACTGATTTTGCTAAGTCTTCTTGAGTAATTTTTTTTAATGATCGATACTCCTGAACACGATTTTTTACTGCCTCTGCCATACATGGTTAAACATTATCAGATGAAATTTTAAATGTCAAGTCAACTTTACATTTAAAATTTAACTTTAGCAAATCAATACTTGCAAAATTGCTTTTTCCTGTTATTATATTGGCTATGGAAGAAGAGGAAAGAGGAGAAATATTCCAAGCCCCTACTCAGTTTGAAAGCAGTCGTCTTAATAAACAAGACTCAGGTCGTTCCCCTAAAAAAATATTTATTATCATTTTTGTCGTTATCGTTTTAGCCCTTATTGTATTCGGAGTATTTAAATTTATTAGTGGATCAAGCAGTGATACAGCAAGCGACCTAACACCTACTCCAACAGAAGAATTATTCCCAACTGAAGAAGCAACACCAACCGAAGAAATGACTCCAACCGAGGAACCAAAAGACACTGTTACTACAACGCCAAGTCCCAAACCAACATCATCTACAACAATCGATCGAACAACAGGGCTTGATAGAAGCAAGCTTGCGATTCATGTTCTTAATGGAAGTGGCACAGCAGGTGCATCCAAAACTGCTGGAGACTATTTGACTGGCCTTGGATGGAATGTTATTCAAGTTGGAAACGCAGAAAACTTTGACTATACAAATGCTTCCATTCAAATTAAATCATCACAGAATAAATATTTAAATCTTCTTAAGAGTGACTTAGCAGGAAAATATACGGTTGGATCAACTTCCGCAAATCTAGATGCTTCAGGACGCGATGATGCTGTTGTTATAATTGGTAAATAGTGTACAAAAAAGCAATCGAGCATTTTAAAATCACAGACCCTATTCTTCACCAAACCTCCCTTAGTATTTTACCTTTTGAGCTTGCAGTTCACCCTGATCCTTTTTATCGCCTAACGCGGTCAATCGTTGGACAACAATTATCGGTAAAAGCCGCTGCAACTATTTTTAGTAGATTTGAGAACTTATTTAAGAATAAATTTGTTAACCCAAATGACTTATTAAAAATTTCTGATGAAAAATTAAGAGAAGTAGGCCTTTCAAAACAAAAGACCTCATATCTTAAAGATTTATCTGAAAAAGTAACAAAAAGAGAACTTGAGCTTAATAAATTTAATGAAATTGATAGCGAAGTAATTATTGAGGAACTTGTTAAGGTTAAAGGCATTGGTCGGTGGACCGCTGAAATGTTTCTCATGTTCTCTCTAGGACGCCCTGATATCTTTTCTTATGGAGATCTTGGTCTTCAAAATGCAATTATGAAAGTCTATAAGCTAAAGAAAAAACCAACAGTAAAACAAATGGAAAAACTATCTAAAAAATGGAGTCCTTTTAGGACCTACGCAGCGATGACTCTTTGGCGAAGCCTTTCAAATGAACCAAAGTAATAATATACAATCTCAAAACATATTACAAAAAATATTACCCATGACATAAGCGAAGGTGAGGCGAGTATTCCTAAGCTTTTTTCAATAACGTTGGGTATATCAGTGATCACTTCCCAGGAGTTCACTCTTTGAAAACGACCTAATACTACTCCAAAGGCTACCAAGGAGTTAAGAATAAAAATAATCGAATGTTTAAGAATCTTATCCTTAACCTTATTGAGCATGCGTTCAAAATACCCCATCGAAATTATGTAAGTCACGACTCCAATTGGAAGAAGGATTGCAAACAAAATTATGTCCAGCATCAAATATATCCCTGTTAAAAATCTTGCATCCTTAAACAAATTAATTGGATCAGTTAATAGATAGATTGAATTTGGTAAAAAGAAGAACCACACAAAACCCGCAAGGATACGCTTAATATTTGTCTTACCCTTAACCATCCATCGACCAAATACAACAGGTATAATAGCCAAAAAGATGTTCCAAGTCATCCATTCAAAATTAAATCGGAGAATATCAAACGGGGTCATTGAAAATACAGTTTACAGGAAAAAAATGAATTAAGTCAAACTATACGCTTCTTATCCTATATCCAAGAATAGAAGCAACATGTCCCAATGCAACAAGTGGCTCTGCAACAGCAAAATTATCTTCTAAATGATCTTTGTCGCGAACATCATAGTCTTTATCGTAGCGAATATACTCACGAGTAATTCCCATTGGGTCTATATATGTTTCTCCACTCTGACCAAGCTTAAACTTAGCATCGCGAACAAGATTTTCATTTGCATAGGATCTCCGCGGATCGACTTTTTGAATACCAACAACATATAAAGGCCCCTTTCTATCAAGGTCAATAACTACACGAACATTTGATTCTACATTCTCAATTAACTGAATTCCAGGATCATAAAACTGATAAGACAATTCTTTTTTACGCTGCTCATCCGGGATATTTCCATCAATCCAATTAGCTCCCCATAGAGCATCGTACATAAAATATGGAACCCCTAACTGCTGAAGAAGTGCTCTGTCGGTATCGTATGCGATTGGAATGTTTCTATTTAAGTAATTACCATCAACCCTTTTAACATTTCCATCGTGCAATCCCTTAAGGATTTTGTGATCTGTGACACGGTCATAAGAAGTCTGTGCCGATGCAACGGGGATATCAATTGGCAAACCAAGAGAAACGCCTCTCTCAACTGCTACCATAATTTGCTTATACTACTGCATCAAACTGGTGTCAATAGGTTCAGGCAAACTCTTACAATTGACTAGTTCTTCTTTTTAGTTTCTTGAGTCTGTCCCTCTCCCTCAGTCATGGCAAGGAGTCTTCCCATTTCTTTTACGAGCTTTTTAGCGTGATCTCGACTCATTCCAATTCTTGAAACAACTCTTACCTGGTTTGTTGTCATGAGTTGCTGCATGACATTGAGTACAAATCCATTCTCATTTGTTGTCATAACAATGTTATCTGTATATAAAACTGGAGTTGAATCAAAATTAATGTTTAAATTTAACTGTTGTTGTTCGTTGTTCTCGTCCATTAATTTACTATTTCCACCTCCACTTCAGGCAGAAAATCAAAAGTTTCTACAAATTTATCTTGAATAGTTTTAATTATTGCCAAGACATCTGTTGATCGTGCTCCGCCAAGGTTAACAACAAAATTACTATGCTTTGCTGATACCATAGCATTTCCAACGCGAAACTCTCCCAAATCTAGTCTCTTTATCAAATACCCCATGGCAACCTTACCATGCCAATCTCTTTTTATTTTCTCTTCAAGGTCTGGGAAAACTTCTATAACTTTTCCTACATGAATCGGATCAGCAACATTCTTAAATACTGATCCACAATTTGGATACTCGAGTGGATGCCTTATCTTTCTGTATTCAATATTATGTAAGTAAGTTGATCTAACTTTCAGCATTTCCGAATCTGTTACCTTCTTAAGCCTAAATGTAGCAGTGAGTACCCCAAGCTTTTTCTTCTTCACTAAAGAATTTCTGTATGAGAATTTCAATTGATGACGCTTTAAGGTTCTAAACTTTGGCTTACCATTTGTGATTTCAAACGTTTCCACTTCTGCAACACTATCCTTTATCTCTCCGCCAAATGCACCAACGTTTCCTCGAATGGCTGCCCCAACATCTCCCGGCAATCCCCCAGCCCATTCAAGACCTGCAAGATTATTATTAAATGCAAACTGAAGAACATCATCTAGAATTACTCCAGCATCTGCTTCGATTACATGTGGTTTAACAAGCCTGATTGGATCGTTACTTGGCACAAATTTTATAACTGCTCCGTCAAAGTAGTCGTCTGGAAAAATAAGATTTGAACCCGTTCCAATAAAGAGAATTTTCTGTATTTTTTCTCGCTTAATAAGGGTAAAAGCATCTTTTATATCCTGCTTTGTAGAAACTTCAATAAATAACCTAACTTTGCCTCCGATTTTATACCAAAGCAAATCACGAATCTCAAAATCGGGAAAAACTTTCATAGAGGTATTTTACCACAATAACTATTCACCAGAGGCATCGGCTACATGCTCTTCTTCTAGTCTAAACAGTCCCTCATCCATTCTTTTTTGATCTAAGAAATGTGAAATAAATCCAACAGAGCGAGATAAGACGAATAATCCATTAAAGAATTCTGTTTCAACAAGCTCTTTAAGTTCGTCTACTGTATATCCTTCTTTTTCACTTAAAATATCAAGCAAAACTGCGGCTATTGCACCATCAACATTTAGAATTAGATTGCCTTTTTTAGCAACTGTAACTTTTTCTACACTTAACGCAAACTTTGTGTACTTTGCATCAAGTCCTTCAGTATATTTTTTAATTGCAGTAACTCTTGGATCAGGCATATCTACTCTGTATTTTTTATGTCCAATTCCTAAAACATATTTTTTCTTAGCAGCAAAGCTTTCAACAAATTTTTCTGCAGATTCTCCACTCTCAACTCCCTCAATCCAATTAGCAGCTGCTTCATTAATTGCTCCTCCAAATCTTGGTCCAACTGTTAGAAGTCCTGCGGAAAGAGACGAAACTAAATCACGACCAGCGCGAGAGGTAACAATAGTGTTTACTGCTCCTGAAACATAAGGTCCATGATCAACAAGAAGCTTCAAGATAAAATTAATATAGTCTTCGAGCTCGCGGCTTTTTATCTGTTTACCCAAAAACATTGAGACAACTATATAACCAAAAGAGTGATCTTCTGCAAACTTTAGTAAATCTTGTCCCAAAACTTTTACCTGTCCGTCTTCATCTTTTGAAATACTGGTAGCAATAATAGCATGCTTTCTGTTTTCCATATGTTGCGTAATTATATCATTGTGCTTTTTCTCTTCAGTGGTTGAGTGCGATGGAATATTGCTCATAAGAGCAACAAATTCTGCAAAACTTTCTGCAACCTGAGCACTAGCGGCTTTTAATGCATCGCGCTTTGCACGAGCTGTTTCACGTGCGGTTGATGCCATAGCTTTTGCGTGACCAAATTGAGGAGATTCTGGGAAAACCTCAGCAACTACTCCAGCAATATAAACTATAATTGGTTTTGTCAATTTTCCTTCCTGAATTAGTTGACAGACTGCATATTCATCGATTCCACCAAGTTCACCAAAATATACAATGTGAGTTGTTGCAGGATCTGCTTGTGCTGCTAAAAATGCCTCTTTTGGTGGAACCATAGGGAACCTATCTCCTCCAAAATGAAGGGCAAAAGAAATCTTTTTATTGTGCTGTGCGAGAATATTAATTAACTCATTTGTAGTTCCACCCGAAGCAGAGAAAACTGCAACATTTCCTCGTTCAAATAATTTTGCGTCAATTAACTGCTTGTGTGTTACTCCACCAATAGCGCCAAGCTTAAATATTCCTGGAATTAAAAACCCAACAGACGCAGGTCCTGTTAAAAAGATTTTCCTTGCTTCAATATATGCTTTTAAATCAATTGCATGTTTTTCTGGAGTATCTTCTGCAAATACTGATCCACCAACTACATTTGGTAGATTTTCTAAAGCCTCTGTTGTTGAAGTTAAGACACGGCGGCCTGATCCAAGATTAATGATGTATGTTATTTCTTCTTTTAGTTTTTCAGGTAATTTTTTTGCAGAAGAATATACAGGAATTCTTATTTCTTTTTTACCAAAGAAATATCGCTCACCACGGCGGCCCGAGGCAACAATTCCCACAACACTTGGATTTTTCTTTCCTGCGAGGAAATCAAAATCAAGCATAGCTTGAATTATTGAAGGGTATGACCCAATGGCCAAAACCTTCTGATCTGAATTTATTATTTTTTCAACGTCAAACATATTAATTTATTGTTTTTATAGCCTGATCAACTACTTCTGAAACAACCATACTTGGTCCATCCACAGATCCTAAAATATTATTGTTCTCTAAAAACTTTTTCATCTGAGCAAGACCCTCTTCCTGATTTGGACCTCCACGACGAACAAAGACTTTAACATTTTGCTCTTGCAACTTATCAGCAACTTCAGATAACGCTCGAATTACTCCCTTAAATGTTTTGCGAACATCTGTAAAGTTTGCAACTCCTCCACCTATAACAAGAACTTTTTTTGTTGCTGTACTTTTTAGAAGAAGAGATAAGATATTTTGAGTATATATGTATGTTTCTTCTTCAGTTGGGTTTCCAGAATATTCTCCATAATTTGCTAGCTCATGACCAAGACCCAAGTTCTTTACTTCATCTGCAAGTGCCACGCTTATTCCTCCACCAGATAGTAACATGAAAATAGAACCATTTGGATTTAGAACAGTTAAAGAAAGAGATGAAGAACTTTTTTCTGATAACTTTCTAACATTTATTTCTTCTTCTGTTAAGTTACGTTTTGCATTACGGATGTCATCAAGCGACCACGTATCAACAAAGAATTCTGCTGCAGAATCTACTTCTGAAGCAATATCTAAAAAGTATGGATTCTTAAAAGAAATAACGAGTGGGTTTATCTCTAAGAATGAAAAATAATTAATATCAAAAAGCTCAACTATTTTTTCGAGAGTATCTGGATTTAGATCAATCTCCTCAGCAATTCTTCTTACCTCTTCTGAATCTTTTAAAATTGCTGTTTTAACATCTGACTGATGAGACTCAATCTCAACTCCTCCATGAAGTGAATAATGAATAACAATTCCCTTATCTGTGCGCTCGAGTGCTAGATATCGCTCCTCATGGTCCTCATGTGGGACAAGCTCTTCAATTAAAAAATGGTTAAATCCTTTTTTACGAAGATCTGATAATGCATCCATTATCTGATCAACTCCAGTTACATCAAGTTTAATTAAACCTTGTTTAAAACGCTTTTTTATCCCTTGATCAACTTTTACAACGTATCGAGCATCTGGCTTCACTGTTTCATCAAGCTTTGATACGCCGTCAGAATCTGCATCAAAAGAAATTCCGGTATAATCGGTGCCTAAATAGTCTGCAACAATAGTTTTTGCCCGAAATTCGGACAGTTTGATTCTTGGCATAAAAATATTATACAGAACTTATCTGTAACATTGTAGTTTTTTGAAATTATTAATAAATTTATACTAATTGTTAAAAATATAACAATGTTTAGGTTTGCTATAATAAAAAAATGAAAATAACATTTCTTGGCACAAACGGATGGTATTCAAGCCCCACTGGAGATACACCATGTATCTTAATAGACACAAAAGACCAATATATTATTCTTGATGCAGGAAATGGATTCTACAAGCTTGACCAATACATTAATGAATATAAACCCATTACTCTATTTATCTCCCATTTCCATATAGATCATACCTCCGGTCTTCATACACTAGCAAAATTCAACTTTAAGCAAGGAATTGACGTCTATGTTGGAACAGACAGAGCAAAAGATTTTAAAACCATAGTCGATCCTCCATTCACGATTGGCTATGAACCAATTGAAGGTGTTATCGGGGAATTAAAAACCGAAATAAGACTTCATGAACTATCTGAAGAATTTGAAAATATTCCTTTTAAAGCTGCTGCCATTAAACAAAAACATGCATATATTGATCATGGATTTAAATTTGAAATAGAAGGAAAAATGATTGCATACACTGGCGATTGTGGATTTACAGACGAAGCAAAAAAACTTGCTCAAGATGCTGATTTACTAATTTCAGAATGTGCAAATAAAAAAACTGAAGATCCTGACATCTGGGGACATTTAGATCCTATTCAAGCAGCAACTCTTGCAAAAGATGGGAATGTAAAGAAATTAATTCTTACCCACTTTGGAGCAAATCTTTTTCCTGAAACATCTGATAGAAAATGGGCAGAAGATGAAGCAAAGAAAATTTTCTCCAATACTACAGCAGCATACGACGGTATGGAATTTGAAATTTAACTGTGAAGAAAATTAAAGCCCTAGATTATTGAGCGTTCATGCGTCCGGTGAAGGTGGACTTTGCAAGCATTGCTTGAACAATGTTAGTTGGAACTTCTTCATAGTGTGAAGGCTCCATGTAGTAAGTTGCACGTCCTTGAGACATTGATCTTAAAGTTGTTGCATATCCTGAAAGTTCCGACAATGGAACCATAGCCAAAATTATACGTGCATTTCCGCGCTCTTCTGATCCTGAAATTTGCGCTCTCTTTGATGACAAATCTCCAATAACATCTCCCATAAATTCTTCTGGAGTTGTAACCTCAATCTTCATAATAGGCTCCAGAAGTTTCATGTCACCTTTTTTAGAAGCTGCTTGAAGCGCCATAGATGCTGCAATCTTAAATGCGATATCTGATGAATCAACATCGTGGTAAGAACCATCATAAACTGTAACTTTCATGTCTACCATTGGGTAACCAAGTAACATTCCTTTTTCTTCTGTTTCCTTGACTCCTTTTTCAACTGAAGTAACGAATTCTGCAGGAATTGCTCCTCCCTTAATTGCATTAACGAATACACTTCCCTCACCCCTTGGCATTGGCTCAACACGAAGCCAGCAGTGACCGTATTGACCACGTCCTCCAGTTTGCTTGATGTATTTTCCCTCTCCAGTTGCCTCTTGACCGAATGTTTCTTTGTATGCAACCTGAGGTGCACCAACGTTTGCTTCAACGTTAAATTCACGCTTCATACGATCAACCATAATTTCAAGTTGAAGTTCTCCAACTCCGGAAATAATGGTTTGGTTTGTTTCGTGGTTTGTTTTAACTGTAAAGGTTGGATCCTCTTCCATGAGTCGCTTCAAAGCAAGACCCATCTTTTCTTGATCTGATTTTGTTTTTGGTTCAATAGCAAGAGAGATAACAGGCTCTGGGAAAGTAATCTTCTCAAGGACAATTGGTTTTGTTTCATCACAAATCGTGTCTCCGGTGATTGTATCCTTAAGTCCAACAACAGCAACGATTTCTCCGGCATATGCTTCTGCAATTTCTTCTCTTTGGTTTGAATGCATAAGAAGAAGTCTTCCAACGCGCTCTTTTACGTCACGAGTTGAGTTAAATGCATATGATCCTGATACAAGTTTTCCTGAGTAGATACGAACGAATGTAATTTTTCCAACGTGTGGGTCGATTTGAACTTTGAATGCAAATCCTGTAAATGCTTCTTCTGGAACAAGTTTTCTTTCCTCTTCTTCTCCATTTTTTGGATTTGTTCCCTTAACTATTCCAAGATCCGCTGGTGATGGAAGATAATCAACAACAGCATCTAGAAGTGGCTGCACTCCTTTGTTTCGAAGTGAGGTTCCAGCATAAATTGGAACTAATTTATATCCAACAACAGCTTTACGAAGACCTTGCTTTAATTCTTCATTTGAGATTTCTTCATTATTTAAGTATTTTTCCAAAAGATCATCATTGTTTTCAGCAATCTTCTCAATCATCTTGTGGCGATATTCTTCAACTTGAGCCTTCATGCTTTCAGGAATTTCATCAGAAACATCATATTTTGCACCCAGTTCTCCACCATCCCAAGTAATTGCTTTCATATTAAGAAGGTCAACAACTCCAACGAAGTCATTTTCAGCTCCAATTGGAAGAACCATAATACATGGGTTTGCTCCAAGTCTATCTTCAATAGATTTAACAGTCTTTAAGAAGTCTGCTCCAAGCTTATCCATTTTGTTAACAAAACAGATACGTGGAACGTGATATTTATCAGCTTGTCTCCAAACTGTTTCAGACTGTGATTGAACTCCTTCTTCAGCATCAAGTACTGTTACTGCTCCATCAAGAACACGAAGTGAACGCTCTACTTCTGCTGTAAAGTCAACGTGACCTGGGGTATCAATAAGATTGATTCTGTATGGAACATCTTGACCTTCTGATCGACCTAACTCTGTGTGAGTCCAGAAAGTTGTTGTAGCAGCAGAAACGATAGTAATACCTCTTTCTCTTTCTTGATCCATCCAGTCCATAACTGTGTTTCCATCATCAATATCTCCAATTTTGTATGATTTTCCAGTGTAATAAAGGATACGCTCAGAAGTTGTTGTTTTTCCTGCGTCAATGTGGGCAATGATTCCGATATTTCGGATCTTATCGAGTGGTACTTGTCTTGAATTATCAGCCATATTAAAAAAAATTCGCTCGAAGATCGAACGTGAGTCTATTTTATCAGAAAGTGATCTGAGTGTAAATACTATGTTGTTTTGCTATAATCGTGCCTATGGTTGAAAACAAATACCCTTATAATCCTGGCCGAGGAGGAATTAATTTTGATTTACTATTTAAACAAGCAGAAACTGAAGGAAATTCTGGTAAATTTAAGGCAGCTTCTGGTCGGGACCTATCATATACCATAAAACCTTATAATATTGAGGTCCAAGACCCTCCGTATATACTTGATGCTTTTGTTTTTAGTGGAATAGCAAGTTTTAATTTACGTACTAAAATCCTTCCTATTCATGATCAAGAATATAACGGCGTCACTAGACACCCAGACATGTTCGCAGGTAAGTTTGTACGACTTGCGTTAGATTTTTTTAATTCACAAGATCAACAAGTAGGCGCATGTGAAAGTCGTTGGCTACCTGACTCAGATAATTTCGCAATGTTTGTAGATGAATTCGCAAAAACAGGAGATCTAGTAAAATCTGCGCATGTCACATGGTCAGGACAAAATTTTGCCTTAAATGGATATAGTCAACTATTAGAAGATAATATATGGGTAGCAAATGGCCTCAACTATGGAATGTATGGGCCAGAAGATACATCAAAATTATTATTAAGTAAGTACAATGACTTATTCATTTCCGCACTATTTACAAAACCAACAAAATGAATCGAATTCAAAACTTAAGAAAATTATTTCCTACGAATAAAATTGATGCAATAATTATCTCCTCTCCTATAAATATCTTCTACTTAACCGGTTTCTCCAATTTCTCAAGAGAAGAACGTGAAGCATATCTTTTTATCACAAAAGATAGCGCTCTTTTGTTCACAGATTCAAGATATATTGAAGCTGTTGAGCGAATATTACCTTCAAATATAAGAGCAACAATCAAAAAACCTGTTGCTAAAAAAATTAACCAAATAGTAAAGAGCAAGAATATACAAACTGTTGGTTTTGAGAATAATTTAACCTTTACAGAATATGAAAAGTTTAAAAAAGAAATTGAAGCTAAACTCAAACTCAAAGATTATATAGTTGAGGATTTAAGAAAAATCAAAGACAAAAACGAAATAGAACTTCTTAAAAAAGCTGCAAAACTTACAGATGACACGTATGAATACGTAAAACCATTAATACAGACTGGTGTTACTGAAGAACAAATCGCTTACGAAATTGAAAGTTATATTAAAAAATACGGAGGACAGCTCGCTTTTGAATCTATAGTTGCGTTTGGTCCTAATTCATCAGTTCCACATCATCATACATCAGATAAAAAACTTTCAGAGAATGATGAGTTTGTTTTACTTGATTTTGGAGCAAAAGTTGGTGGATATTGCTCTGATATGACTCGCACAGTTCTTACAGAAACTGTATCCAATAAAGCAAGAAAAATGTATAAAGCCGTCCTAGAAGCACAAACAACGGCACAAAAAGTTTATAATGCTCTTTTTATTGAAGCTAGAAAAGTCGACGCTTCAGAAGGCGCAAATGTTGCTAACGCAGTTATGAAGAAGAACGGATTTGATCATATTCCTCATGGACTTGGGCATGGAATAGGCATGGAAGTACACGAAACGCCTCATTTACACCCAAACTCAAAAGATACTCTGACTGAAGGAAATTATTTTTCAATTGAACCAGGTATATACATTCCGGGAATTGGAGGGGTTAGAATAGAAGACGATTTTTTAATTACCAAAGAGGGCTTGGAACAACTTACTAAATCTACTAAGTAGCTATTTATATATCTTTCTACCGCGAATCTCATGAACTATATCTTTTTTCCCAAGTCTTGCAAGCTCTATTGATCTTGTCTCTACAGCACGATGAACTTGACGTGCTTTTTCAGGATCATTTTCTGGATCAATTAAACCTCTTATATCAACCAGATTTCTTAAATTGGCAATATAATAACTAACAGTTTCCGCTTTTTGTGCTGGATTTGAAAATTCTGGACCTCTCTTCATTACCAAATTATATCAATTTAACAGCCTAAATTGAATATATCTACTGAATATGGGGTTGAATTTTTTAATACATTTATCTACAATCTAAAAAATGAAAACGGCAGTGATTTTCATAGCCATTGTTGTTCTAGGAATAATAGGAGTATTTATGTTATTTAGACAAAACACAGGAAATTTAGCACCTGACGCATACAATTTTTTAAGCCCATCGCCTACTCCACAGGTAACTCTTACCCCACCTTCCCCTGTCCCAACAGTTCCTGAAACTCAAAGAATTTCTGCAGATAAAGCAACAATCAAGACCGCAAAGGGAAATATTGAGGTTGACCTATACGCTTCAGTTGCTGCAAAAACAGTCACAAACTTTGCAACTCTTGCAAAAGAAGGCTACTACAACAATAATTCTTTCCACAGAGTTGAATCTTGGGTAATTCAAGGGGGAGATCCTGAAGGAACAGGCGCAGGAGGACAATCAATTTATGGAGCAACCTTTGAAGATGAAATTGACCCGAATAACGATCTATATAAAGCAGGATACGTAGAAGGAACTCTTGCTATGGCAAACCGTGGACCTAATACTAATGGAAGCCAATTCTTCATTATTAAGAAAGATACTCCACTGGATCCTGCATATACAATCTTCGGTAAAGTAACAAGTGGAATGGATATTGTAAATCAGATAACCCCTGGAACTAAAATATTAGGAATCGACGTTCAATAGACTTACGCAACCTCATCAAGGATTAAAACAGTAGAATTTACAACTCCTTTTTTTAACTTTTCTTCTGCCTCTTGTGACTTATCTTTAAGAAGTCCTCTGTAATGCATTGGAATGGTTGTTTTTGCCCCTATAACATTTGCTGCTTCAATCATTTCATCAACATTCATTGTATATGTACCTCCCATGGGCAACATGGCAATATCAAGCTCTTTTGAGGCAAATTCACGCATCTCAGGCATAAAATCACAATCTCCAGCGTGATATATCTTCATCCCATTCACATTTAGTAGGTACCCTACCCAATTATTAGATTTTGGATGAAAATTTTGCTTCTCACGATCAACATTATATGCAGGAACTGTTTCAAACTTGACTCCTTCAATCTCATATTCTTTATTTGGTTCAACAGGAAACTTTTGAGAGTCTTCAATTTTTAAAGTAGCCAAAGAATCAGGAGTTGCCACAACCATCGTTGTAGACTTTAGAAGAAGATCAATATCACCTTCCGATAAGTGATCGTGATGTGCATGAGTAACAAAAATTATATCTGCTTTTTCATCTATATTTTCAGGAAGATGAAATGGATCTATGAAGTATATTTTTTTACCATTCTGATCTGTTATTGCAAAGCTAGCATGGCCATACCAACGTATATTTTCCATAAAACTTATACTACCACACTTTACTAAATTTTAAAGAAGATTTTAGCAAGATACAGGGTAGAAACCGTAGTCAAAACCGCTATGCATTGCCAAAAGATTTGCATTGCAACCCAAACAGAATCTCCTGGAAAATATCTTGAAATCCAAAGAGTATGAGCAGGATTTCTGTTCTTCATAGCAAATTGTTGATTAAACCAATAAATAGTTTCTCCAATTGAACGAACTAGCCAGAAAACGGATTGAGTGAGTAGGAATAGTAGGAAGTCACTTAAAAGTAACGAAATAATGCTCATTATGACCCAAAATAGACCAAATACAACAGCATCTGCCCAAACAAATGAACCAATAATATTATATTTTCTCGTTAAGCCGTAAGGATTCTTCTTTTTGACACAGTTTTTAACCCCAAGTAAAAACCCTGAGAAAGAAAAAGCACCAAAACCAGCAACGAATAGTGATTGAACTATATCCATAAAATTGAATAAAACCTAGAAGATTAAATGTAGTTTACCAACGGAAGTGTGAGAATGCTTTGTTTGCTTCAGCCATACGGTGTGCTACATCACGCTTTTTAATAGCTTCACCTTCATTTTTAGTTGCTGCGAGAAGTTCTGCTGCTAGCTTGTCTGCCATTGTTTTAAATTCTGCTGTTGGGCGCTTTTTGCTTGCTTCGAGAATCCATCGAATAGCAAGAGCTGTTTTTCTTGCGCCGCGAACTTCTTGTGGAACTTGGTATGCTGCTCCTCCAATACGACGAGCTTTAACTTCAACCTTTGGTCCTACAGAATCAAGAGCTCTTTCAAAAATTTCTAGAGGATTTCCTTCATTTTTGAGTTTTTCCATTGCATCATAAACAACACGTTGTGCAACAGTTTTTTTACCATCTATCATTAGACGATTTGTAAACATGGTAACGAGGACGCTTCCATAAACTGGATCGCCTTCAATAATTCTTTTTTTGTATTTTGATCCACCTCTTGCCATATTATTATGCGTTTTGAGCCTGTGGTCTCTTTGTACCGTATCGGCTTCTTGAGCTTCTTCTTGTTTCTACTCCAGCTAAATCAAACTTACCACGAACTAGGTGATATTTAACTCCTGGTAAATCCTTAACACGACCACCACGAACCAAAACGATTCCGTGCTCTGCTAAGTTGTGTCCAATTCCTTGAATATATGCTGTAACTTCTTCTCTGTTTGAAAGCTTAACACGAGCAACTTTACGAAGAGCTGAGTTTGGCTTTTTAGGAGTCATTGTACGAACAAGAGTTACAACCCCACGTTTTTGAGGAGAAGGAACTAATGTGTACTTGCGCTCTTTAGCATTAAAAATAGTACGCAATCCTGTTGCTTTAACTTTTTTACTCTTTTTGCTTCGGCCGTTTTTAATTAATTGGTTAAGTGTTGGCATAAGTTTGTATATTCTACTATAAATCGTGCTCAAATTCCAGCGGGAATCAGTTAAAGGGATTATTCAGCAGCAGTTACTGGAGCTTGCGCAGGAATCACATTCTCTTGCATTGACGCTTCTTTAATAATGTTTCCCTCCATGAATTCACCACGAACTGGAATAAGACGACCTACGATAACGTTTTCTTTAAGACCAATTAGGTTATCGACACGTCCTTCAAGAGCTGCATCTGTCAAAACCTGAGTTGTTTCTTGGAATGATGATGCTGATAGCCATGAATCTGTAACAAGTGAAGCCTTTGTAACTCCAAGAATGATCTCACGAGCTGAAGCTGGTTCTCCACCTTCAGTAATAATGTTTGCATTCTCTTCTTCAAAACGAAGCTTTGAGATAAGATCTCCAGGCATAAGAGTTGTGTCACCTGGTGTCTCAATCATAACCTTATCAGACATCTTTCGAACGATTGTTTCAAAGTGCTTGAAGTGAATTGCAATTCCTTGTGATTCATAAACATTTTGAATTTGGTCGATTAAGTATTGCTGTGCTGATCTTAGTCCTGAAATCTTAAGAACATCTCTTGGATCAAGATATCCTTCACAAAGCTGTGTTCCCGCATTTACTGTGTCTCCCTCTTCAACAAGAAGAGTTGATGTAAGTGGTACAAAGTACTCACGCTCTTCAACAGGCTTTGCCTTTGTGTTTCGAAGTCTTATGATGTATCCATCTTCAACTTTGTTAACCTGTACTTTTCCACCAATTTCAGCAATTGGAGCCAAAGTCTTTGGACGACGTACCTCAAAGAGTTCTTCAACACGTGGAAGACCTTGTGTAACGTCAGACATAACAACTCCTCCAAAGTGACGAACACGCATTGTAAGCTGTGTTCCAGGCTCTCCGATAGATTGAGCTGCTATAACTCCAACTGGTGTTCCTTCATCAGCTCTTCTGTAAGCTGAGAGATCCCATCCGTAACATGCTGCACAAAGACCATAACGCAAACGACAGAACAATGGAGAGCGTACTGAAATTTCAAGAATTGAGTCATCTTTCATAATCTCAGCATACTTTTCAAAGTCAATTTCTTCACCTTTTTTAACAATTGTTTTCTTGTTTTTCTTGCTTACGATATCTTTAAGAGCCACACGTCCAAGAAGCATACTTGAAAGATGTACTTCATTGTCACGCTTATCCATTGGTACAAGAATTCCTTCTTCTGTTCCACAGTCACCTTCACGAATAATAACATCGTGTGCTACGTCAACAAGACGTCGTGTTAGATATCCTGCGTCAGCTGTTTTCAAAGCTGAGTCGGTAAGTCCTTTACGTGATCCACGAGCAGAGTTCACGTATTCAAAGATTGAAAGACCTTCTCTAAAGTTTGATTTAATAGGAAGCTCAACGATGCGTCCCATTGGATCATAAATAAGACCACGCATAGCAGCAAGCTGTTTGATTTGATCTTTTCCAGCACGTGCTCCTCCTGATTCAGCAATGATACGGACAATATCATTCTTATCAAATAGTTCCCATGTAAGGTTTGCCATCTTTTCTGTTACATCAAGCCACACATTGTTTGAAAGTCTTCGACGTTCTGCGTTTGTGATAAGACCGTTTTGATATTCTGAATCAATCTCTTTAATTTTTTTCTCTGCTTCATCAATTAAGCGATCTTTGTCGGATAGACGCTTTAAGTCGAATGTTGAAACAGAAATACCTGATAGAGTTGCTGCATAGAATCCAACTTCTTTCAAGTTATCAATAAGGTTTGCAACTTCTGCTTCAGATACTGAAACCATAGCCTTTGTAACAAGCTCTTTAATAGTTGAAGCTTTAATTTCTGAGTTTACAAATCTCATATCTTTTGGAAGTCTTTCGTTAAAGATTATTCTTCCAATTGTTGTTTCAAAGATTTTTCCATCAATTCGAACACTAATTGGCTCACGAAGAGCAATCTTTTTAAGTGAGAATGCAAAGTGTGCTTCCTCAGCTGATGCAAATGATGGAATATTTTCTTTTCTAAGTCTCTCATCAACGCTTGTTAAGTAGAATGCACCAAGAGCCATCTCTTTGTTTGGAAGAGTAATAGGCGTTCCATCAGCTGGTTTTAGAAGGTTGTGCGCAGGCATCATAAGAGATACTGCTTCTTCTTGTGCTTTTGCAGACAAAGGAACGTGAATAGCCATTTGGTCTCCATCAAAATCAGCGTTATATCCTGCACAGACACAAGGATGGATTTTAATAGCTGATCCTTCAACTAAAACTGGGTAGAACGCTTGAATACCAAGTTTGTGAAGTGTAGGAGCACGATTTAGAAGAACTGGGTGATTTCTTGTGATTTCTTCTAAAATATCAAAAATCTCAGGTGTTCTTCTTTCGATAAATCTCTTTGCAGCCTTAACGTTTGGAGTAGTGAGTCCACGTGCGATAACTTCACGAATAACGAATGGCTTGAATAATTCTAATGCCATTTCTTTTGGAAGTCCACATTGGTTAAGTGTAAGTTCTGGTCCAACGATAATAACTGAACGTCCTGAGTAGTCAACACGTTTTCCAAGAAGATTCTTTCTGAATCGACCTTGTTTTCCACGAAGGATGTCTGAAAGTGACTTAAATTGTTTTTGAGTTTGTGATGTTCTAATTGAAGTGTCAATTAAGTAATCAACAGACTCTTGAAGCATTCTTTTTTCATTTCTCAAAATGATTTCAGGTGCACCAAGTGAGATTAAATGCTTCAAACGGTTGTTTCTGTTAATAACTCTTCTGTAAAGATCGTTAAGATCAGATGTAGCAAAACGTCCTCCATTTAGCTGAACCATAGGACGCAAGTCTGGTGGCAAAACAGGAAGAACGTTCAAAACAAGTGATGCTGGGTTAAATCCTGCTCTATTAATTGACTCAATTAAGTGTTGTCTTTTAAGAAGCTTAAGCTGTTTTTGACCAGATGATTTTTCAACTTCAACACGTAGATCACCAATTAGTTTTGGCATGTCAAGTTTTTCAATCGCGTGCAAAATTGCAGCTGCTCCTGTTTCAACTTCAAAGAATATTGGGACTTCGTATTCAATAAGACGAACATATTCTTCTTCAGAAAGAACATCCCAAAGCTTAAGACCTTTAACAATGTCACCAACCCTTGTGAAGATTTCTTCAGTTCTTGAAACTTCTGTTTCAAGTCTCTTATCAAGAGCAATTCTTTTTTGTCTGAATGTAACATCTGTTTCTTCAAGAACTAGTGTTTTTTGCTCTTCAGAAAGATTTCCTTTAACATCCTTTACCTTTGCTTTTTCATCGTTATCAATTACAGTTTTTTCAGCTTCAACTTGAGCTTTGAGCTTTGCAATTCTGTCATTTTTAACATCATTAAGCTCTTTCTGTGCTTCTTTGCGTTTTTCTTCATCAATCTCAGTAACTAAGAATGAAGCAAAGTAAATGACTGATTCAAGTTCCTTTTGTGGGATATCAAGCATTGTTGATAGCTTTGAAGGGCTACCTTTTGAGAACCAGATGTGAACTGCAGGTGATGCAAGAGTAATATGACCCATTCTTTCACGACGTACTCTTGAATATGTAACTTCTACTCCACAGCGGTCACAAACGATACCCTTGTATCGGATTCTCTTGTATTTTCCACAGTAGCATTCAAAGTCACGGGTAGGTCCAAAGATTCTTTCATCAAAAAGTCCATCTTTTTCAGGTCTATATGTTCTATAGTTGATTGTTTCAGGTTTTGTAACCTCACCATATGAGTTAGCTTTTATATCAGCACCATCAGCAACTAAAACCTTAAGACCTTTAAAGTCTGAAATGTTTATTGCGTCAAATTTCTTATCTTCTCGTCTTTTTACTTTATTATCGTCCATATTTTTCTGCTGTTAGGAAACAGCTACCTCCTCACTTTGCTCTTCAGTACCAGTTGATGCATCTGTTGTTACAATTTCTTCCGCAGTTACATCACTTTCAGGATTATTAACTTCTTCTGTCTCAACCCCAACAGCATCAAGTCCTTCTTGAAGCTCTTTAGCTTCTTTTATAACCTCTTCTTGTTTGCTTGAAGTATCTTCATCTTCTGTTTCATCTGCTACAACTGCTTGAGTAGGAACAATGTTAAGAGATAATGATTGTAACTCACGAATCAAAACTTTGAAAGACTCAGGAACTCTTGGTGTTGGAATATCAACACTCTTAATTATAGCTTCAAATGCCTTCGCACGTCCAGATACATCATCAGATTTAATTGTTAACATTTCTTGCAATGTATATGCTGCACGGTGTGCTTCAAGTGCCCATACCTCCATCTCTCCTAGACGCTGTCCTCCCATTTGTGCTTTTCCTCCAAGAGGTTGTTGTGTAACAAGTGAGTATGGTCCAGTTGAACGAGCGTGTGCTTTATCTTCAACCATGTGTATAAGCTTCATGATGTATCCAATTCCAACAACAACATCATTTTCGTATGCTTCTCCAGTTCGAGCATCAATAAGCTTTTGTTTTCCATTTACAGGAAGTCCTGCTTCTTTTAGAAGATCAACATACTGATCTTCATTCATTTTTTCAAAAACCGGAAGAGCAATTCTTTTATTTAAGTTTCTTGCAGCAAGTCCTAAATGAGCCTCAAGAAGCTGTCCAAGATTCATACGCCCAAGCACTGAGATTGGAGAAATAATAATATCAACTGGTGTACCATCCTCAAGATATGGCATGTCTGAATCTGGAACTATCTTTGAGATAACACCTTTATTTCCATGACGTCCAGCTAGTTTATCTCCAACAACAACGTGACGAATTTGTGCAACTTCAATTTGAATTTTTCTTATTGCTCCTGGCTCGAGCTCATCTCCACGCTCACGGTCAAGAATTTGAACATTTGTAACAATTCCATGCTCACCGTGTGGCATACGAAGTGAAGTGTCACGAACTTCACGTGCTTTTTCTCCAAAGATAGCTCTCAAAAGTCTTTCTTCGGCTGTTAATTCTGTTTCACCTTTTGGAGCAATTTTTCCAACTAGAATGTCACCTGGTTTTGCTTCTGATCCAACAACTACGATTCCATCTTCGTCAAGATTTGCTAGATCTTCTTCAGCAACGTTTGGAATATCACGAGTTGTTTCTTCAGCTCCAAGTTTTGTATCAACAACAGTTGCTTCATATTTCTCAACATGAACTGAAGTTAATGCGTCACTTTGAACAAGTCTGTCTGAGATAACGATAGCGTCTTCATATCCAAGTCCATCAAATGATGCATAAGCAATAACTAAGTTCTTTCCAAGAGCAAGTTCTCCTTCTTGTGAGGCTGGACCATCAATTAAAATGTCGCCTTTTTTAACTTTTTGTCCAACTGTTACAATTGGTCTTTGGTTAAATAATGTGTTGTTTGAAGTTCTCTTAAATTTATTAATCTTAAATGTTTCTTCGTTTCTTCCATCTTTAATAGTAACCTTGTTTGCATCAACAAACTCAACAGTTCCATCAAATGGAGCTGTAATAACACGACCTAAAGCTTTTGAAACCATTTCTTCCATACCTGTTCCAATAACTGGAGCTTCTGCTTTAATTAAAGGAACAGCCTGACATTGCATGTGAGTTCCCATAAGTGCACGGTTTGCTTCGTCGTGGTCAATAAATGGAATTAAAGCAGCACTTGTTCCAACAACCTGGCGTGGAATAACATCAATGTATTGGATTTTCTCTTTTTCAACTTCAAGGTATTCTCCGTTGTAACGAGCTGGAACTAGATCATCCACAATGTAACCCTTTTCGTCAACTTTAATATCAGCGTGAGTAATGTATGCTTCCATCTCATTTTCTGCATCAAGATATACAATTTCGTCTGTTACGCGAAGCTTTTTACCTTCAGCTGCTACCTTTTTATATGGAGCTTCTAGAAATCCATATTCGTTAACTCTTGCGTAAAGCGCAAGATATGTAACAAGTCCAATGTTTGGACCTTCAGGGCTTCTAACAGGACAAATTCTTGAGTATTGTGAAGCATTAATATCACGGATTGAAAATGAAGCACGCTCACGTGAAATTCCACCTGTTCCCATAACAGTCAAGCGGCGAATATTGTCAATTTCTGAAAGTGGGTTTGTTTGATCAAGAATAGCTGAAAGCTGGCTTGTTCTAAAGAATTCATTAATAGCAGCAATTATTGGGTGAGCATTAATAAAGTGGCTTGGTGAGAATTGCTCCTCAGTTGATGCAAGAGACATTTTCTCTTTAATTATTCTTTCAAGTCTTAATGCTCCAACTCTAAATGCTGTTGTTTGAACAAGTTCTCCAACTGAGCGGATACGTCTGTTTGCAAGATGATCAATATCATCAATCTTACCCTTTCCGTTAGCAAGCTGAACTAGGTATGAAATTATTCCAATAACATCATTAATAGTGAGTGTTAACGCATCTTGAGCCTCAAAATTTGAGATATTAGCAAGCTTTTTGTTAACTTTGTAACGACCTACACGTGAAAGGTCATAACGACGTCTGTCAAAGAATGAATCACGGAAGTTTTGACGGATTGTGTCAATAACGACTGGCTCTCCTGGGTTCATTTTCTTGAAGATTTCGATTAATGCGTCAGTTGCTCCACGAGTTTCGTCTTTTTCAATTGTGTTTTTAATGTAGTTTTCTGCTCCATCAATTCCCTTGAATTTTTCATAAATTTCTTCATTTGTATCAATTCCAAGAGCTTTTAAGAAAACTGAAGCTAAAAACTTCTTTCTGCGGTCAATTCTAACAACAACCATGTCTGTTCTTGTTGTTGAGAATTCAAGCCATGAACCATGAACTGGTCTCATTTCGGCTGTGTAAAGGGTTCTACCTGTTATTGGATCTTCTGCTGCTGTGAAGAAAACTCCAGGAGATCGAACTATTTGCCCAACGATAACACGTTCAATACCGTTAACAATAAATGTTCCACGGTCAGTCATCTTAGGCACTTCACCTAGGAAAACATTTTGCTTAACATTTTTACCTGATTTTTTGTTTACGAGAGTTGCTTCAACTGTTAGAGGAGTAAAATATGTAAGACCCTTCGCAAGAGCCATTTCTTCTGTGATTTTTGGTTCACCAAGTTTGTAGTCACCAAGAACAAGTTCCCAGTTTTTACCCGTGAAATCCTCAATCGGAGAAATTTCATCGATTACCTCACGAATGCCTTCTTCAATAAACCACTTATAAGAAGCCTTCTGTATGGATAACAGATCAAATTCCGGTAAAGATTTTGACTCTTTACCCCAATATTGTTTATTACTGCCTATGTTTTTTGCCATCTGAAATAATTTCTAGAAGAGTGCCGAAATTTTAACAAAAAAAGGGAAGGAAGTTCTTAACTCCCCCCACGATTTAGGTTGGGATTATTTATATCTTATATCCATCTATTTGTCAACACCCAATTTATAAATATTTTTCTACATTCGCATTATGTTCGTTTATAGTCTTTGCTGGATGAATTACTTTGTTCTTATCGTGAATATAATATATGTAGTCATTATCCTGTGGATTAAGAGCTGCATTAATCGCTGTTATACCTGGATTTGCAATAGGTCCCGGAGGAAGACCTTGCTTAAGATAGGTATTATAGGGAGAAACTACATTCTTATAGTCATCTGTAAATACCTGAGGCCACCACTTGCTCTTATTTCCCTTTGCATATTGAATTGATGCATCAATCTGAAGAGGCATACCCAATGAAAGCCTGTTATTAATAACTCCAGCAATAAGAGGCTTTTCTTCATTTGTAATTGCCTCACGCTCAATGAGTGAAGCCATGGTAAGAGCTCTTAGCATACGAGGATCGTCAATAGTTATATTTGAATCTTTAAGCTTATTTGCCAAGTTGTTTTTCATCATCGTTACAACCTGCTCAACTGTTGCATCTCTGGGAATTAAATACGTGTCTGGGAATAAATAACCTTCATTTTCAACTAAGATTGGCCTCCAGCTTTCATCATATGAAGGAATATTTTCCTTTAAAATATCTGCAATTTCTTCCGCTCTTAAACCTTCAGGAACTGTAACCCATATATCAAGACTTCCATGCTGCATCGCTTCAATTACTTGAGCAAGATTCATTGATGGGGAAAGCTTGTAGTCTCCTGCTTGAATATTTTTGTCCTTACCATTCATCTTTATGTATAAGAAGAAAACAACAGGGTCACGAATTAATCCTTCTTTTTTGAGACTATTACCAATTTCACGGACTGCTTCACCACGATTAATCACAAAAATTTTGTTTGATTTATCCTTAGGATTTACAGCTTGATTTCCGGAAGTCCAGTAGAAAAAGCCAGCGGTGATAAGTACGAGCAGTAAAATTATTACTGTTGTAAGTCTCTTCATCTGTAATGCTATTTTACCATATTTAAAAAATATTATTTAGTTATGACAAGACCATCTATATAGCCCCAATGATTTTTCAATTCATACATTGAAAAATTAGAATTTGGGTTTGAAAGAATATAATTTTGCAGACTTTCAACAGTGCTCTTATTCGATGTTCCACTTGCTACAAAACACATATCACTTTTATTTATTTGATTAATTATCTCTTCATCGCTCTTTGGAGAAAATTCTGTTATTTCCTTATCCTTATTTGCAAAATATCTTAAACGGTAATCTTCTAAATAAAGAGGTGAAACACAGATTTTTTTTGCATTACTTAAATTCATCTCACGAACTATATTCATCGCAATTGCACCGTTGAATTTATAATCATAAATATTAAAAGGTTGATTAAAGTATGAGACCCAATTGTAGAAAATAATAACAATTAATATTAATGGGACTAAGATCATATCCATACCCTCATTGATTTTTGCAAATTGTTTTTTTAATCCATTCAGCGCTACTGCAACAGCAAAAAACACCGGGGGAATAATTCCTGCGATTCTTAAAGTGCTTGGATGACCAATTCCGTAATAATGAAATTCTGGAATTCGTTCAAGAGATAAGAAATCATTAATGAGTGGAGGAATAAAGAAAATAAGAAGTAATAATAAAACCCATTTCTTGACTTTAAATAAATAAAACAAACCAGTTACAAATAATAAAAATGTTCCAATATCAAAAATGCTTCTTCCAACTGGGTTTTGTTTTAAGTTAGGATCGCCTTCAAAAAAGAAAATATAAGAAAGTCTTGCGATATTTCCACCCAATTCTTTTACTATCTCTACTACTGTAAGACTTTGACCAAATATTGATAATACTCTTGATCTCTCCATGATTTCTCCAAAATGTCCAACGCTATAAGCAACAAGAGTAGAGGCAACTATAAAAAGAGGTGCGATTACAAATAATGCCTCTTTGCTGCTTTTTTTATGATCTTTTGTTTTTATAAATATAAAGTATCCAGCAAGTAACAAAATTAATACTGCAAAAGTTCTAAAACCTACATAAGTAAATAATCCCATCCCCAGAAAAATACCAACTGCTGAAAAATAACGAACATCACGACTCTTTAAAGATAAGTACAGAAAAATAACTGTAACGATCTGAAAAAATAGTGAAGGAGTAATCTCATAAGCTAAACGAGATAGAACGATTAATGGATATGCGAACATCATCAATAGTGATGTTGCAAAAGATATACTTCTTGAGAAGAATATTCTCAAGAGAACAAAAAATACGGCAACCGATGCTGCACCAAATATAATTCCTTGAAGACGACCTGCAAATGGTTCTCTACCAAATAGATCAATAGCAACAGATGTTAAATACAAAAGGGGAGTGGGGTGACCATAATTTATATTTATAAATGGAATAAATTCTGACAACTCTGACACTTTCTCAGATGCTTCAATTATTGAAATTTCATCACTTTGAATTCCTGGGGTAACAATATCTAATTTATATTGATATATAAAAAACGCTGTGAAAAATAGTATTAAAAATAAAACTAAATCCAATGGATTTTTTTTAATATAGTTATAAATCCTGTGAAAATTTAAAGACCAAATTGTAATAGCAAAAATACTAACTATATTTGCAAAAACTGCATAAAAGGGAAAGTGTTGGGTAATGAGAAAAATAAAAAAAAGTATTAAGTTAAGGAAGAAAAGAATAAACACCCAGTTCTTGATAACTGAGTTACTTCTCAATTTCATAGATTGGGAACAGATCGTAAGAATCTGTTGCCTCTTTTAACCTATATGCTGAATCCGTGTGAAAAGTGACTAATTCTTCATCCTTCTCTACCTTATCTCCAATTCTCTTCTGAAGGACCATTCCAGCATCCTTATCCTCTGGTGCACCCAGAAGTTTTGCAAGTAGAGTAATATTTTTACTTGAAACTTTCTTTACTGTTCCGTTCTTTTCTGCTTTTATAATAAGTCTCTTTTTTCCTCCAATTAAATCCTTTGAAGAAATCTTTTTTCCACCTTGTGCTTTTATTATGTCCATCATTTTTTTATGTGCCCTACCCGAAACCAAAATATCTCTCGCCCACTCCAAGGTATTTTCATATTTTTCTGCCTCTTTTTTTATTTCTTGATTTGCATCCGAAAGACACAGCTCTAAAAGCTCGGCAGCAGTTTTAATAGCCAAATTTTCAAGATCTATTGGCCTATCCTCAACTTGTTCTAAAACTTTCAATGAATCACGTGCCTCAAATAATGGACCAATACCAACACCTGCTGGCTCTTCAATTCTATGAATTGATGCCTTGATCTTAACTCCAAATTTTTTCCCTAGAAATTCAAATTTTTTCTTTAATACCTCTGCCTCTTCTGTTCGATGGATTTTTGCAGTTCTACCATATGGCAAATCAATAATTACATGAGTTGCTCCAAAAGCAACCTTTTTGGCCATTACTGAAACAACAATTTTGTCGTAAGACTCGAAAACAAGCGGTTCTTCAATTTTAATAATCTCATCATCCGCTGGAGCAATTTTAAAACTCCCTCCCCATACAATACACGCATTAGTTTCTTCTACAATTTTGTATATCTGATCCTTAGTGAATGTTACAGGAGCTAAAACCTCCATTGCATCAGCAGTTCCTGCCGGAGTAGTTATTGCACGAGATGAGCTTTTTGGAATTTTAAATCCAGCAGCAGCAATTATAGGAACTAATATCATTGTCACTCGTGTTCCTGGTACCCCACCTATAGAATGCTTATCTGCAACAACTCCTCTAAAATCCAAATGCTCGCCTGTTTCAACCATGGCTTTTGTTAGGTAATAAAGCTCATCATCTGAAAAACCTTCTGAATAACCTGACGCAACAAAGTACGTCGTTAAAACATCACCAAGTTTTTCCTGAGCAATCTGATCCATGATTGCATATATCTCTCTATATGAGAGTTCTTTTCCTACAAGCTTTTTTCTTATTGCTTCAAGAGCGAGATTTTGTTCTTCCATTAAACTTCCTTTCCTAAAATCATACGAAATAGTCCACTAAAAAATGCTTTCGAGAATTTAATAGTCCAGTACAATATTGTTTGAAATATTTTTACAAATGCTGGCTCTATTTTTGCCAAGTAATATTTAATTGTATTCCAAAAGCTTTTTAATTTATAGTTCTTAATATCCTCTTGATTCATTCCAAAATCAGTATTTTGTGCTTGGTTTTCCATTTTATTCTTCCATTGCTGCTCTCACAACAAGTCTTTTCCAGATAGTTCCAGGTGGTGTACATGTGACAATTGTTATGTATGAATGATCAAAGCTCTGAGAAAACATATTAGTATCTTCTGGTGTTGTAATTTCAATGGAGAAGATTTTATAGTTATATGTTTTTCCATCAACTGTCGCCTGAAACTCATCACCCACCTTAAGAGTGTGCAATGTTGCAAAAATTGTTTTGTAATTTTTAGGATCAAACCAGGCAGGAATTGTTGAATGACCAAAAATAATTGCTGTACCTGGTTCACCTGGTATCGCTGTGCCAAAGTATTGAACTAGATGATTTGCTAAATCATAATCAGTTGTTGATACTTCTGCATTTTCTATTTTTAACTTTGGTATGGATAGAGAATACTTATCGACTTTTCTTTCTTCTTGTTTTGCAATTTGAACATCTGGATACCAATTACGAGCATCATTAAAATTTGTCGTAAGCGATGTAATTCTTTCTGAAATAAGATCTGAAATATTACCCGTTTTCTTTGCAACTAGATATTTAGGAATTGGAACTTCAATATCCCCTTCTGATGCATTAGCTAAAAAAACTTGGTAGGAAAGTAGTGGAAAGAAAAAATACCCAAAAAATAGGATTCCAAAAATTATAAAAAAACTACCAAGGATTTTAACGTATTTTTTTCGGCTCGCTTTTGCGCCTTTTTCATAATAAGTCATTTTATTTCTTAACCTGTACGTCTATGTTTTTACTATTAGCAGGCAGCATATTAGGGAAGAATGGAATTTTTCTTGAAAACTTTATGACAACATCTGTAACCCCATTTATACTTTTTATTTTTTCGATAGCTTTTGATTCACCGTTTCCTTTAAGCTCTGTTGCCAATTTTGCACTATCAATTTCCGGCTCGTAAGTTGCATTGACCTTAAGAGTTGCTGAGGCATTATTGTCATTATCTACTTTTACATCGACCACTTCAATTTTTGAATTATCCATATTAATCTTATATGTTCCAGGTATATCTCCTGAAGACAATGAATCAACAACTTTTTGAATATCATCCCGACTATAACTTCCTATGGAATATCTAACCTCGGCAGAAATCCCAACACTTCCACTCTCTGCTCCAACTTTTTTAGTGTAGTTTTTCTCAACAACGTCAACAGAAAGTGCTTGAGGAATTACATCCCCCGATGAACCTATTTGCTGTTTAACTGCCTCAATCGCATTCTTCTCAAGCTTTTCTTCAACTTGCGTTAGTAGTTGATCTAAATCTTTTTGCGAAACAACAGTGGTTGTTTTCTTAGTACCACCAGTCAAGGCTTCTGAATTTTTAGCAATATAGTTACTTGAGGATGAACCTTTAATTGTGAAATTAGATCCTGAAGGAAGATTATATTCTTTACCGAACTTTGATGCCTCGACCTTAACACTTGCCGATGAAAGACTTGTTGAGAATGCACTGGTTGAGGCAATTTTAATGTCACTTTGAGTTTCAAATTCAAGACTATTTGGGCCAACTATCACAGTTCCTTTAGGAAATGATTTCTCACTTTCTGTCTTGTTATAAACCACAATACTCCCCTTTGCTGTCTCCCCAGTATCTTTCGTTCCACTAGCATTCTTCGTATCATCACCTTTCTCTGTTTGCTCTTTCAGAGTTATTTTTATTGAGCTTGAGTCAGAAGGGTTTTCTGAAAAAGTTACTTCCTGACTTTTATCTACTGTTTTTCTATCAGAAAAAACAGAAACTTCAGCTTTTAGAATTACGTTGTAATAAAGAACGGAGATAATAACTATTGCAACTATTACTACACCTAATGCAATCGCAGCTTTTATTTTCATCGAATTGTTTCCTCCAGCAAAAAAAGATTTTAAATTAGGTATTTTAATTTTCCTCTGTATCTCTCTTATTGTGCTTGGAAAAGAAAAATTTGACAACATGGGTAATGATGAAAGTATTGGTATACCTGCGGCAACATTTTTTGTTTCTGGATCAAAATCCTGAGATTCAGGGGGATCATTTGGTTCAATTATAGAAATATTCGACTCTTCGTTTATTTTTCCTGCCTCTCGAATTACAGGCTCGCCATCATCAGAAATCCCATCACCAGTAGCTTCAGCCTCTTCCATCTTTATCTCTTCATCAGCGACATCCCTCTCTTTAACAAAACCAAGTTCTTCAGCTGAAGCCTCTTCAATTTCCTCAGTAACCTCTTCTTTTTCAAAAGGTTCTTCAATGTCTTTTTTATCCCCGATACTTATGTTTTCGCTCTCTACTTTCCTAAGTGCGGAAGTATCATGTAAGACCTCAAGGTCCATTTGTATAGCTACCCCATTAACTGCCGCTTCGTCCTCAAAACCTTTTTCAAGAACTAATACCTGAGGTAAATGAAGAAATGAAATATCACTGGACCAGGTATGCGATATGAAGTCCTGTTGCATTGCTGCTGCATTTTTATAATCCAGCAAAATAATTCTTGAAGGCAAAACATCTACGGTATTTATTTGTTTTAATAAGGATTCTGCTGTGGGAAGTGCCCCTTTTTCAATGTCAGCCGAATGTACCTCTAAGATTTTCCCAGCACGGACAAGATATACAATCATTTTCTTGACCGCAACCTCAACAAAAATAGCCGAAACAGGGGCTCCCTCTTTATGCTCAAGATGGGAAATAATTGCTTCAATTGAAATTAAATACCCCACAGGAATAAGTCCTAAATCCTGACAAACTTTTTTTAACTTCTCAAGATACTCAGCGCTAATTTTTCCATCCGTAACCCACTCGTAAGGAACAGAAAAAATAGTTTTTTCAACTGTTGCACCTTCTGGAAGACTTGGCTCAACACTACTAACAACTTTATCTGAAATATTTAGTAATTCATCAGCTGTTAACTCATCGGCACTTTTCGTAGTATCTTGATCAGAAGTGGAAAGAATAAAAAGTTTTGAATTTATCTCTTCAAATAAAATCGCACTTACCTTATATGGCTTGTACAACAGAGATAAAAAGAAATTTTTTTGCGGCTTTTCGCTTTTTAAAAAAGGCAGATTCATAAAATTTAGCCCTACTCTACAACAGCATAAATACGCCTGTTGGTTTTACCAAGGCTCTCTTCTTTAATTATTTTAAAACTTTTAATCTCTCCTGTAAAATCGACATGAGGACCTCCGCACAATTCTTTCGAATAATCACCTATAAAATATACTTTTACGTCTTTATTGTATTTATCATCAAAAAGACCAATCGCACCAGTTTTACGAGCTTTCTCTATTGGCATAATCTCAAAACGAACTGGAAGATTTTCTTCTATCTTTTCCCGAACTATTTTTTCCACCTTTTCAATTTCTTCTTCGGTCAATTTTCTATCAAGATTAAAATCAAATCTTAATCTTTCCGTTGTAATATTTGATCCTGTTTGGTGAATTTGATCACCTAAAACATCACGTAGTGCTTGCTGTAAAAGGTGAGTTGCGGTATGCCCTTTAATTGTTAGTTCCTCATGATCTGCTAGTCCACCAGCAAATTTATGCTCTGCGCCTTTTCGAGATAAACTCTGATGCTCTTCCATTTTTTCTGCAAATTTTTGATCATCAAATTGAAAACCAAGACTTTTAATTTGAGTTGGCGAAAGACCATGAGTCGTATAAAGAATAAATGCATCATCTGCTGATATTTCAGTTACACCCATTAATTCATCACCTGTTCTTTTGTATCTTTTGGAAATAAACTTCTTTGCTTCTGAAAGAGTATTCTTATATTTCTGTTCTTCTTCGAGAATTACATTCTTTATTTCTTCATATTTTTCTAATAAATATTCATCAGTTTCTTTGTATTGATCAACAATTTTTTCAATAATCGGAACTATTGTGTCGCCATTAAGCGCATAAAAGTTATCAAAAGCACGACGAAGTAGTCGCCTAAGGATATACCCTTGCTCTTTATTCGCAGGTCGAACACCATTTGCAGTGATAAAAGCACTAGAAATTAAATGATCTGCAACAATTCTCATTTCTCGCTTATTTTCTTCGTATTTCTTTGCAGTTGTATTTGAGATTGTCTCAATAATTGGAAAAAAAAGTGATGTTTCAAAAATATCTTGCTTACTTTCAGTTGCCATTACCAATCTCTCAAGCCCTCCACCAAAATCAACATTTTTCTGAGGTAATTCTTCAAAACCATCTGTATTTTTTTTGTATTGCATAAAAACAGAATTCCCAATTTCTACATATTTTCCGCAGTCACAATTTACATGACACTTGTCACCAAATTGTCTGTCATGCTCTACATCAAACTCAAAAAAAACTTCTGAATCAGGTCCGCCAGGTTCACCAACTGGCATTTTGTCTGGAACCCCAGATCTTGACCACCAATTTTTTTCAACTCCATAGTAGAAAATTCGCTCTTCTCCGCTTAAACCAACTGATGCAAAAAGTTCTTTCCAAATATCTGCTGCTTCAAAATCACGCTCAATTTCGCCATATCCTTCAAAAACAGTGACGTATAATTTTTCTGGATTAATATTTAACTCTTTGGTTAAAAGTTCAAAAACCCATGGAATCTGTTCTTTTTTGAAGTAATCACCCAGTGACCAGTTTCCTAGCATTCTAAAAAAAGTTGTATGACGACTATCCCCTATCTCATCAATATCCTGAGCTCTGAATGAATTTTGCGAATTAACCAGTCTTTTACCTTGAGGATGTGTTTCTCCTAATAAATATGGCACTAATGGCTGCATTCCGGATGATGTAAATAAAGTTGATGGGTCATTAAGGGGGACAAGAGAAGAACTAGGTATCCTTTTATGCCCTCTTTCTTCATAAAACTTAATGTACTTTTCAAGAATTTGGGAAGCTGTCATGCGTACTATTATAGCATGTTAAATTGCAATCATTTCTTGACATTTCAGTACACGTAACGTACAATCTTATAGTTACTCAGGCTGCCCACTTGAACTGTCCATCATTTCCCTCTAGGTAACCTTTCAATGGCCAGAAGAATTAATCGATCAAGAAGCTCCTCTCGTGGTACTAAAGGTACTTTTTTTTCACGTGTTAAAAACTCAATATCTTCAAAGTTTTCTGATCTTAGATTTGGAGAAAGACGAAAAAGTCTAACAACAAAAACAACTAAATACATTAAGCGTCGCCCAATGGCGAGTTTTTTCATTGCTCTTGTCATACTTCTTTTAGTGATGATTTTAAATACTATTCTTACTCCAAAACCAAAAGAAGCAAATACTGCCTCTGCCGCAAAAGAAGTTGCTATTTACCAAATTGGAAAAGCTCCTCGTGCGACTTTCAGTGCAAAGATTGATAAAAAGGGTGTTATTCAAATAGTTGCACAGACTCCTGGTATTGTTTCAGGAATTAATGTTGTAGAAGGACAGGTTGTTACACGCGGTCAAAACTTAGTAAGTCTTTCAAGTAATTACCAAGGAGGAAATGCATTAAGTGTATCTCGGGAGATTGCTGCAACTCAGTACATGAATACAAAAGATACTTTTGATACTCAGAAGGGAATAATAGGAAACCAAAGAGAAATCGCTGACCAATCAAGAGAGAGCGCTGATGAACAAAGACAAATTACTGAACAATCAATTACAGATACAAGACGAGTTATTGATTTAAATGCTTCAATTATTGTAAGTCTTGAAACAAGTTTATCAGCTCTTGAATCCAGTGGAGGAGCTCCTGATCAAATTCTTGGATTAAGACAACAAATTGCTCAATATAGAGCAGGACAAGCACAACTTGAAGCAGCTCAACGCCAAGCAAGATTTGCGGCAGATACAAATAATCCTCCTACGAGGCTTGCTGATTTAGCTCACGACTTAACACTTAAACAGCTTGATGTACAAGAAAAAGCTTTAAGAATGGGTCTTGAAATAAGCAAGCTTCAACTTCAGCTTGCTCAGATTTCCGAAGCAACAATGTATCCAGCAGCACCATTTGATGGGGTTGTAGAAAAAGTACATGTAAGCTATGGCCAAGCCGTAAATCCAGGTACTCCACTTGTAACAATATCGAGCAATAATCAAGCAGCAACAGCTACCGTTACAGTTCCCTACGAAACAGCTGGTAAAGTTTCACGAATTGAAGAAAGCACTTTTTATATAAAAGGTAAAAAGTACAATATTATGCCTGAATTTGTATCAAATGAAGCAACTGACGGACCCTTAAATTCAGTTATTTATGCTCTCCCTGATACGCTCTATTCATCAGTAACAGATGGTCAGTATATAAAGGTAGAAATACCAATAGGAAACGCTGATTCAGTATCAACTATTCCATACCTTCCTATAGATATTGTTTTCCAAACCCAAGAGGGAGCTTATACATACGTTGCTAAAAATGGAAAAGTTGTTGCTAAAAAAGTCGAACTAGGAGATATAGTTGGATCAAACGTAGCTATTACTGCTGGACTTGGTTCACAGGATTCAGTAATTTTGGATAGAAATGTCATAGAAGGCGAAAAAGTAAAAATAAGTAACTAATATGCCAAAACCACGAAAAGATGAATTTTTAAAATTCCTCAGATTCGACCAAAAGCTTGCTAATTCAAAAGTAGCTTCTTATCTGAAGAATCCAAGACTAGTAGTTCTATTACTCCTTTTAGTAATAGGTGTTGGTCTTAACGCGTTTTTTACTCTACCTCGAGATCTAAATCCCCAAGTTAACCTACCATATGTATTGGTTTCTACTGTTTTACCAGGAGCAGGACCAGCTGACGTTGAGTCGCTTGTAACTATACCTATTGAAGATGCTGTCAACAGTCTTGATAAAGTAAAAACTGTAACTTCAAATTCTGTTGAAAATGCTTCAACTGTAACAATTGAATTTGAATCAGGAGTTGATGTTGATAAAGCAAAATCTGATGTACAATCTGCGGTTGACTCAATAACTGACTTACCCGATGATGTAATTTCTCCTCGTGTCATAAAATTAGACTTTGAGAATTCTCCAGTTTGGACTTTTGTTCTAACAACAACTGCTGATGATGGAAGTCTTTTCAAATTTGCAACCCATCTAAAACAAAAACTAGAAGATTTACCAGAAATTGATTCAGTTGGAGTCGCTGGTCTTGAGGAAACAGAGATAAAAATAATAGTTAACCCTGAGGTTTACTCTTCATATGGAGTCAATCCATTCCAGTTATCATCTGCAGTAACTAGTGGATTTAAGAGTTTTCCAGCAGGGTCTGTTAGAACAGAAAATAGCAACTTTTCACTAACAATCGACCCTGCAATTTCAACAATTGATGACATAAGAAAAACAAGAGTAAATTTAAATGGGCAAAATGTTTCATTGTCTGAAATAGCTCAGATCTATGAAAGTCCAAAACCTGGACAGAATCAATCATTTATCGCATACCCTGGAAGAGAATCACAAAGATCTGTTACTTTTAATGTCTTACGTGTTAAAACATTTAACATAAACCGAGCTGTAAGTGCTGCTCATAAAACTGTAGATGATGAAATTGCTGCTCGTGGCGAAGGCAGGTTTGAAGCCGTTAATTTAGTAAACACTTCTGAAGAAATTGATCATCAATTTTCTGAGCTTACACGTGATTTTCTTATCACTGTATTCTTAGTCGTACTTGTTCTATTTATTTTCCTTGGACCAAGACAGGCGGTTGTATCCTCTCTTTCTGCACCATTATCTTTCTTAATAACCTTTATAATAATGCAGCAAACAGGAATTACGCTTAATTTTCTTTCTCTTTTCTCTCTTATCTTATCCCTAGGACTCTTAGTGGACGATACAGTTGTTGTTATTTCTGCAATGAGCTTTTACTACAAGACGAAAAGATTTACACCGATTGAAACAGGACTTCTCGTATGGCGTGACTTTTTAACTCCAGTTGCAACAACAACAATTACTACTGTTTGGGCATTTTTACCATTACTTTTAGCAAGTGGAATTATTGGTGAATTTATTAAATCAATTCCAATAGTTGTGTCAACTGCGCTTATTTCTTCTTTCTTTGTTGCAATGTTTATCACACTTCCGCTCGTCGTTATCTTACTAAGACCTCAGGTTCCTGGAAGAGTAAAAATACTTTTCCAAATCATATTTGTCTTAATGATGGCAGGAATATTATTCTCGGTTATTCCGAGAGGTAACTTATTCGCTTTTGAAATAGTAGCGCTGATTTCATTACTTATGGTCGTATACATACTAAGAGAGAAAGTGATCATAGGGGTAAGAAACATGCAAACTAAACGCTTCTCATCAAAAACAAGACTTGGTCGTACATTAAATTCATTGAGATCGAGAAATTATGAAGAAGGTGTTATAAGCTTCGACAGAATTAATCATGCATACAAGGACTTAATTCAAAAAGTTATTTCAAGTCGACAAAACCGAAGAATGGTTGTGACCATGGTTGTAATCTTTTCTATATTTTCATTCCTTCTTTTACCATTTGGATTTGTTAAAAATGAATTCTTTCCAAAAACTGATTCAGATATAGTTTATGCAAGTATTGATTTTGCATCTGGAACCAATGTTGATGTAACTAAAAAAGAAGGTTTAAGAATGCTTTCGGAAATTAGCAAAACTCCCGGTGTTAATTTCGTAAGTCTTGATCTCGGAACTTCAATTAATACTGAAAGTGGAGGAACTCAAGGTGACTCAAATAGTCTTCTATATTCATTGAATCTTAAAAAGGAAGGTCAAAGAGAAGAATCTTTTGAAATAGCAGAAAAGCTTCGCAACAAATTCAGCAATTACCAAGCAGGAAAGTTTCAGGTTATTGAACAATCTGGTGGTCCCCCAGTTGGAGCAGATGTTCAAATAAAACTTGTAGGAGATGACTTGTCTGTTCTCAATAAGAAAGCAGATGAAGTCGTTGCATATCTTGAAAAAAACCCTGGTATAGCAAACGCTGAGAAATCAATTCAACCAGGAACAAGTAAGATAGTATTTGTTCCAAATAGTGAAATTATTGCTGATAATAATATATCCGTTGATCAATTAGGTGGTCTTCTAAGGCTGTACGCATCAGGGATTAAATTTGAAAGTAATAAATTCCCAGGTGAAACTGAAGAAAAAGATATTACGCTAAGGCTTTATAATGAAACATCTTTTGTAAATACTCTTGACCAAATTAATATTCCTACACCAACAGGAAATATTCCTCTTGCCTCACTGGGAACATTAAAGCTTGAGAACAATCCAACACAAATAACTCGTGAAGGTGGTAAGAGAACTATTTCAATTTCTGCTGCTGCTCGACGAGGATTTAATTCACAAACAATTAATACAGAATTAATCAAGTTTGCTGATAGTGATCTTCACTTGCCATCAGGGTATGAATGGAAAACTGGAGGAGCAAATGAAGAAAATCAAAACTCAATAAACTCAATTCTCACAGCGATGATTCTTTCATTCTTCTTAATTATTGTCACAATGGTTATTCAGTTCTCATCATTCAGACGAGCATTAATTGTTATGCTTGTTATTCCACTTTCAATCTCTGGTGTATTTGTAATTTTTGCACTAACCGGAACACCACTTTCATTCCCAGCACTTATTGGAGTACTGGCTCTTTTTGGAATTGTTGTTAAAAATTCTATTCTAGTTGTTGATAAAATCGTTGAAAACCAAAAACATGATATGAGTCTTATTGAAGCAATTTCCGAAGCTTCAGCATCTCGACTTGAACCAATTGCATTAACATCTCTTGCAACAATCTTGGGTCTTATTCCAATTACTGTTACTGATCCATTATGGCGAGGACTAGGAGGAGCAATTATTGCAGGACTTACATTCTCAGGAATAATCATGTTGTTCTTCATTCCAACAGTTTACTTCATGTGGTTTAACACAAAAAGAGAAACAAGAAGATAATTATTTAGATATATACTCGCGAAGAGGACAATCTGTGTGCTTACATGAGGCTTTACAATACGTTCGTCCATAATATATAAGACCTAATCCAAATTCTCTCCAATCCTTTTGCGCAACTTCCTCCATCAAATCTTTTTCTATTTTTACTGGGTCGGAATTTGTAGTTAACCCAAATAGATTAGTAAGTCTCTTTACATGAGTATCAACCACTATACCCTCGGATTTCCCAAATGCTTCCTGCAAAATTACATTTGCCGTCTTTCTTCCAATAAAAGGTAGCTCCAATAACTGATCCATCTCTTGTGGCATTTTACCATTGTATTTTTCCGCAATAATATCAGCAGCCGCCTTAATCGCTTTTGATTTACCTTTATGGAAATTTATGCTTTTTATATCACCATCAAATTCTTCAAGTGATGCTTTACGATAATCATCTAAATTTTTATATTTTTTGAAAAGTGTTTCCGTAACTTTATTTACACCAACATCAGTTTGTTGAGCAGATAATGCTACCGCAACATAAAGCTCCCAGGGATTACTGTGATTTAATGGTGTATGAGGATTGGGAAATAGCTTCTTAAGTTCTCTTGCAATTTTTTCAGCTTTTGTTTTCTTATCCATTGTTAACAGGCTCTGAAGACTCATCAGTTCCTATAAGTTCTGTTAATATTTTACCAAGTCTTCTTGGATCATGTCTTATCATACTTCGCTTTACTAAATCTCCTTTTTCAGGTTCTATTTCTTTTCTAAATAAAATAGGTGCACGAACTACTCTTACGCCCTCTGGCAAATCCATACTATCTAGATCATCTACAACAGGAATTGAAAACTCCTCTTTATATTTTTCGAGAGTTTCCACAGGTAACTTCATATCATTATTAATTAAAAGCACGTTTATTCTTGATAGTGGAATATATTTTGCAAGATCTTCAATATATTGAGATGCAGAATAATCATATGTCTCACCATATTTAGTCATAAGATTCATAACAAAAATGAGTTGTGCCTTTGATTCCATCAATGCATCAACTACTCCTCCGATAACAAGATTTGCTACAGAATTTGTATAAAAGTCGCCGGGACCTAAAACTATAGTATCTGCATCTAAAATTGCTTGCTTTGCATGTTCAGTTATTGTAGCTTCTGGACGTGTAAAAAGTTTTGTAATCTTCATTTTTCCATCGTGAGTTGGTTCATCAATATTATGCTCTCCAACAACTTCAGATCCATCCTCGTAGTGCGCGACCAAGCGAACATCTTCATGAGAAATTGGTAGTATTTTTCCTTTAACTTTTAATATATCCGATGTGTGCTCAATTGCTTTTTCTTGAGATCCTAAAATATCAGTAACTGCTGCTAAGAACAGATTACCAAAGGTCATTCCAGAGATTCCTGTTCCCTTGTGGTAACGGTATAAAAATAGTTCACGAAGAAGTGATGGCTTACTTGATAGCGCAACCATAGCAAGCCTTACACCAGATGTTGGAAGGAGACCAAATTCATCACGAAGCACCTTATTTGATCCACCATCATCTACCATTGTCAAAATGGCTGTAAGATCATATTTTTTATCACGAAGGGCAGTCAGGGCCGTATATGTCCCTGTTCCACCACCAATAACAACAACCTTTTTCATAATGCATATTATATCAATTTTAAGGCTAGAACACCAATTTGGGGGGCAAAATTGAGGCTATTTAGCCTTTCTTATACCATGGAAGAGTCTCTTTTTAGCATGACCGTTACTTTTAGGGGATTCCTCTTTTTCATCAACTACAATTTCTTCCTCTTCCGCAATAACTTGTACCGGAGTCGAACTGACCTCCAAATCATCTTCACTACCAGGTTGCTCATCTTCAGCAATTTCAGAATTTATTTCATCTACAGCTTTCTTAAATTCTACCTCTTCACGAATATCTTCCTTTATATTGTTTACTGTATTCTTAACAGCAGTCACAACGGGGACATTTGAAGTCTTTTTCTTCTCAGCAAAATCTTCCATCATTGATAAAACAATATCTACTAGCTCATGAAGAATTTTTCTACCGTTTTTTGTAGTGAGTAATGTGGCAAGAAGTGCTCCTATAACAAGACCCCAGAAAAATGCTGATCCACCGCCTTGTTTAACATGTTTATTATTCTGCATCGTCTTCCTTTAACCTCTTAAGAATTTTAGAAATAGTAGAAAAAGACTTTGCGGATAGAAGAAGATTGGAGATAAAAGTCATAGGCTCAGAAACTGATTCTGTAATATTTTCTGTGTTTTCAAGAACTTTGTTTGCTCTGAATAACGTTTCTCGAAGCTCTTTGAGAATAAAAAAGACTTGAACACCTAATACCAAAAGAAGAAGGGTTAGAAGAACAATTACTACAAGTAAAACTACCTGGACAGGATCTACCATATTTATAAGTTAGCATGAAGCAGATTTAAAAGCAAGAATTTATTTTACACTAACATTAATTTCTCGTGTAGCTATTTTTCCAAAACGATTTTTAGCCACTACAGTTATCTTGTTGTTACCCGAGAAAAGATATTCACTCTTTTTAAAGTTTCCTTGTAAATCAACGTATGTTTCTTCATTATTTATTGTTACTGTTGCATAAGGATCAGTTACCCCCTCAACTTCAACAACATTGTTTTGTATTGTTTGTCCATTTTTAGGCTGAGAAATAGTAAGTTTTGGTGCAAAAAATAAAGAACTATATTGAAAGAATATATATATCCCAACTAACACCACTACTGCAAGAATTAAAAATGTTCGAGTATTGAAGAATAATTTTCTATTATATTTGTGTTGAGATTTACGAAAATTTGGAACAATATGGGTTACATGCTTTCCAGCATATTCACGTCGAAAAAGAGGAACTGCTTCACTAACAGGAATTTCTAAATATTTTGAATAATTCTTCACAAATCCCAATGCGTAACCTGAAGGTAGTCGCTGAAAATTACCATGTTCAATTGCTAACAAAAATTCCTTTTTTATCTTTGTATCCGCTTCAACTTTATCAAGACTTATACCTCTTTCTTCACGTCTCTGACGTAATATGTCTGAAATCTTTTTCATAGAAGTTATTATTGTTGGGCACGGGCAGCAAGAAACTCATCTGGATTTCGAACTAAAACGTCACGTGGTTTCGAGCCATCTGCTGGACCAACTACACCTGCTTCTTCAAGCTGTTCTAAGAGCCTTGCTGCGCGATTAAATCCGATAGAAAGCCTTCTTTGAAGAAGTGATGATGAAGCTCTATCATGCGCACAAACAATTCTTACACCTTGTTCAAATAGTTCATCCTCGCCTCCACCACCGCCACTATTCATTCCGGCAGCCCCTTTCTTTCCAAGGTTTACAGCCTGCTCAACCACCTCAGTAGTATACTGGACAGGTACACCTTTTGATTTAATAAAGTTAACAACTCGTTTTACATCCTGATCTGAAACAAATGTTCCTTGAATTCTGGCAGGTTTTGCCTGATCTGGTGGCACATACAACATGTCTCCTCGACCAAGTAATTTTTCAGCACCTGGCGAATCAATAATAACTTTAGAATCGATCATAGAAGAAACGTTAAATGATATTCTACAAGGAACGTTTGCCTTAATAAGACCTGTTAAAACATCAACGGATGGACGCTGGGTTGCAAGTACAAGATGGATTCCGGTTGCACGAGCCATCTGTGCAATACGTGCAATTGAATCTTCAACTTCAACGGCCGCAAGTGCCATAAGATCTGCAAGCTCGTCGATTAAAATTACGATATATGGTAATGCTTGAAATCCTGCAAGCTCATTGTATGAATCAATATTCTTAACTCCGGAATCTTGAAATTGAACATAACGGCGATCCATTTCTTTCATAGCCCATTTAAGAGCAGATACTGCTTGGGCCGGCTCTACAACAACTGGAGACATAAGATGAGGAATGCCGTTATAGCCTGTTAATTCAACACGCTTAGGGTCGATCATGATAAAACGAACCTCACTTGGAGATGCACGGAAAAGAATAGATGAAACAATTGAGTTAACCATAACTGATTTTCCAGATCCTGTGGTTCCTGCGATCAAAACGTGGGGCATTTTTGCAATATCTGCAACTACTGCATTCCCTGAAACATCAAGTCCCAATGCAACGGCAGTTTTTGATTTTGCTTTCTGCATTTGAGGAGATTCAAGCATAGTTTTAAGCGAGACGATTTCCATTGATCTATTAGGAATTTCAATACCAACCAAATTTCTTCCTGGAATTGGCGCTTCAATTCTGATTTGTCCCGTTGGTGCTTCTGTTGCTAAAGCCAAATCATTTGATAAACCGGTTATTTTTGATAATTTAGTACCCAAAGCAATTTCCAAAGCATACTGCGTAACTGAGGGCCCAACATTAATTTCTGAAACACGAGACTTTATTCCAAAACTCTGTAATGTCTCTTCAATTGTTTTTGCTATTTTTTTAACATCTCCTGTATCACGCTTTCCTGCATGAACTGACAAAAGGGATAATGGCGGATACTCCCAAACACCAAGCTCCATAGGCTTATTAAGTACCAACTTATCTTCCATAGACCCATCTTTTTTCTCAGGTAGTTTTGCCGTAGCAAGAGTTGGAGCTATAACTGCTGGCTGCTCTTTTATTGGCTCATTCTTAAGACCCTTAATAGTAATTTGCTGCATATCATCAACTGCAAATTGTTTTTTGCTTTTAAATAATGGCGCTAGACCTTTTCCAATTGCACCGATACCTCCAAATAACCCTGCAAAAATTGCACCAATTTGTGATGCGGTTATGTTAAGACAAACAATTAGGCCAATTAGAGCTCCGAATATAAAAAATACTAATGTTAATGCTGGAGGAAAAATTGAATTGGAAGTTGCAACAATTTTTTCACCAATCTGACCTGAGCTAAATAAACCGAGCAAAGATCCTGTTAAAAGTAAAAATCCAAAAAATGATGTTGCTTTTGTTATCGGTGTTTTAACACCGGTAAGAAGTAAACCGAATAAAATTAAAATTATTGGAATTAAAAATGATAAAGGTCCGAAATATGAGGTTAAATAAAGATTCGCTTCTGTAAGTAATTCGTTTGCTTGAGTATATGACGCTAATAATCCTATACCTGAAACAATTGAACCTAATGCAAAGATTGTGTAAATTGTTCCACTTTGGAGCTTACCACTACTTCTTTTCTTATACTTTCTTCTTTTTGCAGCCTTTTTCTTTCTTGCCATAAATGCCTATAAAGGATATCACTTTTTGCTTGAAATTCAAAGCTTCTAATGTCAGTTCTCGATTACTACGGGTACCACCAGAGGAGATCTTCCCTCATCATATAATATTCTTTCGGCAGTCATTTGTATTGTTTTTCTGTAAAAATTCCAATTTGTAACTCTGTCCTGTTTTTTTGAGAAAGTCTCTGAAAGTTTTCGACCTAATTGGTCAGCAAATTTATCTTTATTTTCAAACAATACACCGCGAGCAATTACATCTGGATTTGATAATAATTGCCCGTTAAGCTGGTTCACTTCGCAAACGATAATCAAAACTCCTTCTTTTGCAATTTTTTGTCTGTCCAAAATTACATAATTATCAATTGAATCACCAGATATTTGATCAACATATACATCCGGTGTTGCAATTGATTTTCCAACTCTAAACCCATTTTGTGTAAATATTATTTGCTTCGCATCGTCTGCAAAAATCACCTTATCTGATGTATATCCCATTTCCTCTGCCATCCTTTTATATGCTGCCATGTGTTTGTAATTTCCACCAATTGGCAACAAAAATTTTGGATTTGTTAATGAAATTAATAACTTTAAATCATTTTGCGCTCCATGTCCTGAAACATGAAATTCATCTGTTAATGTTGAGTACACAACTCGAGCATCTCTTTTGGAGATAATATCAATTAAAGAATTAATATTTAGCTCATTTCCCGGAATAGGATCAGCTGAAAAAATAACAGTATCTCCACGGCTTATTCTTAGGTCGCGATCTTGATCCTGAGCAATTCGTGATAAACCAGACTCAACCTGACCCTGACTACCCGCAAGCAAAATCATCACATTTGATGGATTCATACGTCGAACTTCCTGAGGTCTTATCTCCATTTTCGCAGGTAAATCCATGTATTTTAATTTTCTTCCAATATCTCGAACTTTAAGAAAAGACCTTCCAATAAAACAAACCCGTCTATTGTATTTTCTTGCAACTTGAATTGCTTGATTCATACGAGAAATATTTGAAGAATAAGTAGTTATAAAAACTTTTCCTTTTGCCTTTTTAACTTCATCTTCAAAACTATCTACAATAGAAAGTTCAGACCTTGAATGACCTGGACGTTCTGCTCCTAAACAATCTGACATTGTACAAAGAATTCCTTCGTCTCCCCATTTTGCAATTTTACGAAGCTCTGAAGGTCTTCCATCAGCCGGTGTAAAATCAAATTTAAAATCACTTCCGTGATAAAAGTTACCAACTGGAGTACGAATAAACATATTTGCAGCATCCATTATGGAGTGGGTTATACGAGCAAAGGAAACAGAAAAAACGCCAAGCTTTAAAGTGTCGTTATATGAAACTGTCTGAACTCGGTTTTTCTCACCAAATTCCGCGAGCTTATCATTTGAAAGTGCCGCAGTAAGAGTTGTTCCATATACAGGAAACTGAGGTAGCTGTGGTAGTATAAATGGTAATGCTCCTATATGGTCTTCATGTCCGTGAGACAATATCATTCCAACGATTCTATATCCTGCTGCGATCTGTTGTTTCAAATACGAAACGTTTGGAATTGTAAGATCCACTCCCGGCATAGTATCGTTTACAAAACCTATACCACAATCAACGATTAAAATATCTTTACCGTAAACATATGCATACATGTTTTTGGTAACATCCCCAACTCCACCAATTGAAATAAATGTAAGTGAATCCATAATAATATTTAACAACTTATTGATGATCACAAACAAGCATGAATGTAATCATTTGTAGGAAAAATCCTACCAAGCCGGAACGAATTGTTTAACATTCTGACTTGTGATTTTAAACGGACCTTGAGGAATTTTCCCAAGTAACTGCTGATAAACAACTTTGCGAACTACGCCTTGAACAATTCTCTCAAGAGAACGAATACCGGAATCGTATCCCAAAGGCCTAACAATTTCTTCCCATGTTGCATCATCGATAATAATATCCGTTGGTTGCATTCCTGATTCTTTTAAAACTTTTGGAAACATGTAATTTTTTGCGATAAATATTTTTTCTTGATCAGTATATGAAGGCATTTGAATTATTTCTAAACGATCCAAAACCGCTGTTGAAATATCTTTAGTATTGTTACTTGTAGCGATAAATAAAACATTTTGAAGATTAAATGGGTAATCTATAAAGTGATCTGTGAATGCTTTATTTTGTGTTGGATCGAGTAACTCTACTAAAACTCCCATAATATCCGCTCTGGCTTCGGCTGATACACGATCAATTTCGTCAAGTAAAATAACTGGATTATTTGTTCCTACATTTCTTAATGCTTTTATAACAAGCCCTGGTTCTGCATCAGGAAAAAGCCTCGTTTTACCACGAAGCTGAGAAGCCGATCCCATTCCTCCAAATGGAATTCTTGCAATCTTTCTACCCAATGCTTCTGCAATTGAATATGCAATTGTTGTTTTTCCTACTCCGACAAGTCCAACAAGTGAAAGAATTGGCGCACGCGCAAAACTCTCAGCACCCATATTTTGTTGTTTTTTTCTTATCATAATTGACATATATTCCATTATTTTTTCTTTAACATCGTTAAGACCATAGTGATTTTTATTTAATACATCCATCGCATGTTTAAGATCGAGTATATCTTCTGAGGCTTTATTCCAAGGAAGATTTGTAATCCATTCAATATATCGGCTTATTGAATCAAACTCTAAGAAAAATCCCGGATCTCCTTTAATAATTTTAAGCCTGTTGTTCATAGCAACAGCTTTATCATGTAAATCTTGAGGCATTGAAGCATCAGCTATCTTCTTATCAAGCTTTGCTAGCTCTTCATCAATACTAAAAGCAGCGTTATTTTGTGTAGATGCGGCTGGCTGCGCCTGATTCACATCAGTAGTATCCGCTTTTTGGGCAGTATCCATACTAAAAGTATAACATTACTGTGGACGAATATTAACGAGGAAACGTAATATATGAAATTCATATATGAGCAGCTTAGTTTTTAACATATATAAATATTAAAACTTTAAGCTGAGAAGAAGCTGCAAAGAAAGATAAGAAAAATGTAAGAGTTATTCCTCTTTTTTAATTATTTTTAAAGGCGGAACTGCTTTGTTAAATCCTTTATAAATTGCCTGCCTCATAAGTTCATTTCCGTCTTCAACATTTCCACTTTCAAATAATTTAGATCCTTGTATAGCAAGCTCTGCAGGATTCTCAATAGACTCATCCACTTTAATTATTCTCTTTTCGTGTTCTGACATATTAAATTAAGCTATTTATCTTCTGCGGTCGTCACCGTTGGGGCGCATGTTATCAAATGGAGCTCTTTTTGGACCACGTCCTCCGCCTCGTCCACCAAAACTTCTTCTTCCACCACGGTCTTCTCTTGGACCACTTCTAAAGTCTCTTCTTCCACCACGGTCTTCACGAGGTCCTCGGTCCTCACGTGGACCACGATCTTCTCTGGGTCCTCGATCACCACGATCTCCACTCGGTCCACCTTCAGGTCTTTCTGGTCTTTCACCAAAAAGCATTGAAAGGTTTATTCTTCCGTGTTCGTCAACTTCTTTAACATTAACTTTAACTTTTTGACCAATTTCAACAACATCGTGTGGGTCTTGAACGTAATCAGGTGACATTTCAGACACATGAACAAGTCCTTCTTTACCTGGAACTATCTCAACAAATGCTCCAAAGTTAACAATTCTTTTGACTGTTCCTTCAAAAACCTCACCCCGTTTAAGTTCACGAGTAATAAGATCAACCCATTCAGCTGCTTTATCTACCGCTACTTCATCAACTGCAGAGATTGAAACTGTACCATCTTCTGCAACATCAACAGTTGCACCGGTTGTTGCTGAAATATTTCTGATTGTCTTTCCACCTGACCCAATAACTTCCCCAATTCTTTCAGGATCAATCTTAACTGTTTTAATTTTTGGCGCGTATTTTGATACATCTGTTCGAGATGAAGGCATAACACCCATCATTGCTTCAAGAACTTTAAGCCTTGCATCACGTGCTCGGATAAGAGTCTCAGAAACTTGTTGCTCCGTAAGACCATCAATTTTTACATCAAGTTGAATTGCTGTAATACCTTCTGTTGTTCCAGCAACTTTAAAGTCCATATCTCCACCAAAATCCTCAAGTCCAATAATATCTGTGAGAAGAGTGTATTTATCATCTTTGCTCATAAGTCCAATAGCAATTCCTGCAACTGGAGCTTTTAATGGAACTCCTGCATCCATTAAAGATAATGTTGATCCACAAACAGCAGCTTGAGATGTTGATCCATTTGAAGACATGATTTCAGAAACAACTCTTATTGCGTATGGGAAAACAGATGCATCTGGAATAACTGCTTCAAGAGCTCTCTCAGCAAGTGCTCCATGACCAATTTCACGTCTATTAGGTGATCCAATTCTTCCTGTTTCACCCACAGAATATGGTGGGAATGAATAATGATGCATGTAGCGCTTAGTCTCTTCACCCTCAGGTCCTTCGATAATTTGCTCCATTGATGATGGACCAAGTGTTGCAACAGTTAATGTTTGTGTTTCACCACGAGTAAATATTGCTGATCCATGAGTTCTTGGTAATACTCCAACTTCAGCTGAAATTGGACGAATTTGATCAATTTTTCTTCCATCAGGTCTTTTGCCTTTTGTCAAAATCATTTCACGAATGATTTTTTTGAATACGTAATCTACAGCTTCTGCAATCTTACCTTTATCATCAAAGTTTTCTTTTTCAGTATCATAAATCTCATCAATTATGTCACCGAGTCCAACTTCTTTCGTAACACCTTCATCTACTATTTTTTCAATTTTATCTTTGTATGCTTTTTCAACGATTAATTTTGCTTCTTCTGCCTTTTCATCTTTTGAAACTTCAATCTTTTTGTCTCCAATTTCATTTACCCATGCTTCAATTCCATCAACAATTGTCTGGTTATATTCATTTGCCATGATTACACCCTGCTCAACTAGATCGTCACGAACTTGACGACCTCCAGCCTCAATCATAAGAGCTTTTTTATTACGTGATGAAACAATCAAATCAAGTTCAAGTAGTGGATCTTCAGGAGTTGTAGGGTTTACTATGAATTCATCTTTTCCTTCGTTATTTACAATTCCGATTCTTGTTGTACCAATAGGACCTCTCCATGGAATCTTTGATATAGCAAGTGCTGCTGAAACTGTGATTGCAGAAAGAATATCTGGCTTGTTTTCTCCGTCAACTGATAAAACAGTAATGATTACTTGAACGTCTTTTTTAAGCTCTTTAGGGAAAAGTGGTCTGATTGAACGATCAATCATACGAGCTGTTAATATAGCTTCATCTGTAGGTCTTCCTTCACGTTTTACCCAACGTGAACCTTTTATTCTTCCACCTGCATAAAGTCTTTCAACGTATTCAACTGATAGAGGAAAATATGAGAGCTTTGTATCCTCATTACTCATAACTACAGTTGCAATAACCATAGTATCCCCCATGCGACCTGTTACTGCAGCAGTTGCCTGACCTGCAAGTACGCCTGTCTCAAGAGTTATTGTTGATCCGTTAACTTGAATTTCTTTTATTGATCTTTTCATTTATATTCGAGGTTTAAAGTGGGATGTTTGTTCTTGGGTCTTCGTTCACAAGCCTTAATAAACTATGAACCAAGAACCAAAAACTTTAAAACCGTTTAAGCGGTCATTCCTACTTTTTTTCCTATTTCCTCGCCTCGTACTTTATCCATTCTTATAAGAAAGTTAAATAATCTACGTCTTTTGGATAACATATTTAAAAGTCCACGTCGTGAATGTGAATCTTTTTGGTGGATTTTAAGATGATCCGTAAGCTTCTGAACTTTATTTGTAAGAAGAGCAATTTGAACCTCAGGTGAACCTGTGTCGCCTTTAACGGTTGCAAATTCTTCAATTATCTTTTTCTTATCGTCTGAATTTAATGCCATATTTTATTATTAAGTGTATTTTATCAAATTTGAACTCAATTTACAAGGAAGTCCTTAATTATTTGTCTTTTTGCTTCCTTTGAAGACTTTTGGAAGAAACCAATCTTCAGGAATGTCTGATGAAGTAGAATCATCAATATTGTTAATTGGCTTCGGGGTTAAATCCTCCATACCATCAAATTTTTCATCAGACTTATCCTCTTGAGAAGGGAA
>CAZXFJ010000001.1:0-59830 GCA_964640435.1 uncultured Gammaproteobacteria bacterium | reverse complement strand
CATTGCTATCAACTAAGTCAAGTGAAGGAGCCTGTTGTGTAGATCTAAGATCATTTACCACATTTTGTACATTTCTTGTCTCATTTTGATTTTGGTTCTGTCTATTTCTATTTTGATTTTGCTGGTTTTGACGATTTCCACGATTTTGATTTCTATTATCATTTAAGAAATGAGATTCTTGTGGAAAATTACGCCTATTATCGCGGTTTTCTCGAATTTCTTTTCTTTTAGCGCCACTTTGCAAAAGAAAACCTGCTGCTTCAAAGGCAAATGCGCTTGTTGCTGGGTTTGTGAAATTACGTGTTGCATATGCAATACCATCCATCAAATTTTGGAAAGCATCAACATCCGCCATAGAAAGTTCTATGAAAAGTTCTGTAACAATTTCTGAAATTGATGAAAATGAAGGATCAATTAGGGCCACATCACCCATTAGGGAATTTGTAGGACTTCGGTCAATGTGAATAGTTTTAACAGTTGCTGGATCAACGATTCCTGATAATTCTTCTTCATTTGCAACACCGACAGTTATGATTACAGAAGGAGAAGAACCTTTTTTAATATATTCAATGTCTTTTTCGCTAAAAGAAATACCACGCTCTTCTGCAAACAGATTAACCTTAAGCCTATTTCCTTCTATATTATATGAAACTTTTTCTATCTCATCATTGTTGTTTGGAACTGAGATTGTGAGGATACGAGTATCTCCATCAAATGAATTTTTAATCTTATCGACTCCAACAAGACTTGAAACTTCAACTGTAGGCTGGGATTGAGAAATGATTTGAGCGTTTTTTCCTTGTTCTTTAAATACTAAGAAAAGTGCCAGACCTGCTGCAACACTATCAATATTTTGGTTTCTTCCAATAACAATCCCAACGCTTGAAGCGCTGTCAAGAATTGTTCTAACTTGTTCTTTCTGACCCTTAATTATTGAGTTCATAGAATAAACTATAGAGGCTATCTCTCTCTATTTTTTGCTATAGGCTATTATAACATCTTGAGGCTGAAAGTCAACTTCTGGGCGTATCATAACGCCACATTCTACGTTCTTCTCAACGAGCCTAACGTCCTCTTTATTCTTCTTAATTGAGGTGATCTCTCCTCGTCCAACTTCACGCTCACCACGAAAAATAGCAATTCTATCCCCCACGGCAAGCCTTCCAAATGTTACTTTGGTACCCATAATTACTCCAGAGGAACCTAAAAATGAGGCTAAAATGTCACCTCTACCAATTTCATGCTCAGTTTCTTCTTCATCTAACGTCTCGATGAGAACCTTTAGCTCATCAAGTAATTGATAAATAATTCCATATGATTTATAAAATACTTTGTCGCTTTCGGCGATTTGAACAGCATCTTTAGCAGCAGAAACATTAAATCCAAGAACTAGCGCATGAAAATCTTTTGCCATTAGAATATCTGAAACATTTACATCTCCCTGTCCTTCATAAATTACTGTTACCTTATCTGGTAGTGAGTTTTTAATTGCTTCCATCTCTCCTGAAGTTTGAGTTTTTATAATAACTGGAACAAAATCACGTTTATCATCATTTAAAAATGCCATAATATCAGTAGGCGCTGTTTTCGCTGGTAGATTATTTGTAACAGCTGGCTCCATTTCGCGGTCAAAAATAACCGAACCAGTTGGCAAGACCTCAGTCATCCCCAGAATTTCAACTGCATCTCCAGGAAAAGCTTCTTTAACATTTTTAGAATTAGGAGTTGTAAGGGCTCGAACACGGCCAACAACTTTACCATGAGTATATATATTTGTTCCAACTGAAATTTTTCCAGACTTTACTATAACTGATGAAACAATTCCGCGGCGTTTATCAGATGCTGCATCCATAATAACACCCATAAATTCTGATGATTCATCTTTTTTAATGCCTGAAAGATCATAAACTAGAACAACTAAATCTAAAAGATCCTGTATTTTCTCTCCTGTTTTTGCTGACACTCCAATATAAGGAACTTCTCCCCCCAGACCTTCAAGTAATATTCCAGCAGAAATAACTTGCTGCTTTGCTCTTTCAACTTGCGCACCAGGTGCATCAATTTTAGTAAAAACAACTATATATGGAATATTTGCTTCTAATATTTTAGTAATTGATTCTTGAGTTTGTGGTTTTATACCATCATCCGCTGCAATAATAAGTAAAACTATATCAGCAGCACTTACACCTTGGGAACGCATATTGGCAAACGCTTCATGACCTGGAGTATCAATAAAGGTTATTCTTCTATTTTTACCCTCATGCTTTATTTCAATTTCTGAAGCTCCAATGCTTTGAGTGATTCCACCTTTTTCTCGTGAAGCAACTGAACTTTGTCTGATTTTATCAAGAAGGGTTGTTTTTCCGTGGTCAACGTGACCCAAAACAGATACTACAGGAGGGAAATTTTCTGGTTGCTGATTATTGTTTTTTTGTTCCATAAATTGTAATTTTTGCCAAAACTTCCCATATTATTCATTAGTAGTTTTAGCTTCTTCTTCTGAACTTTCGCTTTCTGACTTTTCAGGACTATCTGTATTCTCTCCCAAATCTTCTGCTTCATCTTTTTCAGCTTCTTCAACAGCCTCTTCTGCAACAACAAGTGGCTCTTCTGCTGCATCTTTTGTATCCGCCTCAACAGCCTCATTTGTTCCTTCTTCGGCAGGCATCTCAACTGTTTCTTCTACTTTCTCTTCAACTACCTGTTGTGGTTTTTCTTCTTCTGCGGGTGCTGATTCAGTTTTTTCCTCAACTGGCGCATCAATTCCTTCAACTTCGATATTATATTCTGTAATTTTTGAAGCCAATCTTACATTTTGTCCTTCGCGACCAATTACTAAAGGCAACTCTTCACGAGGAGCTAGAACTTTCGCGATTTTTGTATTTTCGTCAACTTCAACCTGAAGGTTTTTTGCAGGTGATAATGAATTAGTTATGAACTTAACAATATCGGGGCTCCATTGAATAACATCAATTTTCTCAAGTCCATCAAGTGCATCAATAACTGCTTGAATTCTTACTCCTTTTTGCCCAACACATGAACCAACAGGATCAATGCCTGATTGATCAGAATAAACGGCTATTTTTGCTCTGTTTCCTGGTTCACGAACTACTTTTTTAATTATTACTGATCCTGATGCAACTTCTGGAACTTCTCTTTTTAAAAGACCTTCTATTAGACCCGTGTCTGTTCGAGATACTAAAATATCTCTTTTCTCTTCATCGATTCCTTTAATATAAACTGGCATTTTTTTATTTAAGAAATATTGTTCGTTTGGTATTTTATCTGATGGCTCAATTATTGCTTCAGCTTTTCCTATATCAACAATGATTGCTGGACCAATAAATCTTAAGATCATTCCATTTACAACTGTTCCAATTCTCTTACTGTATTCAGAGATAACAGCGTCCTTTTCTTTTTCGCGAATCTTCTGGAGCAATACTTGCTTTGCTGTTTGTGCTGCAATTCTTCCAAATCCTGGAGGAGTAACATCTTTACCTTCTTTTAATATTCTTGTTTCACCGGTGTTTTCATTAAGGTCAACTGAATATTGATCTACATCTTCATCATTTACAATATTATCTTTTCTGAATGCAGCAAAAATGGCACCCTTCATCGTATCAAGAACAACTGAAGGGTCAACACCACGCTCTGATGCTATTTGATTTAATGCTAATGCAAATTCTGATCTTTGTACAACGGCCATAGTTTTTTTAGATTTAAAAAACGGTGGGATGTCCCACCGCGTCGTTCAATCTTAAGCTTATTCTATCAAAATTACCTATGTGAGTCAAGAAAAATAGAAACTTCTTTTGATATATTTTGTAATATTGACAAAAAAATTTTCACGTCATAAATTATCAAATAACTTAGCGTTTCATTCTTGCCCAATTGAGAGCTAAATAGTTTTCTGTCGTTATATACGACCCTGCCTATGATTGCTATTTGGTGCAAAAGAATTATATCTACAATCCTTAATTTTTTTCCTAATAGAAAAAACTCCATCGCTGTTTCAGAAAATCATAATTACGATAAAGTTTGGAAAAATATTTCGTTGTATTCTCTTATTACAAAATATTAATTTGAAAGGAGGTGAAATTATGAATTTAAAACAAAAAATTGCAACCGCTGCAGCAACTGCAGCATTCTTAACATCAGTTGTTGCTCCAATATCTTTTGCTGCAACAACAATCTCCAACAATGGTGCTGGATCTATTAATGGTGTCATTTCAGTAAAAGGATCAGTAAATGTTGTTAAGCAAAAAAATACAACTGTTACAAATACAGTTATTGCAAACAAAACCAACACAGGAAAAAATAGCGCAAGCTTTAATAATGGCGGAACGCAATCAATAACAACAGGGGGTTCAACAACCACAACAAGTGTTAATGTTACTGGTGGAACAAATACAAATACCTCAGAATCTTGCTGCTGTGACGGACAGACAAACGGTGATGTTACTATAACAGGTAATCAAGCACTTTCATTTAACGGCGTCCTAGCAGTAGATATCTGCAAAAATGTTGTTAAACAGAAGAACACAACTGTTACCAATACAGTAGTTGTTAATAGCACAAATACTGGTGGAAACTCCGCAAGCTTTAATAATGGCGGAACGCAATCAATAACAACAGGGGGTTCAACAACCACAACAACTGTTACTGTAAGCGGATCAAGTAATTCAAACTAGAATTACTTTTTTAGGAGTGAGAGAAAACCTCTTTTATGGGAAACCATGAGAGGTTTTTTCTTGTTTTAAATATTGAGCCTGAGCTACCTATATATAATAAGCAAAAAAGCCATTCCTGGCTTTTTTAAAAAATTTATTGTGCTAAATTTGGAGGAGATACTCCCGTTGTATAACGCAAATACCAATAGGGTAAGAGCAGTATTAAGAAGAATATCGTAAAACCATAAATAAATATTTGATTAAATTGAAAACTAATCGATGATATTAAAACTGGCCAATCACCACTATGGTCATTTGCATTACTACTTCCAATTATCGAAGCTAACCCAAAAATTATTGGAGGGACATTATTTCTTGAACAACTTTCATTACAAGTGACACCCTTTAATGGAGAAATTATTATATTATCTGCTCCAACATTTTCTATGGATTTAAACGAAATTAGGTTTTGTGTTTTTGTATTCTCATATGCGAATGAATTATCTCTTGTAAGAAAAATTACTAATACTATAAATGGGGAGAGTGCTATTAATATTTTTGTTTTTATTAACATAACGGTTTTTGAAGAAATTTAAAAAGGCAGAATTATAAGATCAGATGGATACCTCGTGAAATAGCATTCCTAAGGAAGGCGAATCTTCTTTCAAGGAATAAGAATCCAGCAACAGGAAGAAGGAAAAGAGCCATAGCAAGGTTGATAGTAATAGCTTTTTTGCCACTTTTACCATCAACTATATTTTTTGTTGTTGTCTTTGATGTTGCAGATGCGCCTGCAAATAATTTTTGCTGTCCTCCAACCTTAAATGTAACACCTAACACTTTTCCAGATTTAGAACTTGTTGTAGCCGTTGTTTTAACCTCAGAATTACCATTACCAGTTGAGTTTGAGGATGCAGAGTTAGTATTGTTGCTTCCAGAACTATTGGAATTATTGTTGTTATCTGAACCAGATGCGGTGTTGTTCTCATGAGATTGCTTTGTTTGCCCTGGAACTACAACATCTCCAATCCATGATCCAAATACATTAACAACTGTTACTAATAGTTTTCCATTTCCTGAGATATTATTATTAACAAAGTTAACGATATTTGCGATAATTTTTGCATCCCCTGTTACGATTGAACTATCTCCACCAACATTATGACTTGCGGAATTGTTTCCAGTATTTGCAGACAAATTAAGATTGTTTTGAATATTTGCTGTATTCGTTTGAGTTGTAGTTGACGTGTTAGAATTATTTACATTTGAATTATTTGTGGATCCATCACCATTTCCACTGTTAACAGCTGTTACTTCACCAGTTACTGGATCAACAATAAGTTCTGTTCCGCTGTCGGCAGCCATCATTGATCCATCGGGACTTCCAAGAATTTTTCCGACCCACTTGCCTGCTTGATTCACTATTACGAGCCACATATTGCCACCATTTGCGATATTTGAATTAGCAATATTTAATACATTTGCAGTAACATCCGTATCACCCGTTGTTACAGAATAGTTACCACCTACGTTATGAGATATATCATTTCCACCAGTTGTAGTTGATGCAGCAATGGTGTTATCTATGTCTGCCCCATTTGTTTGAAATGTTGCATCGCTATTATTCGTTGTAATATCACTGGCGTTCAGAGAATCATTTCCGTTACTTGTATTTGTAGCCGTAGTTTGATTACATGTTGAACAAAGTGAACTTAATAATTCAGCAGGAATAATAATGTCACCTACTAAATTTCCAAAAATGTTTACAACTCCGTAGAGAACGTTTCCTGCAATATTATTGTTTGCAAAAGTTAAAGCATTTGCTTCAACATTTGCATCTCCAGTTGTAATATTTGTGTTTCCACCAACGTTATGACTTGCATCATTGCTACCTGAATTTGCAACTAAAGTCATATTATTACCAACTGTTGCAGTGTTATTTTGGAATGTTGAATCAGAATTTGTATTAGATGTATTAGCGCTATTTTGTGAATTATCTCCATTTCCGATGTTTGATGCACTACTTGCACCACCGCATCCTGCTATACAACTTGACGGATCAAATGAAAGAATTATGTCTCCCGTGTGGTTATCATTTACATTAAACTCTGCGATCGCAACTCCATCCACATTTGTATTTACAGCAGTAATAGCAGTTCCAGTTGTATTTGCATCTCCAGTCGTAATATTTGAATTTCCGCCAACATTATGACTTGCATCATTTTTTCCTGTATTTGTTCCTAAACCTAATGTGTTATTTACTTGTGCACTATTATTTTGATTTGTTGAATTATTATTGTTATTTGATGTTGATGCACTATTATTAGATGTGTCCCCATTTCCAGTATTAACAACAGCTGATCCTCCAGATGCTCCAGTTCCACCTGCAGCAGTATTTGTGTTTCCAAGTGTTGAAACAACTCCCGAGTTTGTAGAATCACCCGTAGTTACTGATGCACCACCATTTTGACTACTTGCACTTTGTCCCCCACTTCCAGTAGTTGTAACTGAAGGAATATTATTTGTTGTTGCAGATGCACTGTCTGTAGAATCTGTATTGTGACTTGCTCCTGATAATTTATCTTTCTTCTTTTTAGTCTCTGTATTTGAATTCTGAGAAGCATCTGTAGTTTTTTGTTCGGGTGTAACCTGAGTTTGATTTGATGCCTGGTCATTTGATCCACTTGGAGTTGGTGTAGGAGTAGGTGAAACAGATATTACAGGCGCTGTAGGAGCAACAACTGGCATATCAGGTGCAGGTGGCGCTGTAGGAGCAACGGGTGCTTCAGGAGCGGATGGCATTTCAGGAACTGTTGGCACAGATGGTGCAGCTGGCGCTTCAGGTGCTACAGGACTATCTTCTGCTCGTACAATAGGAGCTGACTGCATAAAGAATAATGCCGCAATAATTATATAAACTGTTATTTTTTTAAATAATTTATTCATTTTAATTTTAAATTTTATCTTCTCCCTGTCTGCTGGGTGTCTCACCGAAGTGTTAGCAAGACACCTAGCAGAACTTAAGGATTAGCTGTGCATACCTAAGATAGCTATTAAGTCTGAAAGATTGAATGAGAAAGTCACATCCATTTCAGGCATTGAGGGCCAATCTATAGGAGCTCCAACAACGTTAGTGTTACCTGAGTTTTTAACATCAACTTTAGTTGATGAATCACCTGTAGTAACTTCTGGATCACTTGGATCATCAGATGATGTGTTGTGATCAGCGTCGTTGTAACCAGTCTTAGCACCGCTGTTGACTTTGTTAGCGAGGTTAGCGTTATTACCGTAACCTTCACCACCTTGGAAAACATTGTTTGTTCCATCGAGGTCTACAAAGATGTTGTTGTCGCTTTTGTCGCCGTTTGAAGCGATTTTAGCTGTTCCATCTAGTAAACAACCACAGTCAACGTTAGCAGCATTGAAGTTAACAGCATTGTCAACGTCAACGTCGATGTCAGCATTTCCTGTGTCGATAGTTACATCTCCTCCGGTGTTGTGCTTAGCGTCATTTCCGCCTGTCTTAGCATTTGAGTCAACATTGTTGTACACGTGTGCTGAGTTAGCTTGCAAAACGTTAACAGAGTTGTCAAGATATGCTTTGATATCGCTGTCGCTTCTGTCACCATTTCCCATTATCATAGCGCTGAATTTTGCACCTTCACCGTTTCCTCCACCAACTTGAGCTACATTTGCGTTAGCATTTGTAGTTACAGTTGTTGTAGAAGAAGCGTCACCAGTTGTAACTTTAACGCTTCCTCCGGTGTTATGGTTAGCATCGTTTCCACCTGTGTTAGCATTGCTTTTAACGTTATTTTTTACATTAGCGTTATTGTCTTGCTTAACATATGTTGTGTTATCGTTGTCAACCTTGACATAATTGTCAGATTTATCGCCGTTACCCGAAATGGTAACGTCTGTGTCTCCACTACAATTACATGAATCTACATTCGCTGCATTGCTGTTGAGATTGTTTGTAACGTTTGCAGTTGTTGAGGCATTGCCTGTATCAACTGTAACGTTTCCACCGGTATTGTGATTTGCGTTATTGTTTCCAGTGTCACTGTTAGATGTAATATTGTTGGTAACGTTTGCCTGATTATTCTGGGTTACAGTTGTCGTGTTGTTTTGAGAAACATGAGCTGTATTATCAGTGTTATCAGAGTTACCAGATATTGTGATTGATGTTTCAGCTAAAGCTGGTGTAGCAAGGTTAAGAACTAACATTGCTGCAGCTGTAACTGAGACGATTTGTTTTTTGTAATTTGTCATTTATAATTCACCTCCCTTTCGACCAAGATCTCCCGTATGAACGGGAACACTCATTAGTCCTACCGTATTTTTTTACTCAATTTCTTGAGACAAAAAAAACGGAGACTCCCTAACGCAATATTAAAATTGTGTCAAGAAGCCTCCGTTTGCGGTCAGCTTTTAAACTAATTCGCTTTAAAATTCATTGATTTAACAAGGAATTTTACTTATTTTATATCTCTGTAACAATACTTTGTCAATACCCCATTTTGCAATAAAATTGTAAGAAAAGTCTAAATATGCTAGTCCGTTCTTCTACCAAAATGAGCTGTTATTGTATATAGTTTTTTATCAGAATTTGCGCTATCTTCTCCAGTATTACTTATTTCAGCAGTTTGCGGAATGTCTATTGAGGTCTTCTGAATACTTCTTACACTTATCTGAGTTACTTTCTTGTCTTGAACAATTATTTCAACACTACCAAAATTTACTGTATTGAGGGCGTTTTCTATTTGTTGTATTAAGTCTCTCTTTGATTTATTCATTTCCAAAAATAATGAAGTTCGCAATTAAAATTCAAAGACAGTTAGACTATTTAAAATTTACTGGAACTATTTCTTTCTTTCCACCTATTTCACCAATTTGAAGTCTAATATTCTCATCACTATCATTGATAGCTATTGCTACACGTGTGTTTGTAGTTGAAATAGCTTGTGCCTCAACAGGATCATTATGAATATCTGGTGCAAACCATTCACTGTTATCTCCATTAACTGAAACTCTTATATAATCACGACTATTAATTGAGAGTCCTTGACTTAAACCATTGAGAATTTTTACATTTACGATAAGAAATGCTCGACCTTTAACTGAAGTTGCTGTCTGTCCTTTTACTACGATTTGGTGGCGAAGCTCAGCACTTTTAACCACATAACTAAATGTTCCAATGTTCTTCCCGTTTGCATCCTTCAGCGGGAACTTAAAAGTTTTATCAATATTAACTGTTTTTACATCGCTTTGATCTTGCGCGGAGAGGACTGTTGGAGTATTTGCTTTTTTATTAAAAGCCGAGAAGATTATTGATCCAACTATAACTAAAATTAAAACTGGAAGTACAATTTTTAAAATATTTTTTTTAGGAAATTTAAAATTAAATTTTGAAAATTTTGATGATCTTACTGGCATATTATTCTCTTGAGACTCTTGCGCTATTCTATCCTGACGTGTTGGATTTAGAAAAGAAAACATGTGGAAGAATTTTTCAATTAACTCTACCACTGATAATATCTCAGTCGTTGGGTTAAGTGTAATAGTCGAAGATGTTATATTTGTCATTGTTTGGTAAGAAAGCCAATAAAAAAGCCCCGGCTCGTTTATAATTGTCTAAACGATTGGGGCAGACGTTAGTAGAGGAATACTATCAAAACCAAATAATCTTGTCAATAAGCTTTTACTGTTTTTATAAAATAATTGCCAACATTCCTTAAATGTTATATAATTATAGGATATATTTTGATATTATATGAAGCGAATTTTAGGAATTTATAATCATTTTAATAGTGATCTTTTATACAAAAATTCTATATACCTAATGCTCAGCACGGGGGTGCTTGCTTTCTTTGGTTTTTTCTTCTGGATTATTAACGCAAGACTCTTCGATACACATCAAGTAGGAATAGCAACCACACTCATATCCATAATGACACTTATTGCATCGTTGTCTATTTTGGGCTTTGGAAATGGACTTATTAAGTATCTCCCCACATCTACTGAAAAAAATGAAAAAATAAACACCTCCTTTACGCTTGTTTCTGCTACTGCTGCGATACTATCCTTAATATTTCTCCTTTTTATAAATTTTTTCTCACCCGACCTTTTATTTATAAGAGAGAATGTAATCCTTTCTATTCTATTTATCCTATTTGTTTTGTTTTCTGCCCTTAATATTCTATCTGAAAGCGTTTTTATTGCATATAGATCATCAGCTTATGTTTTTGCTAAAAACACAATCTTAAGTATTACAAAACTTGCTCTTCCAATTGCACTTATAGGTTTTGGCTCTTATGGAATTTTCATGTCTGTAGGAATCGCTGCAACAATTGCTTTTATTTTTTCAATTTTTATATTAACCACAAAATTCAATTATCTAATTAAGATCCTTATCGATAGATCAATTGTACAAAGAATGATAAAGTTTTCTATCGGAAATTATTTAGCTGTTTTTATTGGAGGACTTCCCCAACTTGCTCTACCTATTATAATAACTAATACCATAGGTGCGAGTTTTTCAGCATATTTTTATATGGATATGATGATCGCAAGTCTCCTTTTTATCGTTCCACTTGCTACATCTCAATCACTTTTCGCAGAAGGATCATACAGTGAAGCTGAGTTAAAATCCCATCTTAAAAAAGCGATAAAAATAATTTCTATTTTTATGATTCCTGGAATTATTGCAACAATATTACTCGGTAAATATATATTGCTAGCATTTGGCAAACAATATTCAAGCGAAGGAGAGCTCTTACTTAATTTACTAGCTATTAGTGGAGTATTTATGACAATTAATTATTTGGGTAATGCAATATTTTTCATAAAACATAAGGTTGGAATTGTTATTTTTGTAAACGTCGTTGGAGCTTCGTTAATCATGATTTTAAGCATCATTCTTTCACACCACAATCTAACTGGAATTGGAACAGCATGGATTATTGGAAGTGGAGTAAGTTCTCTAATTTACCTCGGACTAATTAAAAAATATTTATAATTTTAAGGATTTATTGGAGTATAAATACTGTTAAACTTCTGTCTTAATTGAGAAAGAACATTAAAGACTGGCTTTTGTGAGTAATCTCTTCTTATTACTCCAAAGTTGTGCTCGGGATCTCCTTTATCATTTCCGTCATCAATAAAATCGTAAACACACGCAATCGATACATATTTAAAGTTGGGATTATTTTCAATTGTATTAAAAACATCGTTTATATATAGTCCCTGAGTTGCTTCACTTACTCCACCTGATTGCGTTGTTGATGGCCAACCAAATTCTGTTGCTATAATCTTCTTATTTGAATCTCCATTTTTATCCATTACAGCTTTTACATCTTTTAAAATACTGAATCCCCAACCATTATTATTTTCGGCTGGACTAAATGGCCATGAATATGGATGCATTCCAAAATAATCAAAATGGCCCTTTGCACCATTGTCATACATTTGCTGAACATACGAAACTCCTGAACGATCATCTATAGCAAGTCCGGCGCTTATTACTTTACTAGAAGCATTTCCTGCTTTTATTCCATCGTATCCGGCAATTAACCATTTGGTATAGTCTCGTGCTGATATGTCCTCAGTATTTACCTCATTACCTATTTCGTATAGCTTAATCTTGTCTTTATAATGAGCTGCAATATTTCTTGTAAACTCCTTAAAGTGATCTGGATTTATTGGATCATCTTCCCAATGTGGAATTCCCCATTGCGCGACAAGTGCAATTACGCCCATTCCTCGAGCATTTACCTTATTTACTAAATTATCATAGTATGCATAGTCATAAGTATTTGGGCCAGACATTAAATTATCCCAAACAAAATCAAAACGAACCCATGCAACACCTGCCTGCTTCATCATATCTAACTGTTTATCAATATTTGCGGCAGAAAGATCTTCTTCCTCAATATGAGAGGATACACAAATAGGGTTAATTCTTCCAGGCTTACTTCCGCTTTGAGAAACGAGCGTAGGAGTTGGAGTTGATGATTTCGGAGCAATAGTTGGAGTAGGTGTTGGTTTATTTGTTGGAGTAGGAGTTACTCGGTTTTTATTGGAGTTTCTATAACTTTTAAAGTATGCAAAAGTGTCATTGGCTGCAAAAATTACAAAAACTAAGAAGGTGAGTGATATTGCTATAAGATAGGCAATTCGCATCGAGTCATCATTTATAACAGTAATCTTTTTTAATTGCAAGTCCTTAAACATAGCTAAACTGAGGCAAAAAAGTACTAATTATTTATTGAGGAAAAGCGCTGATGTAGGAACAATTTGCTTTACCTGAGATTTTGATTTCCATGAAAGTTGTACGCGTGCTGCCCCAAGTCTATTAAAGTACTCAATCTTTATTGGATACTTAACATTTGCCTTAAGATTAACTGCTCCACATTGCTCAGAATATGTAAACTTGTCTAACCAGAACCATGTAACAAGTTTGTTATCAATTGTTAATTTAAATCCATCATCACTTCCAACACAGGATGTGTAAAGCTGTGTGTATAGAGGTTTTATGTAACCAGTCCATCTTGCTGAAAATTGATCTTTATTAACTACTGCGTCAGGTGAACCAAGTCCCCAGTTAAAGTTAACTGTTGAATCGAATCGGGTTAAAACAGACGCACCTGACAATTTAACATTATTGAAGTATTGCGCAACAAGTCCATTAACGATAACAGGTGGCTGTGGGTTTGAAGGCGTTGATGATCCTCCATCTGATCTTCCATCTCCACCGGTGCTACCACCATTTGATTGTCCCTGTGTTGGTGTAGGTGTGTTTGTAACTACGGTTGTAGGTGTTGGTGTAGGTGTTTTTGTCGCAGTTGGAGTAGGCGTACTTGTTGGAGTAGCTGTAGGTGTGTTTGTAGGTGTTGCTGTTGGAGTAGCTGTAGGTGTGTTTGTAGGTGTTGCTGTTGTAGTAACAGTTTCTGTTGGTGTAGGTGTTGGAGTTGATGAACCTTCTTCAAAAACTTGAATTTCAGCAAGCCCAATATTTATAGTTTCAGGGTTCATTGCTGTAACCGTGAATTTAAGACTTGTAACAGTTTTTGCAGGGAATGTTAATGTAACAGCTGATCCATCATTATTTAGAGCTCCTGTTTCAATTTGTGATCCATCACTAAATTCAATTTTTGCATTTGTAACTTGATCAAGTGAATTTGGTCTATCAAAAAGTACTATTTTGTTTATTGTGTGAGGAGTTGCCCAAGAAAGATTTAACCATGCATCAACACCTTGCCATACTGTTGCCCATTCGTGACTTGCCTCACCATCACAACATCCATCTGTAAATCCATCAACTGCTTTTATCGCTTGTTGGTTTGTTTCAGTATTTTCAGTTGATGCAGTAACTGTTGCCTGTGGAGCAATATTTCCTGCAACTGGTGTTCCTGTAGGAGTTGGAGCTGCAGATGAACCAGCTACATATTGACGAGAAAACCATGGCCAAAAGTCTGTTGTTTCACATTCAGATAGTAACTGACATGCATTTTCATCGTATTGAGCATAAGCAATGAAAACATTTTGTTTTTCTGTAAGGTCAGCTCCAGATACGTTCTCAGGTTTTGAAGAAATTGTGTATCCAAGATATGGAACTATTGTGTGAGGAGTTACATATAAATCACTTGCGGCTTTAGCAAAATATCCTGTTGCTTGGTGGTCAGTGTGATCTTGTCCATCATAAGAATCAACGTAGTTTTGTGTTCTAATTGTGCCTGGTTGGAAAGTGCTCATAAGGCTTAAAAGTGTTCCAACTAAATCCATTTTGTTGTAAGTATTAGATCCGTCAACTGCGTGGATATCTGTTATTACTCCATCCCACAACTTCTTAAGACTCTCATTATTGTGGCTAGCAAATCCACTTCCATCTCCAACTCCATCAGGAAGTCTTAAAAAAACGAGGGCAATTCCTGGGTCTGCATCAAGTTTATATACTGAAACATTATGACCTGGAACATTTGCGTTACTTGCTGTCCATGCATTTGCAACACCTAAAGTTTGAGCGTATGCTGCCTTTGCTCCATCTTCACGACCCATCCAATATGCTGTTCCCTTATCAGCATCTCCCGCTGTAACGTGAACTGTTGTAATACATTTTCCAGCGTGAATATCGTGTAATAAGTCAGGGCTTAAGAAAAGAATATCGTCATCTTGGTGGGCTACAACATTAAGAACTTTACCAGCAGAACAAGCGGAATCAGCAGCAGATGCTGGCTGAACAAAAGAAGATAATAGGGTACCAAATAAAACAACGGCCATAAAGACCACAAAAGCACCCTTTAATTTTTTAACTAAATTTAATAAATTCATCCTGCCTAAAGGACTGGCGAAACCAGAAGGACCTATAATACTAAATTTAAGGCCTCTTGTAAAGGGCCAAAATGTTTTTAATTTAATATGTTTTTTTATCATAAAATTTATTTTCTATTTAGAAAGGATTGATTTATAAGCACTTTCCACCTCGCCTACATACTTTTCAAGTGTGAATTTCTCGGCTGTTTTTCTGGCGTTTATGCTTATTTTCTCAAAAAGACTATTATTTGAAAGTATCCTTATAGCAGCATCAGCGATCTGATCTTTATTTGCTTTTTCGACCAAATATCCATTTTTTCCATCTTCCAACCATTCAGGTATACCTCCAACTCTTGAAGCTATAACTGGTCTTCCTACACTCATTGCTTCAAGACCTACAAGTGAAAAGATCTCGGGACATATCGAAGGAATCACTACGATCTGTGTTTTTTTGTAATATTTCTCTAGCTGATCATTTTTAACCCATCCTAAAAATTTAATAGACTTATTTAGTCTTAATACCTTAACCAAATCCTCGAGATTACTACGGTTTTCACCATCTCCAATAATTGTTAATTTCGCAGAAGGAGCTTTCTTCAGTATTTGAGGCATCGCTGAAATTAGATACTCTACTCCTTTTTCTTCCGCAAGTCGTCCAACATACAAGATACTATTCGATGCAACTGGCTTTGAGTAATTTAATAGTTTTATACTATTGTAGATTCTTTTCGTTTTTCCAACTTCATTTTTTGTTTGAGATTTAATGAAATCACTTGGTGCAATAAATAGATCAATATTTTTTATTCCTAACTTGTAAACCGATCGCATGATTATCATGAAATAAAAATAATGAAATTTGCCGGTTAAAGATAATTTGATATTTCCTTTTTTATCTTTGACAAAATCAGAGCTCGGTAAAGTTGAGTCAATAAAAGATTTTAAGAAGGATTCTGGCCCATGGAGAGTCATTACCGTTGGATACTTTCTAAGTAAAAACAATACTGAAGGTGAAACATGCCACATAGTGTGCAGATGCACAATATCTGGATTTGTTTCTTTAAGAATTTTTTTAAGTTTGAGATACGAGTATGGATTAAAAACGTGCAAAAACATCTTAAAAGGACTTGACGAACTTATTGATTTGAATTCAAAATCGCTAAATTTTTCTCCATCTTTTCTTAAGTCACTTGATAAAACTTTAACGTCATGACCCCAATCAGACAAACCTGTTTTAAGATTGGAAACAGCGACCTCTGCTCCTCCTGACATATTTCCCAATGTAATAATATTTAATATTCTCATTTGTAAATTTTCGAACCTCCATTGTTGTAAACTAGATTTTTATTCTCATCAAAGAAATTAATGGGATAATCGTAGATCAATAAATCCCCTTTATAGAAAACTATATCTTTTTTGTTTTTTGCCTTGCTATCATCCACAAAAATATAACTGTCTTTTTTAATTGTTTGAGGTAACATATCGCTTGTTGAAAATATTCCTTCGTTTGCAAGAAGTTTTGATCCCGTATAAACACTTGCCTGAACAGGCTCTGCTTCGTCCCGATTGCCTGCAAACCAATCCATCGTTGCTACTTCATTTTGATGAGTGTAATACATGTCATAATACAATCCTGAATTATTAAGTCTTAATGCTGAAAAATATCCCCCTGTAATCTGCTGTACAAATCCAACAAGAACTAAGAAGTAAAAAGTAAATAAGAGAGCAGTTAGTTGTACTGAATACTTTTTTGTAAAAATCTTAAATAAAGCAATACATCCTAAAGTTACTGGAAGAGCCAAAAACATTAACGCCTGTTGAAAAGCTCTCAAAATTCCATATTCTGCAGATATCGCAGGCAAAAGTACTTGAGCAAAAAGTATTCCTGTTCCTGCCAGACAAAGAGAAACATAATTTAAGTCGACCTTAGAGCGCTTTTTTTTATAAAAAAGAAAACCTATGATTCCTACAAAAACTAATAGCTGTATTAGTCTTGCATAAAGCTGTCTTAGTATGTCGACAATTAAAAAAGGATTAATATGTAATCTGGATAATCTTTCACCAAATGGAGTTAATGGCAAAACCTCTTCAGATGCCAGTTTTACCTTATAATTTTTTGTTAGGTCTTGGCTATAATAATCTTCTTTAAACTCACTCTCTTGAATCTTTTTATTGCCGTCATTTACATAATCTGAAAGCAGCTGATTATTATCCTTTTTCTTGAAATTAAGTATGTTATATAAAGTATCAGAACTTTTGCTTTGTCCTGTAGAAGGCTTATTTAAACTAAAGAAGACTTTGCTCGTAACATTTGATAAATTATTTCCGGAATGAGTAACCCAAACCCAAAAGAAGGCAATTATCAAAAGCCCGACTACCATTGGAAATGTAAGATAATTAATCCTATTGGTTAAATCAACAATCTTTATTGATTTACTTTTTTTCATCAGGTTACCTAAAAGCTTGTTGAAAATACTATTTTTTAATACATAAATCGTTGCAAATGTTGCAACAAAAATTCCTATTGTCATATATGTTGTTGAGTAATGAGAAAAAACCATTCCAAATCCAAAAAGTATAAATAGAATATTTTTAATTCGTGGTCTCATTTTTTTATGAAGTAAAACAAGTAACATCAATGCAAAAAAGATGAATGCTATTTCTTGTCGATTAAGCATTGTCATATCGTTTACAAAAGTTGGAAAAAGCATCAAATTAAATGCTGCTAAAAATGCTATTAATCTTGCGGCATGCTTACTAAATATTACGAAGCAAATAACTGGTACTATTGAAAATAGAATTTGATAAACAACTTTGTAAATATAGTTATCATTGATGTGTAAAAAATTTGATAATATTGTTGGCAAAATAGTAATACTTAAACATGCATTATATGCACTATTAAAAGCAGTTAATCCCCATATTGCCTTTTCTTTTGTGAATTGGAATGCATAGTATTCAAGCTGTATGTCATGACCTGTTACGAATGATGCTCTAAGAGACGTCGAAAGCAACAAAGAGAGACTTATAAAAAATATAGAATAAGCAATTGATGAAAAAGATATTTTTTTAATAACTGTACACATTAACAAAACATATCCAGCAATGGATGCATACAAAATCATTGTTAACAAGTTTGTTCCACCATTATTTATACTTTGCGCTCCCAATACTGACAGGGCCAATAGCAATGGTGGCACTATATAAAATATTGCTTCAAGTGGTTTTACATTGACTTCGAATTGAATTATTTTTTTCTCTTTTGTACGGATATATGCAATTAATCCTGCTGTCAACATCATTAAATCGAAACAAAAAAGCAATGGATAAAGGTCAAGTGGATTCTTTATTCCTACGGCGGGGAGCAAAAAATTTACCGCAAGACCCATACCCATCAAGAATGTTATTCCAAGGCCCATAGTAGCAGCTAACAGGTCCCATGAATAAAGACTTCTTACGCGAATAATAAGAATTCCCAAAATTCCAGGAACAAAAATTAATGTAGCAAGTGAAATTGCAGCAGTAATAATACCCAAATTTATACTAAAAAGCTGGATAATAGTAGTTGTAAAAAGAAAGCTTAGCAAAACTGAAAATAATAAATTTTTTGTAATTCTCATATTAGTTAATAACTTTTGTAAAAATGTCATGAATCCTTAAGATGTTGTCATCCCAAAGATTTTCAGCTTTTATTTTTTGTAGTGAATTGAAAATAATTTTTTCTTGAAGCGCAGGATTATCAAATATTTTCTTTATCGCCTTTCCTAATTTATTAGGTGAATTTGGATCAACAAGATATCCATTTTCTTCATGTTTAATAATTGAATTTATTGGGGTTATGTTTGATGAAATGACTGGAACACCAGCTGCCCATGCCTCAAGAAAAACTGAGGGAAAGGCATCATTTGAAGTTGTTGGATACGCAACAAGTAATGAAGACTCTCGTATTAATTTATTTTTTTCATCTCCAAATTTTGCACCAACAAAATGAATGTTATTAGACAGTCCAATACCTTCAACTTTCTTGATATATGAATTCTTCCCAGTACCATCGCCAATTACATAAAGATTAATTTCTTTATCGAAATTGTCAACATAATATTTAATCGATTCTATTACCTGATCCAAACCTTTCCACGAATGAGTTTTTTCAAGTGAGCTAATAAAAACGATATCCTTATTATTTTTTACTCTAATGTTTTTATTAATCTCATTCTTCCAAATTGAGTTATTAATTACCCAGGTTCTATTCTGTAAAACTTTCGGAAATCCGTTTTTTATCAATGAAACTACAACAATTAATGCTGTTGCTCTTTTTAAGGTATTTCTTCCAATTTGCTCGTAAACCGATGCCAATATATTTATTGGATTTGTAAAACTCTTATTTCCCTTTTTTAATGTCAATGCATGATATGTGATAACAAGTGGAACTTTACCCTTAACAAGGCTTACAATATCTGTCATAAATGGAACGGGTATATGAGCGTTAATAATATCTGGCCTCTCCCTCTTAATTATTTTTCTTATCTGAAAATACCAAAGTGGATTAATTGGAGTATTTGAAACTTTGAATAATATAGGTAATCTATATATTTTTATTCCATTATCTCTTTCAACTATTTTTTTCTTACTTTTTAAATTTGTCGTAATAATAACTACTTCCCAATTAAAATATTTTTTAAATCCTTCAGCAACATTTTTAACATAAAACTCTACGCCACCAATATGAGGTGGGTAATATGGAGACACCAATATTACTTTTTTTGGGTTGTTCATATTATTGATTACTTACTAGGTATTCGTGTAGATACTTAACACCATCATCAATTGATACGGATGGTTTGAATGAGAGTTTTTTTTGAATCTTACTGATGTCTGCAGAGAGGACACTTATATCACCCTTCCAGCTCTTATTTGTATATGTAACTTTAACATCTTTGATTTTTAAGACATCAATTATTCGCTTTACAACATCACGTATACTTACGGGATTTCCTCCGGCAATGTTGTATATTTCACCGGCTTCACCTTTTTCTGCAGCAAGAATAAAAGCTCGAGCAGTATCATAAACATAAGAATAATCACGAACTTGGTAGCCTGTTCCTAAAACTTCAAGCTTAGAACTATCTTTATAAAGTTTTCTTAAAAGATCATACATAACATATCTTGGTTGTCTTTCTCCATATGTGTTAAAGATACGCATTGTTACAAAAGGTAATTTATAAGTTGAAAGATATGCTCTTCCAAGAATTTCAATTGCTAGCTTTGAAGCACCATATGGCGAAATGGGATTCGTAGGATGCTTTTCATCCATGGGCGTATAGACCGGATTACCATAAACTGCTGCGCTTGATGCAAAAATGAACTTCTCAATGTTTGCGTCAACTGCGCTTTTTAGAAGATTAAAACTTCCAACAATATTTGTATCAAAATCATATTTTGGGTCATTAACAGAACGTGGAACGTCAGCATTTGCTGCTAAGTGGAAAATTATTTGGTTATCTCTCACAACTTTATCCATCTTTTTTGCGTCTAAAATAGATGCATTTACAAATTTTATTTTCTTAATTGACTTATGAAGATTACTCATCTTCCCCGCAGATAAGTCATCAACAACTGTAACCTTCGCACCTTTTTCAACTAACATATCCACGATATGAGAAGGGATAAATCCTGCTCCACCTGTAACTAATACTTTTTTGTTTTTTAATGTCATATTAGATTGATAAATTAATTTGATTAATTAACCCTGCAATATTTTTTTCCCAACTCAAACTTTTCTTAACAAGTTTTTGACAATTTTCAGACATTGTCTTCAATAGCTTTTTGTTTTCTGATAAATATTCAACGTGATTTTTAATTTGTTTTGGTTTATTAATATCAACGAGATATCCCGTTGCCCCGTCGCTAATAATTTCAACCTGTCCACCACTTCTTGTAGCAATAACTGGAATCCCTGACGAAAAAGCTTCAAGAACTACCATGGGAAATCCTTCTCCCTGAATTGAAGGCAAGATGAAAACATCTGAAAGGGCATAATATGACGCTAAGTCTTCATCAGATACAAATCCCAACATTTTTACATTCTTTATCTTGTTCTTTTTAATAAACTCTTCAATTTTTCCCTTATCTGGTCCTGTACCACCAAGCAAGAATAATGTCTTTTGAGAATCACAAAGCTTTGCAGATCTTAAAAATGTTTCAATACCGTTTTTAAAAGTTAATCTTCTAATTGTTATACAAACAAATTTATCTGTATCAATTCCAAACTTTTTTCGGAGTCTATTTTTTGATGATGTTGGAACAAATCTTTTTGTATCGACTCCGTTATAAATGATTTCTATTTTTCTTTTGTTGCTTAGTAAAGTTTCAACATATTTACCTGTTTCTCCACTTACTGCGATTACTTTATTTGAGTTTGCCAAATTAAACTTTCCAAGAGTTCTATCAAAAATATAGTAAACAGTATTAATAAGTTTTGAATTTGATTCAATATTAGTATTATGCTGTGTTAGAAGAACTGGCTTTGACAAAAGCTTACTTATTAATATGTAGACAAAAGAAGCAAGGTAGGGATGTCCATGAACATTAACAACATCAGCGCTTTTAATAATTTTTTTTATTTTCTTTATATTTCTAAGAGAAAGAAAAGGAATAGCAAATGGTACGCCTAGATACTTATATGTAAAGTTAAGACTTGGTATTCTTTGGATTGATACACCATCACGAGAAAGCTTTGGTTCGTTTTTTGCATACTCAGAAGTTAAAAGCTCAACATCATATCCACGCGCTTTCAAAAGTTTTGATTGGTTATAAATAACCTCTTCAATTCCTCCCTTAAAAGAAAGGTACTGATACGCAATTACAACTTTCAATTTTTTCTTTTTGAATTGTTTTTTCATATTAGGATGTTGGATCAGGTAAAATACCAAAAATAATTCTTCTATGTTGTTTTGGTGTCCAGAAAAAATTCTTAACAAACATACTTAAAATTCTTAATCCATCATTTAATGCCTGTATCTTTGTTTGCCCTTCACGTTCATCGTATGTAATAGGTACAGAATACATTTGGTAACCAAGCTTTGTAATTTTAATAATCATTTCCATCTCTACTTCAAAACCTTCACTCACTAAATGGAGTTTTAATTTATCGATAACATCTTTATTCCAGGCGAAGTATCCGCTTAAAACATCTGTTATATTTGCTCGATAAAACTGTCTTACTAAAAATGTGTATCCCCAGTTAACTACTCTGTTCTGGAATTTAAGTGAGTTTTTCTTCATTTTTCCTCCAAGTCTGGAACCTACTACAACCTGACAAAAGTCACTCATTAATGGCTCAACAAGTCTTACGACCTCTGTTGACTTATATGTATTGTCTCCATCAAGCATTACTACATAGTCTGTGTCTTCAGATAAAGCATTAAATCCTGCTAAAATTGCATTTCCCTTACCTCTTTTTGTTTCAGATATAACTCGTGCATTTTTGGCAAGAGCTACCTGTGCTGTTTTATCCGTAGAGTTGTTATCAACAACAATAACCTCAGTTGCTATTCCTAATCTTTTAAGAAGAGCAAATGGAATTGAATCAATAACCTTAACAACTCCTTTTTCCTCGTTATGACAAGGTATAAGTATCGCTAGTTTCTTTAATTTTTTCATATTTTTTCTCCTTCTGGCTTCATCCAAAAACTAATTTTCTGATTTTTATTAACTAACTCAACTACCACTTCAAGTTTTCTACTTAAAAGTGGACCAAATTCTTCTTTAACTGAAACCTTTTGCCCATCAGCAACCTCAACTTCATTCTCATCAAGCATGATTATTGCTTCATCTCTTTTTATGTAAACTCGGTACTTGTATGCGACTGTTTCCTGTTCCATATTGTGAATTGTGAAAATAAAACGGTACTGATCTGTTGGATATATTTCGTCAGGAAGCTGAGTATGGTTTTCAAAATATAACTCTGTAATCTTTTCAGGCTTATTTGAAGTTGCGATTGCAAGATCCTGTTTTATAACAGGTACATATTGTGGAGCATAAATAACAGCCATCTCTAAAACAATCAGCGCAGCTAACGAAGATAAGATTAGGTTTTTAACTTTTGTAAATTTTTTACTATAGATTGATATTTGAGTTTCCATATTATTTGTCCTTTCCAACGACATGTGCTTCTATAAATTTTGATAATGAGGATTTTCCAATACGGTAATGGCCGCCAAATTCGATCGCTTCTAACTTCTGAAGCTTAATGTACTTATATATAGTTAGGACAGATAGCTTTAATAAATCCGAGACCTCTTTAACAGTTAAGAAGTCATTTTCGTTAATATATCTCATAGTTGTAATATGAATTGTAATATATAACACAACTGACTATTACAGTCAATAAGGAACTGATTGTTAATATAGTCTAATATGTTTTAGCTATATTAAGTTATACCCATTTAAAATGAATTATACGGAAGACCTATATTTATTTTGTAGTAATAAATAGCAGGAAAGAGTCCCTGCGCAAAGCTTTATTCTGAGGCTAAATTAGATATGAAAGAGGTTTTCAAAAAAGTCACGAATTTTCTCGAAAATTGAGTTTGATTTATTTTCTGAGTTATCACCCTCTTCTTTACCATTTTTATCTCCTTTTTCCGCTGAACCTGAGCTATTTTTTTCTTCTGTCTTATTTGAGGTATTTGTTTCAGTTTTGACTGTCGTCTTAACGCCACTTGTGTTTGAGGAATTATTTATCTGAACTTGAGTGTTGCCATTATTTTCGTTTATATCTATGTTGCCTTCTGACTCAGTGCACTTTCCATTTATACATACCTTCGAATGACTTGATCCCTCTGTGGTTGTACAATCTCCATTAACACACGTGGTAGAGGTGCCTTCTGAATGAGAATTTACAGACACGCTTGAGCTAGAATCTGACCCATTATTTGAAACGGATACGCTAACGCTCGATTCAGCAAATACTGCTTGAGGAATTAAAAAAAGCAAAAAAGTAGCAAGTAATAACCTTCGCATTAGCTCGACTATACAATATAAATGTTAATTTATCAAGCAAAAAAGTTTATTTTTACAAAACAAAAATCGTCTTCGTCTTCCATAATATTGAGGGGCAGGAGTCAGCAGCTTTTTATGCTGCGGATAATTATTATAAGATTATATCACGCACGAAATCTTTTTACAAGATGACTAATTGACAACGATACCTCAAATTTTGTTAAATAAAATAATGGATCCTCGTCAAAACCAACTAGCGGGAACTGTACTTTTTTCAGCTGTAATAATAATTCTTCTTCTTATTATTATTAAGTTTTTCAACATCTCATATCCCATTTCAGTTACAAATCAGACAGTATCCGGAGAACTTTCTGTCGTAGGCACAGGACAAGTAGATGTGGTGCCTAATTCAGCCACAGTTTCAGTTGGAGTTGTAGCCAATGGAAAAACCGCACAAGAAGTACAAACAAGCATAAGTGCAACAAATAATAAAATTGTTGCAGCAGTAGAAAAACAAGGAGTGGCAAAAAAGGATATAAAAACTACAAACTATTCAGTAAATCCCACATACAACTTCACAAATGGACAGAATAATATTGATGGCTACAGTGGAAATGCTACGCTCACAATCAAAGTAAAGAATACAAGTAATTTAACTCCAATTATTACAGCTGCAACTGAGGCTGGAGCAAATCAAATCTTTGATACTCAATATGTCGTTGACAGCCCTGAAAAATATCAGGAAGAAGCAAGAAATAAAGCGATTGCCAATGCAAAAGAACAGGCTGCTAAACTTTCAAAACAGCTTGGAATAAGACTTGGAAAGGTCATAAACATCGCAGAAAGTAGCTCAAATACTTCTCCGATGTATCCTATGCCTTTTGCTAAACAGACTCTTGATTCTGCAGGTGGAGGGGTAGCAAATCTTCAACCCGGAAGTCAAACAATCGTTTCTACAGTTACTCTTTATTTCCAGAAGAACTAGCGAATTAGCTTTCCTCTCACAAGTAATCTTTGACTATCAAACCATCCATCACAGGTAAACAAAGTAACAATATTCTTATCCACTGAGTATAAACTCTTAAGGTCATAAGGATTAACATCTTTTTTCTCAAAAATCTGGTATTCAAAGCTCTTTCCTGATTTATCTTTCAAATATATTGACTCCCCAATTTGGACATCTTTAAGCTTTGCAAACAAATTAGACGTGTTATGAGCATAAATTATAGTGTTGTACCCTTCTCCAACACGACCACTAGTAGGGAGGTAAAGCGAAGCAGTATTTGATAATATCCATTGTCCACTTTTTATTCCACCCTCAACAACAGGCGTATTTAACCCCACCTCAGGAATGGATAAAGCCACAGGAATATCAGCACTTTGCACCAAACTTGGCTTCTCCTGCTGACTTATTAAGTAATTTGAATATATATTGAAGTGAGTAAATGTTCCGAGAAAAAAGATGAAAAGACCTGCTCCAATGAGCGCGAGAGGTAAATTATTTGCTTTTTTTGCTTTTCTTTTTGCCATTAATCTTAAGCCCAAGTCCCGCAAGAACGAGTCCTGCACCTTGTTCTATTGTAGCAAGAATAACATCAAAAGATCCTGTGTTTGGAAGTGTTGTTGCACCAAGAACTTCTCCTTGTTTTTGACTTGAAGTAGGTGCGCCGTCAGATCTTCCATCTGATCTACCATCTCCAGGTCCACCTTGGTTTGAAGGTGCATTTGTAGGAGTAACTGTAGGTGTAACAGGTGTTTCACAAGCATATGCAACAGGAATTAAGTGAAATCCTTGAGCTGTAGGACATGGCGTAACCGTAGGTGTAACAGTTGGAGTTAAAGTTGGTGTTGGTTCTTCCTCAAAAGGACAGTGATCATCATCGTGATCTTGGTGACCATCGTGGTTGTGATCATGATCATGGTTATCGTGGTGACCATTGTCATCACAATCGTTATCACGATTATTTCTATTATTTCTTCCATGGTCATTGTCACAGTCGTCATCATGATCATTGTCATGGTGATTATCGTTGTCATGGTCATCACGATCATTTCTATCATTGCCACGATTATTATTGTTGTGGTTGTTATTATTGTTGTTTCCTGCTTCAACAGAAAGAACAAGGGATGTCGCTGGCACAATACGGCCAAGCAATGCAGAAATTACTATGAGGCAAACAAATACTTTAAATAATATCTTCATATAATAAAAATGAAGGCTAAAAAACCTTCATTTCAAACGTGATTTGGGATTATAGCACACCTATAGTAGTTTGTCAACTATGGGACTGTAGAGGTGTAACATTTAGATATCTTTTAATAAAAAGTTGAGAAGTTTATAATAGTCGCTACCCTATGAACTCCACTATTAAATGCATACATTGCGGAAAAGAATTTGAAATATCAGAAGCTCTAAAACACGATCTTGAAGAGCAAATAAAAGAATCTGTGGTTAAAGAACTTTCAGAAAAACAGAACTCCGAACTTACAGAACTTAAAAAACAACTAACAGAAAGGGAGGAAAAAATTGAAGAGTTTAGAAAAGAAGAACTAGCACTACGAGAAGAGAAAAGGAAGCTAGAAGAGAAAGAAAAAGACTTAGAAGTTGCAACAGCTAGAAAAATTGATGAAGAAAGAAAGAAGATTGAAGAAAAAATTATGAGCGCAAAAGATGAAGAATATAAGCTAAAACTAAAAGAGCAAGAAGAAGAAAAAGAAAGCTTAAAGCGCAAAATTGAAGAACTTAATAGAAAGGCAAGTCACTCAGGAAGCCAACAACTTCAGGGTGAGGTTTTAGAACTTGATCTTGAAGAAAGACTAAGTCAAACATTCCCAACCGACGAAATCGATGCCGTAGGCAAAGGTGTGCGCGGAGGAGACATCTTACAAATCGTAAAAAGTAATGTTGGGAAGCAGACAGGAGTCATACTCTGGGAAACAAAAAGAGCAAATTGGAGCGCAGCATGGCTTCCAAAACTTCGAGATGACGCTAGAAAAGCTGGGGTTTCATTATCCGTTCTGGTTTCTGAAGAGCTACCAAAAGAAATAAAAACTTTTGGAGTAATTGATGGAGTACTTGTGACTGCTTACTCTTTTGCAATTCCCCTAGCCTTTATCTTAAGACGACAACTTATTGCAATTTTTCAAGCTAAGCAATCCACGGCAAATAAAGATGAGAAGCTTGAAATTCTATATCAGTACCTTCAAAGTGACGCCTTTAGACACAGATTTGAAGCATATGCTGAAGGAATTCGAGAGATGCACGTCGATCTGGAATCTGAAAAAAGAGCGATGGAAAGATTATGGAAGAAAAGAGAAATGCAAATTAGAAAATCAGAATTTAATATTTCTAATTTATATGGAGAACTTCAGGGGATAATGGGCGCATCTCTACCAGACATTAAAACTCTTTCACTTAATTCCGGCGATGAAGGTCTCGGGGATACTGAATAGATTTTCCCAAATAATATCTTTTTAGTTCTAGAAGTTCTTTTTTACTTTTCTCAGAACTTTCTCCACCTTTCCTACCTATATATGGTACTTTTCCCTCTCTAAGTTTTATCATATATATACTTTACAAAAGATTTTTATCAATAGATGAAAAACATCGTAAGAGCTTTGTAAAAAAACATTTTACAGGTCTCTTACACATATCTATAACCAATTTAACATGCTATCGATAGTATATTTGGATAATCTTTGATGATAAAAGGAGGTGAAATAAATGATTAAAGCTATTTCTTTTGCAGTTCTATCTTTAGTACTTTCGTTTTTCGTAGCAGTAACGGCAGTTAATGCTCAAACTGCAACAAGTACACCGACTATGACACCAACGCCGACAGCAACTCAAAATACACCAGGCGCACCAAGCACTGGTTTTGGTTACTAAACTCAATTGCTTGAAGCAAAAATGCAATGTGTAGTAAACTTGGCATTCGCAAATACAATTAGCCTCTACACATTGCATTTTAAATATGAAAAAAATTTATCTTCTTGTAATTTTTGCAGCTATATTAATAGGGGTTTATTTTGGACTCAATTTACATGCACCAGAAAAACAAGAAGTCAAAAAAGTTGAAGCTGTAAAGATTGAAACTCCTACTCCGGTACCAGATACACCTACAAAGATTATTATTCCTTCTTTAAATGTAAATGCGACTATTGAATCAGTCGCAAAAGATGAAAAAGGAAATATGGATATTCCGAGTGATTTCAATAATACAGCCTGGTATAACCTAGGACCGAAACCTGGCGAAAAAGGATCTGCTGTTATTGATGGACACGTTGACACACCAAGCGGTGGCCCTTCTGTTTTTGCACACATTAAAGATTTAAAACCAGGCGAAAAAATAGAAACTAAAGATCAATCCGGAAAATCATATATGTTTGAGGTCACACAAGTTATCACCTATGATTTAAAGAAAATTCCACTTGAAGAAATTTTCTCAATCAAAACAAAACCATCATTAAATTTAATTACTTGTGCTGGAAAATGGGACAAAACCACAAAAACATATTCAGCAAGAACAGTTGTTTATTCAAAATTAATAAAATAATTTGCTAGATTGATATTTTGTAACATATAATCAAGCTATGGAAGAAAAGGCTCGTTGTCAATCTTGTGGAATGCCCCTTGGTATTGGATTTTATAGTACCAATTCTGATGGATCAGTTAATCAAGAATATTGTAAGTTTTGTTTTGAAAATGGACAATTTCGCGAACCTAATCTAACACTTGAGGAAATGATAGGAAGATCTATGGCAAATATGATTGATGATTTAAAGATGGATCCTGACAAAGCTGAGGAACTTGCAAAAACTGTTATTCCAACTCTTAAAAGATGGAATAAAAGCATTTAACCTTTGACTTTTAAGAATTGAATTTATTATAATCGTCCAATGGCAACAACAAAAACTAAAAAAACAACAAAAAGAACCATTGCTGCAAAAAAAACTACACCTAAGAAAACTGTCAGTGTAAAAAGGGATAGAACCGAAGTAACAAATAATTCTTCTTCTAAAAAACAGGGTGTTTTTTCTAGAGTTCGCTTAAAGGACTTACTTATTCCAGCTGTTGTAATTGTTGTAATAATTTTCTTGGGTGTATTTAAAAATCAGTTCGTAGTTGCGAGTGTAAACGGACAACCAGTTAACAGACTGGAGCTCATAAATCAGCTTGAGAAAAAAGATGGCAAGACAATACTTGAACAAATAATTACAGAAAAGCTTATTCAGCAAGAAGCTAAAAAAAGAGGCGTTAAAGTATCAGATGAAGATGTTAAAGCTGAGGTTGCAAATATAGAAAAAACTGTGTCAGCACAAGGACAAAACATTGATACTCTCCTTGCACAACAAGGAATGACAAGAGCTGATCTTAACGAACAAGTTAAAATCCAACTCCTACTTAAAAAGATGGTTGGATCCAATGTATCAGTTTCTGATAAGGATGTTGAGGACTATATTGAACAAAACAAAGAAGCTATGCCAACTGAAATTACTGATACAACAAAGGGGCAAATAAAACAACAACTTGAACAACAAAAGTTAAATGAAAAAATTCAATCATTTGTAGCAGATCTTCAATCAAAGGCTAAGATTCAATATCTTCGAAACTACTAAACTTAATATATTTCAAAAGACTCAAGAAGTTTTTTATTTCCTTCGATTTGATAATTTAGAAGTTCTGAATACAAACCTTTTGTTTTTGAAAGTTCCTTTGGAGTTCCATCAGCAGTTATCTTACCACCTTCGATAACGATAACACGATCTACATTTTGAATCGTTGAGAATCGGTGAGCAATAATAATAGTAAGTCTTCCTTCCATTAAATTATCAAGTGCTTCTTGAACTTCTTTCTCACTCTTTGCATCAAGTGAACTTGTTGCCTCATCTAAAATAAGTATTGGCGCATCTTTAAGGATTGCTCTTGCGATTTGAATCCTCTGCTTTTGTCCTCCAGATAATTTAACTCCTCGCTCTCCAATTTCGCTGTCAAGACCTTTTGGAAGTTTTTTAACAAAGTCATACGCATTAGCAGCTTTTAAGGCTTTTATAATTTGAGCATCAGTCGCATCCATTTTTCCATATGCAACGTTTTCTCGAATTGTTGATGAGAATAGTTCATTTTCTTGAAAAACTAAAGCTATATTATCTCTTATAAACTGGTGAGAAAGTTTTGAATACGACTTTCCGTTTAATAAAATCTCTCCCGAAGTAGGTTTATATAATTTCATAATTAAATTTATTGTCGTAGATTTACCTGCTCCAGAATGTCCAACTAAAGCTACTTTTTTATTAGCATGAATTTTAAAAGATACTTTATTTAATACTTTTTCTGATTCTTCATAAGAGAAAGTGACATTCTTAAAATCAATTTCTGGGTTTTTAATTACTTCTGATTTAGTTTTCTCACGGAAGTTTTCTGTAGAAATGAGATTTAATATCTCAACATAATCTTTTGCCCCCTGCTCTGCTTGTTGAATTTGAGAAAGCATAAATGACATTGCAAAAAGAGGAGTTCTTGTCATATTAAATAACATAAGAATTAATACCATTTCACCAATAGTTAACGCCCCTATATATGTGTTGTAAAAGACTAAAATGTTAACCAATAACAAAACTATGATAAGCGATAGATTTCTTGCGAAATCAAACCAATGGTATCCACTACTTTGCTTTGCGTAAATTTTGTTAATTTTTGTTAAATTACCCGAGACAGAATCGTACTCATGCTTTTCGTTTGTAAAACCTTTAACCAGTCTAATGTTGTATATAACCTCATTGATTCTTCCTCGTGTTACGTCTTCGATCTTATTCTTCTCTGCCTCAAATTTACCCCAACGAATAGTTGAGTAATATGAGAGTGTTATATATATAGGAAACAAAAGGAAAGTAAAGACAGCAATAGGAATATTGTAAAAACCTAAAATTAATATGGTTAAAAGACTTTGAACTAGCATCGGCAACATGAAATTAGAAGCGCCGTTCAAAAAATTGTATATTGTGAAAATTCCTCTATTAAGCTGATTTATTATCTTTCCTGATAGCTGACCATCAAAATAGCTCTGTGGAAGTGTTAGGACTTTTTCATAAAATCTTTCTGTCAAAAACTGTCTTAATCTACCCGCAAAATGATCTCCAAGCCTATCGGACAATGCATTTATCGCTATTCCAGCAAAATTTGCCACAAATGTTAAGACTATTAGTATTATTAAAAAGTTAAGACTCGAAGGTTTACCAGAAAGCTTATTTGTTATTTCATCAACTATTGATTTTGAAAGAATAGGAGCAACAAGTTGTAGAGCTGACGACAATAAAATTAAAAACCCAATAATGGCAACAAGTCCATGTAGGGGCTTTGATATTTTGATTATTTTGAAAATATTACTCATAGGCGAACGTATATCTTATCACAGAATTAAGATATTTTTAATCTATCCCCTACTTTTGTCTTGGAGTCTCTAATTGAATTTTCGGGAACCTCTATTAATATATTAAATTTTGGATTCCACATAAAGATATTACTTGGGCACAATTTCTCCCGAAGCTTAACTACATTATTATTATAATCACAGACAATAATATCTATAGAGTTTTTCATAAAAAATGTATGAATTCCAAACCTTGTATCAAAAATTAAGCCACCCGAATTTTTTTCTAAAATCATCCCAAGCGTTTTATCTATCAAGCTTACTGCTTTTCTTGCTCTTTCAGAAACTATTTTTCCGCTCGTTAAATTCCTGATCATAAATTAATTATACATGTTAAAATTACATTGATGAAAAAACTTGTTTTAATATTTTTACTTATTTTGTTTTTCTTTCTCCCTGTAAAACAATATGCTCAGTCCGCCTGGACAATCAATAATTTCATATCAAATATTGATATTTTGAAGACTGGAGAAGTAAAAGTAAGTGAGCATATAGAAGTTGACTTTAATACACAAGAAAAACATGGAATATACCGTGATATTCCGTATGTTTATCAAGATGGAAAAGATAAGTTATATACAGAAATTAAGGAGATTCAAGTTCAGCAAGATAATCAAAAAGCGCAAACTCAAATTTCTAAAAGCGACAACAACTTAAGAATTAGAATTGGTGATCCTGACAAAACAATAGCAGGAGAACATAGTTATCAAATAACATATATAGTTACTGGCGTCATAAAATCCTTTAAAGATTTTGATGAGCTATACTGGAACGTAACGGGTAATGGATGGGATGCAAACATACTAAATGCTTCTGCAACAATAAATGCTCCAGATAACACCATTATTCAAGTTACATGTTTTGAGGGTCCGCTTGGATCAACAAATATTTGCGATAGCCAAACCTCTTCTAACTTAGCTATTTTTAAAAATAAACAAACAGTTTATCCAACTTACGGATTAACAGCTGTAGTGGATTTCAAAAAAGGAACGGTACCTATTTTAGTAGTAGAAAAGCCAAAAACTATTTTAGACAAAGTCACTACATGGCCGTCAATATCTACTTTTATATTAAGCTTACTTGTCGGGTTTGGAGTTATACTTTATCTTTGGTTTAAGTATGGACGGGACTATTGGTTTCCTGGAATAACAGGATACTTAGAAAAGAAATCTAATGGAGCAATAAAACCATACGGAGCACATGAGCCATTAGTCGTAGAATTTACGCCGCCAGAAAATCTTCCCCCAGCATTGATCGGTGTAATTGTTGATGAAAGAGCAGATACGCTTGATGTTACATCAACAATAATTGATCTTGCCTCACGTGGCTTCTTAACAATTACTGAAATATCTAAAAAATGGCTTTTTGGGAAAGTTGACTACAAGTTAACAAGAAGCTCAAAGAGCACTTCTAACCTCCTGTCTTATGAAAAAACATTATTAACCAAATTGTTTAATCCTGAGACATCAACTGGGTCAGGCTTTGAAAAAAAGGATGTATTAATTTCTGAATTTAAATATAAGTTCTATACAGATTTGGATAAAGTTAAAAAGAAGCTATACCAAGAAGTTGTTGAAAGAGGTTACTTTGAAGAAGACCCTGATAAAGTACGTAATCTTTATCTAGCATATGGATTTGTCGTTATATTCTTGGGACTTGCTGTCACAATCGTATCTATTGCAACTGACCATATCTATATTGCAGATCTTGGTTCTGCAGCATTTTTGAGCGGAATAATCTTAACAGTATTTTCTCGCTTTATGCCAAGAAGAACAGCAAAGGGGCGAGAATTATACAGACGCATTAAAGGCTACAGAATGTTTATTGATCGTGCAGAAAATTACAAACAAAAATTCTTTGAAAATAAAAATATTTTTACTGATGTACTACCTTATGCTATTGTTTTCGGGATGACAGGTAAATTTGCAAAAGCAATGAAAGACATGGGTATTAAGCCAGATAACCCATCATGGTATAGGAGTACACATGCTTTTAATGCTGCAGTATTAACCTCCGACATAAATTCGTTTTCTACATCAGTCTCAAATGCTATTTCCGCCGCCCCATCCTCAAGTGGATCCGGTGGAGGAGGTTTTTCAGGTGGAGGATTCGGTGGAGGTGGAGGAGGAAGTTGGTAGGTGTTGACTTCACGCACAAAATCCAATAAGATTTATAAATGAACAAAAAGTTACTCGTTTTCGCATTTCTCCCACTGCTCTTTATTACTTCAACAGCATATGCAGAAACACCTCAAAATATGATGTATGCGAGACAAAACGTAGGCAGCGAATCATCCAAACAAAATTTTGGCAAAACAAACGGGGAATTCAAAAACATGATGATGCAAAAAATGGATTTAAAAAATAATCCTAAATTTGCAGAATTTAAAGCTAAAATTTCACAAATAAGTGATGCAAGAAAAAAACAGGTTGCAGAAAGAATTGACTTAAACATTACAAATTTAAATACTAAATCTACAACGAGCCTAAATAATTCACTTACTAGACTTACTGAAGTTTTGAATAATATAAAAACAAAACAATCAACTATAGCAACAACTGGAGCAAATCTTGTTCCTTTAAGCACAGCTATTTCAAATGCAGAAACAGCAATTAATAACGCAAAAGCAGCAGTTACAACTCAGAGCCAAAAACAATATACTGCAGATATTCCTAATGCCAGCAATTCTGCAACGCTTAGAAGTCCTTTTTCTCAAATGCTTTTACAATTTAAACAAGATATAATGAATACAAGGCAATCCGTTCTTTCTGCAAAAGAGGCAGTTGTAAAAGCAGCAATTGAACTTAACAAACTTATGGGATCGCCTACACCTCCTGCGACAGGTACCAGCGCCGCAATGTTTAGATAATGGATAATAACAATTCAAACTCAAATACACCAACGCCACCAGCTCAAGCACCTGTTACTCCTCCTGCTGAAACACCAGCTACATCTGTTCCCCAACCAACACCTACACCAGTTGATCCAGCACCTGCTGCTCCAACAGAACCAACACCAACTCAACCAGTTTCGGATCCTGCAACAACCCCGACAAATCCCGACCAAACAAATGCACCTCAACATTCATCTAATGGAAATAAAGTTTTTATTGCTGTAGGCGTATTATTAATCGTTGGAGTAATGACAGCTGCAGGCTTCTTCCTTTTTACAAACTATAATTCACAAAATGCTACTCAATCAGTTCCTCAAACAGTTCAGACACAAACAGCTCCTGTTGCTACCTCCACACCAACACCTTCATCCCCTTCAAGCCAACTTGATAACATTCAAATTGATGACCCAACGAACGATATTAATTCTATAAACCAGGAAGTTAATCAGTTGTAATGCAAATATTAATCTCTCTTCTTGTTAACACTATCGCAGTTCTTGCAACAGGATATGTACTACCTGGAATAGATATAAGTAATTTTTTAACAGGAGTTTTGGTTGCCATAGTACTCGGAGTCTTGAATACGTTCGTAAAGCCTATATTCTTACTCATTTCTCTTCCAATAAACCTTATTACACTCGGCCTTTTTACTCTTGTAATTAATGCCTGTATCGTCTTGATTGCGGGCAGAATTGTATCTGGATTCTATGTAGAAAACTTTTGGTGGGCATTATTATTCTCAATCGTATTATCTCTAATTTCAGGCTTCTTAAATACTCTTACTAAAAACCGCTAGTTTCTTTTTGCAATCTTATAGTAATTTGGTATAATAACGTCTTGGTTGCTTATGACCATGTAGATGAGTATCGCAAGATACCTACGTGAGCTCAAAAACAATCTCGCACATTTTCATAGACACGGAAAACACACTAAGGAGGGAACCGAATGACAACTGGACAAATATTTTTCATTGGGATGGCGATTATTCTTCTTGGCTGCGCAGTTTTCTGCGCAAGACCGGGGATTTTTGTAGCACCTCATGCAGTAATAATATTGTCAATCGCAGCTGTCGCACTCATCGTGATAGCTATAACATCCAACCCGCATCTAGCAATATAAGGAGAGAAAGAGATGTATGACGGTTTTATTGGAGGCTGGTGGAACGGTCTAAGCGAACAAAAGAAGAGGATCTACACGCTAGTTCCCCTAAGTCTCTTTGTGCTGGCCATGATCGCTGCCATCATCCTGACGAATCAGTCATAGCGGTACAAGGTACGCTTTAAGGCGTAAATCCACCTTGATGGAGAACAACAGAATGAATGAGGATTTCTTTCTGTTCCCCTGGAGATGGCACCCCGTTCTAACTGGCCTTTTCTTTTTCATGATGACCGTCGGAGCAGTTCAACTGCTAAGTCGGATCTTCGATGGGGAATGGCTTCGAACGAGATGGGTCACCTTCTGGCTTGGGGATCCCATGCTTGCCCTTGCGGGAATCTTCATGGGTATCGTCATCGGACAGCACACTGCTGATCGAGGTTTTCAGAACGAATGGTGGCTTCAGTTACTACTCTTAGGCATCGGCCTTTTCTTCTTCGTAATCCTGGAGCTCTTCCACGTTTTCGTGGATGGTGGCCCCGAGTACAAGAAGGTTGCAGTTCGGCCTGGACAACTCTGGCATACGATCTTCGCAGGACTAGTGTTCTACGAAATCCTGTGGGGCATCATCACCACGGTTAGAGATGGACGGCCCTCATGGGCCTTCGTCATTGCCGTCGCCTTCCTTGCGGTCTACCTGGATACCATGTTGTACGACAATTTGTACAACCCAAAGCGCAAGGAACCAGTCACCCTGGACAATAGGTGAAGCACCGTGTCGAGAGGCGCTTCGTTTCCGAAATTCGGAATAAAAACGGAGCGCCTCAAAACTACATTGACATAACAAATTAAATTTTTTATTCTTTTAAGATGAATGATAAATTGCCAGATGAAGAACGCAATGTAGATTTTGAAATTAGCCCCGAAGGATCAGAAAGCTTTCAAAATTTTTCAGCTCCTAAAAAAGATGAATTTATAGGTACTTCTTCAACCGAATTAAAAACACCATATTCCATTGCATATATGGAAAAGATGAAGCAAAAATTTCCTGAAAATACAGAAGGTATGAGGTTAATTCTGGAAGAGATTGACAAACAATGTATTGATAGTTTTCAACTATTTAATTCTAAAAAATTTCCTGGAACAGAAATATCTTTCATTAAGCTTTCTGTGACCCCAGATTTAGTTAGAAAAATTGCATCTTCGGGAAATTCTGCTCAAAATACATCTTATGATATTGAAGAGACTCGCAGTGAAGCAGCATTCTTATTTACAGCCATGGGCATGCCCCCTGATGGAAACGCATTCACCGCAGAAGATATGGGCATAGACAGGTTTATTAGATCAATACCCAAAGTTGCCAGCGCATTAAAACAGGGGAGACCATCACCAAATATTGATATTTATCTTCTTGGTTCCGGTACTGGTTATGGAGAGAAGGTTTCAGATGACTTTGTGCAACAAGTTAAAGAGAAGGGATTAGATACCAGAGGAGAATACTATGCAGAACTTGTTGATGCAATGCTCGAAGGTAAACAAGTTGACCACATATTACTTCAAGGTGCCTCTATGGGCGCGATTGCAGCAGATTCAGTCTACAAACATTTACCTGAAGACGTGCAAAGAAAAACTCAAAGACTCTTTGACAACCCTGCGGGCACTCACAGTCCATCACTTATAAATAGACTTCGAGGTGCTCAGGCCGGAGTCGGCCTAGGTGCAGAGTTTATTGTTAGAGAAACTACCTCAGACCTTGCAAAGAGTATGAATAAAACAAGACCCGGTTTTGTTAAATATTTATTTGAACATAATAATCTTCCAGACGACACCCCCGAAGAAACAAAAAATAAAAATGAACTATTCAAAGCAGCAGGATTGAAACTTCTTAAAGGTCAACCATATGATACTTCAGAAAGAACATTCGTAAGGCAAGGATCTAAAGACCCTCTAACATTTTCTCCCGCAAGATTTTTAAGAAATACATTCCGTCGTGGACAAGAAATCACGACCCATCATGGTGATACAGCCGAAATAAAAGTACCGATGAATCAGAATAATAGAACTCTCGAGGTTTCTACAAAAAATGCTCACATGTTCGCATTCGAAAATTTTGCCAGATGGAATACAATTATTGACTACTGTAAATCTGTTCCAAAAAATTAATAAGCCGGATTTTTTGGAGTACCTGCCAAGAAGTTAAGAATATTATCCGCTGTCGTATTTAAAATTCTTTGCAAAGCCTCTGTACTATTAAATGCATTATGAGGCGTAATAATAACTTTCGGATTCTTAAGTAACATGTGATCTTCGATTACCATTTTTAAATCTTCCATTGGCATATCTTTATGAAGTAGTTCGTGCTCTTCCTTTATCATTGTTTCTCCTTCCAAAACATCAAGACCCGCTGCTGAAACCTTCCCACTCTCTATTGCGCTAACTAAAGCACTTGTATCAATTAATGCGCCCCGAGCTGTATTTATTATTACTACTCCATCTTTCATCTTTGCAAAACTTTCCGCATTTATTAAGTGATGCGTTTCAGGCACATATGGAACGTGAAGAGTTATGATATCTGACTCTCTTAACAACTCATCCATTTCAACAAATCTAAATCCCAAATCTGTTGCAAGTTTTGGATCCGGAGTTCTTTTGTATGCTATAACATCCATTCCAACTCCCTTTGCAATTCTAATAACATGTGTTCCAATACTTCCAACCCCTACTACTCCAATTTGTTTACCGTATAAATCAAAGCCAGTTAAACCAACTGGCGAGAAATTACCTTCTTTAACTCGTTCAACTGACTCAACTATTTTTCTCGAGATTGTAAAAATTAGAGCAAATGCATGCTCTGCTACGGTATTTTCTCCATATGTTGGAACTGTTGAAACAGCAATATTTCGCTTTTTACATTCTTCAATATCAATGTGGTCAAAGCCCGTAGACATTGTGGCAATAAATTTAAGAGCAGGAAGCTTTTCAAGAGTTGGTTTATCGACTTTTGAATTTACAAAAACAACTAACCCTTCAGCGTCTTTTGCTGTATCCGCGTTATCAACATTTAATGGTTTTGGATTAAAAAAAAGCTCAAGTGTATCTTGAAATTTTTTCTTAACAAAATCTGCTTCCCAATCTTGTAATTCAAAACAATAAAACTTCATATTAATTATCTTACGATAAAATTGCCCGACTCATCAACAGAAAGTGTAACTGCTGAACCTTTAACAATTCTATTTTCAAGAATTTCTTTTGATAAATAACTTTCAATATTATCTGTTATATAACGCCTTACATTTCGTGCTCCAAATTCAGGATCAGTTGCGCTTTTTGATATTTTCTCAATAACAGAATCATCAAAGCTTATTTTAATTTGATTATCTTCAAGCCTGTTTAATGAATCTTGTAGAAGTAATGCGGCTACTTGTCTAATTTCCTTTTCATTTAAAAATTTAAATACAACTATTTCATCAAATCGATTTAATAGTTCTGGTTTAAACAAATTATCTTTTAGAAGATAGTCGATCAAGTCTTTCTTTTCAATACCTTCACCAACATTTTGTCGTTCGCGCAAAAGTTCTGACCCAGCATTTGATGTTGCAATAATGATCGTATTTTTAAACGAAACCGTTTTGCCATGATTATCAGTTAGTCTTCCCTCATCTAAAACTTGCAAGAAAAGATTTAAAAGCTGAGGATTTGCCTTCTCAAATTCATCAAGCAAAATTAATGAGAAAGGAGTTTTTTCAACAAGATCAACTAGGGTATTTTCTTGAAAACCAGATTTTGAGCCTAGAATCTTATCTATTTGATCCTGAGTTTGATACTCACTCATATCAAGACGTATCATTGCCTCGCGATTTCCAAAATATTCACCCGCCAAAACTTTTGTGGTTTCCGTTTTACCCACACCAGTTGGTCCTAAGAAAAGAAACGAAGCAATAGGTCTTGATTCATTAGCAAAGCCAGATCTTACTCTTCTCATTGCATCAGCAATTGCACTAACCGCCTCGTCTTGACCAATTACGCGCCCATGAAGCTTATCTTCCAAATGAATGAGTTTATCTTTCTCGGCATCATCTGGGTCTTTAAGAATAATGTTGGTTTTCGATTGAACCTGAGAGATAACATCATCACCTGTTACTACTCTTTTTTTATCAAGACGTGCTTTAGAACAAACGTTTTCTAAAAGATCCACATCGCGACCTAGAGAAAATCTGTCTGCAAAAAATACCTCAGATAGATTTACGCATTGTTTTAGAGCTGAGTATTTTATTTCAATTCCATACTTTGCCTCTATCTCTTGGGCTTTTTCTGTTAAGAAAAGAAGTGTCGCTCCTTGTAAAAGCTCTGGAAATTGAATTTGCTCGAAAAGATCTTGAGAGGTGGCTCTTGCCTGAATATAATTTGCAAATCCAGAAGGTGTCGTCGTACCAACGATTTTAATTCTATCGCTGGATAAATATTCATCTAAAATTCCAGTTAAATCAAAATCAAATCCGCCACCTCCATATATATTTTCAATATTTGGAATGAGTATTATTGCGTTTCCTGAATGAGTTATTTCAGAGAGCAGTATATTAAGTCGATCTTCAAGCTCTCCTCGACTTGAAACTCCTGCAATTAACTTATCAACTAAAAGCTCAAAAACTTTTCTGTGTGAAATTTCAGATGATACATCCCCTAAAAATGACTTGAATGCTAAATACTCTACAATTGATCTTTTCCCAGTTCCGCTCTCACCTACAATTATGGCGTTTGATGAAGCATGTCGACTTAAAACGACAAGAAGCTCTTTGTATTCTTTTTCACGTCCAATAATTGTTGGCGGGAAGCGAGTCGAAAGAACTCTTGATGTTATATCAATAGAGTATTTTTTAAGCTCGTAATTCCATGCATAAACCAAGCTATCAAATGCACCTTCTCCGGTAAACTTTATTTTCTTAGTTTCAAAATTATCTGGATTATATTCTCTTCTGGTCCAATACAAAACATTTAATACATCATCATTATTTAAGTTATTGTTTTGAAGAAAATGTGTTTCTGTTTCTGAAAGCAAAAGATAAGATGTATATAAATCAATTGGGGTTATATAATCACCTTTTAGATAAGTTGCTGCTGATATCGCTTGCTTTAATAACTCATCCCTTCCGACACTTGACTTTGTAAGTGATGTAATCCCAATTTTTCGATTTAAAAACTTTGCCTCAGGTGAATTAAAAATATTTTCAGCAATAGAATATCCATCACTTCCCAGCTGATATTTTTGTTTTGCCTGGAAAGTCATTGAGTCTTCGGAAATTTGCCCTCCTGAAACTTTTGAAACTGGACGGGTTGAAGCAATATGTTCTAAAAATAATTCATTGATCAATACAAGAGCTAAAACTGACAATGATATTTTTAAATTAAGACCATTCGCGAGTGAAAAATACAAAAGCGTTAAACTTAATAAAACTAGAATAACACGAATAAGTTTTCCCCCAAATGAGTCGAACAACATATATATTTCAAATTTTCGATTTATCATTGTCTAAAAATAAATAAAACAAGTATTAAAGGTAGTAATAACACTGCGCAACAAGTAGCTATCAGAATCGTAGCGAGAAACAACAATATACTTACCGCAATAGTTAACAAAATAATCTTTATAAGAATCCCCATTATCACAGAGAAAAAAACTAGACCTTCGCGATATTCATTCTTTAGTGGTTTAAAAAATGTTTTTAATAAAAGGGGAACAGAAAGAAGATTAGCCGTGTAAATAAAAATTCCTGTACAAATTCTGACGCATCCTAAAAAGAAATCTTTATACCAAAATAGAACTAAAAAATATGGATAGAGCAGGATTCCCATACTAATAAATCGACTCGCAAAAGCCTTATTTTAAGTTTAGGGATTTTAGGATTAAATAGCAAGAAAATATCGTGCCAAAACTGTTATAATTTACCCGTGACACAAATCGATTTATCAAATTATAAAGCTCTATATTTAAAAACGGCTAATGAATATTTGGATAAACTTACAAATTCTCTTACAACTCTTAAAACAAATCCAGCAGATCAAAATGCAATCTCAGAAGCACATCTTGCAGTTCACTCTCTAGGAAGTCAGTCTTATACAATGGGGTATAACTCGATTGCAGATCTTTCTCGAGCGCTTGAAGCATTCTTCCATACTCTTAAGGAAAATAAACAAACATTTCCCCAGGAATATTTCCCAGGAATTGAAACATCTATACAAAAAATAAGAGACTCGGTTAAAAGCATTGAAATTGATGGTCAAGAGCAAAACCCAATCGTAAACATTGAAAAAACTTTACCTGCAACATCAAAAAATATATCTATTCTTCTCGCTGAAGATGACAAATTTTTCCAAAATTTTTATGCACAAAAACTTTCTGAAAATGGAATGACTGTTGAGGTGGCAATGGATGGCCAAATAGCAATTGAAAAGCTAAAAACTTTAAAGCCTGACTTAATTCTACTCGACCTTATTATGCCTAATAAAAATGGCTTTGAAGTTCTTCAAGAGATTTCAACGATCGAGAACCTTAAAGGAATCCCTATTCTAGTTTTTTCAACTCTTGAACAAAAAGGAGATATTGATAAGGCTATTCAACTTGGAGCAACAGGATACGTAAATAAAACTTTTTTTGATTTCAATAACCTACTTAATAAGATCCACGAGGTAGCGCGTTAACTTCACTCCCAAACATCAATTGTAATCCAGAAAAACATTATTGTATGATTAACAAATAACCCCTTTAAATGAGGGGTTTTGGTGGTATGCAAATTATCACACTGCCCTATGTTAATTAATGATGATCAATTAAAAGAACTTGTAATAAAAAATAGTTTAATAGATCAAAAAGGCGTAGATGACCTTGCCTCTTTTGCTAAATCCTCAGATATAACTCTTGCTGATGCTCTAATTGAAAAAGATATTGTTTCCGATGAAAATCTTGGAATTTTAATCGCAGACTACCTTCATATTCCATTTATTGTTCTTTCAAAGCTAACCATTCCTGAAAACATTTTCCATATGGTACCTGAAAAGGTTGCTCGTAAGCAAAAGGTTGTACCTTTTGCAGTTGATAGTAATGGATTAAAACTGGCGATGACTGATCCCTCAAATATAGAAGTTCAAAATGCTATAAGCAAAAAAACAAATCTTAGGGTTATCCCATACCTCACGACTGAACGTGATATTGAAAATTCATTAAGAATATATAGAAAAGAGTTACAGACTACCTTTGAGGAGCTTCTTAAAAATGAAATAGGCCAAGTTGATCCAAGAAGTGCTGGAGATGAAGCTCCAATTGAAAAAATTGTTACACTATTGATTGAATTTGCATATCAAGATAAAGCTTCAGATGTACATATTGAACCCGAAGAAAATATATCTCTAGTCCGTTTTAGAATTGATGGAATCCTGCATGATGTTTTAACCCTACCTCGTTCCTTCCATGACCGAATAATTTCAAGAATTAAAATCTTATCTCGTCTTCGAACCGATGAGCATTTAGCTCCCCAGGATGGAAAAATGAGAGTAAAACTTGAGGAGGAAGAACTCGATATAAGAGTATCAATCCTTCCAATTTCAGATGGTGAAAAAGCCGTTTTAAGACTTTTAGCATCAAGATTTAGACAATTCTCACTTATTGATCTCGGAATGAATGAACGAGACTTGAAAAAAGTTACAGCTGCATACAATAAGTCTTACGGAATGGTGCTCTCAACGGGTCCTACAGGATCAGGAAAAACCACATCTATTTATGCAATATTAAAAATCCTAAATACTCGAGAAAAAAATATAACAACTATCGAAGACCCAGTTGAATACAAAATTAAAGGAGTGAATCAAATTCAAACAAATACCAAAGCAGATCTTACTTTTGCGTCAGGGTTAAGATCTATTTTAAGACAAGACCCTAATGTTGTTTTTGTTGGAGAAATTCGTGATAGTGAAACAGCAGGAATTGCGGTTAATGCCGCTCTCACCGGACATTTAGTTCTATCAACTCTTCACACAAATGATGCAGCCACAGCTCTACCTCGACTTATTGATATGAAAGTTGAACCATTCCTTGTTGCATCAACAGTAAACGTTATCTTTGCTCAACGTTTGATACGTAAAATTTGCGAGATGTGTAAGGCATCATCATCAATTTCAGTTGCAGAACTTGCTCGTGATCTACCGCCAGAAGTTATTAACAAAAACTTTGCAGGAAAAACAGAAGTAACAATTTATAAAGGTGCCGGATGTAAAATTTGTCACTCAACAGGCTACATGGGAAGAATCGGAATATTTGAAGTCTTAGTTGTATCTCCTGAAGTTAAAAAACTTATTACCTCCAGAGCAGATTCTGATGTAATTGCAAGAAAAGCAATTGAAGAAGGTATGACAACAATGCTTGATGATGGTTTGGAAAAAGTTTTAAAAGGATTAACAACAATTGAAGAAGTATTCCGTGTTACAAAAGTTGAAGCCCTATGAAAGCAATAGATCCAAAAAAACTTAGTATTTCAAATGCTGAAAAGCTAGGTCTAATAAGTAACCTTGCAACAATGCTTGCAGCTGGACTCTCAATTCTAGAAATTATTGATTCACTCCTCGAAGATTCAAAAGGAAATATGAGAAAGCTACTTGAAATTTTGCGTGAAGATTTAATGCAAGGAAACCACGTATCAAGTTCCTTTGAAAAATTTCCAAAGATTTTCGATCGTATAACTGTGAACCTTATCAGAGCATCAGAAGAAGGTGGGACTCTGGATGTTACCTTGAAAGACCTGAAAGAGAACATTAAAAAAGATACTGAGTTTCGTGACAGACTTAAAGGAGCAATGATTTATCCTATGTTTATCGTTGTTGTTTTCTTTGGTGTTTTACTAATGATTTTGGTTGTTGTAGTACCAAAAATCTCAACTGTTTTTGAAAGACTGAATACTCCCCTTCCCTTACCAACTAAGATATTAATTTTTCTTTCTAATTTAATAGTTAAAGAAACAGTTCCATTTTTAATAATATCTGCAGTAATAATCGCAGCGCTTATTTTTCTTTTCAAAGCTCAAAAAAAACTTTTCATAGGCGCACTCGTATCGCTACCTTTAATTTCTGATTTAACACGTGAAATTGATTTAACACGTTTTACAAGAAGTATGTTTTTGCTTCTATCATCAGGTATTCCAATAACCTCGGCGCTAGAACTTACACAAGATGTAGTTACAAAGCCAGCAGTCTCAAAAGCAATTATTCATTCCAAAGAAATGGTTTTATCAGGTAAGAAACTCTCTGAAGGATTAAAAGAGGCTAAAGGTATTTTTCCAAGTATCGTTATAAAAATTACAGAGGCAGGAGAAAAAAGTGGATCACTTGATCGATCAATGCAGGACGCTTCTGAGTATTTAGATTATCAAGTTTCAAACACATTAAAAACATTAACGGCTCTCCTTGAACCAATCATGCTTGTCGTTGTGGGAGTTTTAGTAGGAGGAATGATGCTATCAATTATCGCACCAATTTATGGTCTTATATCCCAAGTTGGAGGAAAATAAATTGAATAAAAAATATGGTTTTTCACTCATTGAAGTGATGCTTGTTATGGGAGTAGTAGCAGTACTCATGGGATATTTATCACTTAACGTCTTAAATTCTCGTAATAGCGCAGATATTAATACCTCACTTTACACTTTTATAACAGACTTTAAAAACCAACAAACAAAAGCAATGGTGGGAGATACTGAAGGCAGAGGAATACCTGATGCTTATGGAATATATATTAACTCAGATAAATATACTCTGTTTCACGGATCAAATTATGTTGCAACAGATACTGCAAACTTTACAATAAGCATGCCCGGCGCATTACGAATCACAACGACTTTTCCTTCTTCAAAAATAGTTTTCTCTCAAGGCTCGGGTGAAATTACACCATTCTCTAGTGCAACAAATCAAATTCTTATAACAAATAGTTCAACTGGGGAACAGAAGACTATTTTAGTTAATAAATATGGAATCATTACGCAAACAAATTAAAAACAATAAAAGAGGACAGCTACTAATTGAGGCAATCATTGTTCTTGCTATCTCATCGATTCTTCTTCCTGCACTTTTTACTGGACTTATCGCATCGCGTCAAGGAAAAGCTCAATCAAGTCAAAGAATTCAAGCTGTTGCTCTTCTTAAAGAATCGGAAGAAATTATTCGTTCTGTTCGAGAGAAAGGGTGGACGAGTTTTGCTCAAAATGGAACATTTCATCCAATAATTACCGGTAATGCCTGGGCTTTATCGAGCGGAAGTGAAACAATAAATGGGTTTACCCGAGCAATAAGCATATCTGATGTTAGACGCGATTCAAATGGAAACATCGTAACAAGCGGTGGAACAATAGATCCTTCGACAAAAAAAGTGGATATTTTAATTTCGTGGGGTCAACCATACGCATCCTCGGTTAATTCAAGCCTTTATGTAACACGTTTCTTATCAAATAATGCACTGAACAAAACATCCTCTTCTGATTTTGCTGGAGGAAATCTGGTTTCAACAGTTGTTGCAACAGATCAGGGAGGGGAGATAACTTTATCTCCAAACAACAGGGCAAAATGGTGTAGCCCAGAACTATCAAACACGACAATCGATCTACCCGATGGACCACCTATTGCTGTTTCCGCTTCCGCAAGTGCATCCATTAACACTCCAAATGATGTTTTTGTTGCTACGGCACCATTTGCTACAACATCGGGCAAGATGGCTTATCTTACTGTTACTGCAAATGCAGAAACCCCTGTTGCCACAAATAAAGGAATCTTTACTCTTGATTCAAGTAGGTATAGTTCGGTAGGTCTTGTACCAACAGGAACTGGAATTGATAACAACTTCAGAACAAATGACATTAAATACTATAAATCTCCTGGCGGAATAACTTATGCACTTATTGCGACAACTATCCCTGATCATGAAATCCTAGCGATCAAAGTTAAAAACGCAGATGGCTCAGATGCCTATCAAGATCCAACAAATAAAATATACAAATACTGGACATTTTTTAATACGACTCAGTATGGTCTTTCTGGTAGTTTTGATACCGGCTTTATGGATCCATCAGCCGCTGCGACTGATACTGGAGGAGACAATAATGGCTATGACTCCAATCCTACTCGAGCATACACCGACAATAATTCTTTCGCTGTGGATACAAACTCGGGAAGTGGAACAGGTACAAACTGTACTGGAACCGATAAAGATCGACAACGATATTATAACTATGATCTCACTATTCCAAGCGGCGCGACAATTAATGGTATACAGGTAAGACTTGATGCGAAGGTTGATAGCACAACTGGTTCACCTAAGATCTGTGTTCAGTTATCCTGGGATGGAGGATCAAATTGGACAACAGCTCAATCAACGGGGACCTTAACAACGGGGGAATCAACATATTATCTTGGTGGATCGACTGATACATGGGGAAGGACTTGGTCTGATACAAACTTCAGTAACTCAAACTTTCGTGTACGTATTATAAATGTTGCGAGTAATACTTCTCGAGATTTCTCTCTGGATTGGGCAGCTGTAAAAGTATATTACTCAGGTGGTGCACTATCTACAAATGATCAGTCACCTTTTGGATATGGGGCAACTTCTGTTGCAGTTCTTGGTGATACGGGTTATGCAACTTCCGGAGGGTATCTATACTCATTTGACCTATCAAATATTGATACCAAATCAACTTCAAACGGTCTTGATATGATAGGGTGCAGAATAGAACTTGATGGATATGATTGTCAACCAGGATCTGGAACAGATAGAAAATATAATGCAGGACAAACTGGAACCACCTGGTCGGATACCACAACACCAGCACATAATGACTGTTCTGATGGAGGAAATATTGAACTCTATGCAGATAATGACGTATATCCCGTTAAAGTAGGTAGCAACAGTTATGTTTTTGTTGCAGTAGGTGCTGGAACAAACCCAGAACTTGATGTTGTAAATGTCTCTACTCCCCCAACTTCTGCCTCAACTCCTGCGATAAATAATATTGCCTGTGGAAGAAACGACACATCAAATACTAATGCCGGTTGGAAAGTTTCTGACTCTATTGACTTTAATACCGGAAGCGGAACTGAAGAAGCTGCAAACTCTGTCTATGCAAACTCTGCTGGAACAAGAGCATATATCTCGTCAAATGGAACAAGTGACAGCAAACAGTTCTATGTAATTAATACCACAAACAAATCTGATATCAAGTTCTTGTCAGGAACAAGTACTCCGACAAGCGGATTCTACCAAGGGACGGGAGCAAACGGAGAACTATACCCTCGTCGGTCTCTTACTGTTTTAAATGGTCTAAGAGCAGTTTTGGTTGGAAAAGATGGAGTAGCAAACAGCAATAATGCTCCCGAATATCAGGTCCTAAATATTGAAAATGAATCAACCCCTGCATTTTGTGGAAGTGTAAATTTTGATCAGGGGTTTAATGATTTAACAAGCGTCTCAGAAGCCGACGGAGATAATTTTGTATATATGATTGCAAATACTATTCTAAATGAATTAAAGATTATTCAAGGTGGTCCTGATGGATCATACCTTGACTCAGGAACATATATATCTGCCCCACTTGATCTTGGAGCTTCCATGGCACTCAATAGACTTTCTGCATCAACAAGTGTTCCAACAAATACAACTCTACAATATCAAATTGCAGCAACCTCCCCTGTTAATGGGTCATGCACGAATGCAAATTATGTTTTCGTTGGCCCTGATGGAACTGCAAGTAGCTATTTCCCAGCAAGTGGTGGTTCAATTCCATTAAGTGGATCCACTGGTTTTGAAAATCCTGCACAATGCGTAAAATACAAAGCATTCCTTACCACAACTGACTTTAATATAACTCCAAAACTTTTGGACATATCACTTAACTACTCCCCATAATGAATAGTAAATATTTAAGCTTAAAAGTTAATAGGAAAGGTTTTACATTAGTAGAACTTATTATTTACATGGGCCTTATGGCCTTTATCTTTTTACTTTTAACAGATATTCTTGTTGCAGTATTTAATGTTCAATTATCAACTCAGTCAACATCTCAAGTATCTCAAGACGGAAGATATATTTATAACAGACTAATCTATGATATTAACCATGCATCAACCGTATCTGCTCCTTTAAATTTAGGAAGCAGTTCAGCAACCCTTTCGCTAATACAGGGTGGAGCAAGTTATGTTTATGCTCTAAATAATGGAAATCTACAAATCACAACAGGATCGACTTCTTCTCAATTAAATAGCGTTGATACTCAAGTCTCAGGTCTCCAATTCAGAAGAATTGGTAATGTCAACGGAAAACCTACATTTAGAATAAACTTTACGGTTGAAGATAAAATCGGGGGAGCATCAGACAGCGCAGTATTTCAAACAACAGCAGGACTTAGATGAAAAATAAACTATCATTCAAAAATAAAGGCCAGTCACTTGTTATCTTAATTATTTATGTTTTGATTGCTATAACAATTACTTCTGCAGCTGTTGTTATTATCGCCACCAATTCTAAAAGCACTGATAAAGTTTACCAAGGTACAACAGCCTATGATGTCGCTGAAAGTGGCGCAGAAACTGCTATGCTAAAACTACTTCGTGACCCAAATTATGCAGGTGAGACCTTGACTGTTAATGGCGGAACCGCGACAATTACTATTACAGGTACTACTGCCAAAACTATCACATCCGTAGGAAATCTTGGTAATTTTACAAGAACCGTTCAGGCCATAGTTGATACAACTAATAATGTTTTGACAGTCACATCTTGGAAAGAGCTTTAATATGGAATTTTCAAATAACAAACAATCAATATTATTTCTAGATCGAAATCGATTTGATTATTTTGATGGATTAACTGGTCAAATTATTTCCCTTCCTTTTTCCGAAAATATAATCTCAGCGCTTGATGTATTGAGTCCAACTGAATTTGAAAAACAAATAAAATCATTTGTTGATTTAAATAAACTCAATCCCGCAGGTATTGTAGTTATACTTTCATCAAATGTTCTATTTGAAAAAGACATCGTTGATGTACCTGTAGAAAAACAAACTGAGGAAGTTGAGAAATTTTTAGATGTCGTACCTTTTGATAATATTGCCACCAAACTTATTCCACTCCAAAAAGGCGTAAGAATTTCAGCAGTTAACAAAGATCTTTGTAACGCAATAGCCACTGGTTTTGAAAAATGCGGCTTTAAAATTGAGAGCTTCGTACCATATGAAGAACTGCAACCAGAGATTATGCAAATGGCTGCACTTGATGGACCAACGCTCACCGTAATAATGAAAAAGATTGACTCAATAAAGAATTTTTCATTTGCTTTTGATATGAAAATTCCAGTAGGGACTAAACCTAAACCTCAATCAGGTACAACTCAAACAACATCTGGGAAAATGATTAACAACAGTGAACCGCCAAATAAAATTAGAATAATAGCACTTGGTGTTGTCTTTGGAATTTTAATAATTGTTTTAGTATTCATGGTGTTAAGAGGGAGCTAGAATTGAATACTCAAGGCTAAAATGCCCCCTTGACAAGGTATAAATATTTTGGTTATGATTTATAAGTACTAAATAAAAATATGAAAACTGCCCAACTCAAAAAAGGTTTCACACTCATCGAACTTCTAGTTGTTATTGGAATTTTAGCTGTTCTTCTTGCAATTACTCTTATAGCTATCAACCCCGCAAAACAATTTGCACAAGCAAATGATACAAAGAGACGAAGCGATGTTAATGCTATTCTTAACGCTATTGACCAATACGCTTCAGACAATAAGGGAAATCTTCCAACAGGAATTTCTGGTTGTACAGCAGCTGCTCCATGTGTAATTGCTAAAACAGGAACAGGAACAGTTGATATTTGTGCAGCACTTGTTACAAAATATCTAGCTGCCCTTCCAGTTGATCCTAAAACAGGTACAAATGGTACCACAACAGGATCAGCTGCAGATGACTGTACAGCAGCATATGTTACTGACTACACAGTATTTCAAGCTTCAGGTGGAGACAACCGCGTAACAGTTGCAGCTCCTGGTGTTGAAATTTCTGGAGACACAATTTCAGTTACCCGCTAATTTCCTCTTCATTGCTTTTTCCAGTTCATAGTGTTAAATTATTTTTATGGCCAAAGTTTTAGTCGTAGAGGACGATGAACTTCTTCGACAAATTTATTCTGATACACTAACTGGAGAAGGATACACTGTTGATACTGCAGAGGATGGGGATGTAGCGCTAACCAAAATTAAACAAGGGGGATGGGACCTAATATATCTTGATATTATTTTGCCAAAAATTAATGGGCTAGACATAATTGAGAAACTTAAAAGTGAACCACCTACTACTCCAAACAAAACTGTTGTTTTCTTAACTAATCTTGATAAAGGGGAGGAGATTAAAAAGGCACTTCAACTTGGAAATGGATATATAATTAAAAGCCAGATCACGCCGGGAGATCTAGTTAAAGAAACAAAAATGTACCTTGATGGCACACATGCTACTGCGCCAAAGGAAGCGTAAATGTAAAAGTAGAACCTTTCCCCTCTCCATCAGAGGTAACTCCAATTTTTCCACCGTGTAACTCTACTAGTGACTTTGATAAATAAAGCCCTAAGCCTGTTCCCTGACCTCGGTCTTTTGTTAAATGAGTATTTCCTACCATATTAAATTTCTGGAATAGCTTCTGCATATCTTCTTGACTAATTCCCCGCCCTGTATCCTTAATAGATATTTGAGCAAAACCATTATCGGTATTTAGTCCTACTATTATAGAACCATCTTTAGGCGTAAATTTAATTGAATTACCTATAAGGTTAATTACTACTTCTTTGATTCTATCAGCATCACATTTTGCATTAACATCCTGACTCATACCGGTAAATGAAAGATTAATTTCTAACTCATCTGCGCGAGTTTTCATCTCGACAACAATATCTCCCAAAAACTTATTCATCTCGATAAGCTTTGGCTCTATAGTAAGTCTGCCCGATTCAATTCTTGAAACATTAAGCATGTCATTAACTAAGTTAATAAGTCTTTCTGTAGATGTATATGTATTATCAAGATATTGTTTTTGCTTATCATTAAGAGGACCAATTTTAGAGTTTAAAAGTGTCCAAACATATGACTTAATAACTGTCATTGGAGTTCTTAATTCATGTGAAGCTAGAGAAACGAATTCATCTTTTAGCTTATCGAGGTCTTGAAGTTTTATATTTGCATCTTGCAGCTGTTTTGTTTCCCGAGCAACTTCATCTTTTAATGTTATGTTAAATCTTTTAATCTGTTCGTACTCTTCTGAATTATGAACTGCAACAGATAGTTCTGGTGCAAGAATCTCAAACATCTCTAACTCCTGTTCTGAATAAAAATCGCCCGATAATTTCTCCCCGAGACACAATAGGCCTATTTTTTCATTGTTTACTGTTAAATTTAAAACTAATGAAAACTTATTTTTACGTAAAATATCTTTAAGTGGCCCCTCTTCTATATCTTCAAAGCTAAGGAGTGTTGGACCATCAAATATTTTTTTAACGTCCAACATATCAATTACTGGAAAAGTTTCATAACCTTTATAAATTAAGTGATTAACAGTGACTTGATTGTCAGTTAATATGACGAAAACGCCACGTGTTATTTTCGCCCCTGTTATTAATTGATCTAGAATCCTGTTTGCTAAATTATCCAAACCTAAACTTGTGGCCATAATATCTGATAGTGACTTTAGTAAGGCTTGAGAGTTATATGTATTTTTAAATAGAATTTTATCCGTAGCCTTTTCAATAGCTACACGAAGAGGCTGGAAAATAAAGGCTAAAACGACTGCAAATGAGGTGGATGCCAATAGCTGACTTGATGAACCGAATGAACCAAAAATGGACCTAATTATAAAATATAATCCTAATGCATAAATTATTCCTAAAATAACTACTAACAAAACGTATGATAATGTTCTTGCGATAACAAACCTAATATCAAGCAATCTGTGTTTAATAATTGCGTATGAAACCCCACCCACCCAGTAAATAGTAAATAATTGACCAATCCAGTTAACCTCGAAGTATCCAAATGTTGGCAAATTTAAATTAGTTATCATTGCTGGAACTGAAGCCGCTGTCATACCCAACAATATATATAAGATTTGCATTCTAACATATGGATTACCCTTTCTATATTTTTGAAAAAGTACCCAATATGATGCCAGGAAAAATCCAGTTATATATGTGAAGTAGAATATATAATATAAAGGGCCAAATATAATTATTTTTTCTTTGTAAGGCTCTATTTCAACCGACTGAATAATTGAGCCACCATGTATAACCAAGAGGCTCATTGCCACGTTAAGCGCAATAATTATATATAGAGTACTTTTTTTAATTTTGTCGTTCGGAAAATATAATCCAAAGAGTAAAAATGCTGTTGGAATGAATGTCGGGAAGAAATACAAAACCTTAGTCCAAAAAACTGCCGTTTCTGGAGGTGCACTTCTGTAAAAAATCATTGCAAGACACCACCCTGCAATACTTAACGCAGTTATTTCAAATGTAATATTTGCTTTAGTTTTTTTTGTTCTGAGGTGAATAAGAAGACATAACGCAATATTAATAACAAAAGCACCAAAAACTAAGATATTCTGATAATCAAAATTAATAGGCATTAATTTAATTATATCAGTTTGACAGGCTCACCAAAACTTTGAGGATATGATATGCCAATTCCTAAATCTTTTGCAATTCCTCTAAATTTTTCAGCTCCTTCAATTGTTACAGGACCTACGCCTACAAATTCCCCACGTCTTGCCTCCATAGCTACAACCTCTAGGGCACAACCCCATTCTCCATCGATTCCATAATCAAAATCTCGTCTTAAGTCTGGATGACTTCCTACCACCCAAAACAGATGACTTTTTGCTTTTTCTGCTTCTTCTCGTGTGATACTTGGGGGCTGAGAATCATCAACAATTATGGTTCCTTCATTTAAATGCTCACTTCTAATAAATGAGGAAGGAGCCGATGCTGCACTCATAATTATCTCTCCTCTTTTACATGCTTCTGCGAGAGAAATATCCCCACCTGAAACATCAATTCTTCCTGATAGATAGGGAAAATCGTTAACAAGACCAGCTGCAATATTTTTTAATCCACCAACCTTATCTTCTTTATCATGAAGACTTAATCTACCAACGCCTTCATTAGCAAGTAATCTACCCACAACAGATCCTATCGCTCCATATGCACCGATAATTGTTACGGAAGTATCTGAAAGATCCTTATCAAGTACTTGAGCACCAAATCTTATCCATTCATTTATTAAATACGTTGTCCCCGTATGACCAGTTACAATCTCTACATCCGGATATTGTTCTTTCAATTTTTTCCCATGTGAAGTTAAAGACGCTAGGGTTTCACCAAGTCCGACTACATCTGCCCCCAAGTTACTTGCTAGTTGAACAGCGTCTTTTATTTTAGGGAATGAATAATTAAATCTATCCGTAGCTCGACCAGCTTGAGCAAGTCCAGTTGGCGTTATGGGTACGGAGATTAAAGCACAATCAATATCTTGTCCACTGGAAAGCTTACCGCTAATACTTCCTAACTCAAACGGAGGTAAAGAATTCCAAATCTTATCTACAAGCTCATGTGGAATATCATATTTTTGCGCAAGACTTGGAATAACTCTCCCCACATCATCAAGCGAACTATCTGAATCAGAAGTTCTTCGTGAGTGAATTAAAAATGCACTTGTTGCTCTATTTTTTCTTTTTGGATTATTAAAACTATCATGCGCATTTTCAATAATCTCATACGAGCGGCAAACTTCTTCCTGGTCAACCTCACTTGCAACAGAAAGTGCCTGATTAAAAAGTTTAAGTGTGGTATTTTTACTGACTGGTGTAAATTCTACTTGAGGTCTTAATATTTCGTTCATTTTAAAACCAACCTTTTTCGCCTTCTTCTTCAAATTCTTGAAGCAATTCTTTCTGTTTACCTTTTAATTTTTTTGGTATTTCAACTTTAACTCTTACAAAATGGTCTCCCCGGGTTTTTCTTGTAGAACTGTTTACTCCATGTCCCTTAAGTCGAATTAAAGCACCTGGCTGTGTTCCTTCAGGAATTTTAAGTTTTACATTTCCATCAATTGTTTCAACTTCTATAACATCACCAAGAGCTGCTTGAACCATAGAGACTTGTTCTTCTGTAATTATGTCTAGTCCTTCACGACCAAATTTATTGCTTGGTCTTACATTCACGATAATGTCAAAATCATCGAATCTAATTCTCGTATTACTATCTACTCCTGCAGGAATTTTTATATTCTTTGAAGATCCACCTATACTAACCTTTTTCTCTGTTCCTTTTATTGCTTCCATGAAGTCAATTGTCAGAGAGTATGTTGGCTTTTGTCTTCCAAATGGAGATGCGCCACCAAAAAATTGTTCAAAAATATCAAAGGGGTCGGAATAACCTCCAAAATCAAATCCGCCATCTCCTCCAGTTGAATAAGTATATGTAAATGGACCCTGCCTAAATCCTCCGCCACCAAATGGACCACCTGCCCCAGCTCCTCCGTTTTCAAAAGCTGCAGCTCCAAATTGGTCATATTGTTGTCTTTTTTTAGTGTCAGCTAAAACTTCGTATGCTTGATTTATCTCTTTAAACTTTTCTTCTGCTTCTTTAGTCTTATTGCGATCAGGGTGATATTGCATAGCAAGCTTTCTATATGCTCGCTTAATTTCCTCACCAGTTGAAGTTTTAGATACACCTAATGTTGCGTAAAAATCTTTACCAGCCATTGTTCAATTTTAGCAGATTTAGAGTCTGTTTGCCAGAATTATATAAGCTACTTTTTAATTTCGTCACAAACTAAATCGCCAATTATTATAGCGCCTTCTGACTGAAGTCCATTACCTTTCATGTGACATGTATATGCCTTTGCCGGAGTCGGAGTTGGCTTCTTTTTAACAGTAGGAGCAGGTACCGTTTGAATAGGGGAACCAATTACGGGAGATGGCGTGGTAATACCTGTGGGAAGAGGTGTAAGAAGAAGTGTTGGAACGAAAGCCGTTACAAGCTGTGGAGCTCCATTCATAACGGTAGTAAGTGGATTAAACGTCATTCTTGGAATAGTAATGTTTACCTCATATTGACCGTTTGGTAAATCGGCAGCAACAAAAACACCTTTTGAATCTGTAACCCCAGTTTTGCTTACTGAACCCGTTATGGAAACATTTGCCCCAACATAAGGTAAATCTGTTGAATCGTTCGCAGCCCTATTATTATTGATGTCATATACTACATTTACTGTCATTCCTGGCGCAACAGTCACGCTTGGGGTAGGAGATGCTGTAGAGCCTATTGGGGTGGGAGATGGTGAGACACTTGTTGTAATACCTGAACACGCACTTAACGCTCGTACTGCATTTATCCTTTTACCGCCGATTGGCTTATCTGTTGTAATTGGGTCAGCATTTTCTAAAATACATTTTTTGACATCCTCACCACTAAGGGATGGTTTTAAAGAATAAATTAATCCTGCAATACCTGCAACTTGAGGTGAAGCCATTGAGGTTCCGCTACATGCCCCATAACCATCATTTGCAGTACCAAAGTTTGCATCATTACATTGCGCATTTATTTGAGAACCCGGAGGAAGAGTTGATAGTATGCTCACACCAGGCGCTGCTATATCAACTTTTGCTCCATAATTTGAGAATCCTGCTCGCCTATCAGATGCATCTGTTGCACCAACAACTAAAACACCAGAACATCCTGCTGGAGTATAGCGCGAAGCGTCAGCATTTGAGTTCCCCGCAGCAACAACAACTAAAGCGCCTTTACTATTTGCCTGATTTACTGCATTCTGAGTTAAAGTATCACAAGGAGCCGTACCGTCAGAACCCATACTAATATTAATTACCTTCGCCCCATGATCCGCAGCATATGCTATACCCTGAGCAATAATTCTAGTATTAGATCCTCCTTTACTATCTCCAATTTTAATTCCCATTACCCCTATGCTCCATGCATTACCAGTAACTCCTACGCCATTATTTCCCACGGCCCCAATAGTTCCAGCAACGTGCGTACCATGACCAAAATCATCCCCTGGATCATCGATTGATCTTCCAGAGTTTACAGCCAAGTTCGGTCCTCGAATAACATTTGCGGCTAAATCAGGATGTGTATAGTCAACTCCGGAATCAATAACTGCAACAACAACGCTTTTACTCCCTTGCGCTAAATCCCAAGCAGCAGGCATACCCATAATGCTTGGTGCCCACATTGATGGATAAAGCGGATCATTTGGTACAACCTGAGGAACAACCTTATACTGAACGTCTGCTGACTCTATCCCAGAAAAACTCTCAAGTTCTTTTTTAACTGCCTGTATATCTGTGCCTTTTTTGAATTTTAAAAGGTAAAAGTTTTTAAGTCTTTCTGAATCGGAATTAAAAACTTTTTCCTGAGAAACTACTCCAAGTGAATCAAGTTTGTTTTTAAGCTCCAATGCCTCTTCCTTTGAATATGAATCTTTATATTGAACTACTAATTGGTCAGGTATTACTGGCGCCGTAGGCTTAAATGCCTCTTCAGGTTTTTTATTATTTTCATTTATTGCTGATGAAATAAAAAAAATAATTGGGGAAAGAAGAATAACTGCGACAACAAACAAAATACCTATTAGAACGATTCTGTTTTTAAATATTGGAAACTTATCTGTAAACGATGGTTTTTCTTCAACTACTTGTGGCTCGTCTGACTGGCTCATACGGCATTTGCATCTTTTTGCATTTGAGTACCACTTGCGCCTGTTTGACCAAAGCTATCAGGTGATGATGGAGGTGGCGGTGGAACTACCTGTCCGTTATTATTTGCTCCATAAATTGGCTCTGCTGGAGGCTGAGGCGCTACTGGCGCATTGGGATCAACTGGAGCAACAGGAGCTTGTCCATTTTGCGCTACATCGCTTCCTGCTTGAACTGGTTGTTGTGCGCTTGGATCAGCAGGTACTTGTCCTGGAGGCTGTGTTTGTTGACCGGGCTGAGTAGGAGCGTTTGGATCCTGAACTGGAGCAACGGCTGCTTTTGTAAATGTAAATTCATTTTTAGCCTTATCAAAACTTATTAAAATGGTATCCCCCACTATAAATTTCTTTCCAATTAATGCAAGTGAAATAGGATTTTCTATAGCTGTCTGAATAAGACGCCTTAATGGTCTTGCACCATATAATGGGTCGTATCCTTCTTTTGCAAGCTCATCCAAAGCCTCTTTTGTTATTTGAAGTCCATATCCCTGGTCTTTAAGAAGTTTTTCAGTCTTTTTGATATTTAGCTCAGCAATACCAATCATATCTTTTTGAGCAAGAGGCTTAAAGACAACAAGTTCATCAAAACGATTTAGAAGCTCCGGTCTAAAGAATTTGCGAAGTTCATCCATTAGAGTTTTTGAGAGTTCAGCAAATTTTTTATCAAACTCTTCAGGCTTCATATCAGCTCCTCCCGCAACAAGCTCTTTTTGAATAAGAGCACTACCAATGTTTGATGTTGCAACTATAACGGTATTTTTAAATGAAACAGTATTTCCTTTGTTATCTGTTAGTCTTCCATCTTCAAGAAGTTGGAGTAAAATATTAAATACATCAGGATGTGCTTTTTCAACCTCATCAAGTAAAACTATAGAATATGGCTTGAGTCTAACAGCCTCTGTAAGTTGACCACCCTCTTCATAGCCTACGTATCCAGGAGGTGCACCAATAAGTTTTGCTACTTCATGTTTTTCCATATATTCACTCATATCAAGGCGGACTAATGCATCTTCACGGCCAAACATAATTTCAGCCATTGTTTTTGCAAGCTCCGTTTTTCCAACTCCGGTAGGTCCAAGGAATATAAACGATGCTATTGGACGATTTGCAGCGGAAAGTCCAATTCTTCCACGTCTTATTGCTTCTGCAATTGCTACAACAGCTTCTTGCTGATCAACAAATCGTTTATGAATTAAATCTTCGAGATGAATTAATTTCTCACTCTCATCTTCCGTTAATTTTGTAACGGGTATACCCGTCCATGCAGCAACAACGTTTTGAATATCTTCTTTATTAACAATGGTATCTTTTCTCTTTCCTTCTGATGCTTTAAGCTTTACTTCAGCCCCAGCTTCATCGAGAAGGTCAACTGCTTTATCAGGTAAAAATCTCTCTCCAACATATTTTTTAGACAGTCTTACAGCCGCATCTATTGCTTCGGGCGAAAATGTGACACCGTGGAATTTTTCATACTTTGGCTGCAAGACTTTTAACATTTCTATAGCAACATCTTCACTTGGTTCATCCGCCAAAACTGGCTGGAAGCGTCTCTCAAATGCTTTATCTTTTTCAAAATACTTTCTATATTCAGCAATAGTTGTTGTACCAATTAGTTGTATTTGTCCACGAGCAAGGTAGGGCTTAATTATGTTTGACGCATCCATCGCTCCACCATCATCACCTGCACCAATTAATGTATGAATTTCATCAATAAAGAGAATCATTTGACCGGCTGATGCCTGTGCTTCTTTAATTACAGCTCTAAATCTTTCTTCAAATTCTCCGCGATGTGATGCACCAGAAATTAAAGATGCAAGATCAAGCTGTAAAATTCTTCGACCCTGTAGATCTTTTGGAATCTCACCTGAAACAATCTTCTGAGCAAGTCCTTCAACGATCGCTGTCTTTCCAACTCCAGCTTCCCCAATAATAATAGGATTGTTTTTACTTCGTCTTAAAAGAATATGAACAAGTCTTTCAATTTCACGATCTCGTCCTGTGATTGGATCGAGCTCTCCTTTTGCGGCTTCTCCAGTAAGATCTATGCTGTACTTTTCAATCATAGATTTCTTAGCAACCGTATAATCTCCACTCTTTGACAAGGTCTCTTCAAGGCCTGACTTTTCTATTCCTTTTCCTTTAAGATAATCTGAAGCTGCTTGAAGAGAGAATAGCGCAAGAAGAATGTCTTCTGGCGATATAAAGCTTGCACCTCTTAATTTTGCAGTATTGTAAGCTTCTTCCATAATATTTTTAGAAGAAGCAGATAGCGTTGGTTGACCCGAGAATGATCCTTTTGCTTGCTTTGCCTCTATCTCTTCAGAGATTTTTGCAGCATTAACATTAAACTTCTCAAGAAGCTTAAATATTTCGCCATCATATACAAGTCCGTATAAAAGATGGTCAGGTGCAATTTCTGCTTGTTCCATCTTTTTTGCTAAAGTTTGCGCTTGATGCAATACCTGTGTTGCACGAGGATCAAGTCTTGAAAGAGCTGTTAAGTTTTCTCTACCTTCGGGACTTGCTGTTAGACCATTTGCACCAGGTTGTGGAGCAGGATTATTTTGAGGTGCAACATTAATTGTCTC